>JAKFCW010000001.1:0-3596 GCA_036676455.1 Candidatus Sericytochromatia bacterium
GGGGCGGTCTTCACCAAGATGAGCCGCGAGATCATCGTGGCGGCGCGGCACGGGGGCCCGCATCCGGAGGGGAACTTCCGGCTGCGGCAAGCCATTGACCGGGCCAAGGCCGCCGGGGTGCCCAACGACAACATCAAGCGGGCGATCGCCAAGGGAGCCGGAGCCGACGGCGCCGATACCCTCGAGGAGCTGCGCTACGAAGGCTACGGCCCCGCGGGCGTGGCCGTGCTCATCCGGGCGCTGACCGACAACCGCAACCGCACGGCGGGCGACCTCCGGGCGGTCTTCACCAAGTTCGGCGGCAACCTGGGCGAAACCGGCTGCGTCGGCTGGATGTTCGACGAGCGGGGCCAGATCCTGGTGCCCGACGACGAGGGCGAGGTGAACGAGGACGAGCTCATGCTCGCCGCCCTGGAAGCGGGCGCCCTGGACGTCATCAACCACGGCGACTCCTTCGAGATCCTCACCGAGCCGGCCGACCTCGAGAAGGTCCAGGACGCGGTCCTGGCGGCCGGCTACGTCGTGGCGTCCTCGGAGGTGGCGGACGTGCCGTCCAACCTCCAGGAGATCACGGAGGCCGACGTGGCGCGCAAGGTGCTCCGGATGATGGAGCGGCTGGACGATCTCGACGACGTCCAGCGCGTGGCGGCCAACTACGATCTCGCGGAGTCGCTCTCCGCGGAGCTGGAGGCGGTCTAGCCCTTCAGGTGATAGTAGCCGATCGTTGCTGCAGGTCCGCTGCGCGGCCTTTCGCAACAGCCGCGGGCGTTAATTCGTGCGAAGGTCACTGCTGCGGCAGTGGCCTTTGCGCTAGGCTGGAGTCATGACTCGTCGCAAGCGCAAACCGAAGCGCCTCGGGATCGTGTTGCTGATCCTGCTCCTGCTCGTCGCAGGGGCGGCATGGGGCTGGTTCAGGGCCACCCGCACGATCACGCGGGACATCACGCTCTACTACACGGATGCCCAGGCGATGTACCTGGTTCCGGTGTCGGAGGAGCGCACGCTACCGAAGGATCAGGCGAAGGCCCTCGCTCAGATCCTGGATGCGCTTTCGCAGCCGCCGGCCGGCTTGCAGGCGACGCTGCCGAAAGGCACCGTCGCCGAGGTCCAAAGGATTTCCAACGCGCAGGCTAACGTCTCCCTTCAGCTGCCTGCTAGCATGGGCTCCGGGGGGGAGCGCTTGCTGGCGGGTGCCGTGGTCAAGACGGCCGCCTCGCTGGGGACGATCCGGGAGGTGCGCTTGCAGCTACGCGATCCGCAGGGCAACCCCTACGAGAGCCAGCACCTGGATCTGAGCACGCCCTTGACCCCGACCGATCCCGGCATCGAGAACCTCTACCTGGACGGCGCGGGCGAGGGGCTGATGGTAACCCTCTACTACGCCACTCCCGACGGCCGATTCCTGGTGCCGCTGCGCCGCCCCTTGCCTCCGGCCTACCGCTCGCAGCCCCTCGAAGGCAGCTTCCAGCTCCTGATGGCCGGTCCCCCGGTCGAGCTCAACGGCATCCTGGGCCCCTCGGTCCCGGCCGATCCCGGCATCGGCTGGGGGGGAGTCGAGGACGGCATCGCCCGCATCCTTTGGCCTCCCGATCGGCCGGCACCCAACGAGCACGTGCTGCGCGCCTTCGCCCTCACGCTCACCGAGTTCGACGGCATCCGCCAGGTCAGCCTGACCCAGCAGGGCCAGGAGATCGCCAGCTCCGCGCGCCCCAAGGCCGTCAACACGGCCAACGGGGCCCCCGCGGCACGTTTGTCCGAGTCGCCCGCGACGGAGTCCGTTTACCCCGCGCGCTAGCGGGGTAAGACGGTTCTTTTAGTCGTCAAAGCGGCTCCGAGAGAAGGATGGCGGGATGAAACGCTTGCGGATTGCCCTTCTGGCGCTCGTGTTGCTCATCGGCAGCCTGGGGCACCAGCCCGCCTGGGCGGCCAGCACTCTCATTCGCCTGGTGGGCTACGACGAGGCCAGCCGGCGCCTCGTCGTCTTCGCCGACGGCCCCCTGGCCCCGCGCGCGTTCAACCTCGCCCGCCCCGACCGCTGGGTCGTCGACTTCCCCAATGCCCGCTACCGCGGCGCGACCGTCAAGATCCCCGCGATTCCCGGCTCGCCCATCACCGGCATCCGCGTCTCCCAGTGGAACATGGGCACCGTGCGCATGGTCTTCGACCTGAGTGAGAAGGCCTCCTTCCCCCACGACCTCCTCAAGATCTCCAGCCAGAACTACCGTCTCGCCTTCCTGCTGGACGCTCCCAGCGCGGATGCCGCCCGGACGGAGGCCACCAAGCCCGCGGCCAACAAACCCAACGCCGTGGCGAACAAAATGGATCCGGCCTCCCCGACAAACGCCCCCAAGGCCGCCACCGGCCCTGGACAGATCATCGGCTTCGCCGTGGAAGGCGATCGCCTCGTCCTGCGCATGTCGCGCCCGGTCGGCTCGGTCCAGAAGACCCAGCTCGAAAAAACCGGCCGCACCCTCTACGACTTCAGCGGCGTGACGATCTCCCCCAAGCTAGCGACCCGGACCCTCAAGGCCCCCAAGCTCGGCATCCGCCAGGCCCGCCTCGTCCCCCACGGCAAGTCCGTCCGCCTCATCGTCGACGCCCCCGGCCGCGACAAACAATGGAAGGACGAAACCCAGGCCGACAGCTGGGCCCTCATCCAGGCCCGGACCCCGAGGACCCCCAAGGCAGCCATCTACGCCCCGGCCCCCATCGAGGACGGCGAGTCCGGCCTCACCCTCAAGCGCGTCGGCAAGGGCTGGCAACTCACCCTCACCGCCCACGGCAAGGTCGAGTACCGCCTGGTCGGCCCGTCGCGTCGCGATCGCCTGGTCTTCGACATCGTCGGCGGCTCAGTCGACCTGCCTCGCGACTCGCTTTACGTCGACAACGGCCTGATCGCGCGCGTCCGCTCCGTGCCGCAAGGCGCCGGCACCCTCCGCGTCATCGTCGAACTCGACCAGGATGTGGGCTTCGCCGTGCGCTCGACCGCCTCCCAGCGCTCCGTCGTCATCGCCATGGCGCCTCCTGGCACCCCCATCCCCGCCGGCCCTCCGATGGCGGCGGCCACCCCTGCGCCCCGGCCGGCCTCCCCCACGCCCACGCCCTCCATCCCCAACGCCCTCGATGCCGCGCTGGATCACCTGGACGACCGCAAGCGCGTCACCATCGACCCCGGCCATGGCGGCGAGGATCCCGGCGGGCAGGGCGCCCATGGCACCGAAGAAAAAGACGTCACCCTCTCGCTCGCCCTCAAGCTCCAGAAGCTCATGCGCGACTCCGGGATGGACGTCCAGATGACCCGCACCGACGACATGCAGATCCAGCTGCGCCCCCGCGTGGCCATGGGCGACAACTTCGACTCGGACGTCTTCATCTCGATCCACACCAACGCCATCGCCAACCCCAAGATCAGCGGGATCGAAACCTACTACTTCACCCCCCAGTCCCTGCCGCTGGCGCGCGCCGTCCACCGCCACCTGGTCGCCAAGCTCGGCCGGCCCGACCGGGGCGTCCGCCGCAACAACTTCGTGGTCGTGAAGTACAACAAGATGCCCGCATGCCTGGTCGAGATCGGCTACCTCACCAACCCCACCGAG
>JAKFCW010000002.1:0-13453 GCA_036676455.1 Candidatus Sericytochromatia bacterium
GTGCGGCCGCCGAGGATGCTTTCCATGACCAGCGGGATCAAGTGGGTCTCGGGGTCGTGGCGCTCGCCGATCTCGCCATCGGGGTCGGCACCCGCGGCGTTGAAGTAGCGGAAGGCGATCGACTTGAGGCCGTAGGCGCGGCCGTAGTCGGCGAGGATCTTCTCGACCATCAGCTTGCTCATGCCGTAGGGGTTGATGGGATTCTGGGGGTGATCCTCGGGGATGGGCACCACCTGGGGTTCGCCGTAGGTGGCGCAGGTGGACGAGAAGATGAACTTGTTCACGCCGAACTCGCGCATGACCTTGAGGAGGTTCAGCGTGGCGGCGACGTTGTTGAAGTAGTACTTCTCGGGGTCGGTGACGGACTCGCCGACGTAGGCGTACGCGGCGAAGTGCATGACGGCGGCGATCTCATGGGTGGAGAAGAGCTCGCGCAGGCGGCTCTCGCTGGCCATGTCGCCTTCCTCGAAGGCCCCCCACTTCACGGCGTTGCGGTGGCCGTAAACGAGGTTGTCGAAGGTGACGGTTTCGTAGCCCTGCTGGTTGAGTTCCTTGACCGCGTGAGAGCCGATGTAGCCGGCCCCACCGACGACGAGGATCTTACCCTTCGTTTTAGCAGACATGGCGAATCCTTTTCTTAGTTGTTAAGAGCGCGCGACGAGCACGACTCCGGCGACGATCATGAGGGCTCCGAACCAGCGAAGCGGCGTGACGGCTTCCCCGAAGATCAGCCACGAGGTGAGCAGCACTGCCACGTAGCCCAGTCCGAGCATGGGGTAAGCCAGGCTAAGTTCCACCCGCGAGAGGACGATGATCCACAAGGCGGCTCCCAGCCCGTAGAAGGCGAGCCCGATGAGGATCTGCGGGTTGGTGGCGACCGTCCCCAGAAGCTGGGGAAGATTGGACAGGGCCGCGCCTCCAATGATGCCGAGCTTCGAGACGCCGGCTTTCAGGAAGAGTTGGCCGAGGACACCCACCAGGACCGAGGCTAGAATCAATCCAATCGAATAGAGCACCGAACCCTCAATTCTATCATTCCGATACTTACCTATCATTCCTCGGAGGGAACGGCAACCGCTGGCCTCGGGGGAGACACGATTCTTAATAAGCGTTGTGGGACAGCACCTCGAGCGCCGTCTTGATGATGATGCGCAGATCGAAGAGCAGCGACCAGTTCTCGATGTAGTAGATGTCGTAGCGGGTCCGCTCCTCGATGGTTCCCTCTTCCCCCCGCAAGCCGTTCACCTGGGCCCATCCGGTCAGGCCGCTGCGGACCAGGTGCCGGTCGTTGTACTTGGGGATGTTCTGGCTGAACTGGTGAACGAAGTGAGGACGCTCGGGCCGAGGGCCGACGAGGCTCATGTCCCCCTTGAGGACGTTCCAGATCTGGGGCAGCTCGTCGATCGACGTGCGCCGCAAGAAGGCGCCCACCTTGGTCGTCCGGGGATCGTGCGCCGTGGCCCAGACCGGTCCCGACTTCACCTCGGCGTCCACCACCATGGAGCGGAACTTGTAGATGTTGAAGAGGCGGCCATCCCGGCCCATGCGCTCCTGGCGGTAGAAGATGGGGCCCGGGGAAGAGAGCTTGACGGCGATCGCCGCGCCCAGCATCAACGGGGAGACGGCGATGAGACCGAAGAACGAGAGGACGATGTCCATGGTCCGCTTCATGATCCGGTTGCGCCGCTTGCGGAGCGGAACTTCGGCAATCTGGAGCATGGGGATGCCGTCCAGCTCGGTGATGTGGAACTTGGCCGTCGCCATCTCGACGAGATCCGGGACGATCTGGAAGTGGATGTTCCGGGGCCGGCTCAGGTCGGAAGGGGCGCAGCGGTTCATCAGGTCGAAGAGTTCCGCCATGCTGGCGCCGGGACGGGCTAGGATGACCTGGTTGATGTCATGCCGCTGCAGGACGAGCGGCAATTCGTCGAGTTCTCCGAGGACCTGGCCGTAGGTCGTCATCGCGCTCGTGCGAAGTTCGTCGGTGTTGACCGGACAGACCCACTGGCCGCCCTCTCCCCATTCCCCGGGGGCGGGAACGAAGCCAGCCAGGCGGAATCCGAGCTGGGGAGCCCCCTGGATCCGGCTCGCCATCATCTCGCCGAGCGAGTTGCAGCCGATGATCAAACTGTTGAGCGCTCCCCAGCCTTTTGCCTGGAGCTTTTGCTGGAGAGAGCGCAGGGCGAGGTGGAAGGCGACGAGGGTCACGAAGGAGAAGCCGACGGCGTAGACCAGCACGAGCCGGGAGTACGAGAAGTCGCGGTAGAAGAAGCCCATGGCCAGGGCGATGATCGTTCCGAAGAAGAGGCCGATGGCGATCAGGACGGCATCGTCGAACTTGGAGGCCGCCCGCCGGTACTTGTAGAGGCCGAGCCCGGCGAAGACCAGCACCCAGACCGTGGCCAGGAATCCCGTGGCGTAGAAGTAGGGTTGCCAGGGCGGTGCCACCGCCACGGGGGCGAGCACGTCCCACCAGAAGCGCAGCCCGTAGGTCAGGTGGAAGACCGCGTTGATGATGAGCCAGTCCGCGAGCATCACCAGGGGGAGGCCCGCGTAGAAGATGTTCTTGCGCAGCCAGTAGCGCCAGCTTCCCATTGCCGGGAGGGCGGTCTCGGGCCGGGTTTGCGTGGCCAAGGGGGTCAGGGACTCAGCCATGGGTAACCTCGAGGAGGGGCAGAACTTCTCCTTGCTGGTGAGCCTGGTAGGCCTGGGTCACGAAGGCCAGCAACTGCTCGGCGAAGGCCTCGAAGTCGAAGTTTCGCGCATGGCGCTGGATCACGGTCGGATCGAGGTCGAGCGTTTCGAAGCGCCGGATGGCCTGGCAGAGGCTGTCCACGGTCTGCTCCTGGAAGAAGGCGCCGGTGACCCCGTCGATGACCGTCTCGAGGGCTCCGCCATCCCCGTAGGCGATGACCGGTCGGCCCGCCGCCTGGACCTCCAGGGGAACGAGGCCGAAGTCCTCGAAGGAGCAGAAGAGCAGGGCGCGGCAACGCGCCATCTCCTGGCGAACCTGCTCGTCGGTGAGGTGCCCCATGAACGTGATGTGCTTGGAGGTGGCGAGGTTGCGCAGTTCGGGCTCGAGGGGCCCCGAACCGATGACCTTCAAGGGGAAGCCCAGGCGATTGGCGGCTTCGATCGCGAGGTCGACCCGCTTGTAGGGCACGAAGCGCGAGACGACGAGATAGTGCTCGCCGACCTCTTCGGAGCACTGGTAGCGTCCCGTGTCGATGGGCGGGTGGATGACATGGGCGGGGCGGCGGTAGTGCTTCTGGATGCGGCGGGCGACTTCCTTGGAGTTGGCCAGGAAGTAGTCCACGCGGTTGGCGCTGAGCACGTCCCACTGGCGCAGCTGGCTGAGCAGCATTGCAGCCGCCGGGCGCATCAGGGGGGACATGGATTGCTGGTAAGGGTGGAACAGGTCCCAGGCGTAGCGCATGGGAGTATGCACGTAGCTGATGTGCAGGGTGTCCGGCGAGGTGATGACTCCCTTGGCGCAGGCGTGGTGGCTGGATAGGACGATGTCGTAGCCCGAGAGGTCGAACTGCTCGAAGGCGAGCGGCATCAAGGGGAGGAGTTTCTGGTAGTGGCGCGTGGCTCCGGGGATCCGCTGCAGGAAGGAGGGGCGGACGTCGAGATCATGAAACTCGGCCGGCAGGAGGTCCTTGCGATGCACGGAGGTGTACACGGGAGCCTCGGGAAAGAGCCGGTGAAATGCCCAGACGACCCGCTCGGATCCGCCGAGGGTGGTGAGCCATTCGTGGATCAGTGCTACCTTCAATCGAGCTTCCTGTCATTAGTCGCGGGCGCTTTCGGTAGAGCCGCGGACGCTTCACCAGCCGCGGGCGCCAACCACCGAGTGATACACGTCCAGGGTCGCATCGGCGGTGCGCTGCCAGCTGAACTCGCGTACGCGTTTGCGACCTTCGTCGATCAGGGCGGCTCGCAAGGCGTCCTCGCTCAATACCCGCTTGATCGACCGGGTCCATTCTAGCACATCGTCAGGATCCACTAATAGCCCAGCGTTGCCGACCACCTCGGGCAGGGAGGTGCGGTTCGAGGAGACGACGGGGATGCCTGCGGCCATGGCCTCGAGCGGGGGCAGGCCGAAGCCTTCGTAGCGCGACGGGAAGACGAAGGCACTCGCTCCCTGGTAGAGGGCGATCAGCTGCGCCTCGTCCTTGATGTATCCGGGCTGTACGACCGCCGAGTCGAGTTCGTGGCGGGCGATCGCCGCCTCGATCCCAGCGCTGGCTTCTTTTGCTCCGACCAGGACGAGCTTCACGTCGCTGAAGTTCGCTTCGGAACGGAGTTGCGAGAGCACCTCCAGCAGCAGACCGACGTTCTTGTAGGCTTTCTGCTGGCCGGCATAGAGCAAGTAGCGGCCCGTCAGGCCGTGGCGGGTCCGGATCTCCTGGAGGGCCTCCGCGGGGACGCTGCGTGCGTACTTGAGGTCCACGCCCTGCAGGACCGGGGTGACCTTCGCTTCCGGGGCGCGGGTGAAGTCGAGGACGTCCCGGCGGGTGTAGTCCGAGACGGCGATCACCCGATCCGCATGCTTGATCGAACGTTTGACCAGGGCGGCGAAGTAGGCTTCGGCTGCCTTGAGGCGCATGGTGCCCGGGCAGCGCAGGGGGATGAGGTCGTGGATGGTGACCACAAGGGGCCCGCGGTAGAAGACCGGGGCGTTGTAGTGGGGGGCGTGAAGAAGATCCAGGTTGGCGGCTTGGGCGGCCTGGGCGATCGCCCAGTGCTCGTAGGGATGGAAGACCGGCACCTTGCAAAGCCGGCGCTCCAGGTGAGGATTAGAAAGTCGCTCGTCATCCATCCCCTGGGCATCGACCCAGGCGACGACCTCGACCCCTTCGCGGGGCAAGTAATTTAATAAATTCTGGATGTAGCGGCCGATCCCCGTGTGGTAGAGCATCCGCCCGTCGATTCCGACGCGCATGTAACGTGCTTTCTAGGTATCTGCTAGGCGATAACGGAGGGCGTTCCCTCGGCATATTCCCGGTACCAGCGGATCGTCTCGGTGAGACCGGTCGATACGGGGACCCGGGGCTCCCAGTCGAGAAGTGCCTTCGCTCGGGCGATATCTGGACGCCGTACCTTGGGATCGTCCTGGGGAAGTGGGCGGTACTCGATGACGCTCGCGCTCCCCGTCAATTCCAGGATGAGCTTGGCGAATTCCAGCACCGTGAGTTCGGTGGGATTCCCGATGTTCACCGGTTCGGTGACGTTGGACTCCATCAGGCGCCGGAAGCCTTCCACCAGGTCCGAGACGTACTGGAAAGAGCGGGTCTGCGAGCCGTCCCCGAAGACCGTCAACGGTTCCCCGCGCAGGGCCTGGTTGATGAAGCTGGGCACCACCCGGCCATCGTCAGCGCGGTTGCGCGGGCCGTAGGTGTTGAAGATCCGGACGATCCGGGTGTCGAGTCCGTACTCGCGCAGGTAGGCCATCGTGGCAGCCTCTCCGTAACGCTTGCTCTCGTCGTAAACCGAGCGGGGGCCGATGGGATTGACGTTGCCCCAGTAGGATTCCTGCTGGGGATGCACCAGCGGGTCTCCGTAGACCTCGGAGGTCGAGGCGAAGAAGTACTTCGCTCCTTTGCTCTTGGCGAGTTCGAGCAACGCCAGCGAGCCCAGAGCCCCGACCTTGAGGGTTTCGAGCGGAAGCTTGAGGTAGTCGATGGGGCTGGCGGGGCTCGCGAGGTTCATGACCCAGTCGAGCGGCTCGTCGAGCACCAGGGGATGGCAGACGTCGTGGTGGATGAACTCGAACGCCGGGTGCTCTCGCACGTGCGCGATGTTGGTGAGCGAGCCGGTGACGAGGTTGTCGACGGCGATGACCTGGAAGCCCTCGTCCAGGAGACGATCCACCAGGTGCGAGCCGATGAAGCCCGCTCCGCCTGCAACGAGTACGCGTTTCGGATTGCTCACCTTCCCACCCCCATGTACTGGAACCCGTAGTTCTGGCAAATCGCCGGCGAGAGGACGTTGCGGGCATCCAGCAGGACCGGCGTGCGAACCAGGCCGCGCATGACCGTGAGGTCCATGCTCTTGAATTCGTCCCATTCCGTCATGAGCACCAGCGCATCGCAGCCGATCGCGAGCTCCTCGACGGACTCGGCGTAATGGAGGTCCAGGTCGGCATGCTGCTGTTTGCAGTGAGGCATGGCGATGGGATCGTAGGCCTTGACGCGCGCGCCCATCTTGATGAGCTGTCGCGCGACGTCCAAGGCTGGTGCGTCCCTCAGATCATCGGTATTGGGTTTGAAGGCCAGACCCATGAGGCCAATGGTCTTGCCCTTGAGGATCTTGAGGGCTTCCTGCAGCTTTTGAATCAGGCGCTGGCGCTGGTGGGCATTGACCGAGACGGTGGCTTGAAGCATCTCCATTTCGTACTGGTACTCGCGGCCGATGCTGATGAGGGCCGAGACATCCTTGCCGAAGCACGATCCGCCCCAGCCCGCTCCGGCATTCAAGAAGCGGCTTCCGATGCGGGTATCGAGGCCGATGCCCTTGGCCACCTGGGTGACGTCCGCACCCACCTTCTCGCAGAGGTTGGCGACCTCGTTGATGAAGCTGATCTTGGTGGCGAGAAAGGCGTTGGCCGCGTACTTGATCATCTCGGCCGAGGCGAGATTCGTGGTCACCAGCGGGACCGAGCGGATGCCGTCAGGTCGCGGAGCGATGCTGGGGGCGTCGAAGGATTGATCGAGCAACGGCGCGTAGAGTTCTCTCAGGGTCGAGACGGCCTCGGGGGCATGGGCCCCGATGACGATCCGATCCGGGTAAAGCGTGTCGCCGATGGCTGAGCCTTCCCGCAGGAACTCGGGGTTGGAGGCCACCAGGAAAGAGGGCGTATTGCCCTCAGGTTCCCTCAAGGGCCCCGTTCCCGCCGGAACGGAGCGATGGACGCGTGCGCCATCCTCGACCAGCATCTCGACCCAGTTTCCCGAGCCGATGGGCACGGTGCTCTTGTTGACCACCACGCGGGTCCGCGTGTCGGTCACTGCCGCTCCGATACCGCGAGCCACTGCCTCCACATACTGGAGATCCGGCTCGCCGCTGGGCAAGGGGGGCGTTCCCACCGCGATGAAAATGACCTCCGAGTCTCTCACGGCCTCGGCGAGGTCCATGGTGAACGTCAGCGTCCCCTGGGCGATCCCCTGGGCGAGCAGGGTTTCGAGTCCCGGCTCGTAGATCGGGCTCTTGCCGGCTTCGAGCATGACGATCTTCTGCGGGTTGTTGTCCACGCAGACGACCGAATGCCCCAGGTAAGCCAGGCACGTTCCCGTGACCAGTCCCACGTACCCGGTTCCGATAACGCAAACGTTCACCTGGCGTCCTTTCGGAGGATTATCCCTTTACCGCGGCGTTCGCCTTGGCGCGCTGGGCGTCGAGGCCACGTTGCTTGAGGGGGCGCCACCAGGCCTCGTTGGCGAGGTACCACCGGATGGTCTGTTCGATGCCCGTCTCGAAGGTGTACTGGGGCTCCCAGCCGAGCTCGTTGGTCATCTTTTCGGGATCGATGGCGTAGCGCTTGTCGTGGCCGGGGCGGTCCTGCACGTAGCGGATCAGGCTCTCCGGCTTGTTCAGCATGGAGAGGATGGTCCGGGTGATCTCCATGTTGGTCTTCTCGTTGTGACCGCCGATGTTGTAGACCTCACCGGGCTTGCCCTTGTGAAGCACCTTGTCGATGGCCCGGCAGTGGTCCTCGACGTGCAGCCAGTCGCGGACGTTGAGGCCGTCCCCGTAGACGGGAACCTGAATGTCCTCCATCAGGTTGGTGATGAAGAGGGGGATCAGCTTCTCTGGGAACTGATAGGGGCCGTAGTTGTTGGAGCAGCGGGTGATGAGGGTCGGGAACTTGAAGGTCTCGAAGTACGCCCGCGCCAAGAGGTCCGAGCCCGCCTTGGAGGCCGAGTACGGGCTGTTGGGGGCCAGGGGAGTCTCCTCGGTGAAGAAGCCCGTGGGGCCCAGTGAGCCGTAGACTTCGTCGGTCGAGACGTGGACGAAGCGCTCCACGCGATGCCGCTTGGCGGCATCGAGAAGCACCTGGGTGCCCATGACGTTGGTGCGCACGAAGGCGCCCGGATCGGTGATCGAACGGTCGACGTGAGACTCGGCAGCCAGGTGCAGTACCGCTCCCACGCCTTGCATCAGGCCGTCGACCAGGCCGGCGTCACAGATGTCCCCGTGGACGAATTGGTAGTTGGCTTTGCCTTCCAGGTCCTTCAGGGAGTCCTTGTTGCCCGCGTAGGTCAGAGCATCGAGGTTGATGACATGGTACTGGGGATACGTGTTGACCATGTGCCGGACGAGGTTGCTGCCGATGAACCCCGCGCCGCCGGTAATCAAGAGCTTCATGACGACTCCTAAATGATGCTGAACTGGGAGTTGTCTCCCAGCATGAGGCGGTAAGCTTTGGGCTTGATTTCGCCGCGGGTGACTTCCACGTTCTTGCCCAGCAGCGAGTCCGTGATCCGTCCGTTGATGTCCAGGATCGAGCTGCCTTCGAGGATGATCGAGTGCTCGATCTCGGCGTTGGTGATGGTCACGCCTTGGTTGATGGCCGTGTAAGGCCCGACGTAAGTATTGGTAAGTTTGCAATTCTCGCCGATGACCGCCGGTCCCCGCACGATGCAGTTCTCAAGGCGCGCGCCCTTGGAAATGACCACCCGGCCCTGGATCTGGCAGTCTCCGACCAGTTCGCCGTCGACGACGGTTTCCTTGAGGTCGTCGAGCATGATGCGGTTGGCTTCCAGCATGTCGGAGAGCTTACCCGTGTCCTTCCACCAGCCCGTGACGAGGTGCGGATTGACCCGGTAGCCCTCGTTAATCAGCCACTGGATGGCGTCGGTGATCTCGAGCTCGCCGCGGGGCGAGGGCTGGATGGCGTTGACCGCCTTGAAGATCGTCTGGGTGAAGAGGTAGACCCCCACGAGCGCCAGGTCGCTCTTGGGCTGCTTGGGTTTCTCCTCGAGGTTGACCACGCGTCCGTCTTCGTTGAGCACGGCCACGCCGAACTGGTTGGGGTTGGGGACCTTGGCAAGCAGAATCAGCGAGTCGGGCTTCTGGGATTCGAAGTCCCGCACGAAGGACGTGATGCCGCCCCGGATGAGGTTGTCGCCCAGGTACATGACGAAAGGCTCGCCGGCCATGTACTCCTCGGAGATCTTGACCGCGTGCGCGAGGCCCAAGGGCGCCTCCTGCGGGATATACGTGACCTCAACACCCCAGGCCGAGCCGTCGCCCACCGCGGCCCTCACCTCGGGGCCGGTGTCCCCGACGATGATGCCGATCTCGCGAATGCCCGCGTCTCGCATCGCCTCGATGGCGTAGAACAAGATCGGCTTGTTGGCTACCGGAACAAGTTGCTTCGCGGCGGTATGGGTGATGGGACGAAGGCGCGTCCCTTTGCCCCCACTCAAGATCAGCCCTTTCATACGGTTTCTTGCCCTTTCTATAGGGGGCCGGCCCTGGCCCAAATCGGCTCGATTCCTCGGACCTGCTTCATTGTAGGCGGGGGTGAGGGATGGAGCAAGGGAATGGGGCGGAGCATTTTTCGTCCGTTCCGGCATGCCCGCCAGGGACACCTCGCCTTCAGGTCTCGCATGCTGAGAGGGCGCTCCGCTGCACCACTCCCAGATTCCCTCGAAGCAGACGCGATTCGGGCATTACAGGTTATCATGCTGACACCGGGCCAGGCTGAAAGCCCAGAGCCGACCGCTGTACACTAAGAAAGTTTCGATAGATCTCCATGACCCTTCATCCCCCCAACCGATTCTATTCCCTTGACTTCATCCGCGGCCTCGCTGCACTATCGGTCGTTTTTTGGCACTGGCAACACTTCTTTTACGAGGGGACGCAAGGCACCGCCTACCGCATGGCGGACCAGCCCTTTTACGACGTGTTCTTCCTGCTGTACCAAAGTGGTTGGCTTGCCGTGGACTTTTTCTTCTCGCTTTCCGGTTTCATCTTTTTCGCCCTCTACCAGGACACCATAGCGGGTCGTCGGATCGGCGCATGGAAGTTCTTCGTCCTGCGCTTCTCTCGCCTGTATCCGCTGCACCTCGCCACGTTCGCCCTGGTTCTGGTCTTGCAGTATGGGATCCTGGCCCAGACCGGAAGCTTCTTCGTGTACGCGCATAACGATGCCTACCATGCGCTTCTTAACCTGCTGCTGGTTCCGACATGGGGATTTGAAGCCGGATGGTCCTTCAACGCGCCGATCTGGTCGGTTTCCATCGAGGTGCTTCTATACGCTGTATTCTTCCTCTCGTGCCGCTACCTGCGCATGCGGGGGGGAGTCATCGCCGCGCTGTTGATTGCTGGCTGGGTCTTGCAGGGGATTCACGAACCGTTGGGCCGGGGATTGTTCTCATTCTTCATGGGAGGGGTGGCCTACCATACCTATCGCTGGCTGCTCGACAGGAAGTCCGTGCGCGCCTGAACCGTCGGGAGCTTGCTCATCGTCGTCGGACTTTGGGTTGGTGTGCTCGTGGCGTCGCGCATTGGCGGACCTGGGGCCGGCATGGTCGAGTCCCTGCGGGAAACCTTTCCCGAGGCGTAGAGCGCGTCCGCAGGGCGTATGACGACGTTGCTCGTGACGGGTGGGCTGTTCCCGCTCATGATCGTTGGCCTGGCGCTCTGGGAAACCTTGCGAGGCCACTTGGGTCGGCGGCTCGCCTTCATGGCCGATCTGAGCTACTCGTCGTACCTCATTCACTTTCCCTTGCAGATCCTGTGCATCGGACTCACGAGCCTGCTGGGGGTTGACCGAGAGTTCTTCTATCGGGACGTCGCCTTGATTGCCTTCTTTGCAGTCTTGGTGCCGCTCTGCCTGGCTAGCTATCACTTCTTCGAGAAACCTGCTCAGGCGGCCATTCGGAAATGGCTGCTGCACGGAAGGCCCAACGCTGGACTCACAGGGGAAACCGTCTGACCTGGGGCGTCCCCTAACGTGATGCCCGTCGGGTGGTGTTGCCGACGCCATGATAAAGCGCCAGGGTCTGTCGCGCGGCCTCTTGCCAGCTGAATCGTGAGGCTTGCTCGAGTCCGAGTCGGGAAAGTTCCTGCCTCACCTCAGGACGGCGTATCTTCAGCAACTGGGAATACAGAGCGGTTTCGTCGGTCGGGTCCACGTATAGGGCTGCCTCTCCACCGATCTCGGGAAGTGACGAGCAGGCCGATGTGATGACCGGAGTCCCGCATGCCATGGCCTCGAGCACGGGTAGCCCGAAGCCCTCGTAAAGAGAGGGGTAAACGAAGGCGGTTGCTCCTTGGAAAAGCCGTAGCAGCTCCTCGTCCGGAACATATCCCGCAAGGTGAACGCGGCCTTGGAGTTCGGGGGCTGCCATCAATCGCTCGAACTCTACGTTTTTCCAGCCGAGCTTGCCGGCGATGACTAAGCGGGGAAGCTCTGGGTCGGCTATTAAGGCGCTACGGTAGGCACGAACCAGCCGGGGAAGATTTTTTCGAGGCTCGAGCGTCCCCACTGCCAGAAAGTAAGGATCGGGAACGGCCTCCCGGACGAGCTGGCTTGGCTTGAATTCTGGACGTGCCGCCAGGTGAACGGTCGAGATGGAGGTCGTCATCCGCGGAAATAGCCTCCGGACGTCCTGGGCCGTATGCCGCGAATCCGAAATAATCGCGCTGACGCGCCTCACGGTCATTCCAAACAGGCGGTGGGTCCACCATGTCTTGGCGTTGCTGACCTCCGGCATGAGGAACGGAACCAAGTCATGGACGGTCAACACCGAGCGCTCCGGGACAAGCAGAGGCACAAACAGGCTGCTCGGTGAGTGATAGACGTCCACGTGCTTTGCCAGGTGAGCGGCTTTCCAATGCCAGACGAGCGGGGATCCGGTTATCGTGTGGGGCGTGATGTGGGAGCCCGAGGGGAGGTAGTCCCACGCGGTATCGGGCCCCCCTACAAGGATGAAGTGCTCCGCGGAGCCTACCTGCGACAAGGCTTCCACGAGCAGTTGCGTATAGACTCCGATTCCCGCGCGCTGTTTCTGGACGGTGCGCACGTCGATTGCGATTTTCACCGGTGACATGCCTCCCGATAGGCGGCGACCGTTTCGCGCGCGGTCCTTTCCCACGTGAACAGACTCGCGCGCGCGAAACCCCGCCGCCGCAATTCGTGACGAAGGGGCGTATCCCCCAGAATTCGCTTCAGCGCGCGCTCGATGGATTCGATTTCGAGCGGGTCGATCAGGAGTGCGGCGTCCCCGACTACCTCAGGCAAGGAGGAGCTCGTGCTCGTGATGACCGGGGCGCCACAAGCCATGGCCTCCAGCGGCGGCAGTCCGAACCCTTCGTATTGGGATGGATAGCAGAACGCCGTGGAGCCCGCGTAGATGGCGGGGAGATCCGGCGTCGGGACATAGCCCGTGATGTGGACGCGATCTTCTAGGTGCAACCGGTTGATGGTTTCGTGGACATCCTTGCTCAGCCAACCCTTGGTTCCGACGAGCACCAGATCGTGATCCGACGTGGCCCGCGCGAAGGCCTCAAGCAATCTAACGAGGTTTTTGCGGGGCTCGAGCGTTCCCGTGTGCAGCACATAGGGGCGTTTTATCGCGTGGCGAGCGAGTACCTCCTGGATGACGGTCTCTGAAACCGGTTGAAAGTGGCTGGCCGCGGCGAGCGGTATGACTCGGATGCGTTCCAGGGGGACCCCCAGGCAGCGTTCGAGATCCTGGCGCGTTGCCTCGGAATCCACGATGACGAGATCCTGCTGGAGGATGGTGCGACGTAGTTCGGCGGCATACCCTTGGACCTCCCGGGTGTGCCACTGGGGAAAGAGAATCGGGGTCAGGTCGTGAACTGTCACCACTTTGCGCGCGTTTCGCGTCGGGGCCGAGAAGCAGTTGGTTCCATGATAGACGTCTAGGGATCCTGTGAAGGTTTCTACCGGCGGAAACCCGAACCTCCATGCCTTAGCAAGTGCGCGCTTCAGGCCAAGATTCAGCTGCACTTCGACGTTTGGGCCATGCGCGAACTCCCGCAGGACGCGGACGGCTTCTCGACCTCGCTTGAAGGAATTGTAGAAGAGGATGAATGTATCGTCGGGCGCAACCTTCGGCAGGTGCCGAGCGAGTTCCGAGCAGTAGGTTCCCACCCCGACGCCTCTATCGAGGATGGGGTTGGCATACAGGGCGACGCGCATCAGCAGTGAGGCGAGCTCGAGCGCGGAGACGTTCCAGTCTTCGCCGGGTCTCGCTCGAAGCCGACGAGCGCTTGGATCAAGTAAAGCGGGCGGCGCTTGACTTCATCGTAGATGCGCCCGATGTACTCGCCGACGACGCCCAAGGTGATCAGCTGGATGCCGCCCAGGAAGAGCATGATGACCATCAGGGAGGCCCAGCCGGTGATGGTCTGGGTGGTGAAGAGCCTGAGGTAGACGACCCAGAGGATGGCGAGGAAGCTCAGTCCGGAGATG
>JAKFCW010000003.1:0-5351 GCA_036676455.1 Candidatus Sericytochromatia bacterium
TTGGCGCCCGAATCGAGCACCAGGTTCCCCAGGGTGTTATTGATGGCCCGAATGCCCTCTTCGGTGATGACCAGGTGGCCCGCCCCACGGTTCAGCATGCCTGTTCCAATCCTCTAGACCCTTTCTCCCAGTGATGAGCCAAGAAACCCCAAATGCGGCCCGGAATTCCGACGGAACGCTAGGACCGCCCCTTCTCCAGCGAGAGCGCCGATTCGATGTCCAACGCCGCCCAGCTGGCGCGCTCCTCGACCGAGAAGGTCTCCAGCAGCGCGTCGATCACCCGGGCGACGAAGCTCTCGCCGTGGACCTTGGCCACGTAGCCCAGCTCCTCGAGCAGGAAGCCCCGATAAACGGGAAGGAGTTCCGGGGCCTCCAGGATGGCGGGAAGCCCGTCCTGGACCCGACCATTGCGCCAGCGCAAATCCACGGCTTGCTCCCGGGCCCACGTGTTGAGGCGGGACTCCAGTCCCTCGGTCATCTTGAGGCCGGAAATGGAAGCGAAACGTTCGAAGACGCCTTCGCTCACGGTCACGAAGACCGAGCGAAGCGCCTCTTCGGGGGCGGTCTCGACCACGAGCAAGCCCTCGCGCCAAAGTTCGAGCAACGCCTGCGCCACCGTCAGCTCGTCAAGCCGCTGGGACGTGGCAATCTGAGCCAGGGTCTGGCTTGCGGCGCCGTCAAGGGAATCGACGAGGTCCGAGGCCGCCGACGAGAGGCTGCTCGTGGGGCGATCCACCACCCGGAAGCGCGCGCGCAGGGTCATCTGCGGCATGTCTCGACGGATGGAGCGCCACTGATCGACGCGCCGGATGCCTTCCTTGGCAAGCTCGGAGAGGGGGGTGCGGACGTTGGCGAGGCGCGCCGACCCGTCGCGCTCGAAGGTGAAGGTTCCGGTCTCCCAGTGGAAGAGGGCGTAGACGGCTTCCTCTCCCTTGAGGTCCAGAGCCTTGGCGCCGGTGATCTGGCCGGACTTGCAATCCAGAAGGCCCTCGCGCCCCTCGCTGGTCAAGCGAAGGAGGCCGGTCTCGGAGTTCAAGCCGATGATCTGGAGGAGATCACTGAAGCTGAAGTCTTGGAGGCTGCCTTCGGAAATCATTCGGTTCGCGTTCTCTTTCTCTAATCCTTAGCCGCAGGCGCCAGCCCTGGGGCTAGGCCTCAGCGGCCATGGTCTCCGTCGCGGTTGCAGCGCCGGCGATCAGCAATCCAAGCTGCACGGGTTCGCCGCCGGGATGCGGCACGGTGAGGGTCTCTCGGCCGAGCACCGGCCGGAAAGGCGCCACCGCCTCCCAGACCCGATCCGCGATCGCCCCCTCGTAAGCCAGTGCGAGGGAGCCAAAGCGACCCGAGGCCCCGACGAACGCCGAGATCGCATCGAGATGCGCCTGCTCCGAGAGCGGCGATCCGAGCTCTCCGGGATCTACAGGAGGAAACTTGGCCAGGGGATCGCCGGACACCCACTGCTCCCAAAGACGGGGCGCCAGTCCCAGACTCCGTATACCCTCGGCAGGCGGCACGTAACAGTATAACAGATCGCACTCATGCTTCGCCAAGGCCTGGAAAGGCGCCCCCTGCAAGGCCATGCCCGAGCCTGGCTTTCCACGCAGCGACAGCGCCCATGCGTTCGCTTCCTCGACGTACTTCCGGAAGACCGCCACGGGAGGCATGGGCTTGAAGCCCAGCTCGCGACGGTTCCACTCCAGCCAGTAGCGCATGACCCAGAAGACGGCCGTCACCCCGATCGCCTTCTCGCCGGCAGGAGCCGAGCCCTTCACGATCGCTTCGTGCCAGATCCCCAGCCAGATGGTCTCCTCGGGCGTGAAGATCCGGTTCGCCCACGGAAAGAAGCGCTTGACGACGTCGGGATCCTTGCGCAGGCGCACCCAGTCGCTGACGGTCCGCTCCTTGGCGGGATCGGCTCCCTCGACGTAGGCCCGGCACCACCAGGCGCTGGAGACCAGCGGATCCACGGTGGTCACGTCCATCCCCAGGCGCCGGAACTCGCGGGCCTCGGTGCCGGGGCCGTTGAAGAGCGAAAGGACGGTCCGGGCGCTCAGAGGAGCCAGGTACTCGGTCACCCAGCGCGCCGGAGGCCGGACCATGGGCGTGAGAGCGACCGGCTCGAGCGAGTCCGTCACAGCTCGAAGCCCTCCAGGTCACGGACCGTCGGGCAATCCGGCAGGGCTCTCAGGATGGCCGAGCCGTAGCTCTTGGTGAAGAGGCGGTTGTCGAGGATGGCGACCAGGCCGCGATCCGTCGAGGTGCGGATCAATCGCCCGAAGCCCTGCTTCAGCCGGATGATGGCCTCGGGCAGGGTGTACTCGCGAAACCAGTCCTTGCCCTGCATCTTGAGGCGCTCGACATGGGCCTGCACCACGGGATCATCGGGCACCGAAAATGGCAGCCGGTCGATGATCACGCAGGAGAGCGCCTCGCCGGGCACGTCCACGCCTTCCCAGAAGCTGGAGGTGGCGAAGAGCACCGCGTGCGGGGTGGACTTGAACCAGTCGATCAGCTGCGCGCGCGGCAAGTCGCCCTGCTTCTTGGCGGGGTACGGCAGCTGCGGCCACAACTGGGTGAATGCCGCATGCATGGCCTTGTAGGAGGTAAACAAGACGAAGGCCCGCCCCTGCGTCGAGTCCAGGATCTTGCGGATCGCCTCGCGCGCGTGCGGCGCGAACTCGGGAGCGTTGGGCTCCGGCAGGTAGCGCGGCACGTAGAGGGTGGCTTGCTTCTGGTAGTCGAAGGGGCTGGGGGTCTCGAGATCCAGCGAGTCCGTGAGGCCCACCTGCTGCTTGAAGTAGGTGAAGTCGCCGTCCACCCCCAGGGTCGCCGAGACGCAGACGCCGGAGCGCTGATCCCAGAGATGTTCCTTGAGGGAGGGCGCGACGTCCAGGGGCGCGGACTTCAGGTGGAAGTTGCCACGGTGCCGGTCGACCTCGACCCAGTTGACCCGCTCGGCCAGCGTGTTGTCGGCGAAGCTGCCGAAGTACTCCCAGCGCGCAGTCAACCCATCCAGCTGGGCGATCAGCCGCTGACGGTGGAGGGGCGCCTTCTTGGCCAGCTCCGGATCGTCGATCCCGTTGCCCAGGGCGACGTCGCGCTCCATCCAGGAGCGCAGGATGCGGAGGTTATCGAGGATGCCCTCGGCAATCTCGACGAAGACTGCGTCGGGGTAGAGGCGAAACTGGGCGCGGTCGGGGCGCATCACCCAGTCCATGAGGCGAGCCTCGAGGCCGACCAGGTTGAAGACCACGTCGTCGGGGACCATGCCGATCCGCTTGCGGATCTTCTGCATGAGCTTGGTGATCGAGTAGCGTCCGACCGAGCCGGTGAAGGCCCGCGTGGCCGCCGCGGGGACGTGATGGGCCTCGTCGAAGATCACGGCCTTGTGGGCGGGTAGGATGCCTCCGCCCGAGGCGAGGTCCGCGAAGTACAGGGCGTGGTTGGCGACGATCATGTGGGCGTGGGCGGCCTCGGAGCGGGCCACCCGGTGGGGGGACTGCTCGTAGAACTCGCAGCGGTTGCCCAGGCAGTCGTCGGCGTCGGAGGCGATCTCCTCCCAGAGCTGGGGAGTGGGCACGAAGGGCAAGGCGGCCACGTCGCCGTTCCAGGGCTGACCATCGGGGGTGCCGTTGCCGCTCAAGAGGGCCTTGATGCGATCGAGCTCGGGGCGCAGGGGATCGGTGTCAGGCAGCCGGCGATCGGCCTCCCAGAGCTTTTGAATGCAGAGGTAGTTGCCGCGCCCCTTGGCGAGCGCCACCTTGAAGCGCTTGCCGGAGGCCTCCTGGATAAAGGGGATGTCCTTGCCGAGCAGCTGCTCCTGGAGGGCGATGGTGCCCGTAGAGATGACGAAGGGCCCCTCCGCATCGAGCAGGGGAACCATGTAGGCGAAAGATTTGCCGCTGCCGGTCCCGGCCTCCACGATGGAGTGGAGGCCTTCGGAGACGGCCGCGTGCACGGTCTCGGCCATGCGGCGCTGGCCGGGCCGCACTTCGTACATGGGAAGCTTCTCGACGATGGCGTCGAAGCGGGAGAGAAACTCGGGAGGGGTCATTCATCCTCTGGGTCGGCGTCCGGCCTTCCGGACTCCTAGGATTGGGTCTGTTGAACCTCGGGAGGCATCACTCCCAGCACCAGTATAAGCTGTTGACGGCGACCCTGGCGAGACAAGGCCACGCGAACCTTGTCCCCGACCCGGCGATCGCCCAGAGCCCGGACCATGTCCACAGCCTCAGTGACCTTCTTACCCTCCAGCTCGAGGATCACATCCCCCGGCAGCAGGCCCGCCCGCGACGCAGGACCGCCGGGCGTCACCTCCCGGACTTTCAAGCCGCCGGCATCCGCCTGGATGTACAGGCCCATCCATGGGCGCTCGACCTTGCCCTTGGTGCGGAGCTCGGAAACCACGAAGCGCGCCGTCTCCACCGGGATCGCGAAGCCGATCCCCTGAGCCCGTGCGGCGATCGCCGTGTTGATGCCAATGACCTCCCCTCTGAGGTTGAGCAAGGGCCCTCCCGAGTTGCCCGGGTTGATGGGAGCGTCGGTCTGCAAGAACTCCACCCGATCGCTGATCGCCACCGAACGCTTCAAGGCGGAGACGATGCCGGCCGTGACCGTGGTCGAGAGTCCCAGCGGGCTGCCGATGGCCACCACCCACTCGCCCACCCGCACCTTGTTGGGGGAGGCGAAATCCAGGGTCGGCAGCCCCTTGGCCTCGATCTTGACCAAGGCCAGGTCGGTGCCGGCATCCTGGCCGATCACCTTGCCCTGGAAGCTGCGCCCGTCCGGCAGGGTGACCTTGATAGCCGAGACGCCCTGTGTGACGTGGTGGTTGGTCACGATCAGGCCCGCGGCATCGATCACGAAGCCCGAGCCGACGCCGCGCTGCTCGAAGAACTGAGGCATGCCGCGGCCCGTGCCGAGCATGCCGTGAAAGAACGGGTCGAGGTCACGCATGGGGTTGGGGCGTCGCTTGACGGTATCCAGGTTGACCACGGCCGGAGCCGCCTTCGAGACCAGATCAGCGATCGTGTCCGGCCCGAAGGGAACGGCCGCGCCGGCTCCCGTGGCCAGGGTGAGACAGAGGACGGCTCCACCGAGAACGCTGCGCATCCCATGCATGCCCGCCTCCTTTCGGCTTTGCTCCATCCTAGGGAGACGACCAAGCAAGGTCCACGGCCGAAACGCCGGAAATCCATGGACGGACCCAAGGCATGTGGTATACTGACTCTCGTCGTACCTGCCCCTGGTGGCTGTCGGGTTCCACGCGGCGTCGGGCCGCGAACTCCGCTAGGCCCGGAAGGGAGCAACGGTAAGTGGATACCGACGGGTGTTGTGGGTCCACCTGGCAA
>JAKFCW010000004.1:0-30584 GCA_036676455.1 Candidatus Sericytochromatia bacterium
ATCGCGTGGTAGGCACCCATGGAGGCGCCCGTCGTGATGATGCCCTGGCGGCTGCGCTGGTGGTTCCAGATGAACGGAACGACTTCCTTGGTGACGTAGGAGTCGTAGAAGCCGTGCTTGTAGGCGCGGTCCCCGGGGTGGGCCCGGTTGTTCATCCAGGTGTGGGAGTTGACCGAGTCGATCGAGTAGACCTTCACCTTGCCGGCGTCAATCCAGGGACGCATCACGCTCAGCAGGTGGAAGCGCTCGTACTCCTCGAAGTCCGCCGCAGCGGTCGGGAACATGAGCAGGGGGAAGCCGTAATGCCCGTAGACGGCGATCGGCATGGTCTTGCCGATGCTGGGGCTATACCAGGAATGAACTTCTTTTTTCATGACCTTCCGTTCTCGCTACCACCGTGTAGACGCCGCGAGGGCCCGCTCTTTTCCTGACGGCCGAAGCCGCATGCTGCTGAAGCAACAGCGGCATGACACAAAGGCGATCCATCGCTTAAGGCTATTTTAACCATAAAGCCCCGGATTTGTCGCCCCTGGAGTTCTTGCATGCCGGATGAAGCAGGCGCTCGATTTCCCTAGATTAGCATCGGAAGGGAGTTCTGGCGAGGACTACGTGCCAAGCTGGAGGCCATGACTCGTCTCAGGGGGGCAACGCTTGCTATAATGGGCGTATCAGGCCATCCGCGGATCTTGCCGCGGACGCTGCGCCTGCGGTCGTCCCCCCATGCCCCAGGAGATGCCATGAGCACGCCCACCAAGTTCTTCGTCTTCGACTTCGAGACCACCGGAACGGATCCCGCGAAGCACGCCCCCATCGAGATTGCGGCCATCGTCCTCGACATGGCGACCCTCAAGGAGCTCGACCGCTTCGAGACCCTCATGAAGCCCTTCGAGGGGGCCGAGATCGAGAAGGAAGCCATGGCGGTCAACGGGATCACCCCCGAGCAGCTATCGACGGCTCCGACTCCGGAGGTCGCCTTCCGCAACCTCAAGGCCTTCGCGGAGCGCCACGGCATGATGTACGCGGTGGCCCATAACGTCGATTTCGACTGGGACTTCCTCAAGGCCGCCGAGAAGCGCCACAAGATCTGGGCCGTGCCCCTCGAGAAGTGCAAGATCGACACCCAGGCCCTCGCCATCTGGACCCTGGGTCGGCCCGGCCAGCTCAAGTCCTTCGGCCTCAAGAGCCTGATGAACCACTTCAACCTCGACAAGGCGGGCCACCACCGCGCCATGTTCGACGTCGAGCAGCTCTGTGAGGTCATGCGCAAGCTGGCTGACTTCAAGCCCGCCATGCAGATGGGGCTCTTCGGCTGATGGCGGCCCTCGACGACTTCAAGGCCCACCTCGAGGCCCATGGCGGCCGCCTGGGGGCGGAAGAAGCGGAGCTGGCGATCGCCGTCCTGCGCGACTACCTCACGGCCGGCGCTCCCCAGGGCCGCGGCCTGCGCGGGCTCACCCGCCAGTTCCGGCCGAGCGACGCCATCGGCGTCGACCTCAGCTATCTCTTCGTGACCGTGGTGGACGCCGCCAACCACGAGGGCCGCAACCAGCCGGTCGTCGACTTCGCCCGCTCGGACTCTCCCTTGGCCCCCAGGGTTCAGGAGCTGGCCGACATCCTCACCTCCGAGGCCTTCGCCGAGAAGATGGGCTGGCGCCCGGCGCGCCGGGGAGACAAGCCCCCTCGGCCCTGATCTCCGAAGCCGAAAATCTCCGTGAGGCCCCTGGCGCATCCGCACCGGGGGCCTTAGGCTTGCGCCTGCACAGGAATCCCGGCGGAGGAGGTTGCCATGGGCCATGTCCCGCACCGCCCGTTCGGACTGGTCGTCTTCGACTGGGACGGCACCGCCGTGCGCGATCGCCAGGAAGACGCCTCCGAGCTGAGAGCCCGCCTGCTGGCCCTCATGGAGCACGGCGTCGTGATCGTCGTCATCACGGGAACGAACATCCGAAACATCGCCTCCCAGCTTTCCCTGGAAGGCTGCCGCCTGCCCCGAGGCCGCCTCTACGCCGCCACCAACCGGGGCAGCGAGGTCTACGTCTTCACCCCGGACGGCCGGCCTGAGCGCATCGTCTACCGGCAGGCTCTCCCCGCCGAGAACGCCGCCCTCGATCGCATTGCCACCTCCCTGCAGGCCGAGCTGCAGCAGCGCACGGGCCTGCCCATCGCCGTGGTCTTCGACCGCCTCAACCGCCGCAAGATCGATCTCATCCCCCTGAGCGAGTGGCGCGATCCCCCCAAGGCCCGGATCGGCGACCTGCTGGCCGCCGTGCGCAGCCGCTTCGCAGCCTCTGGCCTGGGCGATGGGCTGGGTTTTGCCCTGGAAGCGGCAGGGCGCCTCGCGCGCGAGGCGGGCCTGCCGGAGGCCCGCATCACCAGCGACGTCAAGCATATCGAGGTCGGCCTCACCCACAAGGGCGACTCCATGGCCTGGGTGCTTCACGACCTGGTGCCCGCGCTGGGCCTCCCGACCGAGGCCATCCTGGTGGGCGGTGACGAGTTCGGCCCCCTTGCCGGCTTTCTTGGCAGCGATTCCCAGATGCGCCTCCCTGAAGCCGAGGGGGCGACCTTCGTCTCCGTCGGCCGCGAGCCCAACGGCGTCCCGGAGGGCGTCTTGCACCTGGGGGGCGGCCCCGAGCGCTTCAAGGCCCTGCTCGCGGAGCTCGCAACCTTCAAGCTGCCGGCCCTGCCGACGATCTTCATCCCGGACATGGACCCGAGTTGGCAGCACCGCGAGAGTGGCTTCCTTCCCCTGTCCGAGCACGAGGTCGAGTCGCGCTTCGCGCTATCCAACGGCTACTCGGGCACCCGGGGCTCCCTCATGGAGCAGGGACCCTACTCGCGCGCCGGGACCTTCCTCGCCGGCGTCTTCGATCCCGGCCTGGCGGGCTTCGACGAGCTGGTCATCGCACCCTTCTGGCCCGCTCTGACGATCGAGGCCGCCGGCGAAAGCCTGCGCCTCGACACTGGAGAATGCCTCCTGCACTGCCGCACGCTCGACATGCGGCGCGGCATGCTGCTGCGAGCCTGGCGCCACCGCTCCGCGGAGGGCCGCATCACCCGCGTTCACGAGGCCCGCTGGGCTTCGCTCGCCGACCGGCGCGCGTTCTTCCAGCAGGTCTGGGTCGTGCCCGAGAACTACTCGGGTCCGCTCGTCCTCGTGGGGGCCCTCGACGGGGAAGTGCGAGACCTCGAAGGGGAGATTCACCTCGAGCCCGTCTTTGGCGATGCCAGCCCATTGCTCGTCCTCCGGACCCGCCAATCCGTCATTACCCTGGCGTTTGCGGGCAAATTCGCGAGCCTTCCGCCCGTCTCGCCCCAGCCCCGGCTCCGGCCCGGAGCCGTGGAGCAGCAGTGGAGCTTCCCGGGGCGCATGGAGGAGCCCGTGAGCCTGCGGCGAACGGTCGTGGTGTCCACGGACCGCGATGGCCCCGATCCCGCCTCCGCCGCTCGTGCGCATGCTGACACCCTGCGTCCGCTCGACCTGGAAGGACCGGCGGCAGCGCATGAGGCAGCCTGGCGCGACTGGTGGGAGGCGGCGGACGTTCGGATCGCGGGCGATGCCGCAGCCCAGAAGGCCTTGCGTTTCGCCATGTTCCACCTGATCGGCGCGGCCGACGCGGAGGATCCGCGGGTGTCCATCGGGGCGAAGGCCCTGACCGGAGAGGGTTACAAGGGGCATGTCTTCTGGGATACCGAGCTCTACATGCTTCCCTTCTACCTGCATACCCACCCGCCCGCCGCCCGGACCCTGCTGATGTACCGCTACCACACGCTCGATGCCGCCCGCCAGCGGGCACGGGCCATGGGCTACCGCGGAGCGCTCTACGCCTGGGAATCGACCGATACCGGCGAGGAGGCCACCCCCGAGACGGTCATCGGGATTTACGGCGAACCGGTGCCCATCCTGACCGGAAAGATGGCGCATCACATCGATTCGGCCGTGGCCTACGCCGTCTGGAAGTACTGGCAGTCCACGCGTGACGTGGATTTCATGGCGGAGGCGGGCGGCGAGATCCTCATCGAGGTCGCCCGCTTCTGGGCCAGCCGGGCCGAGCCGGACGCGGCGGGCGCGACTCACATCCGCCACGTCGTGGGCCCCGACGAGTACCACACGGACGTGGACGATAGCGCCTACACCAACGGGATGGCGCGCTTCTGCCTGGATCTGGGGGGGCGCATCGTGGCCTGGTTGGCTCACAACCGCCCGGCGGACTGGGCGCGCTTGGCCGAGCGGCTAGGACTCTCGGAGGCCGAGGTCGCGAAATGGCTATCGGTCTCCCGCCGACTGGTCACAGGCTTCGACCCGGCGCGCGGGATCCACGAGCAGTTCGCGGGCTACTTCCGGCTGGCGGATGTGGACCTCCCCCCCCATGCTGCCCGCACCATGCCCCTGGAGTTGCTCCTGGGGCGCGACATCGCGCAGACCCAGGTCATCAAGCAGGCGGACGTGGTCATGCTCATGCGACTGCTCTGGGACTTCTATCCGAGCGAGGTGCGGGCGGCGAACTTCGCGTACTATGCGCCGCGGACGGCCCACGGCAGCTCGCTCTCGCCGGGAGTTCAGGCGCTGGTCGCGGCCAAGCTGGGACTGACTGGCATGGCCCTTGACTACTTCCGCTTCGCGGCCGAGATCGACCTCGGCAACCGCATGGGAAACGCGTCGGAGGGAGTTCACGCCGCAGCCCTGGGGCTGCTGTGGCAGGTGGCTGTCTTCGGCTTCGGCGGGCTGCACGTGCATGAGGACTTCCTCATGGTCGATCCGAGGGTTCCCGAGGCCTGGCTTTCCCTCGCCTTCCCCTTCCACTACCGGGGGATGCGCTTGCAATTCACGATGACTTCTACCGAGCTCGCGATCGATTGCCCAGGCCCACTCCCGGTCCGCCTCGGGGCGGAAGGCCTCAGAAAGCTGGGGCCCGGCTTGCACCGGGCTCGCTTCACAGGAGGGACATGGACATGGATGGCCAGCACGTCTCCTTGAGCGAGGGCCCGATCCTCGTGGCGCTGAACGAGGCCCGGCATGCGCGCTCGGCGCTTCGCGTCGTCCAGGTGCTCTGCGCGCGCCTGGATCGCTCCGTCGTCGTGACCCAGGTAGGCGAGCCGGCACCCTCCTCCGAGGAGGTGCTGGAGCGGCTCGAGCTTTCGCCCCAGGACGTGGCGGGAGTCATCGTCGAGCCGCTCAGAGGGCGTCCCGAAGACGTTCTGCCGGAAGCAGCCCGCGAGCGCCATTGCAGCCTCCTGGTGCTTGGCCTCAGCCCGCAGGCAGGAGAGCCGGGAGCGACCCTCGGCCATCTGCTGAGCCGGTCCCCATGTCCGGTGCTGCTGGTGCCTCCCGAGTTGTATGACCGCTGGGGCGAGGCCAGAATCGTCCTCTTGCCCCTGGATGGGACGCCCAGCACGGCCTCGGTGGCGCCTTTGGCCATCGACATGGCGGTCCGGAGCGGGTCTTCCCTGGAGATCCTGTACGTGGGGGTTCCCAAGCCGCCCAGCGAGCCTGGCTCCATGGGGTTTCCCTCCTTCCTCGATCAGCCGCAGCACGAGTGGGCCATGTGGAAGCGGGAGTTTCTGTATCGCTTCTGCGAGTGCCACTGGGGGGGCAAGCTGCCGGTCGACGTCACCCTCACGCTTGCCACGGGGGATCCCGGCGACGCGATTCTCGAGCTGGCCGGTCGTCATGAGCCGGATCTGATCGTGATCGGCTGGCATGGCGAGTTCGCGCACGCCCATGCGCAGACCCTACGAAAACTGCTTTCACATTCTCGCTGGCCCGTCCTGACGGCGCGCGTCTAGGGCCTCGGGCGCTTGACCGGGGGAAGGGCAGCCTGAGTCGTGACAACCCCTGGCATGGTGCAGGTAGGATGGAGCGGTCCCGTCGACCCCTGGCTGCCAAGGGGTCGGCGTCTTTTTTAGGGAGGGACTCGCATGGCCTTCAACCCTTTGACCGAGCGTGGAATCCCGATCGACAAGCAGCTGCGGAACTGGTCCCAGCTGAACGTCAACCCCTATGACTCTCAGACGGTCGACCCCTACACCCGCTGTCGGATCATCACGATGAACGGCATCGAGGTGGAGGCGATCATGAACGCGCACCAGTTCGCGCGCCACACGGACAACCCGGAGGTGAAAGCGAAGCTGGCCTACCTCCGCCGCATCGAGCAGCAGCAGCAGAAAGCCGTGAACTGGCTGCTGCCGGGCAAAGAGTCCACGCTCGAGGTGACCATCGGCTACGAGCAGGTCGCCATCGACCTGACGGCCTTCCTCGCCCGCAACGAGCCGGATCCGTACGTCAAGCAGACGCTGGACTTCGGCCTGCTGGAGGACTTCGACCACCTCTACCGCTACGCCAACCTCATGGATCTCATCGAGGGCAAGAAGGCGGATCGGATCACGCGGAACTACACCGAGGTCATGCCGGGACGGCCTACCATCCTCGAGCACCGTCATCCCTACGACGACATCCGCTGCCACTACGACGCGCACACGGCCGCTCCGCTGACCAAGCTCCACGCCCTGACCATCACGGCGGCCGAGCAGCAGACCATGAACTTCTACATGAACGTCGGCCCGCAGTACCAGGAAGCCATCGCGCGAGCGCTGTACCAGGAGATCGCGATGATCGAGGAGCAGCACGTCACCCAGTACGAGTCCCTGCTCGATCCGCTTGAGACCTGGTTCCAGCGGGAGGTCATGCATCACTACAACGAGTGCTACCTCTACTACTCGTTCATGCAGACCGAGGTGGACCGCCGGATCAAGGATCTCTGGGAGCTGCACCTCAACCAGGAGATCGAGCACCTGCGGATCGCCGGCGAGATGCTGAAGAAGTTCGAGGGCATGGACCCGGCGGAGATGCTGCCCAAGTCGCTGCCCGAGCCGACCAAGTTCGAGCAGAACAAGGACTACGTCCGCGACATCCTCGCGACCCAGGTCGACCTGCGCACCTTGGGGCCGACCTTCGTTCCGCTCGACCAGCTCCCCGAGGACTCGCTGTACCGGGAGTACCAGGAGACGGTCAACGCGGGAGGCTTCGTGCCGAGCGAGCAGGTGATCAAGGACGTGCAGGAGAAGTCGGGCTACCGGATCGCCTTCATGACCGAGGGGCCGCACCCGGTCGAGTCCCTGCGCGAGAAATAGCGTTAGCTACAGGAGGTACGTCATGCTTACCTTGTTTCCGACCAAGGACACGGGAGCCAAGACCCTGCCCACGCTGATGACCATCACGGCCCCCGAGCAGCAGATGGCACTGGATGCGCTTCAGCAGCTGGGCGCCTCGGCGGGCCTCAACGGCTTGCTGCTCGCCAATCTCCTGAGCTGCTTCACGCAGCTGGAGCGCGATGCCGTCCATCTCTACCGGGTCCTGGCCGAGCGAACCCACAACGACGACTGGCGCGAGCGCTACGAGGCGTTCGGAAAGGAGAGCGAGGATCACGTCCGGATCTACGAGGAGCTCATCACCAAGCTGGGGGGCGATCCGCAGTACGTGAGCCCGAATGCCCGCATGAGCGAGTACAAGGACTCCAAGCTCCTCGAAGCCCTGCTGCTATCCGGATCGGTCGACGAGTTCACCCTTGAGTTGACCGGCCTCGAGGCCGTGATCACCGCGGAGCAGCAGTGCCACTCCAACTGGGAGCTGCTCGCCGCCCTGGCCGATCAGGTCGACGACAAAGCCGTCAAAGGAGCGATCCAGGGCGCGGTGAAGCAGGTCATGCCCCAGGAGGACGAGCACCTGACCTGGGCCAAGTCCACGTGGCAGAAGACCCTTCTGGGGACCCTGAACCAGCGCTAGAACCAGAGGGCGGGCTCAATCACACGTGACGTCCGGAGGCAAGCTTCGCGAGGAGGCTTGCCTCCGAGGTTTTGGGGGCTTCGACGCATCGAACGCGTCGTCATCGCCGGCGGCTTGCGGATGCTGCGCGCATGACCACGCTGCTCTTCGTCCTGACCGCCTGCGCCGAGATCGTCGGCTGCTACTTGCCTTACCTCTGGCTCCGGCAAGATAAATCCGCCTGGCTCTTGTTGCCGGCCGCCGTCAGCCTTGCGCTATTTGCGTGGCTCTTGACCCTGCATCCCACGGGCGCGGGCCGGACCTACGCGGCGTACGGTGGCCTCTACGTGGCGACCGCCCTGCTCTGGGTCTGGCTGGTCGAGCGGCAAACTCCCGATCGCTGGGATCTCGTTGGCGTCGGGGTCAGCCTGGTGGGCATGAGCATCATCGCCTTTGCCCCGCGGGGCCACTGACGACCTACAAGAGCAGTAGCCCGCCACCGACCACCAGCAGGACTCCCAGGATCTGCTTCACGGTCATGGTCTCTCCCATGGCGAAGACGCCGATCAGGAGGGTCACGACGGGGGCCGCGCTGAACAGGAACGGGAAGACCTTGGAGACGTCCGCTCTCTGGAGCAGGGCGTAGTAGCTGTACTGGGACAAGAGCAGGGACGTGATGCCGCTGGCGACGAAGAGGGCGATCGCCAGCGGCGGCATCGCCTTGACGGTCCCCGCGCCGTTTCCGAAGGCCGCCGCGATCGGCAAGGCCAGCACCGCGACCGCGACCGTCCGGATGGCGATTCCGACTAGCGGCGAGGCCGAGAACTGGGACAGAGCCAGCTTGTCGAAGATGGGGATGAGTCCCCAGAGGACAACGGTGACGAGGGTCAGGGCGAGGGTACTCAGATTCAAGATGGGCGTCCTTACTGGATGGCTGACGGAGGCTTCTTCTTTTCATTTGCCCTGGATAACCGAGCGTTAATCCCGCGCAGTTGGCGTCGTGCCGCGGGAGCGCGGGAGTGCCCAGACGCGCTTCGCAGTTTCGGACTTTGCGATCTGGTATCCCGCCCTTCTGGCACCGAGCATGGGCGAGAGCCTCGGAGGGGCTTTCGATCCCGCCGACCGATTGTGCGGGGGCACCTGGCCTGAGGGGGGCGCATGAAAATAACGACCGGATTCCTCGTCGTGGGCGCCGTCGTGCTGGGCAGCACGCCAGCCGCTCTGGCTCAGCACGAGGGCCATCACCCGTCGATGACCCCCGAGGCGCCGGCCGCCGGGTCATCGGCCTTCGACGTCTCGCCTGACGCGCTCCGGACGGATCCGATGGGCGTCTTGATGCGCCGCATGGCGATTCAGGGTTCGGGAACCAGCCTGCAGCCCGAATCCTCGCCGATGTGGATGTGGATGCGGCAGGCCGATCCTTGGCTATGGCGGTTCCATGGCAACGCGCTGCTTTCCTGGAACGGCGCCACGGGGCCGCGGGGTTACGGTGAACTCTCGCTTCCGAACTGGGCGATGCTCATGGGGTCGCGCGTCATGGGGGCAGGCCTCTTTGACCTGAGGCTCATGGGCAGCCTCGACCCCTTCACGATGTCCCCTGGCGGGACGGCCCAGCTCTTCCAGACGGGCGAGACGTTCGGGGGGTTGCCGCTGGTTGACCGCCAGCACCCGCATGACGTGTTCATGGAGGTCGCGGGGCAGTACACCTTGCCTCTGGCCGCCGGAACGTCGCTCTTCCTCTACGGAGGCCCGGTCGGAGAGCCTGCTCTGGGTCCGAATGCCTACATGCACCGGGCGTCGGCCGCCGACAACGCGATGGCTCCGCTTTCCCATCATCTTCAGGACTCGACCCACATCGCCATGGGGGTTCTGAGCGCAGGCCTCCAGTGGAACCGCTGGCAACTCGAAGGCTCGTGGTTCCGAGGCAAAGAGCCCGACGAGACCCGCACGAATATCGATTTCGGGCCATTGGACTCCTACTCCGGCCGCCTCAGCTACGCGCCCACCTCGAACTGGACCATGCAGGTCTCCTCGGGTTACCTGACCAATCCCGAGGAGGCGCAGCCCGGAGATCTCGTCCGTAGCACAGCCTCGCTTCATTTCAATCGTCCGTTACCCTCCGGCAACTGGGCGAGCGCGCTGGTCTGGGGCCAGAACCGAGAGCTGATCGAGAGTCCCCCTGGCGTCGAGAACAGCCTGCTTCTCGAATCGACCCTGGACTGGGCGGAGCGCCACCACGTCTACGGCCGCTACGAGCTGGTCGACAAGGAGGGGCTGGTCGCGCGAGTTCCCGGAGAAGAGGGGCCCGTCTTCCGGATCCATGCCTTGACGCTTGGCATGATCCGGGACCTGAGCCTGGATCCGGTCGTGATCGGGGTCGGCGGGGACGTCACGTTGTACGCCAAACCGGCGGAGCTGGAATCGGCCTACGGAGCGATGCCGGTCTCCTACCGGGTCTTCGTGAGAATCCGGCCACCGCGGATGCGCCACCGGATGCCCTGAGGGGTACCGCGGGAAGAGGCGATGGCTGAGCCGCATCCTTGTTGTGATTGGAGCCTATCCGCGAGAGCATGGCGGGGAGGAGGAGCCGGTCATGCATGAGGGGATGTGGGGCTACGGGCCCAGCGGGTGGGGATGGCTGATGATGGTCCTGGGAAGCCTGTTCTGGATTGCCTTGCTGGCGTTGATTGTCGTGGTGATCATGCGGCTTTGGCCGGGTGCCGGCACGTTTCGATCATCGGCGCCCCACGAGGACGAGGCCCTCTCGATCCTGAGGCAACGCTACGCGCGAGGAGAGATCGACCTCGAGGAGTTCGAACGGAAACGGCGAGACCTCCTCGCTTAGACGGATCGAACGGCCCTCGTTTGCCCCAGGGCTCTTACTTCAGGAGGGGAGGAGCGATCATGAACGAGGTCGCTTTCTTTGAGGTCGCCCCCCATGAACGGGAGGCCATTGGCGCCGCAGCGTTCCCGGGGTACGGGGTGAGGATCCGACCCGAGCCGCTCGGCCCTGCGACGGCTTCGCTGGCTCCCGAGGCGGAGGTGGTCTCGATCTTCATCTATTCCACGATCACCGCCGAGGTGCTGGATCAGCTTCCGCGTCTGCGGCTGGTCGTGACGCGCTCGACCGGTTACAACCACATCGACCTGGCCGAATGCCGTCGGCGCGGGGTGACGGTCAGTTTCGTCCCGTCCTACGGCGAGAACACGGTTGCTGAGCATGCCTTCGCCTTGATCCTCGCCTTGGCGCGCCATCTTCAGACGGCGATCGCAAAGACCCGGCGGCTGGACTTCAGCCTGGAGGGGCTCGAGGGCCTCGATCTTCAAGGCAAGACCCTGGGCGTGGTCGGAGCGGGCCGGATCGGCCGGCATGCCATCCGCATTGCGCGGGGCTTCGGGATGGAGGCGATCGCCCACGACCCGCACGAGGACGCCGCCCAGGCCGAGCGGGAGGGGTATCGCTACGTGACCTTGGAGGAACTGCTGCGCCGTGCTGACGTGGTTTCCATCCATGCGGCTCTCGTGCCTCAGACCTACCATCTGATCGGCCGCGAGCAGTTGCGCCTGATGAAGCCCACCGCCTTGCTGATCAATACGGCCCGCGGGGGCATCGTCGACTCCGAGGCGCTCTGCGAGGCCCTGACCAAGGGCTGGATCGCAGGAGCGGGGCTGGATGTCTTCGAGGGCGAGGAGCTGATCAAGGACGAGGCGGAGCTGCTTCACCGGGACCTCAGCCAGGCGCAGGTTCGGCAACTCGCCTTCTGCCATGCCCTGCTGCGGCATGAGAACGTGATCATGACCCCTCACTCGGCCTTCCTCACCCGGGAGGGGGTCCAGCGCCTCGTCTCGACCAGCCTGGAGAACATCCGAGCCTTTCTGGCGGGCCATCCTCAGAACCTGGTCGGATGAACCATCCGGCGTCTTGACGGTCCTACTTCTCGAGGCGGAGCAGCCTCGCGTTGATGGCGACGATCACCGTGCTGGCTGACATGAGCACGGCCCCCAGGGCGGGACTGAGCAAGACCCCCCAGGCATAAAGCACGCCGGCCGCCAGGGGGATGGCGATGACGTTGTAGCCGGTGGCCCAGAGTAAGTTCTGGATCATCTTGCGGGTGGTGGCCTTGGAAAGCTCCACGATGGCCACCACGTCCGAGGGGTTGCTTCGCACCAGGATGATGTCGGCGGTCTCGATGGCCACGTCCGTGCCGGCCCCCACCGCGATGCCCACGTCCGCCTGGGCGAGCGCGGGGGCGTCGTTCACGCCGTCGCCGGTCATGGCCACCGTGAGCCCCCGGGCCTGGACCTCCTTGACCTTGGCCGCCTTGTCCTGGGGCAAGACCTCGGCGAAGAACTCGTCGAGGCCGATCTCCGAGGCCACCCACTGGGCCACCAGGCGATTGTCCCCGGTGAGCATCATGCTGCGGATGCCCATCTCCTTGAGCTTGGCGATAGCCTGCTTGGATTCGGGCCGGATGACGTCCGCCAGGGCGACCGCTCCTTCCAGCTTCCCGTTCACCAGGACGAAGATCACCGTCTTGCCTTGCTGCGAGAGCTGCTCGATTTTGGGATCGTTCACGGGGATCCCCTGCGCCTTCAAGTAGCCGGGGCTCACGACCTTCACGTCGCGTCCTTCGACCCGTCCCTCGGCACCCTTGCCTGGAATGGCCTTGAAGCCTTCCACGGGGGGAACGTCCGGTACGGCGGTCACGATACCCTTGGCAATCGGGTGCTCGGAATGAGCTTCGACGGCGGCGGCGAGCCTGAGGATCTCGGCCTCCGAGAGGCCCCCGAAGTCGCGGACGTCGGTCACTCCGAATCTTCCTTCGGTCAAGGTGCCGGTCTTGTCGAAGATGATGGCATCGAGGTCGCGCGAGCGCTCGAAGGCCGTGCGATCCCGGATGAGCAGGCCGTTCGAGGCCGAAATCGCCGTGGAGATGGCCACCACCAAGGGCACGGCCAGTCCCAGCGCATGGGGGCAGGCGATGACCATGACGGTCACCATGCGCTCGAGGGCGAAGGCGAGGTCTGCATCCAGGGCGACGGCCCAGACCAAGAAGGTGATGGCGCCACCGCCTAAGGCCACCAGGGTGAGCCATTGGGCGGCGCGGTTGGCGAAGTCTTGCGTCCTGGACTTGCTCTCCTGCGCTTCCTGGACCAGCTTGATCACCTGCGATAGGTAGGAGTCCTTTCCGGTATGCTGGACCTCCAGAGTGAGGGAGCCCTCCCCGTTGATCGATCCGCCGATGACCTTGCCGCCGGCTTCCTTGGATACCGGCTTCGACTCGCCGGTGAGCATGGACTCGTTGACGGAGCTCTCGCCGGAGCGGACTTCCCCGTCGGCGGGGATCTTCTCGCCGGGCTTCACCAGCACCCGATCTCCCAGGGCCAGGTCGCTAAGAGGAACGTCCTGCATGCTGCCGTCCGGCATGATCTTGTGCGCATCGGAGGGCATGAGCCGCACCAGCGCCTCGAGCGCGCGAGACGCCCCCAGCACCGAGCGCATCTCGATCCAGTGCCCGAGCAGCATGATGTCGATCAGGGTGGCAAGCTCCCAGTAGAAGCCCATCCCCGCAAGGCCGAACGTGACGGCGCTGCTGTAGAAGTACGCGGCGGAGATGGCCACCGCGATCAGGGTCATCATCCCCGCCTGCCGCTTCTTGAGGTCTTCGAGCATGCCCACCAGGAAGGGCCAGCCGCCGTAGAAGTAGACGACGCTGGACAAGACGAAGAGCAAGAGCTCGTCGCCCGGGAAGCGCCAGGCGTCGCCGATGCCCAGGAACTGCTGGATCATCGGGGAGAGGGCCAGGATGGGGACGGTCAAGACCAGCGAGACCCAGAAGCGCCGCTTGAAGTCGGCGATCATCCCCTCGTGGTCGTGCTGCCCCTGTCCCTCGTGGCCGTGGGGGGAGTGGGACGGTTCTGGGTGGCTGCCGTGCATGCGTGCCTCCTGAGAAACCGAGCTTACTGCGCCTGGATGCTGAAGTTGGCCTGCTGGGGACCGGCTTGATCCTGGAAGTTCACGGTCGTCTGCCAGGTGCCCTTCATCGAGAGGTCCACCCGTCCTTCGAAGACGCCGGTCTCATCGGTGGGCTTGAGGGGCGCTTCCGCACTCATTGCCGGCATGGTTCCCATCGCGGGCATGTGAAAGCGGATGCTCGGCGCCTGGACGTTCGCCGGTTGGCCGGCCTCCTGGAAGGAAACCGTGATCGGGTTCTCGCCCGAGACGAGCTTGCCGCCGGGAGCCGACAGGGTGATCGTCTTGCCGGCTGCATCGACTGTTGTCACCGGTTGAGGCCCCCCAGCGCAGGCCGCGAGGCCCAGCACCAGCGCGACGCACAAGCCTGCGGGCGTCCGAGTCCGAGTCATGACTCCACCTCCTTGCGTGAACAACTTGCTCGCGGGAGCATCTTACACCTCCCGCGAGGCCGGTCAGGGATGAATGGGCTTGGGATGATGGGCTAGAGCGGCTTGGCTTCGTAGCCCGCCTCGCCCACCACGCTCACGATCTGCGAGACGGTGATGTGGGTGGGGTCGAAGGTCGCCACCAGGCGCTTCTCAGCCACTTGCAGCGCGGGCTCGACCTCGGGGAGGCTGGCTCGGAGGGCTTTCTCAATCCGGCTGGCACAGCCCCCGCAGGTCATGCCGTCGATCTGGAAGTGGGTGGTCACTTTTTCCGAGGGGGTCATCTCAAACTCCTTTTCCTTGATGCGCGATGCCCCGGGCATCTGTCTCCATCTTGCTCCTTCCCGTCGACGGGAAGGTCAAGGGCCGTCTCACGGCAGAGTGGTGACATTCTCGGAAAGGACCGTTTAGTCTTTCGGAGCGAAGGCCCGAACGGTAAAGGAGGGAGTGATGGCTCACCAGATATCCGCCGAGATGCGGCGCTGTATCGAGGACTGTTCGGATTGCCACAACATCTGCGTGGAGACCGCCGCCCATTGCCTGACAGTGGGAGGCAAGCACGCCGAGGCTGCGCACATCCGCCTGCTGCTGGACTGCGCGGAGATCTGCCTGACGAGCGCGAACTTCATGCTCCGGGGCTCCGAGCTGCACGTGAGGACCTGCGCGGTCTGCGCCGAGGTTTGCGAACGCTGTGCCACGTCATGCGACGCGTTCGGAGACGACGCCCTGATGAAGCAATGCGCCGAGATCTGCCGGCGCTGTGCCGAGTCGTGCCGCAAGATGGCGGCGACTCGCGCCGCTTAGCCCGCATGGCGAGAGGGGGATGGCTCAGCCATCCCCCTCTCGACGATCTTACCTCTTGGCCTTCACCAGGTGCATCTTGCACTCGGGGCAGCGGCCGGCCTTGTCCGAGGTCTCCTCGGGGTGCATCGGGCAATAGTAATCGGCCGTCACCTTGCTCAGGTGCATCTTGCACTCGGGGCAGCGGCCCGGCTGGTGCGCGATGACCTCCGGGTCCATGGGGCAGACGTAGATCGCCTTCTCCGCCTTGTGGTTATGCTGGTGGGCCGGCTTCTTCTCCGCGGCATCCGCCGGCTGGACCGCGAGGCCTCCCAAGACGAGCGCTCCGGCGAGCACGGGCAACGTCATGACGTGATGCTTCTTGAACATGAGATCCCTTTCTTCTCTTAGTGTTCGATTCCTGACGGGGCCAAGGTTCCCCGCCGTAGCTCCCAATTCTTCCAGAGGCTGAACAGCACCGGAAGCACGATCAAGACCAGGATGGTCGAGGTGAACAGACCACCGATCATCGGGGCGGTCAGCGGCCGCATCAGGTCGGCGCCGGTTCCCTGGCTCCACATGATGGGCATCAGACCGATGAAGTCCACCGCGACGGTCATCAGCTTCGGCCGCAGGCGGTAGACCGCCCCTTCCATGGTCGCCGCGTAGATATCCTCGACCGCCACAGGCCCCTGCGCCAGCTTGCGATCGAGGGCTTCGTTGAGGTAGACGAGCATGACGACGCCCGTCTCGACCGCGACGCCCGCCAGGGCGATGTAACCGACCCAGACCGCCACGCTGAAGTTGTACCCCAGCACCTTCTGGAGAAGCAGGCCGCCGATCAGGGCGAACGGAATGGACAGCACCACCAGCGCCGAGGCCTTCAGGTCGCGGAAGGTCATGTACAGGAAGAAGAGCACGATCACGAGCACGATCGGCACGACGATGCGCAGCCGCTCGGCGGCGTGGATCTGGTTCTCGTACTGGCCGCTCCACGCGATGTAGCTGCCTCCGGGCAGGTCGAGCTCCGCATCCAGCCGCTGCTTGGCCTCCGTGACGAAGGAGCCCATGTCGCGGCCCCGCACGTTGAGGAAGACGATCGACCGTAGCAGGCCGTTCTCGGAGTTGATCATCGGCGCCCCGGTGGTCACCTTCACATCGGCCAGCTGAGACAGCGGGATCTGGGCGCCCGTCATGGTCGGCACCAGGATCTGCCGCAGGCTCTCGGCGTCGCCGCGGAGCTCACGGGCGTAACGCATCCGGATGGGATAGCGCTCGCGTCCCTCGACGGAGGTAGAGAGGGTCATGCCGCCGACGGCCGTCTCGATGACGTCCTGGACGTCTCCGACCTGCAGGCCGTAGCGGGCGATCGCCTCCCGGTTCGGCGTGATATCCAGGAAGCGCCCGCCCACGATCCGCTCGGCGAACACGTCCTGCGCGCCGGGGATCGTCTTGAGGATGCCCTCGGCCTTCACGGCCAGCCGCTCCAGCTCCTGCAAGTCGTCCCCGTAGACCTTCAATCCCAGGTCGGTGCGCACGCCGGTGGCGAGCATGTTGATCCGGTTGATGATCGGCTGGGTCCAGCCGTTGGTCACGCCCGGGATCTGCAGCTTGGCGTCCAGCTCGCCGATCAGCGTGTTCTTGGGCTTGCGCGGATCCGGCCACTCCGAGCGCGGCTTGAGGTTGATGATCGTTTCGATCATGCTGACCGGCGCCGGATCGGTGGACGTCTCGGCGCGGCCGACCTTGCCCAGCACCGACTCCACCTCGGGGAAGGTCATCAGGATCTTGTCCTGGACCTGCATGATCCGCTTGGCCTCGGTGATGTTCACGTCGGGAAGGGTGGTCGGCATGAAGAGCAGGCTTCCCTCGTCGAGATCCGGCATGAACTCGTTGCCGATGCTCTGGTAGACCGGGATGCAGGCCACGATGCTCACCAGCGCGAGGGCCACGGTGGTCTTCTTGAAGCGCAGAGCGGTATCCAGGACCGGCTTGTAGAGCCGGATGAAGAACCGCGAGACCGGGTTCTCCTCCTCGGGGCGGATCTTGCCGCGCAGCAAGAAGCTCATCAGGACCGGCACCGCCGTGATGGCCAGGATGGCCGCGCCCGCGATGGCGAACGACTTGGTGAAGGCCAGGGGATGGAACATCTTGCCTTCCTGGCCTTCGAGCATGAAGACCGGAGCGAAGGACAAGAGCACGATCAGAAGCGAGAAGAAGATCGGGCGTCCCACCTGCTTGGCGGAGGTGACGACCGTCTCGATGTAATCGGGGTCCTCGCCGCGCTCGCGTTGCTCGGCGAGGTGGCGGTAGGCGTTCTCGACCATGACGATGGCGGCGTCGACCAGGACGCCGACGGCGATCGCCACGCCGCCCAGGCTCATGATGTTGCTGGTGATGCCGAACTGCCGCATCAGGATGAAGCTGATCAGGACGGCGATCGGCACCGAGAGGATGATGATCAGGGCCGCGCGGACGTGGAAGAGGAAGACCAGCACCACCAGGCTGACGATGATGGCTTCCTCGGTGAGGGCCTCGGTCAGGGTCGCGACCGAGCGCTCGATGAGATCGGAGCGGTCGTAGGCCGCGTGCACGGTGACGCCTTCGGGCAGGCCCTTCTCCAGCTCGGCGAGCTTGTCCTTGACCCGGTCGATGACGGCCTTGGCGTTCTCGCCGTGGCGCATGACGACGATGCCGCCCACGACCTCGCCTTCGCCGTTCTTGTCGATCACGCCCCGGCGGGTCTCGGCGCCCAGCTGGACGGTGCCGACCTGGGCGACCGTGACGGGGATGCCGCCGGGAGCCGTCTTGACCACGATCTGCGAGAGGTCTGACGCCGACTGGATGTAGCCGCGGCCGCGCACCGAGTACTCGGCAGCGTTCTCCTCGACCAGGCCGCCTCCGACCTCGTTGTTGCTCATCTTGATGGCATTGGCCACGTCCTGCAGCTTGACGCCGTAGGTGTAGAGCTTGGCGGGGTCGAGCTCGATCTGGTACTGCCGGACGAAGCCCCCGATGGAGGCCACCTCGGCGACCCCGGGCACGCTCTGGAGCTGAAGCCTCAGGTACCAGTCCTGCAGGCTGCGCAGGCGGGCGAGGTCGTAGCCCTTGCCCTCGACGGTGTACCAGAAGACATGCCCCACGCCGGTACCGTCAGGTCCCAGGGCGGGAACCACGCCGTCGGGCAGGCTTCCCTGCACCGAGGCGAGACGCTCCAGCACGCGGGTGCGGGCGAAGTAAGGATCCGTGGCGTCGTCGAAGATCACGTAGATCATCGAGAAGCCGTAGGCCGACGAGGCGCGCACCGCCTTGACGTTGGGAAGGCCCTGCAGGCTCGACGCCAGCGGGTAGGTGACCTGATCCTCGATGACCTGAGGGCTGCGGCCCTCCCAGTCGGCGAAGACGATGACCTGGTTGTCGCTGAGGTCGGGGATGGCGTCCAGGGGCGTGCGGGTGATGGACCAGCCCCCCCAGAGCATCGTCGCGATCAGCGCGACGATGACGATGAAGCGGTTGCGAACCGACCACTCAATGATGCGTTCGATCATTAGTGGCCTCCGTGTCCTTGCGCGGCGGGAGCCTGCGTCTCGGCGGGAGCCTCCGCGTCGACCCCGAAGCCCGCCTGAATCTGGCTGTTAGCGTCGATCAGGAAGCCGCCGGAGGTGGCGACCTTCTCGCCTGCCTTCAAGCCGGAGAGGACCGGGAAGTGATCCATGGCCTTCCCGCCCAGCGAGACCTCGCGAGGCCGGAAGGTGCCCGGCGCCGTCTCGACGTAGACGATCTGGCGCTTGCCGGTGTCGAGCACGGCGGACGCCGGGACCGCCAGAGCCCGATTGCCGGGGGCCTGGAGCGAGGCCGTGACGAACATGTCGGGCTTCAAGAGGCCGTCCGAGTTGGACAGCTCCACGCGCACCTTCATGCTGCGGGTCTCGGGGTTGAGGAAGGGGTAAACGAAGCTGACCTTGCCCACGAACGTTTTGCCGGGGTAGGACGGGCTGGTGATCTCGGCCCGGTGCCCGACCTTGACGTCCTTCATCTGGGCCTCGAAGACATCCGCTTCCGCCCAGACCCTGGAGAGGTCGGCGATCTCATAGAGGACGTCGCCGGTCTTCACGTACTGGCCGGGCTGCACGAGTTTCTTCAGCACCACCCCGGAAGCAGGAGCGTTGACGGCCAGCGCCAGGGTCGGCGACTGGGTCTTTTCCAGCTGCTTGATCTGGGCGTCGGTGATGCCCCAGAGTTTGAGTCGCTGACGAGAGGCTGCGAGGAGGCTCTTGGAGCCCTCGGCGAGGTCGGGGTAATCGCTGTTGCGCATCTGCTTGTACGAGCGCAGGGCCACCAGGTACTCCTGCATGGTGGCGACCGCCTCGGGGCTATAAAGCGTCCCGATAGGCTGACCCTTCGTGACGCGATCGCCCGTGGCGTCAACGTAGAGCTTCTCGAGGCGGCCGTCGATCCAGGCCGTGATCTGAGAGAGCCGCGTCTCGTCATACGTGATCTTGCTGGGCGCCGTGATCCCCGCGCTGAGCGTCTTAGGCTGCACCTCTGCGGTCTTGACGTTGGCCAGGACGAGCTGCTCGGGAGAGAGGACGACCTCCTGCAAGCCCGCGGGCATCTCCGCCGCCGCAGGCTGCGCCTGAGAGGCCGCAGGCGCCTGGGCTTTGACCAGATCCATGCCGCAGAGGGGGCATTCGCCCGGCTTGTCGGACTTGATCTGGGGATGCATCGGGCAGGTGTACCCGGCATCGGCCTGTTGTGAGGCCTGCGAATCGTTGGACGACACGGAGGGCGCCGCCACCAGGTCCATCCCGCAGATCGGACATTCGCCCGGCTTGTCGGACTTGATTTGCGGGTGCATCGGGCAGGTGTAAGAGACCTCGGCGTGCGCGTGCTCGGCATGCGTGTCGCGTGGCTGAAGCTGGGTGTAGCCGAAGACGCCGCCGCCCACCACCAGCAGGGACGCCACCAGGGCGCCTGCGATCTGAAGCTTCTTGCTGTTTTCCATCTTGAACATCCTTAATAGCCGCGGGCGCTACTTGGTGGGGGCTGCGCCGAGAGGGGATCCAACCAGGGCTTCCAGCTTCGCCAGGGTCTGATGGTAATCCGCCCGGGCCCGGGTCTCATCGGTTTGCACCTTGAAAATCGCGGTCTGGCTTTCCAGCACCGTGTCGAAGTCGGCCTTGGATACTTGGTACGCCGCCAAGGCGGCCTGAAGGGCCTGCGAGGCCTGCGGCAGAAGCCCTTGCTTGTAGAGTTGCACCTGCCGCTCCTGACGCTGAAGCTCGGCGAGCACGCGGTGGATCTCGCCTTGCAGACGGTTCTTTTCCGCCGCGTAGGTGGCCTCGGCCGCCGCGAGGTTCGCTTCGGATTCCTTGATCGCGCTCTCGTAGCGGCTTTGCGACAGCCAGGGCAGGTTGAACCCGACCATGCCGCCGATGTAGGTCATGTCGCCGGGCATGCTGCGGCCGGCTTCCACCCCGACCTCGAAGTCCGGGATGCCCTGGGCTTGCCGGGACAAGGTCAACATCGCCGATTGCGCCTCCACGCGGGCCTGAGCGGCCTTCAGCATGGGGCTGTTGGCCTCGGCCCCGGCGAGAAGGTCCGCCGCCTTGGGCATGGGGGGAAGCGCGGGAAGGTCCTTGGGAATCGCCACCGCCGCCATCGCCGGCCGGTTTGCCAGCGTGTTGATCCACGCCAGCGTGGAGGCGACCTCGGCATCCAGCATCAGCCCCTGATCGAGCAGCATGGAGACTTCCCGCTGGGCGCGAATCGGGTCCTGCTGCAAGCCTGAGCCGACGGCGTACTTGGCGTCGGCGATCTTGCGCAGGTTGCGCACCTGCTCCAAGGTCTGGCGGTAGATGGCCTGCGCCCGCTTCACGTAGACATGCTCGTAGTAGGCTTGCCGGAGGTCGCGGGCGACTTCCAGCTGCTTCTGCTGGACCTCGGCCTCCGCCATGGCGGCTTCACGCTGGGCGGACTCGGTCATCAGGGCCCGCTTGGAGCCTCCGGGAATCATCTGAGAGAGCGTGACGCTGGGGCCGCCCAGGGTCCGGATGTCCATGAGCGAGGCCTGAAGCCGGGGCGCGTCGAGCGCCCCGGCATAGCCGGCCTTCGCCTGGGCAGCCTCCCAGCGTCGCCGTACCGCCTGGATGTCCGGGTTCTCGGCTTCCGCCCGCTCCAGCAGCGCGGCAAGCCCCATGGGCGCGTCCGCTTGGGGCGTCGCCTTCGTGGCCTCCGCCGCCCATGCCTGCGCCCCCGGGCCCACACCCCCCGTGCCGAGCATGAGGGTTGCCAAACCTAGCCCGAGGAGCGGGCGGAAACGGCGGATTGGGGCGGGACGCGAGGATGTGGGCATGTGGTTTCCTTACTAGTGACCGCGAGGGATCAATCTACTAACTTGCTTAGTATACCAGGGAAAGGAAAGGTCCTAACGCCTTGGTGCATGCGAGGCCGTTATCTACTAACCTGCTTAGTATACCAAGAACCGCTTGGGAAAAACTACAGGAAAACCCTGATCTCTCTTCGTTCAGGCTAATGGGTTCCGGAAAAGGGGCTCTGCTCGGGGAGCTCCTCGTTCCACTCCCCGCTGAGTGCCCCGGCGATGTGCTTGCAGGGAGTGTTCGGCGAAGGCGGGCGGGAATCGACGTCCTGCTTGTAGGCACGGAGCCGATCCCGGAAGACCGTCATCTCGACGATGCGCCGATCCAGATCGCTGATCTTGGTTTCGAGCAGCGAGGAGACGTGGCCGCACGGGGAATCCCCCTCGTTCCAGGCCTCCAGGATGTCGCGGATCTCGGTCAGGGACAACCCGAGCGCCTTGCCCCCCTTGATGAACTGGAGGCGCTCCAGGTCCTTCTCGGAGTAAAGGCGATAGCCAGATTCCGTCCGTTCGGGTTCGGAAAGCAGGCCCAGCCCCTCGTAGTAGCGGATGGTCTTGGGGTTCATCCCGACCTGCTTCGCGACCTCGCCGATGTACGATCCTTTGGCCATGAGGGTTCTCCTTTCCGTGGCTGCGGTCATGCTAAACCTTACCGCTGGGTGGAAGGTCAAGGGATCCGGAAAAATTTCGGGAGGGAACGTCGCGGCTTGACTTTCCATTGCGCTGGAAGGTTTAGACTACCACCAGCAGCACGAAAGGAGTGCCCCCATGATTCCCCTCGAGACCGTTACTCCCAACCCGACCCCCGCGGCACGCCTCACGCTCGGCATCTCCGGGATGAGTTGCGCCTCGTGCGCGAACCGCATCGAGAAGGCTCTGAACCAGGTGCCGGGCGTCTCGCAGGCCACGGTCAACTTCGCCTCGGAGAGCGCGACGGTGGCCTACGAGCCGAGCGCGGTGACGCCGGAGGCGATCGCCCAGACCGTCGTGGACGCCGGCTACGAGGCCACCCTGCCTCCGGCCCCGGCCACGGTCGACCTCGTGCTGGGCGGCATGTCCTGCGCGGCCTGCGCCAACCGCATCGAAAAGGCCTTGAAAGGTGTGCCGGGCGTGGAGAGCGCCGCCGTCAACTTCGCCGCCGAGCGCGCCACGGTCATGCTGCGGCCTGACGCTGGCATCGACGCCACCGCCCTGGTCGCCGCCGTGGTGGACGCCGGGTACGAGGCCTCGGTCGTTTCCGCCGAGGCGCCCGCCGAGGAGATGGCTTCCCTGCAAGACGAAGCCAAGGACCGCGAGCTCAAGGCGCTGCGCCGCCGCCTGATCGTGGCGAGCGCGCTGACCCTTCCGGTCTTCCTGCTCTCGATGATCCCCGGCCTGCAGTTCCCCGGCATGGGCTGGGTCCTCCTGGCCCTCACCATCCCGGTGCAGTTCTGGGCCGGCGCCCCCTTCTTGCGCAATGCGTGGAAGGCCTTGTCTCACCGCTCCGCCAACATGGACGTGCTCGTCAGCTTGGGCACCCTCGCCGCCTTCTTCTTCAGCGTGGCGCAGCTCTTCGACCCGCATGCCCACGGGCATTACTACTTCGAGACCGCGGCTGTCATCATCACGCTGATCCTCCTGGGCAAGTACCTGGAGGCCCGCGCCAAGGGTAACGCGTCGACCGCCATCAAAAAGCTGATGGGCCTGCGGGCCAAGACCGCCCGGGTGATTCGCGCGGGCGTCGAGCTGGACGTGCCGGTGGAGACGGTCGCCGTCGGCGATCAGGTCCTGGTGCGCCCCGGCGAGAAGGTGCCGGTGGATGGCGTCATCGTCAGCGGCGACTCGACCCTGGACGAGTCGATGCTCACCGGCGAGAGCCTCCCGGTCTCCAAGGGGCCCGGGGATGCCGTCATCGGGGCGACCCTCAACCGCACTGGCGCGTTCGTCATGGAGGCGCGCAAGGTCGGCTCTGAGACCGCTCTCGCGCAGATCATTCGCCTGGTGCAGGAAGCCCAGGGGGGCAAGGCGCCGATTCAGCGGCTGGCGGACCAGGTTTCCGGGATCTTCGTGCCGATCGTCGTGGGTATCGCCGTCGTCACCTTCCTCGCGTGGATCCTCGCCGTGGCTCCCGGAGACTGGGGCGCGGCCCTGACTGCGACCGTCGCGGTCCTGGTGATCGCCTGCCCCTGTGCGATGGGCCTCGCCACGCCCATGGCCATCATGGTGGGCACCGGCAAGGGCGCCGAGCACGGCATCCTGATCAAGGGCGGCGAGGTGCTGGAGCGGGCCCGTGAGTTGAACACCGTGATCTTCGACAAGACGGGAACCCTCACCGAGGGCAAGCCGGCCTTGACGGACGTCGTGGCGGCTGCTGGCCAGGATGCCGATACCCTCTTGCAGCGGGTTGCCGCGGCCGAGCGGAATTCCGAGCACCCGCTGGCGGAGGCGATCGTCCAGGGCGCCAAGGAGCGCGGGCTGGAACTCGGGGATGCAACGGGCTTCGGGGCGATCGCCGGCGGCGGCATCCGCGCCACGGTGGACGGTCACGCCGTCCTGGTGGGCACCCGCCGCCTGCTCGAAGCCCAGGGAGTCGCGTTCGTCGAGCTGCTATCCGAGGCTGAGCGCCTGGAAGCCGAGGGCAAGACGACGGTCTTCGTGGCCCTCGACGGGGTCTTTGCGGGCCTGGTGGCGGTGGCCGACCGGATCAAGCCGCATGCCGCGGAGGCCGTGGCGGGCCTCTTGCGCCATGGCCTGGAGGTCGTGATGATCACCGGCGACAACCCGCGCACGGCCGAGGCCATCGGGCGCCAGGCCGGCATCTCGCGGGTCGTGGCCGAGGTCCTGCCGGAGCACAAGGCCGATTGGGTCAAGCGCTTCCAGGGCGAGGGTAAGAAGGTCGCCATGGTGGGCGACGGGATCAACGACGCGCCGGCGCTGGCACAGGCCGACGTGGGGATCGCGATCGGGACGGGCACGGACGTGGCCATGGAGGCATCGGACCTGACGCTGGTCTCGGGCGACGTGCGTGGCGTGGAGCGCTCCATCCTGCTCTCGCGCACCACGCTGAAGACCATCAAGCAGAACCTGTTCTGGGCGTTCTTCTACAACGTGATCGGCATTCCCATCGCCGCGGCGGGCTTGCTCAACCCGATGATCGCCGCCGGGGCCATGGCCTTCAGCTCGATCTTCGTGGTGACCAATTCCCTCAGGCTCCGCGCCTAGGGCTCATCCTCCCGGGAGCGATCCCAGCGCTCCTCGTGCTCCGCGAGTTCATCGGGTCCGAGCTTCGGTTCGGACCCGGTGAATTCTCGGTGTCTCCACGCGCCCTGCGCCTCGATCACCCGCCCCACCATCCAGACCAGGACGAGGGCCGCGAGCACCCCGAAAAGTACCCCCCAGAACAGCTCCATGAGATCCCTCCTCCCTCGAAGTCCGTCCGGCTTGCCGCACGGACGCTTCGCTCAGGCTGTCAAATCCCCTTCCTGAACCCATCCTAGGTCCGGATTCGACACGCGCAATCGGCGCCGGGGAGAAAGATCGGGGGCGGAATGGCGAAAATGGGAACGACGTTCCGCGCAGCGCTAGCCGGGCTTTTTCGGGAGGATCGCCCCCGGCAACGCTCCGCGGCGGCGGCGGCTCTGGTACGATGGGGATTACTCGGTGCTTCGGGGGATCCGCTGCGCGCTCCCCCTCGGATTGCCACCCTGCGGAGACAACCATGACCCAGTCCACGGAACCTTCCCCTCCGAATCCCACCCTCTGGCGCTGGCTCGCGCTCGCCGTCATGGCGCTCGCCGTTGCCGTCGCCGGCCTAACCGTCTACCTCAAGCTCCCCAAGCCGCTCACCGACTACCCGATGGTCGATCACCAGGGCAAGGCCGTTCGCCTTTCGGATTATCGGGGCAAGTGGCTGCTCGTCTACTTCGGGTACACCAGCTGTCCGGACGCTTGCCCGACCGGGCTCGGCGAGATCGCCAAGGCCCTCAACGACATGGGCCCGGATCGCTCCGTGATCCAGCCGATCTTCGTCTCGCTCGATCCCAAGAACGACACCCCTGAGCGGCTTGCCAGGTACCTGCCGTACTTCGATTCCGCCTTCATCGGTCTGCGTACCGAGGAGCCCACCCTGGGGCAGGTGGCCAAGCAGTTCGGAGTCACCTACGTCACGGCGGAGTCCCCCAAGTTCGGCACGCTCATCGACCACTCGCTCTATGCCTATCTGGTCGACCCCAGGGGCGTGAAGCGGGACACCTTCGCCACCAACTTCCCGCCTGACTTCCTGCGCAAGCGCCTCACCCAGCACGGGTGGAAAGGAGCCTCCTAGATGTTTCGCATGACCCCCCTGATGCTGGCGGCTGGCCTCCTGGTCGGGGCGAGCCTGGCCCAGGTTCCTGCCGTCGCTGCTAAAGCGGCGCCTGCCTCGGCTAAAGCGGCGCCCGCCTCGGCTCAGGAAACCAAGGCCATCGCAGTCGAGTCTCCCTGGGTCCGAGAGGCGCCTCCCGGCGCCCGGGTCGTCGGCGCCTACATGACCCTCGTGAACGACTCGGACCGCGCCGATCGCCTGCTCTCGGTGAAGTCGCCCCTGGCCGGCGAGATCGAGATCCACCGGATGACCATCAAGAACGGGATGATGGACATGGAGGCCATTCCCTTCCTGACGGTTCCCGCGCGCGGCGAGGTCAAGCTGCAGCCGGGCGGCATCCACCTGATGATCTACGGCATGAAGCGCGAGCTCAAGGAGGGCGATCGCCTGCCCCTCGAGCTGAAGTTCGAGCATGCCGGCGCCAAGCTGATCGAGGCTCCCGTCCGCAAGGTCATGGGCAAGCAGCAGCACTAAAGTCATCTTTGTCGCGACAGGTCAGCTTCGCTGCCTGACGCAACAGCCGCGGGCGCTAACCTTCGCCTGAGAAGCCCTGTCGCCGCCTTGCGCGGTGGCAGGGCTTTTCGTCGCTCAGGGCAAGAGCCGCATTTCCTCGATCCCCGCGGGGGTGAGGTAGAAGAGGCGATCGCCATCCGGGGAGGGCGTCAGCGATTCGATGCGCTCGTCGGAATGATGGCCCACCGTGAGGCCTGGAGCCGTGACCACGGGGTCGGTGAGGTCCTTGGCGCGAATCTGCGGGCCGTAGGCGTAGAGCATGCGCGTGCCGTCGTGGCTGAAGGCATGGGTGTAGTACGAGTAGAAATGCGCCTTGTGCAGGGCATCCCCGCCTTCGGGACGATCCGGCTCCCGGAGCACGTAGATGCCGTCCTTGCCGAGCGTGAAGCCGTTGCGCTCGAGGTGGCAGGTCATGGGAGCGTGGAACATCAGGCCCTCGGAGCGCCACTCCAGGGGGCTGAACATCAGCCCGAAGGTGCCATCCCAGACTCCGCGCAGGTTGAGACGGTCGAGCAGATCGATGAGCAACTCGGGCGTGCCCCCGTCCGCAGCGACGCGCATGAGCTGCGGGCTCCGGGTGTTCGCCTCGTATCTCACGTAGGCGACCTGCTGCTCGTCGGGCGAGAAAACGGGGGCGAAGTTCTCGTCGTCACCGGCGGGCACGAGGGTTTTGGTTTCGGCGCTCTGCGTCCTGGTGCTGGGCGTCCCGGGTGCCGTGAGCAGGGTGATCGAGGCGGAGGCCGAGCCGGTCCAGCTTCGCAGCAAGAAGCCCCGCCGCCCCCAGTCGACCCAGTCGGCTTGCATCCCGGCGGGTAAGGCCACCTCGGTTCGCCGATCGGTGCCGTCGAGCCGAACGCTCGTCACCGTCCCGTCCTGGATGAAGCCCAGACGTGTGCCGTCGGGAGAGAATGTGAGGTTGGTGAGGAAGGGCGAGCGGGTGAGGACCATGCCGCCGAACTCGGGGTCTTCGGCCTGCTCGAGGCGGCTGGCATCGTAGATGCCGCTCAGGGGCAGCAACTCGCGGTGGTTACGCAGGGTCAGGACCGGGCTCTCGGCACCCGGCGCTACCGTCACCGCCGGGTGGGTCTCGGGGAAGTAGCGGTCCCGCTCGGCACTCAGGGAGTACGTGCCCGCGGGAACCTCCCGGAACGCGTAGTATCCCCGCGCGTCGGCCGTGGCCGTGAACTCCCCGCCGGGGCCGCGCAGGCGCAGCGTGATGCCGGAGAGCGCCGTGAAGACGCCTTCCATCCGGACCCTGCCGCTCAGCGAGCCCGCAGCCGAGGGCGGAGAGGCGGGAGGCGCGGAGCACGCGGCGAGGAGCGCACTCCCCGCCAGGGCAATTCCTACAAGGGCGGGCCTGACGACGGCGACCCGCACGCGCAGGCGTTTTAGGAATGGCGGCATCCAACCTCCGACATGCGCGAAACGCCATGGGTCCGAGACCTGCTTTTCGATCCATGCCCCCGCCGGCCCCTCCGAAACGCCTCGAAGGCCCTCGGGCTGCGAAGTTCATCCGGGCGTCGTCGAAGCTTCATCTTGGAGAAACCTGAGCCCCTGGGCCGGGAGCTAGACTGAGAGCGGACTTGCGTCACCGGGTCGCCACCGAGGAGGGGCTTTTCGATGCGTCGTGGAATCTTCGTGGCACTCGCTGCCGGCATGCTGCTGAGCGGCTGCGGGTTGCCCTTCACCCAGCCCCCCGTGGGGGCCCCGCGCACCGAGTTGAAGGTCGAAGCCGCGGCGGCGAGCTGGGCGCCCCTGGCGATCGCGGATCTCGCGTCCCTGGCCGTCGCCGTGCCGCCGGATGCCGCCTCCGAGCCGTTCCGCTCCGAACTGAAAGAGCTTCTAGCCCTTCAGGCCAGCCGCACGGACGCCGATCTCGCCGAGATCCAGGCCTGGAACGCCCAGGCGGCGCCGCTTCCGTGGAGCGCGATGACCGATCAGATGCTGATCGAGGCCGGGACGGCGCCCCCGCGCGCCGCTCGGGCGCTCGCCATCGTGCATGCCGCCATGTTCGATGCCACGGTCGCGGCCTGGAAGGCCAAGGGCACTTACTCCCGCGCGCTTCCCAGGGCTTACGAGTCGAGCCTGAAGCCCTTGGCCGGGGACGAGGGCATCCCGAGCTATCCTTCCGAGCACGCGGCGATCGCCGGAGCCGCTTCCGCCGCCCTGGCCGCCATCTTCCCCGAGAAGGCCGACGAACTCAAGCAGCAGGCCCGCACGGCCGCCGAGACGCGCCTCAAGGCCGGTGCCAACTTCCGCAGCGACATCGAGGCCGGCCTGAAGCTAGGCGAGGCAGTGGCCCAGCAGATCCTCGCGCGGATGGCGTCTGACGGGTCGGATCAGCCGCAAACCGGCAATCTGCCGGCCAGCGCCGAGGTCTGGGGCAACGCGAAGGCCATGGAGCCGCATGCCGGGTCCTGGAAGACGTGGCTGCTCGATTCGGGAAGCCAGTTCCGCCTGGGCGCGCCGGTCGGCGCCAACAGCCCCGAGCTGCAAGCCGAGCTCGTCGAGGTGCAGCGCGAGGTCGCGAGCCTTCCGCAGTACCCCTGGAAGCTGGAGCAGGCGCGTTACTGGAACTTCGACGTTCCCGCCATCATCTGGAGCAAGCGGGCCCAGAAGCTCAGCAAGCTCTACGGCCACTCCACGCCGCAGACCGCCCGAACGCTCGCCGTGCTCGCGGCCATCGAGGCCGACACCTTCATCGCGTGCTGGGATAGCAAGTACGCGATCCGGCGGCCTCGGCCGTCGGACCTCGACCCCACGCTCCTCACGGGGACCTCGGAGCGCGTGGCCATGCCCTTCCCCACGCCTCCGCACCCGTCCTACCCCTCGGGTCACTCCGCGGCGTCCATGGCGGCGGCTACCTACCTGAAGTCGATCTTCCCGCAGGAGGCCATGGACCTGGTCGATGACGCGCACCAGGCTGCGATGAGCCGCCTCTACGCGGGGATCCACTACCGCAGCGACAACGCGGACGGAATGGTGCTCGGCAAGAACTGTGCCGAGTTCATGATGGGCAAGCTGAAGGCGCGTGGCACGATCTAGATGGGTGGGGGCGATCGCCGTCGCGATGACGGCGATCGCCCTTTCGGCCTGCGGAGAACCGCTCCCGTCGGCCTCTCCGGCACCGACTCCGGCACCCACGGCCCCTTCTCGCTCCGACGCCTGGCAGCATGTCAACCCCGATGCCCCCGACCAGGTGATCCTGGGCCGCGTCCTCTTCTGGGAGGACTTCGAGAACGGGCTGTCGCGCTGGCGGATCGAGGGCGCGGCGGGGGCGGCCCGCTGGCTCCTCCTGGAAGGCAACTTCTGCGGGGGAGCCTTCACCATGCTCTTCGGCCTGCCGGAGCGCGCCGAGTTCGCCGGGGGAACGGGGCAGTCCACGCTCACCCTGCAAGAGCCGATCGACCTCTCGACCGCGACGCGTCCCCACTTGAAGTACGACGTGAGGGGCCTCAGCTACCCGCAGGATGCTCTCATGGTCCAGCCGGAAGCCCGCACCCCAGGCGGGGACTGGCAGCCCGTGGGGCCGGTCACGGTGTCGCGCTACCCCTCCGACATGGGCTACCGTGCGGCCGATCTCACTCCCTACGCCGGCGGCAAGGTCGAGGTCCGCTTCAAGGCTTACCTCTCGCCTCTGGAGCGTCCCACGCGCGGCTTCATGCTCGACGACGTAAAGATCCTGGAGCCCTCATCATAGGGGCGCATGGGCAGGGACGCCAGCGCCACTGACAAATGTAATGCCAGTGGGGTTGTCTAGGTGGATATTCAAGTCAGAGTGCTTGTGGGGCGGGCCTCCGCGCCCGCCATGAACAACAATGCCCGCCATGTACAACAAAGGACCCGCCGGAGCCAAAGCTCCGGCGGGTCCTTCAGTGGTCTGGGTAGGCTTAGACCGTAACGGTCTCGGCCACGTCCCGGAACTCCGCGATCTGGTCGAAGTTCATGTAGCGGTAGATCTCGGAGGCCTTGGCGTTGACCATTTCGACCTTCTCAAGGTACTCGCTCGGGGTGGGGATCCGGCCCAGCAGGGCGCAGACGGCCGCGAGTTCGGCGGAGCCGAGGTAGACCCGGGTCTCGATGCCGAGGCGGTTCGGGAAGTTGCGGGTCGAAGTCGACATCGCGGTGCTACCCCGCTTGATCTGTGCCTGGTTGCCCATGCACAGCGAGCAGCCGGGCATCTCCATGCGGGCGCCGGACTTGCCGAGGACGGAGTAGTAGCCTTCCTCGTTGAGGATCATGGCGTCCATCTTGGTGGGCGGCGCGATCCAGAGGCGGGTCGGGATGTCGGACTTGCCTTCGAGCACCTTGCCGGCCGCGCGGAAGTGGCCGATGTTGGTCATGCACGAGCCGATGAAGACCTCGTCGATCGTGTCGCCGGCGACCGCGGACAGCAGCTTGACGTC
>JAKFCW010000005.1:0-5449 GCA_036676455.1 Candidatus Sericytochromatia bacterium
GAGTGGGCGTAACTGGATTCGAACCAGTGACTCCTACCGTGTGAAGGTAGTACTCTACCGCTGAGTTATACGCCCAAGTTGTTCGCTTGAGAGTCTCATTATACCGTAGCTTCGCCTCAAGTCAACACCCTCTTAGCATTTGAAGGGAGCCGCGCGGCCCGGAGTGGCTCCGGGCCGCGCAGCGGTTCATTTGTCTGCAATGCAGGCGTCAAGCGCTCTCAAGGCGCGAAGGCTATCCTGGAATCAAACGGGACGGCTAGCCCTGGACGTCGATGATGAGGTTCTCGTAGTTGGCGCCGCCCACCACGGGGATGCCCGACATCATCTTGTTCTGCCACTTCTGGGTGAACTCGGCCTCGGACATCTCGCTGAAGGCGCCGTCGATCGAGTCGTGCATGATGATCGACTTCTGGGCCTGGTTGTAGCCGACCACGACGACCCAGTGCTCGGAGCTGCCGAACTGCAAGAGGACCATCGGGGGGCGGCCCTGGTCGACCAGGCTCCGCAGGAAGGGCAGCTTGGCCTGGCGGTAGGGCTGGACCTTCAGGCCGCTGTGCTTGAGGTAGGACTCCACCGTCTGGGGGCTGGTCGGCAGGTTGAAGCGGTTGGACTCGTTGACCACCTTCGAGTACGTGGTCTCCTTGCCCCAGTAGTTCAACAGCACCGACATGGCCGCCTGGGCGCAGGTATTGTCCTGCTGATCCTGCTTGAAGAAGGGGACGTCGTTGACGACCACCGCGCCGCTGGCGTAGACGGTCGTCGCCGAGCGCTTGGTGGCGTTCTGGGTCGTGCGGTAGTCGACGATCTGCCCACCGCTGGGGTACTGCTGGACGATACCCTGGCGAGGACCATCGTTGATCGACCCGGTGATGGGCGTGAGGCCGCAGCCCGAGAGCGCACCGGTCGCGAGCATGGCGACCAGGGAAGCGGCCACCAGCTTGGACTGGATCTTCAGGGCTTCGGAGATCAGCGAGGGCTTGACCATCCCGGTGTCGACCAGGATCTCGCCGATCTGGCGCTTGGTCAGCCGCTGGTCGGCCAGGGCCTGCTCGAGTTGCTTGCGCGAGATGGTGCCGGTGGCGACCAGGATCTCGCCGAGCATGAAGCGGGCGGCCATGGCGCCCGAGGACATGTCCTCCTGCAGGGCGAGGACGGCCTCGAGCTCGTAGGGGCTGATCAGGTTGAAGCGGACCAGGACTTCGCCGAGGCGCTCGTTGGTGCGCTTCTGCTCGTCGAGGGCGCGATCGAGCTGGCGGGGGGTGATGCGCTTGCTCTTGAGGAGCAGGTCACCCAGGCGCTGGCGCACGCCGGCGACCGATTCGGCATCCGTGAGATCGGCCTGGCTGGCGAGGACGGCCTTGAGCTCCATGTCGGAGAGGACGCCCAGGCGCTTGAGAACCTCGCCGAGGCGCTCGTTGGTGCGCTTCTGCTCGTCGAGGGCCCGATCGAGATCCGAGGGCGAGATGAATTCCCCATCGACCAGGACTTCTCCCAGCCGGCGCTTCGTCATAAGGGTCGCTTCTAGAACGCTCATTGCTCCGTCCTTTTCCGCGGATGGGTGACCGCTACCGGCCGCCCGAACGGGCGACGAAAATCCCCCGCTCCTCGGTTAGCCTACTTATACCCCAAGCGAGCCAAGATCCCCCCTCCGGGCCTTCAGCCAGGCAAGGAAATCCATGATCGTCGGGACCCTGCACCAGGTCCTGCTCTTGCCCCCAACCCGAGGGTCCAGCCTCCCGAACGGCGAGTTTCCAAGTGCCTTTCGAGGAGAGCGTGCTGTAAGCCAAGGTGAGCTTGCCTGCGATCCGGGCGATCGCCGGTTCCCGCATCCCCGCCGTACCCGGAACCTGGACGGCTTCCGACCAGGTTCCCTGGCGCTCGATGCGCTCGTAAAGCTTCTCGTTGCGGTGGAAGACCACGCGCAGGCCCGTTCCGTCGTGGGCGATCGCCGGGTCCCCGGCCGAAACGTCGATCCGCCGAGCCAGGCCCCAGACTTCTCCGTCCGAACTCTGCATGACCTCACACGCCCCGCCCATGCTCTGGTAGGCGACTGCGACGCCAGTCGGCGTCCGCGTGACCGCGGGGGCCTTGGCATGGTCGATCTCGCGGGTGATGGCCACGGGCGCTTCCCAGGTCTTCCCGTCTGCGGAGGCGGAGGCGTAGAGCTGGAAGGCTCCCGAGTCGTTGGAGGTGTAGATCAGGCGAAGCTTGCCGTCCTGATCTTCCCAGAGGGCGGGGGATTCCTCGGTGCGACGGGTCTGGCCGACGACCACCGGGGCGGACCAGTTCTTGCCGTCCGCGCTAAGCGTGACGAAGACGTCCTTGCCGCCCAGCTTCTGGGTGTCGTAAGCGAGGGCGAAGCCGCCCGCCTTGCGAGCGACCAGCGACGAGACCCGCGGAGCGTCCAGGGTGGCCGACGGAGAGGCGCTCCAGCCGGGAGCCAGGGTGAACGTGGGCAGCTCGATGGGCTGCGTGCTGCCGGGCATGCCCGTGCCGCAGCCGGCGAGCATGGAAGCGGCGAGGAAGGCGAGAAGCGTGCGGCGGATCATGCGATGGTCACCTCGAAGGGGCTCTTGGCGCCCAGGCGATCGGCCTTCAGGTCTTCCTTGGAGTAGCCGGTGGTGAAGAGGTCGGCAACTTCCTTGAGCCAGCCGACGAAGACGGTGGTGCCGATCGCGACGCCTTCGCGCACGCCGCGCGGGACGATCCGCAGGGCGTCGAGGGTCTGGTCGATCGTGGCGGCGAAGGTGCCGCTCAGGAAGTAGTGCTTGGTCTTGTCCGTACCTTCGGGCAGGCCGGAGAGCTCGTAAGGGGCCTCGATGCTGGCGGCGGCAGCGGCGAGGAAGGCATCGCGGCGGATGTCCTCGGTGTCGATCGCGCGACCGGATGAGACGTACTGGTCGCGGGTGGCGCGCACGGCCTCCTGGACGACGACCTCGGGCTTCACGCCGTCGGCCTGGACCTGCCGGACGGCATCGACGATGGGCTGGTAATGCGGGTCGTTCCGCAACCGGGTGAACTTCGCTTCGGTTCGCTCGTTGATCCAGCTCATGGGGACTCCTCCGGTACAGCCGCTTAACGTGACTTATCCGGGGGAAGGCCGCGGGGCTGACTTATGACCCGGTTAAAATTCATTTAACCATTGCGCGCTCGCTCCGCCATGGCGGCCGCGCCGAGAAAGCTCGTCGCGCCGGGAGGAAGAGGGGAAGAGGGGTTGAATGGGGGGAGGGGAGGCGGTAGTCTAGGGGGAAGCCTGCGATTGGCATGTTCACGATAAGGAAACCGTTATGGAACCCACGCTCGCACAGCTTGGCGAGGATCGGGCGATCGCCCTCATCTCGGAAACGCTTGCCGACGTCCCCCTGCCCGCGGGCTGGGTGGGAATCGGCGACGACGCGGCGGTCACCACGCTCAGCCCCGGCATGCAGGCCGTCACGACGACCGACATCCTGGTCGAGGACGTGCACTTCCGGCGCCGCACCACCTCGGCGCGCGAGCTCGGCTGGAAGGCGATCGCCGTCAACGTCTCGGACGTCGCCTCCATGGGCGCCCTCCCCCGCTGGGCCACCGTCAGCGTGGCCCTTCCCAGGGATTGCTCCGCGGCATGGGTCCGCGAGCTCTACATGGGAGTGGCGGACTGCGCGCGAAGCGTCGGGCTGGCCATCGTCGGCGGGGATACCACCGGCTCGCCGGGTCCGTTGATGGTCTCGGTCACGGTGGTGGGCGAAACCGATCGTCCCCTGCTACGCTCGGGCGCCCGAGCGGGAGATGTCGTCTGCGTCACGGGCAGCGTCGGCGACTCGGCCGCGGGGCTCTGGCTCCTGGAGCATGCCGGCGACGTGCCACTGAGCGACGCCGATCGCGCCGCGCTGATTCGCGCGCATCGCCAACCCCGAGCGCACGTGGCAGAGGGGCGTGCGCTGGCGCAGTCGCCTTACCGGATCTCCGTGCTGGACAACTCGGACGGCCTGGGGCGCTCGGCACTGATCCTGGCCCAGGCGAACCGCGTGACGGTATCGCTGGATGCCAAGCGCCTGCCGATCTCACAGAGCCTGCGCGCGCTCGCAGCGCACGCCGGGGTGGATCCGCTCGATTGGGCGCTCTGGGGTGGCGAGGAGTACAACCTGGTGCTCAGCGTACAGCCCGAGGGCCTCGCGGACGTGCGCCGCGCGGTGGAAGCCGCCGGGGGCGCGCTCCATGAAGTGGGCCGCATGAGCGAAGGGCCCGCGATCGCCGTCCTCCAGCGGGACGGTCACGCCGAGCCCTTGCAAAGCACTTCATCCTATCAACATTTCGGCTCGTAGCCGAGCGGCGGCTACTGCTGCTTGCTCAGGTTGCCGAAGCGGACCCGGAGGAGGCACTCCCCTGAATTATTGAGCTGCTCGGCGACGATGTACATCTCGAGCTGCTTGAGGACCATCTCAAGGGACAGGGACGGCTCGTAGTAGGTCCGCTGCATGAGGATTTCGTCGTTGCGATGCACTTCCGCTTCGATCATCGTCCGGCCCTCCTCTCGCCCGCATCCCGGCTCTCCGAATCGCGAAACACTCCGCCCCGGATCCCTTGACTGCGAGCAACCGTTAAGAAATGTAACAGACCGATTCTAGCGGGTCGCTCGCATGCCTCCGTATGGTCGATCTGACCCAAGTTGATCGGGGGTTCTGACCGGATCCCACAGGGCCCACCCCTGCCGCCGCTCTCGCCTTACCACTTCGCCGCCGCCGGGCCGCTGCGCGCGCCTCGCGCCACCCGCGGGCGCTAACCCCCTAAGCGTCCCGGTCCTGCTATACTGGAGCTTTGGTTTTCTCCCCACGTTGAGAAGAGGTAATGGATGTCCGATAGGATGAAGGCTCTCGAGCTCGCGCTCGCGGGCATCGAGAAGCAGTTCGGCAAGGGATCGATCATGAAGCTGGGCGATTCGGCCCGCATGCAAGTCGAATCCGTCCCCACCGGCATTCTGCCGCTGGACATCGCCCTGGGCGTCGGCGGCCTGCCCCGCGGCCGCGTCGTCGAGATCTACGGCCCCGAGTCGGGCGGTAAGACCACCGTCAGCCTGCAGGTCGTCGCCGAGATTCAAAAGGCCGGCGGAGTCGCCGCCTTCATCGACGCCGAACACGCCCTCGATCCCCAGTACGCCCGCCGCTTGGGCGTCGACATCGACAACCTGCTCGTCTCCCAGCCCGACACCGGCGAACAAGCCCTCGAGATCGCCGACGCCCTGGTGCGCTCCGCCGCCGTCGACCTGATCGTCGTCGACTCCGTCGCCGCCCTGGTCCCCAAGGCCGAACTCGAAGGCGACATGGGCGACACCCACGTCGGCCTGCAAGCCCGCCTCATGAGCCAGGCCCTGCGCAAGCTCACCGCCACCATCGGCAAGTCCAACGCCATCGTCATCTTCATCAACCAGCTGCGCGAAAAGGTCGGCGTCATGTTCGGCAACCCCGAGGTC
>JAKFCW010000006.1:0-6674 GCA_036676455.1 Candidatus Sericytochromatia bacterium
GGAAGCTTGCCCGTGATCTTCCGCCAATCGCCATTCAGGTAGAGATAGAAGACCGTCGTGGGGCCACTCCCGGTGGTCGCGGCCTGGCCGTAGAGCGAGGAGAAGATCGAGGCCGGCCAGCCATCCAGCTCGAATGGCTTCCAGGAGCCGGACTTGTTGGTGTAGGTCCCGAAGCCCGTCTTGGCGTAAAGGGCGTTGCCGCAAAGGATGACCTGGTTGACCGGCGCCCGGTTGAGTTCGACGGACTCCTGAACCCAGCCGCCCTGATCCACGGGGTACGTGCCGGGATCGCCGTCCAGCAAGGGCAAGCTGAAAAGCCCCTCGGGGCCCGCCGCGTAGAGGTACTTCCCATCGGTCGCGAGGCTGTTCTCGGCGGGCATGGTGATCGCCAAGGCGCTACCGTCGGCCTTGACCGAGGCGATGGGACTCCAGCGCGAGCTGACGCTCTGGTCGAGGAGGTGGAAGATCTGCGGACCGAGGAAGGGATCGTTGCGGTAAGCGTAGAAGCGCCCCATCAGCTTCGTGAAGCCCTTGAAGGGCCTTTCGAAGTCCGGCTGATCCACGTAGGGCTCGAGTGAGAAGTTTCCGTCGCCGTAGTAGATCCGCCCCGTGCTCGACTGTCCCCAGTACCGGTAATCTCCCTGAGAGGTCAGCGGGTGCTGGAAGCTGCGGTGGACCTTCACCGGGCGATCGCCCGCGAAATTGAAGGAAACATGGGTATCGAGCATGTTCGCGTAGCCGGTCGCCGTTCCCGACAAGCGCTTGAGGCGATAGGGGATGCCGTCCGTCGAGCTGAGCAGGACGATCAGATCCTTGTCAGGGCTATCCATGTCCACCGTCAAGCCAAGGAAGCGCTCCCCGACCGTGGACTCCTCGAGGTTGACGATGGGGGTTTCGCTCCAGCTCTGCGTCTGGCCATTCCACTTGTAGAGATGGCGCTCGGTGGCCGCGAACGCCACGCCTGGCCCACCTGCCACGGCCACGATGCCCTTGGGGACGACCGTGCTGGGTGCCCAGGGGGTTCCCTCGCGGGCCTGGTAGACCTTTTCTTCCCCCGAGAAATTCGTCTCAACGGGGTCGTTGACGAAGAAGAGCCAGTTCCCATCGCTGAAGAGGCGCGTCGGATTGTACTGGCGGTGCGAGGAGAGTTTCTGGGTATCGCTCCAGCTCTGCGGCGGAGTCCGGTAGTAGAAGTACTCGCCCTGCTGAAGGAAGAACTTGTAGCCGCCCGCCTGCGTCATGGCCCCGTAGATCCGCTGGATCTGCTGGTCGCGGGGCGACGTGTTCTCACGCAAGGTCCAGTTCAGGCCCGGAACCTCGTCGAGCACGGGCTCGTCTACCTGGCCCGGTGTCTCGAGCTCGACGAACGGCGAGGGAGAGGGGATCTTCGGCGTCCCGTCGGTACTGCCGGGACGGCCATCGGGGCCGGATTTGATGGCCAGCGGTGAGCCCGTGCAGGCCATGACGCTGAGGGCCAGCAAACTGGCGACGAGACCGCTTACCTGCCTGCCGTTCATCCTGACCTCCCCGTGCGCGCTACGTGCATTATGTCCCAACCGGACCGGGTTCTAACCTGCGAGAGCAAAGAGGCAAGATTCCTCCTCAAACGGGCATAATAAAGGTAGCAGTCGTTGGCCGAACGGCCATGGGAGGAGTCGATGGTCTACCCCGCAGGAAACCCGTTGCCGTCGAACCCCGGAGGGGTCCCAGTGGCTGGAAACACGCCGGTCTACACTCCTGCCGTCCAGCTTCCCGCTGCCGCGCAGCCGCCAGCAGCCGTGCCGCCGGTCGCCGTGCCCCCGCAGACATGGAGCCCGGACACCACCCAGTTCTCCCAGCAAGCGATCCAGGCGGCCACCGCCCCCCAGCCCCAGGCGACGGTCGTGCCGGCATCGAATCCGCAAGGCTACACGCAACTCTGGGCCCAGGCCCCGCAAACCGATCTCTGGCAGGCCGAGTGGAAGAATGGCCAGTCCGCGCCGCCGCAGGCCCCTCCGGTCGTCATGGCCCCTCCCGTCGTCGTACCGCCGGTCGTGCAGACGCCGGTTCCCCAGCCCGCGCCGCCGCCGGTCATGATTCCCGTGCCGCAGCCGGCGCCCCCTCCAGTCGTGACTCCGCCCGTGGCCCAGCCTCCCGCCACCCCGGCCCCTACGCCGGCGCCGGCGGAGCCCCCCAAGCCCGATTCGGCGCCCGCACCCGTCGGCAGCCTCCCGCAAGCGCCGGAGCCCGAGCCTGCGCCCGTCTATCCCGATCCGCCCAACGAGACTCCCGCTCCCCTGGGAGGTCTGCCTGACGTGGCGGAACCCGAACCGGCTCCCGAACCCGAGCCAGAACCCCCCAGCGTCTCCACCTCTCGTCTGGGAGGCCTTCCGACGATCGAGGAGCCCGAACCCCAGCCGCCCGCGAAGCCCGAACCGGAACCTCAGGCCGAGGTCAAGCCGGCCCCGAAGCCCGAGCCCAAGCCTCCCGCGAAGCCTGATGGCATCACGGGGCGCAGTTGGAAGGTGGTCGCGGATCCCCACGTCACCACCGGGGACGGCCAGCAATTCGATGCCGCGCTGGCAGGACGCTTCACCTTGATCCGCAGCGCGGACGGCAAGTTCGAGGTGCAGAACAAGCAGGATCAGATCCCGGGCGATCGCGGCATCTGGAACACGGCCCTCACCGTCAAGAGCCACTCCGACACGGTCACCTACGATGCGGCCAGCCAGACACTGACGGTCAACGAAAAGAAGGTCGCCTTCAAGGCCGGCACCAAGATCAAGCTGCCTGACGGCGGACGGCTCGAGATGACCAACAGCGAGTACTCGCCGGGCAAGTTCGCGCCCCGCGTGCAGGTGGTCACCCCCGAGGGCGATCGCGTGGCCTTCCTCATCCTCCAGCGGAAGAACGGCGGCCGGTACGTCGACCTCTACGGGAACATCGGGGCCAAGCGCCAGCCCGGCGAGATGAACGGCATGGTCGGCGCCTTCGACGCGGACTCCAAGGCGGAGAACGACCTCAAGCTCCGCAACGGCAAGACCGCCTCCAGCGTGGACGATTTCCTCAAGGACTGGAAGCTCAGCTGAGTCCCGCCCCCTTGAAACACCAGAGCGCCTCCCTCGCGGGAGGCGCTCTGGCGTTTCAAGGGGTTAGCGGGTCGGGATGAGGTCCTTGTTCGTCGGCACGCGCCAAAGCTCCAGGAACTTGTCGACGTAGGCCTGATCCTCGACCACCGTGTTGTGCGCGCTCTTCTTGGGATCGTAGGTGATCGGGAAGGTCGAACCGTCGGGCCGGCGGAGATCGTTGGTCGGATCGGTATCGGCATCGAACATGCCCAGGGAGCCGAAGACCGACCCCGAGGGGCGGCTCGTCGAGATCTGCCCCGAGAAGTTGATGTAGCCGTCCAGCTTCTCGATGGTGATCGTGTCGCCCATCGCCGAGTTGACGGAGATGTTGCCGTCCTTGCCGATGCTCACGCTGCCGCCGTCCGGAAGCTTGTAATCGGAACCCGCCGCGGTGGAGACCTTCTTGCCGTTGATCATGAGCTGATCGCCGCGGATGTCGTAGGAGATGGTGTTGTCGCCCACCTTGAGGCCGGCGGCCTTGTTGAGGGTGGCTCCGGCCCAGCGGCCCGCCTCGTCCTTCTCCTGGTACTTCTGCAGCACGAGGTCTCCACTGGTGCTCTGGAAGGCCGTGAAGGTCCCGGTCAGCATGTTGTCGAACTTCAGGCCGTCGCCCGTGACCTCGTGGGGATCTCCCCACGAACGGAACTTCTCTCCCTCGATGGGAGGAGCGGGCCACTCGGGGAGCTTGATCTCGGCGTCCCAGCGCTCGGTGACGGCGGGCTCGGCCCAGGCCAGGGGAGCGGCAGGCAGAGGATCGGGCTCGGGGGAGACCCATTCGGTGTCCGGGGTCTCGACCACGGGGGCCCAGACCTCGGTGTAACCCTCAGAATTCGCCTCCGCGTAAAGCATCCCCCTGCCATTCACCGAGGAGGAGTCACCGTTTACCACCGGGGCCGCAGGCGCCGCAGGACCCGCGGGCGCCCCCGGGGCGGCGGCAGGGTTTGCGGCGGCCGGAGCCGCAGGAGCCGTCGGCCGGGTTGCGCCAACATTCGGGTTGATGCTCAAGTCGCTCATGGAGTCCTCCGAAAACCTGAAAGGCATTACCAGCTACCATGTCTATGCCCTGCCAAGCAGAGGTCCTTGCAGGATTTTACAAAGGCTTGAAGAAGATTTGGCAGGTCCCAAACACGCGCGGGACGCCTCCCCGACCAGGGAGGCGCCCCGCGGCGAATCGACTACCGAGAGGGAATCAGATCCTTGTCGGTCGGAACCCGCCAGAGCTCGAGGAACTCGTTGACGTACGCCTGCTTCTCGCCGATCTGGTTGTTCGCGCTCTTGTTCGGGACGTAGGTGATGGGGAAGGCCGAGCCGTCCGGCCGGATCAGGTCGTTGGTCGGATCCTTGTCCTCGTCGAAGGACCCCAGCGAGCCGAATACCGAGCCCCCGGGGCGGCTGGCCGAGACCTCGCCGCGGAAGTCGATGTAGCCGTCGCGCTTCTCGACGGTGATCTTGTCTCCCAGGGCCGAGTTGACGGTGATGTGACCGTCCTTGCCGACGCTCACGCTGCCGCCATCCGGCAGCGCGTAGCTGGAGCCGGGAGCGGTGGAGACCTTCTTGCCGTTGATCGTCAGTTCATCGCCGCGGATGTCATAGGAGATGGTGTTGTCGCCCACCTTGATGCCGGCGGCCTTGTTGAGGGTGGCTCCAGCCCAGCGGCCCTTGTCGTCCTTCTCCTGGAACTTCTGGAGGACGAGGTCCCCGCTGGTGCTCTGGAAGGCGGTGAAGGTACCGGTCAGGTAGTTGTCGAACTTCAGGCCGTCTCCCGAGATCTCGTGGGGATCTCCGTGCGAGCGGAAGGTGCCTCCGTCGATGGGAGGGCGCGGAGGAGCCGGCAGAACGATCTCGGCGTTCCAGCGCTCGGTGACGGCGGATTCCGCCCAGTTCTTCTGCTCGACGGCGGGGCGCAGCGCATCGGCGCCCGGCGCCATGCCGGCGTCCATGGTCCACAACTGCGTGTTGAGGCGGCCCGTCCCATTGACGGTAGAGGAATCCCCAGCCGGCGCCGGAGCGGTCTCGCCGGCGGCAGGCGTCTCGGTCGTCCCAGCTGGGGCGGCAGACGCCGACGGCAAGTTCGCCGACCAAAGCGCCGTCGTGGTCGTGGGGTTAACGGCCATATCGCTCATCAAGACCTCCGAATCTTCTCAAGGCTTTACCAGCACCTCTTAGGTCTTATCCCCCGTCGTGAGGAGTTGGCGACGTGATTTTACGAACGCTTGATAAAGATTTGAGGCGATCGCAATTCATGCGATCGCCTCATAATAGCTAACGCCATTTCTGCAGGTCAGCTTCGCTGCCTTACGAAACAGCCGCGATACTAGCCCGTCGTTTCTGCAGGTCAGCTTCGCTGCCTTACGAAACAGCCGCGATACTAGCCCGTCGTTTCTGCAGGTCAGCTTCGCTGCCTTACGAAACAGCCGCGGGCGCTAACAAGGTCGTTTAGCCCTGCTTGCCGAGCCCCAGCATGTCCATCAAGCGACCGGTCAGCGGCTTGCTGGGCGTCTTGGTCGCGTTCGCCGCGTTGAGCGGGATGTCGACGTCGGGAAGCGGCGCGAAGAACTCCGCGAGCGAGGGCTCCGCCTGGAAGAGCTCATGGAGCTTGCGAAGGTTGTTCATCTTACCAGCCAGAGGAGCCGTCTTGAGGGCCGGCATCAGCTGCGCGGCATCCCGCTTCTCCATCGCCCGGAGGTTGGCCACCTGAGGGGCCTCGGTACGATAGAGGGCCACGGCCTCGTCGTAGAAGTGAATCGCACGCTGGACCGCCTGCATGACGGCCGGCTTCTGAGCGAGCTTCGCCTTGAACTGGCGAGAGGCAGCCTGATACTCGGGAGGAACCCGGGCGGGCTGATTGGTCAGGGAACGAAGCACCTCGATCTTGGGCGCCAGCATCGCCAGGAACTGCTGGGAGTTGGCCACCACCATCTCGCACTCGGTGATGCTGATCTCGAGATTCAGCTGCCCGGTCATGCGCTTGCTCACCTCAGGCGGAGCGTTCACCAGGCTGCCGCCGCTCAGGCCAGGCAGCGCGTCGGCAGCCTTGAGGACCGGCATGATGATCCCCATCTTCTTCTCGAGAACCTGGATCCGCTGCTGTATTTCGGGAGTCTGCGGGCCCTTCTTGAGCTGCTCGAGTTCCTTCTGATCCGCCTGCACGCGCGGCTGAATATAGCTCAGCATGGACTTGAGGTCGTTTAGCTTCGCCTCGACCTCCGCTTTGCGGACCTTGAGTTCTCGCTCGAGCGATTCAAGGCTGGCTGGGCGCTTGTTCTCTTCCATCGCGAACCCTGGTTCCTTTCTGAATTGGTGATTAGAACGAACCGCTTTCCAGACGGCATCATAGCTATCCTACCCTCGATCGCTAGCCCCCTACCCGATTCGCCGCGCGTCGAGAAAAAAAACCAAGCAAAAGGCCCACCGCCGAAGCGGTGGGCCAGGTCTCAAAAGGCTTAGCGGACCGAGGTGTAACCCTGCCAGGACTGCTTGATCTGCTCCATCACGCGCATCACGAGGTCGAACACGCGGCCGAGCTGGGTGAGCTGCGCCTGGATCTGCTGAGCAGTGGCAGCGTCC
>JAKFCW010000007.1:0-27456 GCA_036676455.1 Candidatus Sericytochromatia bacterium
TGGGATTGGTGGTGACGCCGTCCACTTGGCCCCAGCTGGCGGCCTCGCGGATCTCATCGAGATTGGCGGTGTCGAGAAAGAACTTCATCGGTCCTCCCTTTCAAACGCTTTCGCGTTGGGTTAAAACGGTCTTGGCCGAAGCCCCGGGTCTCACCCCCGTCCGGCGATCCTTCCGGACGCCGCGCACGGGCACAAGGCCCGGACGGCACATCGGTCGGCACGGGGGTCGGGTGAGACGCTGTCCCCATCATAGCGCATCTTTCGGCTGGCTAATAGCCGCAAAATCACGGACTCCTGGCCGCCGGCGCGGCCGATCTCCCGGACCGATCGCACGGAAGGATCCCCCATGCCCCTCGACACCCTCGCCAAGACCCTCATCCTCGCCGCCTTGGGGCTGCTGCTCGCCGGCCTTGCCCTCTACGCCGTCGCCAGGCTCGGCTTGCCGCGCCTGCCCGGCGACTTCGTCCTCGAAGGCCGCAACTGGAAGGTCTACTTCCCCCTCGCGACCTCGATCCTCGTGAGCCTACTGCTGACCGTGCTGCTCAACCTCTTCCTGAGGTTCTTCCGCTGACGCGGCCCACGGATACCGCTCGCGCGGATCAAACCCAGCCCGTCGTCGCGCGGATGGCCTTCTCGCCCCACTTGCGGCGCATGATCTCCTTCGCGCGCCGGAAACTCGGATGCCGCAGATCCCCGATCGCCGAGTCATGGTAGGCCAAGGCCCCGTTCGTGTAGACCGCCCCCCCGCGCTTCCACACCTCCTGCGCGTAATCCACCGCGTAGAAGTGAAACTCCGGCAAGGCCTCCTCGTCGAAGGGATGCGCCCGCAAGGACTCCGTCCTCAGCACGAAACACTGCTCGTCGGGCGCATGCACCCGGTGCACCCCGGGCTCGCCTCCGCCCCCGAACGCATCGAGCAGCTCGCCCACCAGGCCAGCGCGATCCTCCCCGATGCCCACCTGCACCACCATCTCGCAGCCCGGCGTCTCGAAAACCGCCAGCGTCCGCGACACCCAGTCGCGATCGACGGGCCGCCAGTCCTGATGCACGAAGGCCACGAAGGGAGTCTTCACCTCCCGCGCCAGGTGGTTGAAGAGCCGCGCCGCGACCATCGCCCCGGGCCCGGTGTTGGGGTGAAGGATCCGCTCATGCGGGTCGTCGAGGTCATCCAGTCCTGCCTGCAGCCAGGTCTCAAGCACATGCGGCTTGGTCACCGGACAGACGAACGTGATCAACGGCTCGCCGCCCTTCGGGGCATGCGCAGGACGGGCGGCCAGCGCCGCTGCCAGGCGCCGCTTCCCGCGCCAGCGCAGGTAGCGGAATTTGATCAGAACGACGGCCCCGTATACCAATACGAGGCCGATCAAAGCAAGTATCCAGGCCATGTCGGCCATTATTCCATCTCAGCGGCCCGAAGCCAAGCCCCCATCGCCTCGCAGCAAGCGGGATCCCGCGGGGCTAACCCCGAAGGTCAATAGCCGTAGGGCGACTGCGTGTAAGGCGTCTGCGAGTAGCTCGACCCGTGCGGATCGTAGCCGGCGTTCTGGGTCTTCACCTCGACCGTCGCGTCATCCAGGGTCCAGGACGGATCCTCGAAGGTCAAGGTCTCCTTGGCCATCGCCTGGACGGTCACGGTCTTGGTCTGGGTCTTCTCCGTCGCCTTGCCGCCGTTGGTGAAGACCACCTTCACGTCGCCGGTCAGCGGATAGTTCGTGGGGTTCGAGACCTCGACGGTCACGACGATCTTGCCGAAGATCCCATTCTTGACGGTCTTGGTCGCCTGAAGCTGGGTGGACGCCCCCGGAGTGACCGGCAGCGTCTGGTTGGGCATGTAGGGCGACGGCTGAACCACGATCGGAGCCGAGGAGGGAGTGACGTTCTTGGAAGACTGTCCGTTCACCCCGTTCACCGGGACCAGGTTCGCGGATCCGCCGCAGCCACTGGCCATCACGACCAGCGCGGAAACCACCGCTAACCAGGGAATCATCTTGCCGTTCACCATGAGATCCTCCTCCGGGTCTACCGACCTGCTACCTACTTATCGCGGCTTCGCCGCCGGAAAGTCAGGTGGTAGAGCTTCCGCTCATTACAGGACTTATCGCGGCCTTCCCCCGCGAATCCGGTAAAGCTCGGATTAAACTTGGTTTCTCAAAGGGCTAAATCATGGACCGGAAATCGCCTACAATGGGGAAAGCACGAAGGAGGACCCCCATGTTGGAAGCGGATCTCAAGGGCTGGGCCCTGACGGAGTTGAAGGCTCAACCTGACGCCCCTAGCCCGACCCTGGCCATGTTGACGGCCCTCGAGGGCATGCTCGAGGTGCTGAACCAGCATCCCGACGCGGTCATCGCGCGCTTCCGCGAGGGCCCCGGCTCGGAGGAATGGCAGGCCTGCCAGGGCCTCTTCACCCAGATCCTGCGCAACGGCATCATCGCGGGCGACTTCCGCCGCGACCTCGATGCCGAGGTCATGGGCCTCAGCCTCACGGCCATGGTCTATGGCAACGTGGCCCATGAGCGCCTGCTGTCGAAGCCGATCGACGTGTCGAACCTGGCCACCGAGCTTTACCGGGCCGTGATTGCCGGCCTCGCGGCCCCCCCCCAGCCCCTGAAGAAGGACTGAGACGAGGGTTCGGCTGTTATCCTGGCGACGGGTTGGTGTAAGATCCTTTCATTGCCGCAAAGAAAGGGAATCCATGCGCCGCCCCCGCTTCGCCCCCCTCATCCTCGCCGGACTGGTCACGCTCGGAGCGCCCCAACCCGCCGAGGCCCGGATGGGAGGAACCCTGGCCGAGTTCGAGCGCTACCTGCGCACGCAGCCGGGAAGCAACTTCAAACGGGTCCCCGACTCGACTCACCCTGGCACGCTCTACGCGGGTAGGCTGTCCGAGTTCTCGACCATCATCCGGGTGCACACCGAGGGCGGCAAGATCGTGCGCGAGCGCATCGAGGTCGCCCTGCCGGCCGACAAGCGCGACGATTACGCACTGGTGATCATCAGCCGCTTCCTCAGCGAGTTCGCGGGGCACCCCGGAGAGATCCGCGCGCTGATGGATCAGGCCCGCGCCATGCGCGGTAGTATCATCGGGTCGGGGAGAAGGTCCATGACCACGTCCTACCGCGGAGCGTCCATCACGCTCTCGCTGGACTCCTCGCCCAACGAGATTCACCCCCATCCCACCCGGGGCTCGTGGGGGTTGCTGTTTTGGAGCGCCGAGGCGGAGCGAATGGCTCGCAAGCCCGGCCAGTAGCGCCCGCGGCTGTTTCGCAAGCCAGCAAAGCTGAGCTGCAGAAACGGCGTGAGCCATCAAAGAGAGGTTAACGTGGTCAAGATCAGCCGCAGCTACGAGACCGACCTGGACGATCTGAGCTACCAGATCTCCAAGTCGGATGAATTCAGCGACATCCGCGCGCTGTTCCAGCGCGGGGAAATCGACGACCAGGACGCGCAGGAGCGGCTCCTCAACCTGATCATGGACGGTCGCGCCAACACCTACGGCGATCGCGGCCCCGAGGACCTCAGCTGGAAGCTCTCGGAACGCGACATGGGCCGCCTCACCTCCGTGCTCTATCGCCAGTACCTGGGCGCGGACTGATCCCTGCAACAAGGCGGCCTCTCCTTCGGTGAAGGAGAGGCCGCCTTGTGCATTTCGGGTGCTAGCCCATCAAGCTTCCAACCGTGAGGCGCTTCGAAGGCGCCTCGGGAGTCGGTGCCGCCGGGGTTTCAGTCCTGCGCTCGCGCAGCGCCGGGGACGCCGGCGCCGTGGCGGAGGCGCTCACGGGCGCTGCGGCCAGCAAGCTCTTGATCTCGGCCCAGGCCCGGTCCTGCTCGCCGAGCAAGGTTCCCAGGCGGGAGGCCGCAGGTTCTCCCAGGGTCGCCGCGTGGTCGCGGAGGCCTTGGAGAAACTTGTCCAGGTAACCGAGGTCGCGCGAGAAGTCCTTGGGCATCATGGGCCTCCTGTCGAGTATCAGGCTGCGGCGGGGGCGGGGGTCTTCTTGCGGTAGGCCCAGACCATGAGGCCGATCCCGACGAGCACCATCGGGAAGCTCAGCAGCTGCCCCATCGAGAAGGGCCCGAGCACGGTCCCCAGGTGCGCATCCGGGTTGCGGAAGAACTCCACGATGAAGCGGAAGACTCCGTAGCCCGTGAGGAAGAGCCCGAAGACCGAGCCGGTGGGCGGATTGCGGCGCGCGTAGAACCAGACCATCGCGAAGAGCACGAAGCCTTCCAGGCCGAGTTCGTAGAGCTGAGACGGGTGGCGAGGCAGTTGCAGGGGATCGGTGGTCGGGAAGACCATGGCCCAGGGAACGTCGGTTTGACGGCCCCAGAGCTCGGCGTTGATGAAGTTGCCGAGCCGGCCCAGGCCAAGCCCGATGGGAACGGTCACGACCGTGATGTCGGCCATCTGCCAGAAGCTGAGGCCCCGCTTGCGGCAGTAGAGCCAGCCCGCGAGGATGGAGCCGATCGCGCCGCCGTGGAAGCTCATGCCGCCCTTCCAGACCGCGAGGATCTCGGCGGGGTTCTGCAGGTAGCTCGAGAAGCCGTAGAAGAGGATGTAGCCGAGACGGCCCCCCAGCACGACGCCGAGGACGATGTAAGTCACGAAGTCCATGACGTCGGAGTCACTGAGGCCCATCGCGCGGCGGCGCGCCAGGGCCTTGACCACGAAGTAGCCGATGATGAAGGCGATGCCGTACATCACGCCATACCAGTGGATGGCGAGCGGGCCGAAGGTATCGCCGATGAGGGGCAGCGAGAAGGGAAGTTGCAGGGGTTGCCCGTCGAAGGGGATCCTGAGGGCGACCGGATCGATCTGAGGGTGCGTCAGCATGTGGCTCTTCCGATGGACGTCGCAGCCGCGGGGCCGCTAGGGCGGGACGAACGGGGACACATGAGGATACCACGGATCCCGGCTCAGAGCATCCCCGCGACGCGCTTGGCGGCATCCCCCTCGTAGGGGTTGCGCGAGACGTCGAGAAGGCCCGACAGCGCCTCCTTGGGGGTGGCCCCCTCGTAGAGGATCCGGTAGATGCCCTCGGTGATCGGCATGTAGATGCCATGCGTCCGAGCGTAGCGCGCCACGGTCTTCGTGGTCCGGACGCCCTCGGCGACCTGACGCATGTCGGAGCGGATGGCGTCCAGGCTCTCGCCCTTGGCCAACCGGTTGCCCACCTGGTAGTTGCGCGAGAGCGGGCTGAAGCAGGTGGCCATGAGGTCCCCGATTCCCGAGAGGCCACTGAACGTCATGGGATCCGCGCCGAGCCCGACGCCGAGGCGGGTGACCTCGGCCAGGCCGCGGGTCAGCAGGAGGGCCTTGGTGTTGTCGCCGAAGCCGAGGCCGTCGGCCATGCCGGAGGCGATCGCCAGGATGTTCTTGAGGCTGCCGCCGATCTCGGTCCCGACGACGTCCGGGTTGCCGTAGACCCGGAAGGCCTTGGATCTCAGGATCTCGGAGCCGGCCTCGATGACCTCCTGGTAACCCGATGCGATGACCGTGGCGCTGGGATGGCCCAGCGCGACTTCCTTGGCCAAGTTAGGACCCGAGAGCACGCCGATCTTCTTGCAGCAGGTCTCTTCCAGGAGGATCTGGCTCATGCGCATGAAGCTGTCGGGCTCGATGCCCTTGATGGCATGAATCAGGATGTGGCTACCGTCGAGCGTGTCGCCGAGACGGGCCATGGTCTCGCGCAGCGCATGAGAAGGCACCACGACCAGGATCACGCCGCAGTCGCGGCCGATCGCCAGCAGGTCAGCCGTCGCCGTGACGCCCGGGTGAAGCTCGAGATCCGGGAGGTACTTGGCGTTGCGATGCGTGGCGTTGATGGCTGCTGCGGCCTCGGGGTCGCGCAGCCACAGCGAGACGGGGTAGCCGTTGGAAGCGGCCAGGTGCGCGAGCACCGTGCCCCAGGAACCTCCGCCGAGGACGCCTACGCGAGGGCGTCCGGTCGCATCCAAGACCGTCATGCCTGAGCCTCCTCCGAGACGAGCGCCTCAAGGCCGTAGCCCGAGAGGCGGTTTTGATAGAACAAGAGCAGCTTCATGTCGCCCGCCGAGAGGGCCGCGTCCGAGCGGCAAAGGGGCGGCACGGCGTGGAACATGCCGAACGAGCGTAGCGCGTTGGCGGTGATCGCCTCGGCGGGGCCCTTGCGCACGACGCCCGAGACCATGATCCGGCCTTGCTCGCTGAGCATGAGCAGCTCGTCGCGCAGCAGTTCTAGCTGCCGGTAGAAGTCGGCCAGCGGCACCGAGGAGGCCTCCTCGCCGAGGCGCAGCAGCTTGAAGAGGTCGAGCTTGGGATGGCGCCGCTTCAGGATCTGGAAGAGCGTGAAGGCCACCAGGTGGGACGGCATGATGACGTTGTTGCGCGTGTAGGCGTCGGCGATCGCCACGCCCAGCTCCTTGGTGTACTGCTGATCGCGCTGGGCCTGGTGCTGGGGGACGCCATGCACCTCGACGTACTTGCGCAGGTCGATCTCGCGGCCGCGCTTGTCGTAGGAGCGGCCGTCAGGTCCCACCCGGTTGCCAAAGGGATCGAGCGGCTCTCCGATCTGGATCACGACGCTGACGTCCATGCTCAGCACCTGCTTGATGAAGCGGCCCACCAGGGTGGCGTGGGAGAACTCGTCGTCCTCGATGATGTAGCGCGAGCGGCCCACCTGCTGGAGCTGGTCGTCGATCAGCGTCGCGGCCTCCAGCACCAGGGGGTAGTTGAGCGTGCAGGGCACGATGTAGACGTTCGGGTTCGCAGCTCCGCGCTGGAGGTTGTTGATGTAAGCCGTCAGACCGGTGCCGAGCAGCCCGAGCTTGAGCTTCTGTTCGATGGCTCCCGAGCGGCAGCGGCCGCCTCCGGGGAAGAACAGCGAATGGTAACCGCGCTCCAAGAGGACCGTCGAGTAGGTCTTGAGGACGTCCTTGTAGAGGCCGTGCGTGAGGCGGCGATCGACGCGGTAGGCTCCGAGGTTGCGCATGAAGTACGAGAGGATCGGGTTGGTGAAGAGGTTCTTGCCGGCCCCGTAGGTGAAGGGCGGCAGGCCGAGGTGGTAGATGGCCCAGCCGATCACGATCGAGTCGAGGTTGGAGGAATGGGTGGGCACCAGGATCACGGTGCCCTTCTTGGCCAGGGCCTGCAGGGTCTCGACGTGGCCCTGGATGCGAACCCGCTCGGTGAGGGTGGTGTTCATGTTGACGAAGCGCCGCGAGGTGCCCTGCGGCCGCATGATCAGCGACAGCCCCATGGGCACGACGGAGGTGGCGAAGCGGTAGGCCTTGAGGTCGAAGTTGCCCACGATGTCGCGGGCGTAGCCGGTGGCGAGGCGGCGGTAGATGGCCTCCTTCTCAGCCAGGGGCTTGCCACCGAGCGTGCGGTGCAGCTCGCGCCAGAAATTGAGCTCGGGGGTCTGGCGCCGCCCCGCTTTCTCGAGGCGGGTGATCTCCGAATAGGCGGCGTCGTTGAGCGCCAGCTCCAGGGCGTCCACGGAGCCTCCGACGCGGGCGAGCTCGCGATCAACCACCTCGTCCACGATGCCGTCGCGATCGCGGTTGAAGTGAAAGATCGGGCCGTCCGCAGCAGGAGCGGCCAGGGGCCCGGGATTCGGGCCGGGAGGAGTCATCGGCATGGGCGTTTCCGTTGTCTTCATGGGGCTCATTCTAGCATGGCGTCAGCCCGTTCAAGGGACTCAGCGCAGCTCCCTAAGTGGAGGGGGAAGCCAGCCGGGGCTCATGAGCACCTCGACGAAGCGCTGAAGGTGCGAGGGAAGGTTCTTCTCGGCCGGCCGAATGAGCCAGAGCTTGCGGCTGATCGTGAAGTCCCGGATGGGGATCACCACGAGGGTCTTGGCCTTCACCTCATCGGCGATGGCGTAGCGCGAGACGAAGCCCAACCCCAGGCCCGCCATCACCGATCGCTTGATACCCTCGGTATGCCCCAGTTCGAAGCGAACCAACAGGCGTACGGGATCGAAGCCTGCCTCGACGAGGCGATCCTGGATCAGGAGGCGAGCCGGGGAGTCGGGAGGACGCATGATGAAGTCCTGTCCAGCGAGGTCGGGGAGGGCGATCGCCTCGCGTGCGGCCCACGGGTGATCGGCTGATGCGATGAGCACCAGCTCGTCATCGAGCAGGGGCACCTTCTCCCAGCCGAAAAGACGTCCCAGGGGGAGATCCTCCTCGACCAAGGCGAGGTCGATCTCTCCTTCCCGCAAGTTGCGGACGAGGACCTCGGACTCCGCGATGCGCAAACTGGCGCGGATGGCCGGATTCGCGCGCGAGAACGAACCCAGGACGTACGGGAGCAGGTAGATCCCGAGGGTCGTCCCCGATCCGATCCGCAGAACGCCCTGAGCCACGCCCCTGAACTCCGCGATGGCCTTCCGGAGGCTATCGGCATCTTTCAATAGGGCTGCCGCCAGGGGTTTGAGGCGATCCCCGGCGGGCGTCAGAGCAAGCCCCCGGCCACGCCGCTCGAAGAGGGCGACGCCCATGTAGTCCTCGACCTCGCGGATCTGCTGGCTCACAGCAGGCTGCGAGAGGTGAAGCATCCGCGCGGTCTTCGAGAAATTGAGCTCCTCAGCGGCCAGCACAAACGTACGTATACGATCCAGATCCATGAAGCCTCCTCGGGCTAGATATCGCTTTCCAGCAGGGTCCGGGTCTGATCCACCGCCGCCTTGAGACCGATCAACGTGACGGTATCCCCGACCTGAAGGGTGGTCTTACCGTCAGGAATCATGACCGTGCGATCGCGCTTCAGCAGGGCGACCAGGCACTCCCCGGGAAGCCCGAGCAGGGCCAGGGGCTGCTTGGAGACGCGGGAATTCCCGACCTTGACCTCGACGATGACGTCCCCGTACTCGGAGGCGCGCAGCAGCGGCAGGACCATCGGGCGGGTGACCAGGGTCGAGAGGGTCATGGCCGCGGCGTCGCTGAGAGAGAGGATCTCGATGCCGGCCTTCTGGAAGGCCTCGACGTTCTTCGAGTCGTTGACCCGCGCGATCAGGCGCAGCTCGGGGTACTTGGCCCGGGCGTTCTGGCAGACCAGGAGGTTGGTCTTGTCGCTTTGCGTGGCGGCGACCAGGGCCGAGCACCAGCCGGCGCCGACCTTGGCCAGGACCGGGTCCTCCGCGGCGTCGCCCAGAACGGCGTTGAGGCCCATGGACACGGCGTTGCGAATCTGGTCGGGGTCGCGATCGACCACGGTGACCGACTCTCCCTCGCTGGAGAGCTGCTTGGCGAGCTTGAGGGCGATCTCATCGGCGCCCACGATCAGGATTTTCTTCGGCATGACGTTCAGCCGGCGGGCGACCCAGCCGGCCCCACTCCCTTCGATCAAGACGGTGATGATGACGGTGAGGAAGACCAGCGGCCCGATGACCGCTCCTCCCTGGATACCCCAGGCTTTCAGTTCGAGGGACATGAGGGTGGCCATCGAGGCGGCCACGATGCCGCGGGGCCCCATCCAGGCGATGAAGGCGCGCTCGGCCCATGTGAGGTCGGTTCCCCAGGTAGAAAGGGTCACGGCCACGGGCCTCACGAGGAACATCAGCAACAGGACCACGACGGGTCCCTGCCAGCCTAGCGAGACGAGGCTGTCGAGGTCCATGCTGGCCGCGAGCAAGATGAATACGAGGCTGAGCGCCATGAGCGTCAGGTCGTTCTTGAACTGGATGATGGTCTCCTCGTAGGGCAGCTTGATGGAGCCGGCGATCAGGCCCGCCACGGCGACGGCCGCGATGCCGGACTCGTGGGCCAGCGTCTCGGCGACGGAGTAGGCCAGCAGCGAGGCCGCCAGGACCATCAACCGGACCTGCTCCGAGGGCAGGACCCGGGTTCGCTTCAAGGCGAATGCCAGCCCCAGGGCGGCAGCAAGGCCCACGGCCGAGCCGATGGCCAGGTTGCTGACGAGCTGCCAGAGTCCACCCAGCACTCCCAGGTTGGAGGCGGTGATGTAGCTGAAGACGGCGGCGGTCAAGAGGACGCCCACCGCGTCCACGAGGACGCTCTCGGCCTCGAGAGTGGTCTTCAGGCGATGCGTCAGCGGCAGGCGCTTGAGGATGGGGGCGATCACCGTCGGGCCCGTGACGCTCACGATGGCGCCGAAAAGCGCCGCGATCTTCCAGGGGATTCCCAGCAGGAAATGGGAAATGAGTGCCGCCCCGACGAAGGTGACGCCCGCGCCCACGGTGATCAAGCCCATCACCGAGCGCGACGAGTGGCGCAGCTGGCGGACGTCGATCAGCATGGCGCCCTCGAAGACGATGATGGCGACCGAGATCGAGACCAGCGCCCGCAGGCCGATGCCGTAGTACTCGGGGTGCACCAGGCCGAGCACCTCGGGCCCGAGGAGGATGCCCGAGCCGAGCAATAGCAGGATGGCGGGCAGCGCGAAACGCGCAGCCACGATTTGGGCGACGACCCCGGTGGCCAGGACCAGGGCCGTGGTGAGGACGAGCGCCAGGGCAGGATGGTGGGCGTAGAGATCGACGAGCATCAGATCCTATTCTAGCATCCGGCGGATCATGCCGACGGGGCCGCGGGGCTCGGCAGCGCTAGACGGCTTTCGCCTGGGACTTGGCGAGCACGGCGCGCAGCCAGGGGGGTGCCATGAGGGTCGTCACCATGACGGCGGTGACCAAGGCCGCGTAGAGGCCCGCGTCGAGGACGCCCGAGGTCAGGCCCACCCCGGCGAAGATGAGGCCGACCTCGCCGCGCGCCAGCATGCCCACGCCGACGACCATGCGGCTCGCCTCGCGGGGGTTGGCTCCGAGGCCCGCGGCGAGCTTGCTCACGATGGCGACCGCGATGAGCAGGATGGCGAAGAGCAGCATGCCACGCGTCGCGGGGTCGAAGGGACTGAGAGCGAAGAGGTTGACCGAAGCTCCGACGCTCACGAAGAAGATGGGAGTGAAGATATCCGCCACGGGGCGAAGCTGGGTTTCGAGCGTGTGCTGGTGCTCGGTCTCCTCCAAGAGCAAACCCGCGGCAAATGCGCCGATCAGCGCGGCCGATCCCACGAACTGGGCCAGGTAGGCCAAGAAGAAGGCGAAGGTCAGGAACGAGACCAGCAAGATGCCGCGGCTGCGCAAGAACGAGACCAGCTTGAGCAGGGCGCGGGCGATATGCTTGCCCAGCAGCAGGGTGACGAGGACGAAGCCTAGCGAGCTCACCGTGGCGATGGAGACGTCGCCGAGGTTGACGGTGCCCGACTGGGCGATCTTCGATACCACGGCCAGGAGAGCGACCCCGGTGACGTCGTCGATGACGGCCGCCCCGAGGATGATGCACCCTGCCACGCTGGTCAAGGCTCCTTGGTCGCTGAGGACCCGCGCGGAGATCCCGATGCTGGTCGCCGAAAGGCCCGCTCCGATGAGCAGGGAGGGCACCGCGTCCAGGCCGAAGAGGCGTCCCAGGCCGAATCCCAGGAGGATGGGAAGGACGACGCCGATGATCGCCACCATGAGCGCCTGGGTTCCCACCTTGGTGAGATCGCTGAGCTTCGTCTCGAGCCCCACCTCGAAGAGCAAGATGAGCACCCCGAGCTCCGAGAGCAGGTGGATGATCTCGGTTGAGGGGTCGATGAGCTTGAAGCCGGTGGTCCCGATGACGATGCCGCCGACGAGTTCGCCCAGCACGGGAGGTTGTCCCATGCGGGCGGCGATCTCCGCTCCCACCTTGGCAGCGACGTAGATGAACACGAGGCTCAAGAGCAGCTGAGACAGGGACACGGGTTCACCTCGATTCTTGCTGGCAAGCGCATGGCAGGGAGTGGGCGCGGCGGCGAGGTCGGAGGACCATGGCGCGGAAGAATTCCGGGCGCCGAAAGAGGCTGAGGCGGCTGCGCACCCTCAATTGTCCGCGAGCGGCGGCCAGGCGTCAAGCCGAACGGCTTCCGGGCGCGGCGGGGTTAGGGGCGGGAATCCGCGGGGAACAATCGGGGGGTGCCCCCGCTCCCGAGGAGGATCTCGTTCCCATGGCCCATCGCGTCCCGCTCTACGTGCTCGCTGCCCTGTCGCTCGCGACCCTGTCGCTCACGCTGCCGACCTCCCATGCTCCGGCCCAGGCCGCCGCGAGCGGGGCGACCGCCGCCGCGTCCCAGCAGGACGTCGCACCCTACGTTCAGAACGTCACGGCCACCTCGGCGGAGATCCTGTGGCGCACCGCCACCCCGACCGAGAGCGTCGTCAAATTCCAGGGGCGCACGATTCGCCTGGGCAACTCCACCACGCACCACCAGGTCTCACTCACGGGCCTGAAGCCCTCCGCGTCGATCTCCTACGAGGTGCCCGGCCTTGGCCAGGGCACCTTCCGGACCGCGCCGCAGGGCTCCGGCAAGGCCCGCTTCATCGTCGTCGGGGACACGGGATCGGGCAATGCCAACCAGCGGGCCGTGGCCGCCCAGATGACCGCGTACCGGCCGGAATTCGTCCTGCACGTGGGAGACGTCGTCTACGATGACGGCGAGGAGCGCCTGTACCCGCAGCGCTTCTTCAAGCCGTTTCAGGCCATCATCGCCAACGCCCCGCTGTACCCGGTCATCGGAAACCACGACGTGAAGGAGGAGAAGGGCGCCGCCTACCTGCGCGCCTTCGAGGTGCCTTCCGAGGCGAGCGGCACTGAGCGCTACTACTCCTTCCGGTGGGGGCAAGCGGAGTTCTTCGCGCTCGACACCACCGACCGGGATTTCCTGAAGCCCGGCACGCCCCAGGTGAAGTGGCTGGAGAGCGCGCTTTCGCGCTCGACGGCCAAGTGGAAGATCGCCTTCGGGCACCACCCGGTCTACTCCAACGGGGCGGACGGCGGCAAGCCGTTCCTCCGGAACCGGGCCCTTCCCCTGTTCCAGCGCCACGGGCTGGACCTGTACATCAACGGGCATGAGCACAACTACGAGCGCTTCCTGGCGGCGGAAGAGGGCGTCCACTTCGTCGTGACGGGCGGCGGCGGCGCCTGGCTGCGGCCAGGCCGGAACAAGAACCAGGACAAGGACAAGCCGTCGATTTACCGCGACGTCTACCACTTCGTAGGAGCGGAGATGGACGGCAATCGCCTGACGCTCACCGCCATCGACAAGGAAGGCAAGGCCTTCGACACGGTGACCCTCACCAAGTAGCGCCCCTGAACGCCAAAAAAGAGCTGCCTCGCGCGAGGCAGCTCTTTTGATGTTTGGGTTAGAAGGAGGCTTTGTCCGGGACGTTCGACCAGATCAGCTCGAAGTTGGAGTTCTTGAAGCCGTCCCCGGTGACGGCCCCGAGAACGTTCTTCTCGACCAGATCCTTGCCGGCTCCGGCCCGGACGGCATGATTGGCGAGCTCGGTGCAGGACTGGCGGGTCTCGTCGAGGAAGTCGAAGTCGAAATCGTAGGGTTTGCCGACCTGGCGCTTGGCGTAGTCGGCGATCGCCTCGCGCTGCGGCTCGGAGAGGTTCTTGGGACGCACGATCATGATCGAGTCGCCCTCGGTCATGAACTTCTTGAAGGAGTCCTTGCCGATGCCCTTGAAGGCCGCGTCCACGACCTCGCCCTGACCGACGTAGACCCCGGCGTGCTTCCACCAGCTGGGGATGAAGAGGTTACCCGAGGTTCCATCGGTGCGACGCAAGAGGATGTCGCCCGGCTGCATCTTCGGCAGCACCCGCTGGGCCATCTCGGCGCTGACGCCGTGGACCTCGCGCTTGCCGTAGTTGATGTTCGAGAAGAAGTCGATCACCGCCTTCTTGAAGCGGTACCAGGCGGATTCCGGGGGGGCTGCGACCCGCGCGACCGAAGCCAGGCGCTTTTCAGCCTGCTGGGCGGCCTTCGCGACCCCATGGGTCGTGGCTTTGACTGCCGCCTGGCTGACCTCCCGCGAGGCCTGCTGGCGGATCGGCTGACGCATCGTCGAGATGAGTGTTCGCTGAATCATGGCTTCCCCCTGGATTTCTGGTCGCGATGCCGACGGCACCGGGTACCGGAGTTATCCCGGGAAGGAGGGCGGAGCCTTCTTATATCCCGCTTAAGCTTAGAGAAAAATTAATTCAGGCCGAGGGCCCGAGCCGCGTTGATCCGGCCGTGACCGGTGAAGGTGTCGAAGCCCGGCAGGCCCACGTCGTCGGAGGTCGATTCCAGGCGCGCCTTCACCTGGGCCGGGGTCATCTGCGGGTAGAGGCTCAAGAGGAGAGCGGCCACGCCCGAGACGTAAGGGGTCGACATGGAGGTCCCGCTCATCGAGCCGTACTCGTAGGGCAGGGGATCGGAGACCTCGTAGGTGGGGGTGGTGGAGAGGATGTCGACGCCGGGCGCCGAGACCGAGATCCACTTGCCGGCGTTGGAAAAGGAGGCCACCTGGTCGCGGTCGTCGGTGGCGCCGACGGCGATCACCCCGGGCAGGGCCGCGGGGTAGCTGGGGTGAATGCCGTACTCGAGGTAGGAGTCCTCGCGGTCGTTGCCCATCGCGGCGACCACCACCACGCCCTTGGTGAGCGCGTAGCGGACGGCCCGCTCGACGGGCTTGGATCCGCCGTAGACGCCGAGGCTGAGGTTCACGACCTTGGCGCCGTGCTCGACCGCCCAGACGATGCCCGCCGCGACGTCGGAGCCGAAGCCGCTGCGCGTGTAGCTGAGGACCTTGACCGGCATGATCTTGGCGTTGGGGGCGGCGCCCACCACTCCGACGCCGTTCATGGCGGCGGCGATGGTGCCCGCCACGTGGGTGCCGTGGCCGTGGTCGTCCAGCGGGCCCTTGTTGGCGAAGGGCTCCACCACGGTCTGACCGGGGTTCTCCCAGTCCTCGACCTCGACCTGATTGACGAAGCTGATGCCCGAGACCAGGTTCTCGCGGAGATCCGGGTGGCCGAGGTCCACGCCGGTGTCGATGACCGCGACGATCACGCCCTTGCCCCGCGCGACGTCCCAGGCCTTGGGAAGGCGCAGGGCGTTGTTGCCGTACTGGCTCTGGTGCTGGGGATCGGAGGGAAGGTAGGAAGCGCGGACGCGGGCGTCGGCCTCGACCGAGGCGACGTCGGGATGCGCGGCGAGGGTCTTGAGCAGGCCCGCGCGGTCCCGGCCCTTGGGCAGCGAGACGACGTTCATGCCCAGCTCGGGAATCGAGCCGACCGAGCGCACGCCATGCTTGGCCATCAACTCGGAAAGACCGCGGCCCCCCGCTCCGGGACGGAACTCGATGACCGCCCGCGGGCTCGCCGTGCCCTTGAGGGAAGCCTGCTGGATCTGGTGGGCACCGACCGAGCGATCCGAAACGCCGGGGGCCATCACGCCGCAGCCCGTCGTGAGGGCCATCACGACGGACATGATCATCGGGATCAGATCTTGCGGCTTCAAGGGCTTCTCCTCCGTCCGGAAGTCTCCGCGCATGCTGGAAACTCCCTTTCCTGAGTTATCGCCCGTTTGGCAGCGAAACGGACCAAGATGAGGTTAAACCTCCCCTAAATAGCGTTGAAGGGAGCCTGTCGACTCCCCTCAACCCGTGGCTTTCGCGTGAGCGCTAGCGTCCCGAATCGGGTTCCCAGACCACCGAACTGGCCCCCGTCCCCGGCTTCGCCAACAGATCGACGGCCTTCTTGGCGTAGGCCTTCCAGGGCAGGGAAGCCCGCAACGGGGAGACCAGCTCTCCCTCGGAAACCAGGTACCACGCGTAGATGCCCGGCGTGATCTCCTCGACGAAGAACTGCTCGGGGCCCGGGCCCGGCCCCAAGCGCTCCGTGACCATCTGCTGAAGGCGATAGGCGGTCGTCTTCATCCGACACCTCCTTCTCTCGGCATGCCCCACTATAGTCCCGGCCACCGGGGTCTTCAACTCCCGCAAGACGCGCCGGCACGGGCAGACGGACGCAAGGCCGCGCCTTCGCTTGGATAGAGGAAGGGAAATCGGGGAATAATACCCCTCGCCGCAAGGCGACGCCCTCGAGAAGGAGGTATCCGATGACGATCCGTGAGCGCTTGAAGAGACTCCTGGATGACGGCAACCTGATCGAGCTCTACTTTGCCCCCTCCAATAACTACTACCTGGCCAAGGTGACCCGGGTCGGCGAGGACTACGTGGAGTTCGACGCCTACGACGAGGAAGAGAACGTCGTGGCGCATAACATCATGCCCCTGCAACTGCTCATGGGCATCACGACCATGTCGACCGATCGCAACCGCGAGAAGCTCGAACTGCTCCTGCGCAAGGAATTCGAAGGCGAATCCCGGCGGGGAAACTCCTAGTTTAATTAAAATCGAAGGCCCCGTCCCCGGCGTTTGCTAGGGGCGGGGCGTTTCCTTGAGCAGCAGGTACCAGAGCCGCGCGTCGCCATTGAGCGTGCCGGCCCGCACGGCGGCCTCAGGGCCGCCGCCCCAGTACACGTCGGCCCGCCCGGGCCCCTTGATGGCTCCGCCGGTGTCCTGGTCCATGACGAACCGGCTTCCCGCCTCCCAGGCTTCAACCGCGCCGTCCGCCTTGAAGCGCGCGCGGGGATACGTCAGGTAGCCGATCAGGCCGGATCCGAAGAGGCGCTTGTCGGTGGCGATCGCCCGCCCCGCCGTCAACGCGATCCCGTCCGACCCGTACGGCCCCTCCGGCGCCAGCTTGAAAAACACGTAGCTGGGATTGCGGTTCAGGTACTCCCGCAGCTGGTCGGGATGCGCGCGGAAGTAAGCCTCGATGCCCGGCATCGAGATGCCCTCGGCCGGAAGCTTCCCATCGGCGATCAGCGCCTTGCCCAGGCTCTTGTAAGCGTGGCCGTTGGCCGCGGCGTAGTTGACGTTGACGATCCGCCCGTCCTCGAAGCGCAGCAGACCCGAGCCCTGGACCATCAAGGAGTAGCGCGCCATCTCGTCGTCCACCCAGGCCAGCTCGAGCCCCCGGCCGGCAAGCGCCCCACCGTCGTCGATCTCCCTGCGGCTGAAGTACGGCAGCACCGCGCCGCCCTCGATGCGAGCGACCAAGGTCTGGCCGTCGTAGCGCGGGTGGAACACGCTCAAGTTCACCCGGACGAGATCCCGGGGCACGCCGTAAAGCGGGAAGCGAAAGCGCGCGTCGGGCTTGGTGCGCGCCTCGAGCAGCGGCAGGTAGTAGCCCGTGACGTGGACCGCACCCTGGCCGTCATGGCCGGGCACGGAGATCCAGTCGAACTCGGCCTGGACGGCCTCGTAGAAGGCCGGCGTGAGGCCGTGCCGCGCCAGCAGCTCGGCGAAGCGCTCGGCGGATGCCAGCGCGTGAAGGCGCGGCACCTGGCGATCGCCCAGCGGCAGGGTCGCGCGCGACGTGCCGGCCAGGTACGCTCGGGTGCGCTCGACCGCCTGCTGCAAGGCCGCGAGGTCGCCGTCATCGACGATCTCCATGCCCTGGGCCGAGGCCGACAGGCGCAACAAGCCCGGGCTCAGGATGGCGAGACTCGGCTCCGTGAGCCCGAGGCACGCGACGAGGGACAATAGCAGAAAGAGGGGGCGCATGCCCCCTCTATACCCGGAACGTGTCCGACTGATTAGCTCGCCAGCGGATCGTCCTCGGCCAGCTTGGGCGGCTCGTAGGCCCCGTCGCGAATCCGGTCGAGCAAGGCGGCGATGGCCTTCTGGAAGGGCGAGAGGCTGGCCATGGTCTTGCTGTGGGTCGACCAGTCCTTTTCAAAGGCGCGCATGAAGCCGCGGGTGGTCCCCTCGTCCTCGACCGCCAACATGACCTCGCGGTTGCGGGTGGTGGCCTGGAAGGTGAAGTTGGCCGAGCCCACCAGGGTGACCTTGTGGTCGATCATGGCGAGCTTGGCATGGAGGTACTCGAAGTCGCCATGCGGGACGTAGACCTTGACCGGAACGCCGGCGGCGTTGAGGTCGGCGATCGCCCCCAGGTTCCCCAGGGCCTCGAGGGGAAGCCTGTCCAGGAAGGGCAGCTTCGGGGCGAACCGGCGAATCGAGTCCCCGTCGACCAGCACCCGGACGTCCACGCCCCGCTGGTGCGCCCGGATCAGCGCCTCGATGATCTCGGAGTGATCCAGGAAGAGCGCCTCGAGCGCGATGGACTCCTGGGCCTGGTTGAGCTGCGAGACGATCAAGGATCGGATGTTGCGCCGCTTGGGACCGACCTCCGCCAGCGCCACCTTCGCGCCGACGCTGCGCTGGGCCGTGAGCATGGTTTTCAGGGTCGGGCCGCCGGCCGCCGTGAAGTCCTCGTCGATCATCTCGGAGACGTCGACGGCCGCGGGGCCCTCGATGCGGGCCATGAAGTCATGGCCATCTGCGCCGCCGTCCGAGAAGTTCATGCCGCCCACGATGGCCGTCTTGCCATCGATGGCCACCAGCTTGGCGTGCGCCAGGGTATTGGCGCGCCCCAGCCAGCGCGGGCCCGCGGGCAGCAGGTTGACGGGGAACGTCCGGTAATGGACGCCGTTCGCCTTGAGGTAAGCAGCGACCTCCTGCATCTCCTTCTTCTCGGAGCCGATGCCACCGAGCTTGGGGTCGAGCAGCAACTGAACCTCGACGCCGGCTTTCTTTCGCTCGACCAGGGCCTCGGCGATCTCGCGCCCGACCTTTCCGCCCAGCAGGAAGCACTCGATCTGGACCGTGCGCGTCGCGCCGCGGATCGCCGAAAGCACCGCCGGGAAGACCTCTTCGCGATCGATCAGCGGGGAGATCCGGTTGCCCGTGCTCACCCGCCAGGGATCCTCCTGGCTCTGGGCCGCGAAGGCTCCCGTCTCGGGCGGGGTGAGGTTGGCCGCCGGAACGCCGCAGGCCGTCAGTGAAATGGCCAGGGCCCCCGCCAGCGCCAGGCGCTGTCCTAGTGATGCGCGCATCGACTCTCCTTCGATTGCCTTGTGAAAACTGCCGTGGTGTTAAGTATCGATTAAGGGAGCGACAAACTTGCGTCATCGTTGCGATCCTTTGCAGCCGAGGCCGGGTCTGGTAAGCTTGAACTGCGTCAAGACGCCATTTCAGAGGGGAAAACACCGTGATTCGCTCGCTACTCGTGCTCGCCCTCCTCTTCGGAGTGCTCGTACCCCCGGTTGAAGCCAAGCCCGGCGATCCCCTGGACGGCGTGCTCGACAAGCTGCCGGGACTCAAGCGTTCCGGCGGCCTGGCGGCCCGCGGCGCGGCTCCGGGCTATACCTTCGAGATCTGGGAGGATCACATCGGCAAGGAAGTGACCTTCACCGATACCTACCTCGCGGCCGACCCCGGCTCCGATCGCTCGCTCGGCTACCTGCCCAAGATCAGCCTGGTGGTCATGAAGACCCCGGAAGGCCGGCGCTTCGTGCTCGCCGAGTCCCGCGAGATCGCCTTCGAAGCCCCCGAGGAGCTGGAGGCCTGGCAGGCCAAGCACGAGAAGGACGCCGCCAAGCGCATCGTCAAGCCCAAGGGCTTCACCGGGATGGTCACCGCCATCTGGAAGCGCAGCGTCCTCAAGACCCCTTTCCTCGAGCCCGTCTTCGGGGACGGACGGCGCACCTTCTACAAGGGCCTGCTCGACGACGGCAAGATCACCAAGCTCTTGCTGATTCCAGACTGGGAGGCGATTCCCGAGGAGTACGCGGCCGGCACCAAGGTCGGCGGCTCCCTCAAGGAGATCGAATACCTCACCGAATACGAAAACCTGGTGGTGCCCGACCTGGCCGCCAAGATCGCGCGTACGCGCCGCAAGAGGTAACATGGACCACGCACTCGAAGCCCAAGCCCCGCTCACGCTGCGCACGATCCGCCAGGAATTCGTGCGTTACCGCCAGGAGACCTTCCCGCAGTACGGCGAAGGCCGCGTGGATCAGCTCTCCTACGCCACCTTCAAGGCGAAGCTGCTCGAGCATGAGAAGCTGCATCAGGAGCTCTTCTCCCTTTACGGGGCGAACCCGGACCTGAAGGGACTCTCCGCCGACCTGCGAACCCGCATGGTCGGCCTCGAGGTGCGCATGAGCCAGCTGGAGCACGAGCTTTGCCTCTCGTGATCGCCCCGTCCCACCCGAAGCCCTAGAGCACGCTCATGCGCCGCACGCTCATCGGGACCTGCATGCTTCTCGCCTCCCTGGCCTTCGGGTCCGGGGCGGTGGCCGCCGAGCTGACCGACCCGGCCAGCCCGAGCGCGGAGGCTTCCGCCAGCATGCCGATCGCAAGCCAAGCATCCGCCTCGCTTGCGCTCACTCCCGAAGACGAGCCCCTGGGAACGGTCCTTGTTCCCAGGCCCAAGAGCGTGCTCATCCTCCACACCAACGATACCTACGGGATCTTCGAGCCCGTCACGGTCGATCCCTACTCCGCCCTGCCCAAGACCATCGGCGGCCTCCCCCGGCAGGCCGTGGCCATCGTCGAGGCCCGCGAGGACGGCAACCCCACGCTGCTGCTCAGCGCCGGGAACATCCTGGGCCCCGGCGCCACCAGCGCCCATACCCAGGGCAAGACCATCGTCGAGGCCCTCAACCGCATGGGCTACGACGCATGGCTGCCATCCAACCACGACTTCTCCTACGGCATCGCCGCCCTGAAGGCCCGCATCCAGGAAGCCAAGTTCCCGGTCGTCCTCGCCAACGTCCTCGAGAAGAAGACCGGCAAGCCGCTGGCCAAGCCCTACGCGATCTTCGAGCGCGACGGCATCAAGATCGCCGTCCTCGGCCTGACCGACGCCCGCTCGCGCGACTACCTCAGCGTCGATGAGGCCGATCTCCTGACCTTCCAGAGCCCGGGCGAGGCCGCCGCCAGGTGGGTGAAGATCATCCAGGAGCAGGACCAGGCCGACCTGATCGTCGCGCTCACCCACCTCAGCCTGGACCAGGAGATGCCTCTCCTGAGCGCGGATTCCGGCATCGACCTCGTCGTCGGCGGCTTCAACAGCACCGATCCCAAGGACATCGCCGTCCACCAGGTCGCCGGCATCGACGGCAAGCGCGCGCTGCATGCCGGAGGCTTCGGCACCATGCTCGGCAAGGCCCGCCTCACCCTCGACCAGGGCCCCAGCGGCCGCTACCGGATCGCCCGGATCGAGCCCGACCTGCTACGCCTCGACGACGAGCGGATTCCCGCCTGGCACCTCATGACCAAGGCGCCCGAGATCGTGACCCTGACCTTCGATGCGCGGCGCAACATCTCCGAGGCCTGGAAGCGCGACAACGGCAAGGCCGCCGAGATCGACGGCCAGGTCAGCGCCAACGACGCCATGCAGATCGTCGCCAACATCATGCGCGGGACGGCCCGCAGCGAAGCCAGCCTGATCCCGCGCTCCCACTTCCATGACGGCGGCGCCTTCGGAGAGGTCACCAGCTCGCGATCCCTGTACTACCTCATGCCGTGGGAAGACCCGCTGGTCTCCATCCACGTCAAGGGCTCCGTGCTCACGGCCATCGCCCCCCAGACGCGGGGCTCCCGGCCCAAGCTCTTCTCGGCCGGCCTCTCCATGGTCGGAGACGAGGCGCGCCTGAACGGGCGCCCCATCAAGTCCGATTCCTACTACCTGGTGGCCGTGCCTCTGCCCGTCGCCCAGGGCAAGGTCTCGGGACTCGCGGACTTGCTCAACGAGGAGATGCGCCGCTACCCGGTCACCGTGCGCCAGAGCGTCCTGAATTTCCTCAAGCTCCAGGGGGCGCTGGGCAAGAAGGTCTCCCTCAAGTCCTTCCCCGACTTCTCGCAAATCCCCTTCTGGCGCTCGACGCTGGTCCTCAACATGGACATGACCCGCCGGGCCGTCGAGAAGGCCGGCGACAAGTATCCCGACCTCTCCTGGAAGGGCGATCGCTCGGGCTTCGCCTACGGCGGCGACATGGACTTCAAGCTGGGAGCCGCCTGGGGCGTGCACGACGTCAAGCACGGCCTCGCCCTCTCCTACCGCACGGACCAGCTGGCCGACGGCAAGACCCAGATCTCCTCGGACCGCATCCAGTTCTCGAGCGACTACCAGGCCGACGTCCTCTTCTGGGCCACCAAGCCATTCGTCAACCTGACCATGACCACCCGCTTCGTGCAGGACAAATCGCCCAAGTACTTCCTCGGACAGCTCGGAGGCGGTCTCAGCCAGGACCTGTCCTGGTGGGGGCTGACGATCCGAGAAGGCATCGAGCATCGCCGCCACTTCCTCGACCGCGATCAGCAGCCGGACCGTACCGGTGCGACCCTCGGCCTCGTCTGGAAGCGCGACTTCGGCCACTTCGCGCTGCGCGAGGACTTCAAGCTCTTCAGCACGCTGGACCTGCCCAAGGACGGCGTCCTCATCGACTCCGAGGCCGAGCTCGTCATCCCCTTGACCAAGGTCACCGCCATCAGCTACAAGGTGAACCTCTACAAGAACACCCTCTTCCCGGACCTGGCCCATCGCCAGCTGCTGGGCCTCTCCTTCCGGTTCAACCAGCCCTGGGTCTTCTAGAGCGATCTTCGTTGCTGCAGGACAGCGAGCTTTAGCATGCAGCCGCGGGCGCTAAGCGCCTGCGGCTAACTCCGGTTAAACCGCTCCGCCTCGTAGCGGCTCACCAGCTCGCGCATGCGCTGCCACTCTCCCGCGTCCAGGCACGCACGGGCCAGTTCGAGCGCCTCACCGGAGGTCGTCGCCTCCGTGATGGGCGCCCCCAGCTTCTGCAAGCGCTTCAGCATGCGGCGATATTCCCGCAAGACCCCGCTCTCGCGCCCGCGCCGCCAGAGCAGCAGCACCGAGCCCCCCAGCAGGACGATCGCCAGCCCCACGCGCCCCTGCTCCGAACCCAGCGCCGGCACGGCGGCGCCGACACCCGGCGTGGGATCCAGGGTGATCCAGCGCCCGTCCACGTAAGCCTCGACCCAGGCATGCGCATGCCGCTCATCGAAGATCGTCACGTTCCCGGAGCGCCGTCCCCCGCTATAACCCGCCACCATCCGGGTGGGCACGCCGAGCTCCCGGCCAAGCACGGCCAGCGCACTGGCGAAGTGCACGCAGTAGCCGCGATGCGACTCCCGCAGGAAGTACACGATCGGATCGCCCCCCGCCGGCGGCAACGGAGCCTGGAGATCGTAGCGCAACCGGGTCCGCAGGTGATGCGCGATCCGGTCGAGGGCCTCGAGGGGCGTGGCCGCGTCGCCGGCAAGCTGACGAGCAAGTTCTCCCAGTTCGGGGGGATGGCCGTCCTTGCTGAGCTCCGAGGGCCTCGGTGGCGTTCGATCGCTGGCGCGAGCATCTCCCTCCTGCGCGTCGAAGACGTAGCCGATCCATGCAAGACGGCTCAGGCGCACGGTCCCGTCGGCAAGGCGCACGGGCGATAGCAAGGCGTCGCGCACGGCCCGGGATCCAGGCGGTAAAGGCAGCACGCGCATCGCGTCGGATCGCAGCGTGATCCGCACCCAGGGGCCATTCCCCGCTGGCTCGGGCCAGGGAACGGGCTGAGCATCCGAAGCCGACCAAGCACCCGATTGATACGTGTCGAAAGACTCGGCCCGAAGCCGCTCGCTCCCACCGATCACTTCGACCGCGGGCTTGTTTCCTTGCGGCCATCGGGCATCCAGCCCCAGGCTTCCTTGCTGCCCCGGAACCTGGGCAGCCCCCTCGCCGGATGCCGAGCGCACCTGCGACAGGCCGAACGTCGGCAACGACGGCAACGGAACGGCCGGCAACCACGGATGGAGCAGCAGCACCATCGCCGCCAGAAACGCGAGCGGCACGACGGCCGACGACAGGTTACCCAGTTCCGAGAACCGGACCCTCAGGGCCCCGATCGCATGCCTGCCCTCCGCCCAGGCGGCGAGGAGCAAGCCAAGCAGGACGATCCCGAACGCGAGGCCCGAACCCTGCCCGTCCCGAACCGGAAAGAACGCCGGCAACAGCACCGATGAGAAGACCACCAGGAAGAGCTGGGCGCGAATGTACGAGCGATCCCGGAGATCCCAGGCGAAGAGCGCGGCGATGCTCATGACCGTGAGGGCGATAGGGCCCCGGGCCAGCACGTGCGCGCGCAGGTCCGAGACGAACCACCCCATGATCGCGAGGATGGCCACGTAAAGCAGGCCCAGCAGCAGCTTGGAGGGCGGCCCCGCCCGCCGCATGCTGGTGACGCCCCCCACGGCTACCAGGGGTAGCAGAACAGCCGCCGCCACCGCTTGTAAGGCGCCTTGCTGCCAGAGAAAGGCGATCGCCCCCATCGTCGCCACGAGCGTGAACCCACGCACCAACTCCAGCTGAGCCTCGGGAAGCAGCCGCTTTTCAACCCCGCGGCTCCGCGCGGGCCGCGGGCGCACCTCCGGCTCTTGCTCGCGCACCCGCACGACCAGCCGTTGCAGCCGCGCGCTCAGGGGCCAGTGAACGTGGCGCAGGCCCTCTCCAGGACGATGCTCGCGAACGCGCCCCTCAGGCTCCGCCAGCAGCGCATGGGCAGTGGCAATCGACTCGCTGGCGCTGGCCTCCGCACCCGGAACGAGCCAGGAGAGGGGAACCTGGCGCGTGATTTCCAGCAAGCCAAGCGGGAGGCTGCGAAGGCTGGCCTTGGCGTTCAGCGGAGCGTCAATCAGCGTGAAGGCCTTGCCGACCCGCTCGGGCGCGCTCACGACGATCTCAGGTTCCGGGTTCCCATCGACGTCGAGGCCGAACGGCCCCAACGCTCCGTGCGACTCCAGGCTCACCCAAGCGTCCGCTTCGCGTGACGCCGCCTCGCGGCGCATGGCCACGGCCTTGATCCGCACCCCGCGGATGGCGACGACGCCCATGACGGCTCCCAAGAGTAAGACCGCGATCAGGGCGTAGCCGCTGAGATTGAGGTAGGGATGACCGAGCGCGCCCCCCAGCAGGAAGGCGAGAAGGGCGAGTACGAGCGTCAGCGCCCCCTTGAAGGTGAGGCGGAAGCGCAGCATCAGCGTGGGACAGGCTGCTGGGCGAGAATCTCCGCGATGACCCGACGCTTGCGAGTCAAGGCGCCATCGCCGTCGAGCACCAGGCGATGCGGCAACGCCCAGGGAGCAGAAGCCTTCAGGTCGTCCGGAGTGAGGAAGTCACGGCCCGCCAGGACCGCATGCGCCTTGGCAAGCGCCTGCCATGCCAGCGCTCCGCGGGGGCTGATCCCCAGCTGCACGCCGGGCCAGACGCGTGAGGCGCGCACGACGGCGAGCAAGTAGTCCCGCAGCTTGGCATCCACGTGGACCGTCTTCGCGGTCTCTTTCCATTCCTGCAGCGCATGCGGCGGCCACGGCGGCATCGGAACGGACGCTCCGTGGCGGCCTTCCAGCAAGGCGAACTCGTCCTCGTAGCTGGGATAGCCGAGGCTCAGTGTGGCCATGAACCGATCGAGCTGGACCTCGGGCAAAGGATACGTCCCCTCGAAGGTCAGCGGGTTCTGGGTGGCGATGACGAAGAAGGGATCCGGCAACGGGTAGGTCTGACCTTCCACCGAAACCTGGGCTTCCTCCATGGCCTCCAACAAGCCGGACTGAGTCCGTGGAGAGGCACGGTTAATCTCGTCGGCCAGCAGGACGTGCGTGAAGACGGGCCCCGGAGCGAAGCGGAAACTGCCGTCAGCCGGCACGTAAAGGGAAGCCCCCAGGAGGTCTCCCGCCAGGAGGTCCGGGGTGAACTGGACCCGGCGAAAGCCCAGCCCCAAGGCCGTGGCCAGGGTCTTGGCGAGGAGCGTCTTGCCCACGCCGGGAACGTCCTCGATCAGCAGGTGGCCACCCGCGATGACGGTGGCGAGGACAGCTTGCAGTGTGGCATCGGGCAGCGCGAGCACGCGCCTCAAGGAGGTCAGCAGGCCGTCAATGTCCGTTCGGTTCCCCTGCATGCTGCAGCCTCCGTTCGTTTTAGCCCTCGCCAAGCATGTTTACCCCGAGAGGGCCTGCTCGAAAGGCCACCGCTCTTGTGAGCGGTGGCCTTTCACGAGTTGAACCCGCGAGCGTCAGGACCGCCGAGGACGGCTCGCCGCCGCGGCGGGCTCGTAGTTGCCGAAACGGGCTTGCGTGTCCTCGCGCGAGGCCTTAGAGGTGCCGGCAACGGCATCATACAGGCCCTGCGCCGTGGTGGGCATGATCCGGATGTGGCGGCCCAAGGCAGCGGTCACGTCGGCGACGGTCTTGTCGTCGAGGAAGACCTCGGTGCCGGCCTTCAGCATGATGTCCGGGATCCAGATCTCGCCCTTGCCTTGCTGGAGGCGCGGCTCGTCGATCAGATCCTGAGCAGTCAGCAAGCCCGTCACGGTGATCAGGTCTCCCCAGAAGCGGCTGGGCGTCGGCACCAGCTCGGCGGCGAGGTTCTCAACGCCCTTGAGGTCGTCGATCAGCGGCTGCACGATGTGAGCGGCAGCCTTGCCGGTGACGATCTGAACCGTGGTGGGCTCGGCGATGCGGGAAGGCAGCTTCTTGGCCAGCTTCTTCCACTCCCAGCCCAAGAGCACGGCACCGCCGACTCCGTCCTGGACAGTCTCGAAGCTGCCGTAATGGCTGGCCTTGGGAAGCGGCTTGCCCGACATGACGTAGAACTCGTCCGAGAGCTGGACGATGGGATCTTCCCATTCCTTCTTGAAGCGCTTCTGCCAGGGCTTCACCTGCTCGATCATCCTGGCGCACCACTCGGGAGTGGGAGCCTTGAGATCCGGCAAGCCGAGCTCTTCGCGGAAGCGGTTGAGCGCCACGGGGACGATGTTGATGCTGAGAAGATCAGGCAGGTAGCGCTCGGAGAGCTCCTGGATGGTGCGATCGAGTTCGGGCCCGTCGTTGACCTCGGGGATCAGGACGACCTGGGCGTGGAACTGGATGCCGGAGGCCTTGAGCCTGTCCAGGTGCTGGAAGAGGCGCTTTGCCAGGGGCTGATTGAGGATCTGAGCGCGAAGCTCGGGGTTGGAGGCATGGACCGAGACGTAGAGCGGCGAGAGCCGCAGCTCCTCGATGCGCTTCCATTCACGCTCGGGCATATTGGTCATGGTGATGAAGTTGCCCTGCAGGAAGCTGAGGCGGTAGTCATCGTCCATGACGTAGAGGGATTCGCGCATGCCGGCCGGCTGCTGGTGGATGAAGCAGAAGACGCAGTTGTTGGCGCAGGGGCGAATCCGGTCGAAGACCGCGTCCTGGAACTCCAGGCCCAGGTCTTCGTCGATCTCCTTATGCAGGGTGACCTCATGGGTCTCCGTGCCACGCAGGAAGCGCAGCGTGATGTCTTCTTCGGCAACCTGGTAACGGTAGTCGATCAGGTCATTGATCTCGAAACCGTTGATTGCCTGAAGCATATCCCCAGGCCGAAGCCCGGCGGCCTCTGCGAGGCCCCCGGGCTCGATGCTGGTGATCAGTCCGCCGTTAGACTTCATCCGAATCGGCGTACTCACCGCGGTTCAGGTCGCGAAGCGAGAGCGAGATCCGCTTCTCTTCGGGACGGAAACGCTTGATGAGGGCCTGGATCTCCTGACCGACCTCGACGACTTCCTCAGGGCGAACCTGACGATCCGACATCTCGGCGGTGGGAAGGAGAGCCTCGACGCCCGGCTCGATCTCGACGAAGGCGCCGAAGGTGGCGAGCTTGGTGACGCGACCGGGGATGACCTGACCCTCGGCGTAGCGATCGGACAAGGTGGTCCAGGGATCCTCCT
>JAKFCW010000008.1:0-1837 GCA_036676455.1 Candidatus Sericytochromatia bacterium
CAATAAAGGGGACAGCAACTGTCTCCGTTTTCAAGGGCAATCGCGGGCAGATCCCGGTTGCCAGGGTTACGCGGCGGTTAGGCGGGCAGGGCCAGGGAGGCATCCCAGGCTTTGCTCGTTCGGATCATCGCATTGAGGATGCACAGCAGCCGCCTCATGACGGCGACCAGCGCAACCTTCTTGGGCTTGCCCGCAGCCAGCAGGCGCTCGTAGAAGGCCTTGAACACGGGGTTGTGCTTCGTGGCGACCAGGGCGCCCATGTAGAGCACTTTCCGTACGTCAGCCCGGCCTCCGTAGATCGAGCGCTCTCCTCGGTACTTCCCGCTGTCTCGATTGAAGGGAGCCAATCCCGTCAGGCTCGCGATCGCCTTGCGGCCTAGTTGACCCAACTCCGGAAGACGCGCCAGCAGGATGAGGGATAGCTGCGCGCCCACACCTTTCACGGTTTGAAGCAGGTCGTCCTTCTGCTTCCAGATCGCGCTGTCGCGGATCTTCTTCTTCAGCTCCTTGTCCGTCTCGCCGATCTGCTCATTGAGCCAGGCGATGTGCTTGGCCAGGCTGTGCCGCAACGACGGCCTAGCCTGACCCATGCGGTTCTTTTCCTGGGTACGCATCTCGATCAGCTGCTGCCTCCGGTTCACGAGGGCGACGAGCTCCAGTTGGGTTTCATCCGCCAGGGGCCTGACGGACGGTTTGAGGGCTTCGCCGTAGTGGGCGATGACCTCCGCGTCGATTCGGTCCGTCTTTGCCAACCGGCCAGTCGCCCGCGCGAGATCCCTCACCAGCCGGGGGTTCACCACCGCCACCGGGAACTTCGTCCCTGCGGCAATGACGAACTCCATCTCCATTCCACCGGTGTTCTCCAGCACCACCAACTCGGGCTTCCACTCCGACAGCCTGATCAGCAACTCAGCGATTCCCTCGGGGGAGTTCGCAAAGCTGACGAAATGACCCAGCGGCCGGACAAAGACATCGAGCTTCTCCTTCGAGACATCGATTCCGACAAAGCTCACGGTGCGCCCTCCTGGCGCCGTAGCCGGTGGGGATCCTCGTTGGCCCATCCTTGCGACATCCGAGCTCGGGCTCGTCCAACTGTTCGGGCTCTTCGAGGAGGAAGTCGCGCGGCGACCCTTGCTGTCCCTCGGCCTTCTTGAGTGGCCTCGGCTACGTCGGTCTACCGCGCGCTCCCCAACCAAACCTTCAGGCGCAAACCCAGAATACCCCGCTGCGCCTGACTGCTCACTTCCTGCCTTGTCGAGATACAAGGCTACATTTGAGACGCACTGCGTCTGAGGTGCCTCCCGCCTCTGACGCGCCGCCCCATCCGAAAGAGAGGAAATGTTACCGGCCGAGCGCTTGACCCGTGTCAGGTCACGTGGGATGCCGTGCGCTGTCGCTGACATTTTTTGAAACGGTGGTCGCGTGAGTGTCTTGTTCTGGACGGGCCGCTCCCTCTTGGTGGGGTGCCTGCTGCTGAACCCGCTCGTCTCCCGGGCAACCGAGCAGGCGCCTGCGGCACCGCCGACCGCCCCCTTCGACTGCAGCGCCGGAAGCTGGCGGCTGGCCGGCGCTCCGGCCCGGGTGGACGCCGACGCCAGCTTCAACCCGGAGTGGACCCCCACCCTGCAGGCCCTGGCCGCCTGTACCAAGAGCCCCACCTGGCAGACGGTGTGCCTCACCATCCGGGGACACTCGGACGAGGTGAAGTTCGACTCGGCCACCGCCTCCGCGTTCGGCAGTCCGGAGGCGGCGCAGCTGTCCCGGGCCAACGGCCGCTCGCTGCGGGTGACCGCCTCCCTCTATGAGCTGGGCGTCCCCGGCGATCGTCTTCGCCAGC
>JAKFCW010000009.1:0-16270 GCA_036676455.1 Candidatus Sericytochromatia bacterium
CCTAGGTAAGGAAGGGCGGGGTGACCCGGAATCCGGTCAGGTGCTCGCTCTCTTCCCTGATCTTACCAGAAAGCGCCGCGAACCGTCACTTGCAAGGCCGCTTGTGAAGGTGTCAAAAAGGCTGGCCCCGGGGTATATAAGACAAGGTGTATTTTCGAAGCCTGCGTTCATTCAATCGAGGACATTGCGCATGAGCACTTCTATTCTTGCGCCCATAGGCGAGTTGCAGCCTGGCATGGTCCTCGCGGAACCGGTCTACCACCCCTCCAGTTTTCAACAACTGCTGGGTCCCGGCACGGTCCTCGATCAGACCAATATCTACCTGCTGATCCGCTGCGGAGTCCCGAGCGTCCCGGTCTTCACCTTCCAGACCTCCGAGACGCCCGTCGAACATCCCGAGCCCGAGCCGGAGCCTAAGCCCCGCAGGGCCCTGACGGGACCTCTGGGAAACCCCTTCAAGACGCCCGCCCCGCCGCCGTCCGAGCCCACGCCACAGCGCCCCCGCACCGGAACCCTGGGCAGGGCCCTCGGGTTTCCCCAGAAGCCCGCTGCCCCCAGGCAAGCCCCGGTAGCCGCGCGATTCACCGAGTCCAAGCTCGAGAAGCTCGCCAAGGACGTCACGACCCAGAACCTCAGCTCGATCCGCACGATCCAGCAGAAGTACCAGGAATCGGCCGCGATCGACTTCCATGCCGCCGATGACTGCGTCCAGTCGACCATCACCCAGATCGTCAACAACAAGGAGCTGCTCAACAGCCTCTGCGATCTGCGGGTCTACGATGAGTACACCTATGCCCACTCCGCCAACGTCATGAGCCTCTCGCTGCTGATGGGCGTGACGCTGGGCTACACCCCGGCCCAACTGCGGGTGCTGGGCATCGGGGCGCTGCTTCACGACATCGGCAAGAACCAGATCCCTGATTTCATCCTCAACAAGCCCGCCAAGCTTACCGAGGCCGAGTTCAACGTCATGAAGTCGCACCCCGAGAAGGGCCTGCGCCTGATCGAGAACTACCGCTGGGCCACCCCCGAGATCAAGGGCATCGTCATGCACCACCACGAGAAGTGGGCGGGCGGCGGGTATCCCTTTAACCTCAAGGGCACCAACATCCCTGAGATGGCCCGCGTGGTCGCCGTCTGCGATGTCTGGGACGCGCTCATCTCCAACCGGGTCTACAAGAAGGGCATGCCCCCCGAGCGCGCCTACAAGATCATCCTCGAGGGCATGGATACCCACTTCGAGCGCCGCATGGTCTGGGCCTTCCAGCACTTCATCGTGCCGTACCCCAAGAACGCGCTGGTCGTCCTCAACTCCGGCGAGGTCGCCAAGGTGGTGACGGTCAACCGCGAAGCCTGCCAGCTTCCCGTGGTCGAACTCGACGGGCAACTCGTCGACCTCGCCAAACACGGCCGCCTCCAGGTCTCGGACCTTTACCGCGAGAATCATTAGCCGCACTCTCGTCACGCCCGCGGAAGCGGGCGTTCACTGGATTCCCGCTTCCGCGGGAATGACGAGGGGGTGTTCAACTGGCTTCCTGGCTCGCCTTGGGCTATCATGAGGGCCGTTTTCCGCCTCTCAAGAAAGGTAGCCCGATGTCCCGAGTCGTGAAATGCGGCCTGATCCAGGCCTCCAACGTGGTCGATCCCTCCGAGCCGCTTGAACGCATCAAGCAGGCGATGATCGACAAGCACGTCGCGCAGATCCACGAAGCGGGCCGCCAGGGCGTGCAGATCCTCTGCCTCCAGGAGATCTTCTACGGCCCCTACTTCCCCGCCGAGCAGAATCCTCGCTGGTACGGCATGGCCGAGCGCATCCCCGATGGCCCGACCGTCACCCTGATGCGCGAGCTCGCCAAGACCTACCAGATGGTCCTGATCGTCCCCATCTACGAGGAGGAGATGACCGGGGTCTACTACAACACCGCCGCGGTCATCGATGCGGACGGCACCTTCCTCGGTAAGTTCCGCAAGCAGCACATCCCGCACCTGCATCCCGGCTTCTGGGAGAAGTTCTACTTCAAGCCCGGTAACCTCGGTTATCCTACCTTCCAGACCCGCTACGCCAAGATCGGCGTCTACATCTGCTACGACCGCCACTTCCCGGAAGGGGCGCGCCTGCTGGGCCTTAACGGCGCCGAGATCGTTTTCAATCCCTCTGCCACCGTCGCGGGCCTCTCGGAGTACCTCTGGAAACTGGAGCAGCCCGCGCACGCCGTGGCCAACGGCTACTTCGTCGGCGCCATCAACCGGGTCGGCACCGAGGCTCCCTGGAACATCGGCGAGTTCTACGGCCAGAGCTACTTCTGCGATCCGCGCGGGCAGATGGTCGCCGTGGCGAGCCGTAGCCAGGACGAGCTGCTGGTGGCCGAGCTGGACCTCGACCAGATTCGCGAGGTGCGCGACACCTGGCAGTTCTACCGCGATCGCCGCCCCGAGACCTACAGCGACCTGGCCGAACTGCTGCCCTGATCTCAAGACGAGCACCCCCATGGCTTGGCCATGGGGGTGCTCGTCTTTAAACTTTTCTTACCTTGATAATAAGCGGGCCTTACTCTTTACGCGTCATGATGAGGAAGTGTGAAGCCTCCCGGGATAACCGAGATGGGCGCCGGCTCGAAGGGCAGGCGTCCATCCGAAACCCGCCTCGTAAAGGATCTCATCGTTTTGAAGCGTTTGTTATCGTTGAGCGCCCTGTCACTGTTTCTTCTCGCGGGCTGCGGGATGCCCGCCGCGACCCTGCAGGCCAGCCCCGACGCCACCCTGTCGACCGCCGGCCGGGACGCGATCCTCAACCTCAGGCATCGGGTGATCGCCGGCAAGGCGAACCCGATCACTCAGATCAAGGTCATGCACGTGGTGGAGATGAACCTTCCCACCGGCAAGAAGGGGAAGCGCTTCGCCCTCAACTACCTCGTCTGGGGCAAGGAGAATGGCAAGCCGATCGGCTACGATCGCTCGGTCACCATGGACTGCGAGCTGATCTCGGATCCCGCTGTCCGCCGCAGCTTCGAGACCGGCCATCGCCCGGTCTTCCTCTCCACGGACACCACGAACATCCTCAAGGATGACGTCGCCATGATGCTGCTGGCGCGCGAGCTGGCAACCGCCATCACCTACGCCGAGTTCGAGCAGGAGAAGGACCTCCTCACCTTCGTGGCGCAGACCGTCTACGACGAAGCCCAGTACAAGAAGTAGGTCAAAAGCGAACGAGCCCTCGGTCAATCCGAGGGCTCGTTGCTTTTCAGGTGTCGGCGTTACTCGACCCGGGCCGGGACCATGATCGAGTCGACCATGCCGTGGATGGCCTTCTTGTCGGCGGGGCAGACCGTGACGAGAATGCCGCCCAGTTCGGCCTGGTCGCCCGAGACGAAGTAGTAGGGGCAGAGGCGCGCGCGGCCCTCGAAGCTGCGGATCTCCTGGCGGTTGAAGTCGTAGTAGCGCGAGGTGACCTTCGCGGGCTTGTGGTACTCCTGCAGCAGGTAGGGGGTCTGCGCGAAGGAGTCGAGCGCCTGGTTGAGCGTACGCTCCCAGTCGTCCGAGGAGAGGTCCGAGCCGAACTCCACGCCCCGCGAGCCCCAGGCCAGCTCCGAGAAGCCCGAGGGCTTCACGACGTAATCCCGCTGCTTCTTGGTGGTGTGCAGCAGCTGCCGGAAGTCGTTGACGGCCGTGCCGTCGATTTCCAGGCCCGGGATGACCGCCTGCGGGGGCAGGGGCGTCGGATCGAGGATCCAGGTCCGCGGGATCAGGCTGTCGAGCGCGTTGCAGGTCTCGTCGCCCAGGGCGTTCTCCCAGAAGCGGCGCAGCATCGGGTGATGGAACAGAGCGAAGAGCAGCTTCTCCTCGAGGTAGGCCTTGAAGGGCGGGGTCACGAAGACGCGCTGCTTCTTGTTGGCGTACTGGATGAGCTCCATCTTGGGGATGTTCTTGAGGTCGAAGAGCTCGAAGTAGCGGTAGATGATGTGGGGCACGGCCATCCGGCCGCCGGGCAGGGCAATCTCGAAGCCCTCCTCGGTGAAGCGCATGTCTTGCGGACGCACGACGAGGGTCTCGAGCCCGTGCTCGGTGAGGGCCTGGCCCAGCCAGACGAATTCATGCCAGTAATCGCTGGCTTCTTCGGAGACCACGATGGCGACGGTGGGGTCGGTCTCCGTGGTCTGGGCACGCATCATCTTGGCGAAGCCCTCGACGATGCCCGCAGCTCCGCCCACCGGCTCGAAGCCGAGGCGGGCGTATTCGTGCGAGAGCGAGGCGACGAAGCCCAGGCCGCCGGGGATGGAGTCGAGTTCGCTCGCCACGGCCCGTCCGGACTCGGTGAAGAGGAGATCCGGCCGGATCACCGTGGGAAGCTGGCGCTTGAAGCGGTTCATGCGGCCGTAGTCGATCAGGGAGTCGGGCTTGCCCTGGTCGAGCAGCTGATGAATCCAGGCCGGTTGCTGACCCTTCACGCTCTCGAAGTAGAGGCGGTTCGTCGCTTCGTAGAACTTCAGGAGGTGGTTGCCCAGGCCCTTGAGGTAGAAGAAGTTTTCCTTCGAGATGCAGAACGGCTCGGGAGAGAGCCGCCACGCGAGGTTGGAGCCCGGCGCGAGGCCCTTGCGCGCATCCTGGTAGAGGGGATGACCCGCTGCCCGTTCGTTGATCTCCAGGCAAATCTCCACGGGATCACGTGGCGGGTCCTGCAGAAAGCAGTTCCCATGTGCACCTTGCTCGGTCATCGGCTCATCTCCCTTGATTGCGGGTCTGGTTTCTTTTTGAGTGTAACTGCAAAAAGGAAAGCAATCAACTAGCCTGCGGCGACGCGGGAGACCCCCCAGGCGATGAGCGCCACGACGATGACGCCGACCATGACCAGGCCGAACCAGGAATCCTTGGACTCATGCTCGGGATCGTCGAAGTCGCGACCCTCGAGTCCGACCTCGTCGAGGTCGTCGGCCTTGAAGCCTTCGGACGCGGACGGCGGCGGAATGGTGATGCCGGTGAACTGCGGAGTGCCCAGGTAGTTGGCCTTGCTTTCGGTGACCATCGGGGCGCCACAGTGTTTGCAGAACTTGCTATTCTCGCTGAAGCCACAGCTAGGACAGATCATCGTCGCTTCTCTCCACGTTAGTCGGGCCTCACGCGGCCGCGGGGTCCAGCCGTCACGGGACGGCGAGACCTCATTATCTCGCATTCCGAGGCTGATGGCCAGCCCGTCTCAACACAAAGCGCCCCCGCTCGGCGAGGGCGCTTGCGACGTGTCGACTACATCGGGTACATGCTGCGCATGTCGCGTCCCTGGGACTGGTTCTGATCCTGGAACCCGCTGCCCTGCGAGCTTTGGTTGCCGGACTGCGCCTGCACGCTTTGCAGCTGCATCTGGATCTCCTGGGCCAGGACTTCTGCCTTCTGCTGGAAGTCCGAAAGCTTCTGGCGCGCCTCGAAACCTTGCGCCCGCCCTCCTCCGCCCTGGCCGCCCATGTCTTGGCCGGCTCCGCTCTCGGCGGACTGCTGCATGCCCTGCAGCTGCTGGGCGAGCATGGCGAGGAGTTGCGAGTTGCCGGTCATGGAGGCGAGCTTCATGCCCTCTTCGATCTGCTTCAGCTCTTGCTCGAGCTGCTTGACCTTGAGATCGCCACCCTGAGCCCCCTGGGCCTTGCCAAGCGCGTGAAGGCCGTGACCGTTGCCTTGAATGCCTCCGATGCTCATGCGCCCTCCTGCTCGGTATCGATTGCGTGCCGGGGCCGTGCGGCCCACCTGAACGTCTTATCCTTTGGATTCCCTTGAAAGATTCGCAAGGGCCGATGAAGTCTTTGTTTGGAGTCTGTTAAGCGTTCGGATCCGCCGATTACCAGTAGTTGCGGAAGTCCGGGGTCGGCAGGTCGTAGCGGATGCGCTCGGCATGCTCCAGCAGCAGGGGGTGGACGATGTCGCCGAGGATATGGGTCCAGGGCACCGGGTAGCGAGACTTCTCCCCGTCGTAGACCTGTCCGGGGACCTCCTTGGGGTGCTTCGCGGGGTGCTTCTCGAGCTGCGGCAGCAGGACGTCCAGGCGCTGGTTGAGGGTTTCCCACCACGCGTCGACCAGCGGCGTGCCCTCCTTGAAGATGAACGCGCAGGTCCCGATCAGCAACTTGTAGTTGAGCTGCAGCTTGCGCCACGCGATCTGCGCCCGGATATTGTCCAGCAGGCCTTCGTGCAGCTGTCGCGAGGAAAGGTAGAGGTCCGCGACGCCCTGGGGCGACACCTCGCGGTAGCCAGTGACCCAGGCCTCCGGGTCGCGCTCGAGGGCCTCGTAGGCCTCCACCCAGGAGGAGGCGTTTGGCTTGATGTCGGAGTACGCGCCGCCGTGGTGCTTCATGAAGTAGCAGCGCAGGTAATCCGCCCGGTGGGCCAGGTTCAGGTAAGGGTAGGCCGGATGGAGGCGCTCGGCGGGGATGAAGTCGTGAAGATTCCGGGCGGTGACGAGGACGGGGGTCAACCCGGTGTTGGTCATGCCGTCCAGGGAGCGCTGGCGATTCTCCGGGATGGCGTTGTCGCCGGTCCAGAAGACGTAGATATGGCGGTTCATCGGGGTTCCTCTCAGATCGAGTAGCCTTTGTAGCGCTCCGCCTTGGCGGGGGAGGCCAGGATGGCGGCGTCCTGCTCGCGGGCATTCGACTGGGAGAGCCCGAAGTAATCCAGCCATTCGGCCGGAGCGTCGATCGTTTCGCCGCCGTGTTCGGTCAGGCGGGCGCGAACCTGGCAAAGGACCGGGGTGTTCACGGCCACGCCCGAGACGATCACCTGGCCCTTGGTGAGGGCCGGCAGCTCGTCGAGCAGGTCGCGGCCGGCTCCCTCGACACTCTGGGCGATGGTCTGCTGGTCGATGGGGTTCACGATCCGCATGATGAACTGGGTCATGCACTGGGAGAGCACGTCGGCGTCGAGCTTGCCGGGTCGCTGGGTGATCAGCCCCACGCCAACGCCGAACTTACGACCCTCGGCGAGGATGGTCTTGAGGATGGGGGTGCTCACGACGGAGGCGCCGGCCGGTGCGAAGCGGTGGGCTTCCTCGAGCAGCATGAAGACCGGATAGGGAATGAACGACTCGCCGTCGATAGCCTTGCCGGTCTTGGTGTCCATGCGGGCGCGGTTGATCCGGCGCGCGACGGTGGCCACGATGATCTGCTGCTCGACCTGATCAATCTCGTTGAGCTGCAGCACCGTCACCTGGCCGGGGGTAAAGAGTTCGGGCAGGGGGATGTGGTCCTTGTCGTCGAAGATGTTCGAGCGGGCGAAGCGGTCCTCGAGGCGCCAGCGCAGGCCCTCGATGGTGCTGGCGTTGGACGCGGGGTCGTCCTCGGCGCCCTCGGCGCGCAGCGAGTCCAGGGCGGCCAGGAGGTCCCGGATGCCCCAGAGGTGGGTGTCGCGGCGCTTCAGGCGGTCGAAGGCCTTGCCGATGAAGGCCATCATCTTCTCGCTCATCATCGGCAGCAGGGCCTTGATGTCGGCCTCGGTCAGCGACGAGATGCGGATCTTGACCCGGTCGTGCGGGATCACCTTCACCCGGGGCCGGTAGCCGCCCTCTGAGAAGGCCGGGTGCGTCTCCAGAGCGTTCAGGGTGCCGTACTCGCCGTGCGGGTCGACGATCAGGACGGCGGCGCGGTTGTAGGGCTTCATCAGCTCCTCGACCAGGACGCCCGCGGTGTAGGACTTGCCCGAGCCCGTGGAGGCCAGGATGGCCAGGTGGGTCGAGACCAGGTTCTTCACGTCGAGGATGATGGGCACCTCGCCGGGAGCGCGGGTCAGCAAAGAGCCGAGGTGGGCCGAGCCTGTCTGATCCTGCGCGCGGGGGCTGAGGACCTGAGTCAGGAAATCGTTGGAGGCGACGTAGACGCGCGCGCCGGGATCGGGCGGGATGCGCGGGTTGAGGAAGCCCTTGAGCTTGGTGTCGAAGCGGCCGGCGATCGCCACGGTGACCTCGAAGAGCTCGGCTTCGCCCAGTTCGTTCCCCAGCAGCGAGGCGACGTCTTTGGGTGAGATATTGGGATCGGCCATGAAGGCGTCGGGCAGGGAACGCACGAGCTTGCGCTCGGTGATTTTGCCCAGGATGGGGCAGTTTTCGCCGTCGATCAGGACGGGATAGTAGACGAACTCGCCGACCTTGCTGAGGTGGTTGTCGGTGGTGATGAAGAGGTACTCGTGGGAGGACTCGCCGGGGCCCTTCACGGTGCCGATCAGAATGTCGTCCATCTGGTCCTCCTTATCGCATGGCCGACATGGTGGTCTGCCAGAGCAGGGCCTTGCGCAGGACCTCGATCCGCGGCCGATCCTGCGGGAAGAGGCCTGATAGGCGATCCAGGACGCCCATCAGCAACGGGGCGGCGACGGCGCCGGCATGCGACAGGACCTGGGGCACGTAGCGAACCTGGACAGCGGAAACGGGGTCCTGGTGAAAGGCCACGATCTCGGGGTCGTCCATCAGCCGCACCTCCGCGTGGATGGGAACGACCTCGCGCGGCACTCCCTGCATCCCCCCGCCGGCTTCCAGGGCTCCCAGCAACAGCACGCTGACCAGTGTGGCTTGCTCGTCGAAGAAGTCCGGGGTGAAGACGCCGACCTGGGCGGGGCTGCTCGCGAGCCGGGGCCCGTAGTTGCCGAAGTCGGGGTTCTGCAGTTGGGAGTCGTAGAGCAGGCCCACGGTAGACTCGCCGACCCGGACGAAGCGGCCGAAGGCGTAGTCGGCAGGTCCCGGCGGCGTTTCGGACTCGTGGGGCTTGTCGACCTGGCAGAGGACGTCGACGTGGGAGCGCGACGAGACGACCTTTCCGATGCGCATGGGCTTACTCGGCCGAAGGCTTGGGCAGGAACGCGCTCAGCCACTCGGCGTTAGCCCGGGGGTTGCGGGTCTGGATCCAGATGCGGCCCGGCCCCGTGAATTCCATGACGAGTCCTTCTCCGCTGGTGAAGCTGGAGATCCAGCCGGAGGCCGCCTTGCGGATCTGGTAGCTGACCCGCTCCTCGAAGGCGACGAGATGGCTGGAGTCGACGACGTAGCGCTCGCCGGCGGCCAGCTCGCGCGGGTAGATGCCGCCGAAGGCGGCGAGCAGCAGCATGCCATGTCCCTTGAAGCGCAGGTAGGTGAGGCCTTCTCCGCCCACCAGGCCGCGCAGGCCGGCGAACTGGGCGTCCATCTCGATGCCGTCGGCAGCAGCCAGGAAGGCGCCGCGCTCGGCCAGGATTGTTTCGCCGGAAAGCGAGAGCGAGAGGATGTCGCCGGGCATCGACGGGGCGAGCGTGACCTCGCCGGGGCCGTCCTTGGCGGTCATGGTCGAGAGGAAGAGGCTCTCGCCTCCGAGCACGGTGCGCTTGAGCATGCCCATCAGGCCCTTGCCGCCGGTGTTGAACTTGGCCTCCAGGTCGATGGTCCCTGACATCGAGACCATGGCGCCCGCCTCGGCGCGGACGCGCTCGCCGGCGTCGAGCTGGATGACGGCCAGGGAGTAGGCGGGCTGGAACTGGATGGAGTGCTTCAAGGCGGAGTCCTTTCTGGCAGGGGATGGCTCAACGCGAGGCGGTGGCTGACTTCTAGTATAGCTTACCTGGCCGCGCGCTCACCGGCGGCGCAGCTTGGAGAGGGCCTTGGTGGAGAATGCCAGGGGAATGTCCTTCTGGCTCAGGAAATCCTCGAGCGTGCGCTGGAAGCGGTCGCGATCGCCCGTGGTGAGGACGGCCGTGGCATCGGCGGCCGCCAGGGTGTACGGGTAGCCGCCGCCACCGATGGCATCGGCGCGCACGGCGTCGAGGATCGGGTCGAGGCGATCCAGCATCCAGGCGGGAAATTCCAGGCGGGCCGGCGCCTGGCCTTCGCGGGTCTGCAGGTAGCAGAAGGCGATTTCCCGGCGGTGGCGGCCGTAGGAGTCCAGGATGCCTTCGCGGGCGCAGCGGAAGGCGGCGGTGCGATCGCCCCAGTGGAGCCGACCGTCCAGCAGCATGGCGTCGCTGACGGCGCCGGCTTCCTCCCCGGTGGCGACCGCGACCATGCGGGCGAGGTCCTTGGCGCGCGAGCCGTCGACGTACGCGATCAGAGGCGTGCGGGTCGCCTCGGAGGCCTCCAGCAGGGCGTGGATCTTCGAGACGTAGCGCTGCGCGTGCGGGTCGTCGCCCTGCTTCTCGGCGAAAGAGACGATCAGCGACCCGTCCATGAAGACCAGGTTCTTCTCGTCGGGGGAGGTTTCCTGCATGAAGCGGATCAGCATCGACAGCTCCAGCTCGAAGCGGGCAAGGTCGATCAGGCGCTTCACAGGGCCTTCGCCCTCGAGGTCCGCCGGGGTGAGGACCTGCAAGGCGGTCTCCTTGCGGTACTGGCCTGCTTCGTGATGACGGTTCCGGTAGCTTCCGACCTGGATCAGGGCCACCGGCAGATCGTAGCGGTTGTCGGGTTCTATCTGGCTGCCGTCCGCCGCGAAGCTGGTCAGTCCTTCTAGGTGCCGCTGCCCCCAGGCGAGGGCCTCGGGGTGATGCCGGAAGGTCACGGGGAAGGGGTGGACGAGGCCCGCGTCGAAGTCATGGGTAGGAATGGCGCCGGGAGCCGAGACGCCGCCGAGGCTGGCTTCGAGTCCGTCGCGCCCCCGGGCCTCGACCCGGGAGAGGGCCTCTTTCAGGCGCAGCGTGGCCTGAAGGCGGTCGTGATCGAAGCGCGCGAAGTCGGTCGCGCGGGCCTCCAGGGCCGAGAGCAGGAGGTTGCGGTCGAGCATCTCAAACGAGGGAAGCGGAGGGTGAGACGAGGGGCTCGCTGGCGGTGATCCGGGCGTCACGCCCCAGGGCGTTGACGGCGTCGAGGTAGCCCTGATCGATGTACTGCGCGCGAAGCTCGGGCTTGAAGAAGCCGTCGAAGACGTTTCCGGGCAGGCCTGGGTTCGGGAAGATCGGGATCAGGCGCACGACCCGGCGGCCCATGAAGTCATCGAGGTCCCGGAATCCCGCGAGCTTGGCGAGATCCTCGTTATGGACGTTTCGCAGGACGTTGCCCTTCTTGCCGCGCTTGACCAAGGCGTCGAGCCGGGTGATCCGGTCGTTGCACTGCAGGACCTTGTGGTAGTTCTGGATCACGAAGCGTCCCGCGAGCAGGGAGAAGACGCGGCCGAGGACCTCGTGGAAGGTCGTTGGATCGGCGTCGGGCGGCTCGACCAGGGTCGAGCCGGAGACGACCAGGATGGTGTCGACCTCGGGATCCAGCTTGATGGCGCGGCCGATGGGAGCGGAGTCCATGAGGCCGCCGTCGACGTAGAAGCCGAGCTTGTCGTCGGATTTGCCGGGGCTCTCGATGGGCGGAAAGACGAACGGAAAGGAGCTCGACGCGAGGATGGCGTCCTGCATGCGGGAGTTCATGGCGTCCCAGCGCGGCTCGTCGAGGCCGGATTGCCAGCGGAACTCGTCGAAGGTCGAGTAGTCGGCGGCGAACTTCATGGAGTCGGTGAGGGTGGTGGAGCCCTTGAGGTCGGTTTTGACCACGGAGAGGGTGACGTCGCGCTTCACGACCGGCGGGAAGTGAAGGTAGGTCTCGAGCATGCCTCGGATGAAGTCGTGGTTGATCAGCGAGATGAAGTCGCCGCGCACGAGTTGCTCGAAGGCGAAGAGGGAGTCGAAGCCGATCCGGGGGCGGTACTGGCGCCGCAGCGGGTCGATTCCGAGGCGGTCGAAGAGGGACCTGAGGCTACGCTGTTCGAGGGGATGGCGATCGCTTCGTCCGAAGCCGTGGAAGAGGTGGTGGGCGTCGACGGTCTCGCGCCAGTGGTAGATGAGCTCGCGCTCCACCTCGGCGACGGTGAACTGGCCGATGGAGAGCATCTGGGCGGCAAAGGCGCCGTTGATGGCGCCCGCGGAGATGCCGACGATCACGTCGGGGTAGATCTGGCGTTCGGCCAGGGCCTTGAGTACGCCCGCCTCGTAGGCTCCCTTGGCGACGCCGCCGCAAAGCACCAACCCGATCTTGCCCATGGATCGACCCTCCCCTTGCCAGCCCCATTGCTTGCAAGGGTATTGTACCCAGGCGCTCGGCAAACTGAGCAGGCGCCGAAAAAGAGGCTCTGCCTCATGCTGGGCGCCAACCATCTGCCAAAAGCACGCCCAGGCGCCGGTTTGCGGTGCCTGGGCGTGAACGGTGGTGAGTGAAAGGGTTTGGAGCGATTACTCGGGCTTGGTGTAGGAGGCGGTGACGATGGTCTTGATGCCGCCGCGGACCGAGAAGTCGCCGACGACCGTCATCTGGCGGGGCTCGAGGACGGCCACGAGGTCGTCGAGGATGCGGTTGGTGACGGCCTCATGGAAGATGCCCTGGTTGCGGAACGCGCCGAGGTAGAGCTTGAGGCTCTTCAGCTCGACGCAGCGCTGGTCCGGCACGTAGGAGATGCGGATCTCGGCGAAGTCGGGCTGGTGCGTGATGGGGCAGAACGCCGTGAACTCCGGGCAGGTGAACTCGATGGTGTAGCTGCGCGCGGGGTTGGGGTTGGGGAATGCCTCCAGCTTCGCCTCCTCGGGCGAGGTGGGGACTTGGGTGGGACGACCGAGTTGCGTAATGCCTTCCATCGCGGATCTCCATTTTTATGAGGGTAGCCGAAAGGCCATTATAACTGATCCGGGAAGCCGCTGGCGCTGACGCGCTCTTGATCCTCCAGATCCAGCCAGGGACCGACACAGAGGGGACAGCAGCCCCGCTCCGCCTCGTCGTCGGGCAGATCGTCGAAGGTCCAGGGGAAGGAATGACCGCAGGGGTAGGCGAGCGAGATCTGACGCTGCATGGCTCCTCCTCATCAAAAGAGACTCCATCCGTGCCTGCGGCCTATTCTACCCCCGAGTTGCCCGGGTTTCAAACACGGGTCGAAACGCCGCGAGGCCGCCCCGAAGGGCGGCCTCGTGAGCTCTAGAAGTTAGGCCTTCAGGAACCAGCGGAAGTTCTTGGTGTAGAAGAGCGCCACGTAGCCGACGATCATCGCGATGCAGAGGCCGAAGGCGCCAGCGCCAGCCACGCTCTCAGCGATGAACGGGGTGAAGAGGATCCCGCCCACGGTCTTGTTCTGCAGGAGGTGGAGGGCCTGGTTGTAGATGGCGATGGGGAAGACGACCGCGACGAAGATGAAGGCCGTCCAGGCGATGGACGCCTTGAAGGCGGCGGTCATCCAGCTCTTCATGGAGCGGCGCTTGTTGGCGAGCGCGAACCAGAAGTTGCCCAGGAAGGTGAAGAAGATGGTGAATCCAAACAGCAAGAGGATCTGCGCCAAAGCATCCGGGTACCAGTACCCTTCTACGACTTTGGCTCCGGCGGCGAGCGCGGTCATCATGGGGTGTCGTTCTCCTTAAAGCCGCTGATTGGGGCGGTGGGGCGGGGGGCGAACGCCCCCGAATCCGGTAATCCCCTCGGCGCCCAGCTACTGCCTGGGCTTCCGACAGGGAAACTCCGCTCCATTTTACCACAAGAGCCGCTTAGCAAGCCAATCCTGGAAAAATACTTAGGCCGGCTCCGCGCGACGTGGGGAGCGCTCAGTCCGCAGGGGCCTCAAGCGGACGCAGGGCGCCGGTCGGACAGGCTGCGATGCATGGCTGATCGGGGCAGCGCGCGCAGGCGTCGGCCGCGGGATCATGCAGGAAGGGCGTGCCCGCAGGCGGGGCGTCATGCCGGGTCGCGACCTTGAGCGCCCAGTGGGGACAGACCTTCACGCAGAGGTCGCAGCGGGTGCAGGCCGAGACGAACTCGGCCTCCGGCAGGGCGCCGGGCGGGCGCAGCCAGCTCACGGTCGCCTTCGCGGCGCCGGGCACGGCTTCCGATTCCCCCCAGAGACCCTGGACGAAGCGGCTCAGCCCCTCGCGGAGGAATTGCTGCCGGCTCATTCTATCGCTCATGCGCGTCTGGCTCCCCTTCGACCCCCATGCGGGGCCCATGTCCTCTCCCACAGAATACCAGATTCCCTATTGGCTGGGGTTGCGGGGGGCCGGGATCTCGAAACCCGCATCAGAAGGGAGGCGCGCGTTGTGGTAATCGTGAAGATACTTTAAGCTCGCCCTACACAAGGTGTATCTCACCCTGGGGTGAAAGGAGGCTCACGTTATGGACCGCGACCGCGACGTCAACATGCCTCGGACGAATGTCGAGGCGCCGCGCGCCGATGTCGGCACGGAACCGGACCTTCGGCGCAGCATGATCATGGGCAGGGGCTTGGACACGACGACGGACGTCCGCGAGGTCGACCTGCCCTTTATCCGAAACGAGCAGATCTCCCCGATGGCTGGCGACGAGATGCGCTGGGGGTCGATCTGGGGCGGCTTCTTCGCGTACTTCGCGCTGACCTTGGTGCTGGGAGCGCTCGCCGTTGCCATCGGGGCGGCCGGAGCCGGTCCGGCGACTCCTGGCGCTGCGCCTGCCGCTCCGGCCATTGCTCCGACCACGGCCGGGGTGGTGACGGGACTCGTCCTGCTCGTGGCGACCTTCATCGGGGCGTTGATCACGGGCTGGACGGCCAACCTGCGTTCGGGATGGGGATCGATCCTGAACGGTTTCGTGCTGGGGGCGCTGATCTCCTCGTTGCCGGTCCTGCTGGCGATCTTCACGCTGAGCCTCGGCTCGGCGGTCGCCTCCGGGGTGGCAGCAGGTCAGGCCGCAGTGGCGCCGGGAACTCCTCAGCTCAACCTTCCTTCGGGGCTTGGGATGGACGCGGCGACGCTTCGGCTGCTCGGCGCCAACGTTGGGTGGTTTAGCCTCGGGGTCTTGCTGATCCATGCGGTCTCCGTGCTGGGAACGTGGCTTGGCATGCGAGCACACCTGAACCAGGTGAAGCGCAATCCGATCGCAGGCGGCATCGCCGTCTCCGACTACAACCGCCACCTGCGTGAGGACATGATCAAGCGCGAGGAGCGGCATCGGCAGGAGGTCGGCTACGGCCGGGATATGGACCGCTAGATCCCCAAAAGCCAGAGGCCGGTTCCCCCGAGGGGGAACCGGCCTCCATTGGTTCGCGGTCCTGATTACTTGAGCGCCTGCGGCTACTTGGTTACCAGGAACTCGGCGATCTGCTTGGCCTCGTCATCCGAGAGGCCCAGGTTGGGCATCGTGGTGCCGGGCTTGACGGCCGCAGGGTCCTTGAGCCACTTGGTCAGGTAGGCCACGTCGCGGGTCTTGCCGATCCCGTCGAGCTTGGGGCCGACCATGCCGACCGCGCCGGGGACGCCGGTCAGGGTGTGGCAAGCCGCGCAGGTCTTGGCGCCGAAGAGTTCCATACCCTTGCCGCCGGCCGCCGCGACCTTGGCAGGCTCAGCTGCTGCCGCGGGCGCCGCATTGGCCGCCGCCGCACCAGCGCCGGTCGCACCTTCGGTCAGGTAGGCCGCCGGAACGGTCCGCTTCTTCTGGGCGAAGAGCCAGGTGATCAGGGCGTCACGCTGTTCCTCGTTGAAGCCGAAGGCGGGCATGGTCGAGCCAGGGGCGGCCGCCTGGGGATTCATGAAGTGGAAGTGGTGCCAGGTGGCGGGATCCTCGTGGATCTTGGCATCCTTGGCGACGCCAGGGAACTTGCCGGCCTTGATCGCTTCCTTGATGGGCTCGAAGGCGAGGGCCGAGTGGAACTGGCTGGGGAGCTTGTCGCCGATGTAGGTCAGGTCGGGACCGATGATGCCGCCCTTGCCCTCGATCTTGTGGCAGGAGACGCAGCCGTACTGGTCGACGAGCTTCTTGCCCTCGACGAGCTGGTTGGCGCCGATCTTCTCCCAGTCGTTGGAGTTGGTGTGGCAGGTGGCGCAGGAGGCCTGCGCGTACTTGGTCATCTCGCCCTCGTGAGCGTCGCCCAGCATGGGGAAGTCCCACTTGTGGACGAAGCCGTGAGCGGCATCCTTGGTGGTCGCGAGGCCCTGGCCCTGGTGGCAGGTGGTGCAGGAGAACTTGTCGACCGGGTGCTTGCCCATGAAGGTCTCGAAGTCGGGGTGCTGGGCGAAGACCTTGTAGTTTCCGCCCGCCTCGGTGACCGCTTCCTTGGTCATGTTGGGATCATCGATGCCGACGTGGCAGGTGATGCAGCGGTCGACCGAGCCGAGGTCCTTGACCATGACTTGCTTGAGCGAGAGCTTCTGGGGAGGGACCTCGCGGCCCTGGGCGGCGGCGACCTTCTGCTCCACGGCGAAGTACTGCTTCTGCACGTTCTTCCACTCGCGGTTCTCCTCCTTGAAGGCGATGAAGCCGAGGAGGACGACCAGGACGCAGGAGAGCAGCGCGAACCAGCCTAGGACGCTGAGGTCGAGCTTCTTGGTGAACTTCATGCGTATCTCAATCCTA
>JAKFCW010000010.1:0-14639 GCA_036676455.1 Candidatus Sericytochromatia bacterium
CCATGCCGGCGGGAATGAAGTTGGCCACCAGGGTCGGCATGCCGATGCCCAGGTTCACGTAGTAGCCGTCACGCAGTTCCTGAGCGATGCGCTGGGCGATCTGATTACGATCCAATGGCATGACTAGCCTCCTAAACCGACGCGGTGGCGCGGGGGCGAACCGTCCGCTGCTCGATGCGCTTCTCGTAGTCGACGCCCTGCAGGATCCGGTCGACGTAGATCCCGGGGGTGTGGACGTGATCGGGGTCGATCTCGCCGGGCTCCACCAGGTGCTCGACCTCCACGAGGGTCTTCGCCGCGGCGGTGGCCATCATGGGGTTGAAGTTACGGGCGGTCTTGCGGAAGACCAGGTTGCCCGATGTATCGCCCTTGTAGGCCTTGACCAGGGCGAGGTCGGCCTTGAGAGGCATCTCGAGCACGTACTCGTGCCCGTCGATGATCCGGGTCTCCTTGCCCTCGGCGACCTTCGTACCGACGCCGGTGCGGGTGAAGAAGGCGCCGATGCCGGCGCCGCCGGCCCGGATGCGCTCTGCGAGCGTGCCCTGGGGCACCAGTTCCACCTCGAGGGAGCCCTCGAGCAGCTGGCGCTCGAAGGTCTTGTTCTCTCCGACGTAGCTGGAGATCATCTTCTTGATCTGGCGCGTCTGGAGCAAGAGGCCGAGACCGAAGTCGTCGACTCCGGCGTTGTTGGAGATGATCGTGAGATCCTTCACTCCGGAGTCGCGAAGCGCCAGGATCAGGTTCTCGGGAATGCCGCAGAGGCCGAAGCCTCCGACCATCAGGGTCATGCCGTCACGCAAGAGACCGCTGACAGCCTCCTGGGCATTGGCGTAGACTTTGTTCATGGGGACTTCCTCCTGCGCGAGGCGTTCCCCCATCCCATGGGCGGCCGCCCTCGCCGTTGTTTAGCGGAATAAGCCCATTATACAACGAACTCTTAACCTTACGAGGCGCAATCCGTGGATTCCGTACTCACAACGGATCGGTTTCGCGCTTGAACGTGTCCGCGTTGGTCTTCGTCCCCCGCAGCTTCTGCTCGCGGACGACCTGCTCGATGGCCTGGACCCGCTGCTGGACGCTCGGATGGGTCGACAGGGGGACGAGCCATCCGGGGGGCTCTCCGGATTTCGCCGCGATGGTCTCGAGGAAGCCCACCAGGGCCTGCGGGTCGTAGCCGTCGGCCGCAGCAAGGCGGGTGCCGAAGCGATCCGCCTCGAACTCCGCCTCGCGGCCGTAGCCGTTGAGCACGATCTGCAGGGCGATGCTGCCTGCGGCCTGGGCGATCTGGGGGCTGGTGCCCAGAGCGGCGATCGCGAGGCCCTGCGCCACCATCGCCCGCTTCAACTGCTCGATGCCATGGCGCTCGACCACGTGGCCAATCTCATGCGCCAGCACCGCCGCTAGCTCGGCCTCGTTCTTCATGGCCGCCAAGGCGCCGGTGGTAACGACGACGACCCCGCCGGGCAGCGCGAACGCGTTGAGGTCGGGGCTCTCGATGATGCCGAAGCGCCAGGGAAGGTTCGCCCGGCTGGTGTCCTGCGCGAGCGAGCGGCCAATGCCGGTCACGTACTGGTTGAGCGCCTCACCGGTGTAGAACCGGATCTTGGGATCCGCGAGCATCTGCCGGACGGCCGCGTTACCGATCGCGACCTCCTGCTCGTCCGAGATCGGCTGCAGGGCCTGAGCGGCCGTGAGGCCTCCGACCAGGAGCTGTGCGCAGCCCGTCATGCCCAGCGAGAAGATCAGTCCGATGATCAGGAAGATCCGAAGCCCCATGCGCGCCTCCCTTTCCTCACCGGGATTGTAGGCCCGCGCGGGGCGCTCGGAAAGCGCCGAGCGACGGCTATTTCAGCCGGGACTCACCGCAGAGGTGCGGTCGAAGTAGCGCCCGCGGCTAATGTGGCAGCGCCGATTACCGCAACGGGGCGGTCGAAGTGAGGAATTCGGACTGGCGGGTCTCGGTGCCGCTGAGGTGATTCTGCTCGATGGTCTGGCGGATGGTCTCCAGGCGCTCGCTCAGTGGCGGATGCGTGGAGAGGGCGCCCAGCCACTCGGGCGTGCCGCCGGTGGAGGCCTCGATGGTCCTGAGGAAGTCGCCAAGCGAGTCGGGGCGGTAGTTCTCGCGGGCGCCGTAGAGCGTGCCGTACTCGTCGGCCTTCAGCTCCGCCTGGCGACCCTGGCCGTTGAGGACCAGCTGAAGGGCGATCGAACCGGCTTGCTGGGCGATCTGGGGGCTGGAGCCGAGGGTGGCGATCGCCACGCCTTGCGCGATCATGGCCTGCTTGAGCTTGTCGATGCCGTGCTTGTGCGCGACGTGAGCCACCTCGTGGCCCAGGACGCCGGCGAGCTCGGCCTCGTTCTTCATGGCCGACAGGGCGCCGGTGGTGATGAAGATCTGCCCACCCGGCAAGGCGAAGGCGTTGAGGGCCTTGTCCTCGACGACGCGGAACTCCCAGGGCAGGCTGGGGCGCTCGGAGCGGGCCGCCATGCGCTTGCCCACGGCCTGAACGTAAGCCGTCACGCCTGCGTGCGTGTAGACCCGGGTCTCCGGATCGTTGAGCACTTCCTGGGCCGCAGAGCGACCGATCGATATCTCCTGCTCGTCGGAGATCGGCTGCAGCGCCTGGGCGGCGGTGACGCCGCCGAGCAGCAGCTGGGCACATCCCGTCGAACCGAGCGTGGCGAGGGCCAGGGTGGTCGCCAGAAGCGTCTTCTTCATCCGTGTGAACTCCTTTTCACGTCCTTTTCCCTAGACGCCGGATCGGGCCCCCGGGTTCCCTCCATTGTAGCGGGAAAGCCCTTAGAACAGGGCAAGCACATATTGACATACGCAAATCAATTTTCGTTTTCTAGTCAGGACTATCGTTCTGATGTTAAATTTTTTGATATAACGGGCCTCGGACGGAATCGTGGTGTTATGATGGTGGCACCAAGTACGACAGCGTGGCAGGATCGCAAGGCGAGATGCCATGGCGTCGGAAAGCCACGGACAAATCGGAGAAATCATAGAAAGAAGGATGATCGCCATGAACACCCGAGCTCGCTCTCTCAGTCGTATGCCCGTGCGTGGCGAGTCCACCGCCTCGACCCGGCCGCGTAGCCCCTCGATCGACATCCTGAAGCGGAGCCTGGAGCTTGCGGGCGTCAACCGCAAGACCTTCGTCAAGGAGACGGGCCTCAGCTACGAGTACGTTTCGCGCATCTTCAACGCCAAGGTGAAGTTCCCCACCGTTCGCGAGACGCTGGAGCGCTTCGCCGAGGTCGCTCAGATCGACCCGATGGTCTTCCCTGAGTACCAGGTCCTCGTCAGCTCGCTTCCCGAATCCACCCGCAAGCTCTGGAGCCGGATGCAGGAGCTGGGCCTCTCGCGCCAGGAGTTCGCCGGTCGCGTCGACATCTCGCGCACCTACATGTACGAGATCCTGCGCGGCGACGTGCCGTTCCCCCGCAACCCCGAGGTCATCGAGAAGATCGCCCAGGCCCTCGACCTGGCCCCTGAGACCTTCGCCGAGTACCTCGCCCCGGTTCAGGACTGGGCCGAGCGCAACCCGCTGGCCATCGAGCATGTCTTCATGAACCTCTTGGTCAACAAGCTGATGCTGGCGCGCGGCTACGCCAAGGGCCCCTCCTCGGCCGAGAAGATCTCCGACGAGATGCTCAAGATCTTCCCCCCCGAGGATCGCTACGAGCCCGTCGTCATCAAGATCTTCCAGGGCATGGGCAAGCGCAACCTCGACGTTCGCCGCCTCGCGCTCGAATCCGACGTTCCCGAGGTCGATGTGCGCCTGCTTCTGATGGGCCAGATCCAGACCGAGGACCTGCCGGAAACCCTCAAGAAGGTCAAGGCGACCCTCAAGATCAAGTAGTCATCCCTTTGCGCTCGGAGGCCCATGGCCTTCGAGCGCCTTGCTTTGAGGTGGATCGTGCCTGAGATTCTCTTGGTCGAAGACAACCCGGATACCGTGGAGTTCCTGGTCCGTCGCCTGAACGACTTCGGCTACGACGTCCGGATCGCCCGCAACGGGATCGAAGCCCTGCATGCCATCGAGGACATCGTGCCGGCCGCCGTCATCCTGGACATCAACCTGCCCCTGATGAACGGCGACGACGTCTGCCGCAAGATGCGCCAGAACCCCCGGACCGCCAAGGTCCCCGTCATCTTCGTGACCGCCGAGTCCGAGGACCGCGTCCGCGACCTCCTGGACCCCTCGATCACGCTCTGCCTGGAAAAAGCCATCAAAACCAAGACGCTCCTCGAGGCCTTGTCCAAGCTGGCACCCGTTCAGACAGAATCCTGATCGCCTTCTCCAACCCTGCTCGGGCCCCCTCGCCTCCGGCGAGGGGGCCTTCTGCGTCGGGGGAGGCTCGCTCGGCTCGGGTATACTAAAGACAGTAACGAGGGAGGAAACCCATGCGTCGCCTACTCAACTGGTTGCTGGTGGTCGGATTCGCCCTCGGGGCGCTCGTTTCCGGGGTCTGGGCCCAGACGCCCGCCGTGGCCGTGCTGGAAGTCAAGGGAGCCATCAACCCCATGGTCGCGAGCTACGTCGAGCGCGGCCTCAAGGTCGCCTCCGAGCGCAACGCCAGTGCGGTCGTGATCCAGCTCGACACTCCGGGCGGCCTGGACACCGCCATGCGCGAGATCATCCAGGACATGATCGCCTCGCCCCTGCCCGTCATCGTCTACGTCTCCCCGCAGGGCGGCCGGGCTGCCTCGGCGGGCGCCTTCATCACCATGGCCGCCCACGTGGCCGCCATGGCCCCCAACACGGCCATCGGCGCGGCCCACCCGGTCGCCGGAGGCGGCGAGGAAATCAAGGGCGCGATGGGAGACAAGGTCACCAACGACGCGGCCGCCTACATCAAGGGGCTGGCCAAGGAGCGGGGCCGCAACGCAGAGTGGGCCGAAAAGGCCGTCCGCAAGAGCGTCTCGGCCTCGGCCGACGAGGCCAAGCGCCTGGGTGTCGTCGACCTGGTGGCCCCCGACCTTCCCAGCCTGCTCGATCAGGTGGATGGGCGCAAGGTCAAGCTCGGCGATCGCGTCGTCACCCTGAAAACCCGCGGAGCCTCGACCCTGCCCCTGGAGATGACCACGCTCGAGCGCTTCCTCTACACCATCAGCGATCCCAGCATCGCCTTCATCCTCTTGAACCTCGGCATGCTGGGGATCTTCTTCGAGCTCTCCAACCCCGGCGCCATCTTCCCCGGCATCCTGGGAGGCATCTGCCTGCTTCTGGCCTTCTTCGCGCTGGGCATGCTGCCCGTCAACTACGTGGGGGTCGCCCTCATCGTGCTGGCATTCATCATGTTCGTGCTGGAGCTCTTCGTGGTTTCCGCAGGCGCCCTGACCATCGGCGGCCTCATCGCCTTGATCTTCGGAGCGTCCATGCTGATCGACCCGTCCACGCCCGGCATCGCCGTCAGCTTGCCGGTGATCCTGACTGTGACCCTGGTGACCGCCTCCCTGATGACGGGCGCCATGATCATGGCCATCAAGACCCGGCGCCGGAAGGTCACCACTGGTCGCGAGGAGCTGATCGGGGCGATCGCCGAGGTGCGCACCCCGCTCGACCCCAAGGGCTACGTCTTCCTGGAGGGTGAACTCTGGAGCGCCGTCAGCCATGCGGGGACGATCGCTCCTCCCGCCCATGTCAGAATCGTTGCCATCGAGGGCCTCACCCTCACCGTCGAACCCCTGTCGTCGCCCCATCTTTCACAGGAGACCCCATGATCAGCTTCTTGTCGACCTTCGGGTTTATCATCGTCGTCGTCCTCGCCTTGCTGGCCTCCGCGGTCAAGGTCACCCAGGAATACGAGCGCGGAGTCGTCTTCTTCCTCGGGCGACTGGTGGGCGTCAGAGGCCCCGGCCTGATCCTGCTCATTCCCGTGCTGGAGCGCATGGTCCGCATGGACCTGCGCACCCTCACCCTGGACCTGCCCGTCCAGGAAGTCATCACCCGTGACAACGTCACCATCAAGGTGAACGCCGTCGTCTACTTCCGCGTGGTCGACCCCGCCAACGCCGTGACCAAGGTCTACGACTACGGCGTCGCCACCCTGCAGATTGCCCAGACCACCCTGCGCAATGTCCTCGGCCAGTCCGCGCTCGACGAGATCCTCTCGGAGCGTGAAGAGATCAACAAGCGCCTCCAGCAGATCATCGACGAACAGACCGAGCCCTGGGGCATCAAGGTCAGCGTCGTGGAGATCAAGGACGTCGAGCTGCCCCAGAGCATGCAGCGCGCCATGGCCCGGCAGGCCGAGGCCGAGCGCGAGAAGCGGGCCAAGATCATCCACGCCGAAGGCGAGTTCCAGGCCTCGCAGCAGCTCGCCGCCGCCGCGGCGGTCATCGCCTCCGAGCCCACCTCGCTGCAGCTGCGCTACCTGCAGACCCTGACCGACATCTCGAGCGAGAAGAACTCGACCATCATCTTCCCGGTGCCCATCGACCTCATGCAAGGCCTCTCCAGCCTGCTGAACCGCCAAAAGCCCAACCCCTAGAGCGAAAACCGACGAAGGGTCCCGCGTGCCGTCTGGCGCGCGGGACCCTTCTGGTCTTGAAGCGTCGAGTTGCTATTCCCGCCCCTCGGCAGCCTGGCCCTGGGCCTCGGCCACCAGGCGCGCATAGCTCTTCAGCTCGACCTGCTCGTCGCCGAGCCCGAAGCGCGCGCGCAATCCCGCGAGGCGCTCGACGGCATCCGGGCGATCGCTGAGCACCTCGAACTCCGCGAAGTCCTCGCTCAGCCCGTCGATGGCGTCCAGGGCCACGGTCACTCCGTCGACCTGGTAGGCAAGGCGGGTCTTGCGCACCCGCGTGAGCTTCTCATGCCCCAGCCACAGGATCAGGGCCTCGAGATCGCCGACGAACGCATCGGGAATGGGCACTTCCACCTCCGGGCGAATCTTGGTGCCGTCAGGCGTGAGCTGGTACCGATCCTTGCGGGTCATGAGCCAGCGATCATTCTCGCGCCGGATCCGCAGGACGCGATCGCCGACGTCGAAGTACTGGTCCTCCTGCTCCCAGCGTTCGGATGCCATGCCCTCGAGCGCTTTCGAAATGGCCTCGCGCTGCCCCGGCTTGAGGCGGTACTTGGTTTCGATCTCGAGCCCCTTGCCCATCTGGACCTCCTTGATTAAGTCTCCGTGAAATCTGTGATCGCTCGGTATTCCTCGGCGTCAAACCTCTATTAAACCCCGCAAGCAGGCACTTGTCTGCGGGTATACGACAATCAGGCTCGACGGACCGACTCGGCCCGGCCGCCGCCTGGAACCGGCGGATCCACCCCCTGACGGGCCCAGCAACGGGAGGACTCGGATGACAAACCGTAGGATCGAACATGGCTTTCTGACGGGCGGGACGCAGCCCTTGTCGCGTAGCACCTCGCAGCCGCTTTCCCAGCCGCCCGCTCCTCCTGCCCCGAAAAAGCCCCCGGTCGCCGCGGATCAGAGCGACGTCTCCGGTCGTCAGCGCGACCTGGCTCCGGCGAATACGGAACTCGACGCGAAGCGCCAGGAGCTCTCCGAGAAGAAGCTGAAGCTGACGCAACTGCAACTCGAGGTGAACTCCGCCCAGGCGGAGGCCGACAAGAAGAAGGCCGAGACCGAGAACCTTCCCCTCTGGAAGCGCGCCCTCAATGGCGTGGTCGACTTCGTCGAGGACCGCGTCTCGGGTATCGTGAACACGCTCAAGGACGAGGTCACCGGCCTCGCCGACCAGATCGCCAAGCTCGAGAACGAGATCGAAGAGGCCGTCAAAACGGGCGGCGAGGTCCTCAGCGCGGGTGTCCAGGAGTACAGCGCGTCCCGCAACGAGGGACAAGGCATGCTCGACTCCATCAAGGACGCGGCGAACGTCTCCGGAAAGAAGCTCTACGACGACGTCATCGACCCCACGCTGGACAAGTCGGTCCTCGGGACGGATGACGCCTACCAGGACAAGGGCGTCGGAAAGCTTGGCCCCTTGCTCACCAACCGACTGAGCGTCGGAGAATCGGCGTCGATCAAGATCGAGGCCGGCGCCACCATTCCGCTGGAAGAGTTCGGGATTCCCAACGCCAAGATCGACGCGGGCGGCACCCTCAAGGTGACCCGCATGCCCAAGATCGGTGCCGACGGCCAGGTCGTCAGCGAGCCGAAGGATGCCAACGGCAATCCTCCCACCGAGTTGAAGGTAACCCTCGAGCTGGAAGGCCGCGCGGGCGCCAGCTACTCGGCCAACGTCGGCTTCGATGGCACCATCAAGGCGGGCAGCTACGAGGCGGGCCTCAAGGCGGGCGCCAACGCCGAGGCCGAGGCGGGCCTCACCGGCAAGATTTCGCTGTCGTTCGCGTTCGACCCCAACGACGGCAAGGACATGGACGTGCTGACCGGCATGATGCAGCTGGCCGGCACGGCCGGAGCCGAGAGCGCGATCCCGGGGATCGGCACGGTGATGGCGGGCAAGACCGCCCTCGAGGGCAAGGAGCTCATCAAGGAGTTCGGCGATCACCTTTACTCCCTGGATGGCGAGGGCGGCCTCTACGCCCAGGCGAGCGCGAGCGCGAGCGCCCAGGTGGGCATCTTCAAGGGAGAAGGTCCCGAGGAGCCCGAAGCGGAAGCCGCACCGGCGGAAACCAAGTCGTGGGGCCGTAAGCTCACCGATGCCGGGAAGGATTACGTCACGGGCCAGGTTCAGGGCAAGGTCGAGGATGTCGAGGGCTCGATTCTCGAGCAGCTCCAGCTCGAGATCGGCAATGTCTCGGCCTCGCTGGGCGGTGAGGGCAAGGTCGGCGGAAGCGTGAACTTCCGGACCGGCGAGCGCACGCTCAACGTGAAGCTGGACGCCAAGGCCGAAGCGGCGCTCGGGATCCTGGGCTGGGGCCAGGGTGCGGGCGGCAGCGCCGACCGCAGCGTGGCCATCACCTACAACAAGGATGGCAGCCTCAAGGGCGTGAAGCTGCAAGAGTCGATGAGCAAGGAGAAGTTCGAGGGCATCCGGACCACGGTGGAGGACATCTTCGGCCGTCCGATCGACGAGGGCGTCATCGCGCAGATCAGCACGAAGGACACCGTGAAGGTCAGCTACGAGCTGAAGGCCTCCGAAGTCGCCAAGGTTCAGCAGGCCTTGGAGTCCAAGGGTCTCGTGGAGGGTCTCGCCTACGCGACTACCCGTCCGATCGACAAGAACACGGTCATGCTCAAGGATCGCTCGGTGGTATCCGTCAAGCAGACCGCCGCGGAGTTCAAGGCGGGCTTCAAGCTCAGCCTCGGAGCCGAGATTGGCGCGCGCGGAGGCGTGACCCTGGCGCACGAGCAAGAGACGGTCCTCACACAATAGCGTGGCGCCCTGAGGTAGAATGACTAGAGTAAGACACAGGGAGAGCGTCGAGTGAAAACCACCGTCACGACCGAGACCGATCTGGTCAGCGGTCAGCAGACCTACGAGTTCGAGTTGAACCCGGTCCCCCTCAACACGCCTGTGGGCCTGGCTCCTGGGCAAGTTCGCGTCATGGCGAGCAAGTCCGGGACGCTTGTCCGCCTCGAGCTGGTGCTGCGGCCGTCGCTGGTGGCGTTCCGCGGAGCGATCGAGCGGCTGGCCAAGCAAGCCGACTGGGAGGTTCCCGTCGACCAGCTGCGCCGCCTCAGCCCCAAGGAGCACCCCGTCGTCCACCTGAGTCTGGCCCCCGAAGCGGCGGCGCAGATCCTCGCCTCCATCCGACAGCCCACCGATCTCACGGGCGTCTTGAATCACCCCGTGGTCCAAGATCCCCAGAACTATCGGGTCGATACCATCACCGCGGAAGCCTAAGTGACTACCCAACTCAAAGCCGCGACGCTGGACCACTGCGTTCGCGAACTCACCGCTGCCTTGGCGGTCGCCAACGGCGGCCCCGAGGCCTGCTATGTCCTTGCCCAGGCCCTCTGGACCTGGATTCGCCACGAAGGAGAGCGCGCTCTGCTGGCCGAGGCCCTGCACAGCACCTTGTCCTCGCTGGGACGCGAGCGCGCCCCACTCTTCGCCTCGGAAGCCCCCCTGCCCCTGCGACATGGCGTGACCATCGACGCGCTGGTGCGCAGCCTATCCGACCAGCTCTCCGAGCATGCCTGGGAAGCTGGGGACGGCGAGTGGCTCGGGCCCCTCTTCGAGCGCCACCTCACGCACGACCACAAGAAGTCCAACGGCGTCTTCTACACCCCGCAAGAGGTCGTGGATTACGTCCTGTCGCACTCCCTGCCCCCGTTGGATCAGCCTTTGAGCAAGAACTTCCGGCTGATCGATCCCTCCTGCGGAGCCGGAAACTTCCTGGCGCCTGCTGTCGAGGCGCTCTTCGAGCGCGTCTGGGTGCCGCAGACCGGCTCAGAAGGCCGGATCCTCCGCTTGAAGCGCGTCATCGAGCGGCACCTCGTCGGCGTCGATCTCGACCCCTGGGCGATTCGCCTGGCGGGCATCCGGCTGGCCTTCGTGCAGCTGAAGCTTTGCCCCGAGCTGAAGACCCCCTTCACCCCGCGCCTGCTGAGCGCAAACACCCTGACCGAGCACCCCTGGCTGCTGGAAGCCGGGTTCGACGCCGTGGTCGGCAACCCGCCCTACGGCGCCGAGATTCCCTCGGCCCAGAAGGCCCTCTTCCAGAGGCACTACCAGGTGGGCAAGGGCCGACAGGACACGACGGCCCTCTTCATCGAGCGCTCGATTCGCCTCCTCAAGGAGGGCGGCCGGCTCGGCTTCGTCGTGCCTCATGGCGTGACCCGCACGGGCGCCTACGCGGAATGTCGCCGGCTCTTGACCGAGGTGGCCCAGCCTGTCGCGCTGGCGGACCTGGGCGCGTGCTTCCCGGGGGTCAACCTCGAGACCATCGCCTTCGTCGTCTCAAAGGGCAAGAAGCCGGCGACCAACCCGTTGATGCTGCTCGAGATCCCGCGCCGCGAGCCGGCGGTTCAGTTGCATACCTACCGCGACGGTCATTTCCGGCAAATCGGAGAGCAGCTTCCTCAATTCTTCGTGGGGCGCCCGACCATGCCCATCTACGCGGACCTGAACATCGGCCCGCTGATCGCGCGCATGGAAGCCGCCGGCAGGCCTCTGGAGGCGATCGCCCAGATCCGCCGCGGCGCCAACATCTCGGCCCGAGACCCGATCCTCTCGAAGCACGGCGACGGCATCCCCGTCATCCGAGGACGAGACATCCGCCGCTTCGGTCCGCTATCCTCCGGCTCGCTGATGAGGCTGCCCGAAGGCTTCGCCCTGCGCGATCGCTTCCGCTCGGACGTCGTCACCCAGCCCAAGGTCGGCTACCAGAACATCGCAAGCTCCGTGGTGGCCACCCTCATCCCCGAGGGCGCGCTGCCGCTGGACACCGTGAACGTCCTCGAGCCCCGCGAGCCCATCGACCCGCTCTTCCTGGTGGGCCTGCTCAACTCGCGGCTGCTGGAGGTCTACTTCCAGCTGGTCATCACCAACCGCGCGCAGCTCACCCTGCACCTGGACACGCCGACGCTGGGCTCGCTGCCCATCGTGGTCCCCGACGCCGCCACCCAGTCGACCCTGGGACAGATGGCCTTCGATTGCCTTCACTGGCAGCGCCTGGCAAGTACCGAGGCCTTCGCCGAAGAGATCCTCTCGCGGACCTGGCCCTCGGTCGCGGCCCTCAGCGAGGCGTTCGAGGCCTTCCAGGCCGAAGCGCGCGTGCTGCGCCGCAGAACCGCCGAGCGGATCGACCAGCTCGACGCCGAGATCGCCCAGCTCTACGGGGTCGACCTGGAGGCGTTCGGCGAGCTGCCTCCGCGCAGTGCCGGCAAGCGGCCGTCCATGGCCAAGGAGCTGGCTCTGGCTGCCGAGATCGCACTCGGCGAGCTCATCACCGCCAAGCGCTTCTCCAAGCCGTCGGAACGCTTCGGCGAGCTTCGCACCGATGTTTCGGTCCTGATGGAAGCAGCAGGCTTGGCGCCCACCGCCGACGGCTTCCGCAAGCTTCGCACGGCCCTGGGGATCCCCGAAGGCGGGACCCAGCTCGGCATGCTGGCGTAACCATGCGCGGCACTCCCCCGGCCGATTTGCCGGCTGGGGGAGTTTCGAAGCGCTCGAAAGCGGGTCTATAAAGATAAGAAGCAGCTGCTAACTGGGCGGCCGTTCGGTTTCCCCTTGCATGCGAAAGGGTAGCCATGCCAACTGTGAAACAGTCTGAAAGAGGATTCACCTTGATCGAGGTGACCCTCGCCATCGTCATAGGCGTCGTGGTCGTCGCCGGCGCAACCGTCCTGTACCAGCAGGCTGCCCGCTCGGCGGGTAACGTCAAGGCACAGAGCAAAACCCAGGCGCTGGCTGGAATGATCGAGGAGTTCGGGGTCCGCCAGCACCGGTATCCCACCCACGCTCAGCTGCGCGCGCAATGGGTCCGGTTGCGTGAGGACGCTCTGATGAACCCCTGGGGTGGGCCGCTCGGGCCCAACGGCCTCGGTGCCGCTCAGGGGATCGCCATGAGTGCCGACGCCTTCACCACCCCCTGGGTGCCGAATCAATATGCCAGCCCGGACTACGCGGGGGTGATCGGCTACTTCGTCGCGAACAGCGGCAACGAGACCAAGCAAGTGACCGATTACGACACCGGCCGGACCCGGACGTTCACGGGTTACGTCGTCGGCATGTGGGACCAGGACGGGCACGATCCCGTTTTCGTCACCGGACCGAAGTTCGCCAGCCACTGAGCCCAACTTCGTTTCACCAACTCCGCAAAACAAGAGGGCGGGCCAGATGGCCCGCCCTCGGTCGTTTACTTGGCTTCGCTAGGTTGCATCGACGGAGGCAGAGCCTTGGTGTCGATTTCCTGCTGGAAGCGCGAGATGACGTCGGCCACCGGGAGGACCTCCTGGCCGCCGGTCCGGCGACGAACCGCAAGCGCGCCTTCCTCGACCTCCTTCTTGCCCACGACGAGCATGTAGGGGATCTTCTGGACCTGGGCTTCGCGGATGCGGTAGTTGAGGGACTCGTTGCGGTTGTCGACCTCGACGCGCATGCCGGCTTCCTTCATCTTCTCGGCAACGTCGTAGCAGTAGTCGTCGTTCTCCGAGTTGATGGGGATGATGACCGCCTGGGTGGGCGCGAGCCAGAGCGGGAAGGCTCCGGCGTAGTGCTCGATGATGAGGGCCATGAAGCGTTCCATGGTGCCCAGGATGGCCCGGTGGACCATGATGGGGCGGTGCTCCTTGCCGTCCGAGCCGTGGTAGGCCAGGTCGAAGCGCTCGGGGAGGTTGGGGTCGCACTGGACCGTGGGGCCCTGCCACTCGCGGCCAATCGCGTCGTAGAACTTGAAGTCGATCTTGGGGCCGTAGAACGCGCCGCCGCCCTCGTCGATGTCATAAGGCATGCCCTTGCGCTCCAGGGCGGTGCGCAACGCGTCGGTAGCGGCCTCCCAGAACTCGTCCGAGCCGATGGCCTTCTCGGGCTTGGTGGACAAGTATACCTTGGCCTCCAGGCCGAAGATGCTCATGGCGTGCTGGATGAACTCCACGCAGCCCGCAATCTCGTCGGGAAGCTGCTCGAGGGTGCAGAAGATGTGCGCGTCGTCCATGGTCAGGCCACGCACGCGCGCCAGGCCATGCAGGGTGCCGGAGCGCTCGTAGCGGTAGACGCTCGCGATCTCCTGCAGGCGGACCGGCAGGTCGCGGTACGAACGCGGGCGCGACTTGTAGATCATCGAGTGGCCCGGGCAGTTCATGGGCTTGACCCGGTAGTTCTCCTCCTCGATGACCATCGCGGGGAACATGTTCTCCGCGTAGTTGCCGAGGTGACCCGAGACCTCGAAGAGGGTCTCCTTGACCACGTGCGGGGTGTAGACCGGCTGATAGCCGCGCTTCTTGAGTTCCGCGCGCAGCCAGTCCTCGATGACCGAGCGGATCAGGGCGCCGCGGGGGTGCCAGAAGATCAGGCCGGGGCCCGTGACCTCGGGGATCGAGAAGAGGTCCAGCTCGCGGCCCAGCTTGCGGTGGTCGCGCTTGGCGGCTTCCTCGAGGCGGGTCAGGTGGGCCTTGAGATCGGCCTCGGTGAAGTAGCTGGTGCCGTAGATGCGCTGGAGCATCTTGTTCTTCTCGGAGCCGCGCCAGTAGGCGCCCGCGACGCTCAGCAGCTTGAAGTTCTTGATGAGGCCGGTGGCCGGCACGTGGGGCCCGCGGCAGAGATCCGAGAAGTCGCCCTGGGTGTAGACGGTGATCTCGGAGGTCGCGTCGGCGTTCATGATGTCGGTGAGGATCTCGGCCTTGTAGGGCTCGCCTTCCTCCTCGAACTTGCGGATGAGGCCGGGAACGCGATCGGCGGCGTAGAGCGCGCGCGTCACGTCGAGGTTCTCCTGCGAGAGGCGCTTCATCTCGGCCTCGATCTTGGGGAGATCCTCCATGGTGAAGCCGCGGTCGTAGTCGAAGTCGTAGTAGAAGCCGTCCGCGGTGACCGGGCCGATGGTGATCTTGGCGCCCGGGTACAGCGACGTGACGGCGTGGGCCATCAGGTGCGCGGTCGAGTGGCGCAGGACCTCGAGGGCCGCGGGATCGTCCGCGGTCACGATCTCCACCTTGGCAGGGGCCTCGAGGCGGGTCGAAAGGTCGACCAGCTTTCCGTCGAGGCGGGCGGCCACGGCCTTCTTGGCCAGGCTCCGGCTGATCTGGGCGGCGAG
>JAKFCW010000011.1:0-214698 GCA_036676455.1 Candidatus Sericytochromatia bacterium
AACATGGCCGCCATCCGGGCACTGGCCACCACCGGCATCCAAAAGGGCCACATGGCGCTGCACGCCCGCACGGTTGCCGTGACCGCCGGCGCGCGCGGCGAACTGGTCGAGCGGATCGCCCAGGCCATGGTGGACGCCCAGGAGATCAAGATCGAGAAGGCCCGCGAGCTGCTGGCGGCCTTCAGCCCGGCATGAACACGCCCCAAGAGCCTGACTGGCTCGCTTCCACCGATGCGCAGCCCCAAGCCCCGGGTGACGGGCGGGCCTTCGGCAAGCTGATCCTGGCGGGCGAGCACGCGGTGGTGCACGGACACCCGGCGATCGCCGCCCCACTGCCCGCCCTGTCGGCCCTGGCCTGGATCACCCCCGGCGAGGACGGCCTGGTCATCACCTCCGACGCCTTCCCCGGCTGCGCTACCCTGGAGACCCGCACGGGCCCCCTGGCGCCTCTGGCCGAGGCCGCACGCGACGCCCTCGCGCGCATGGAGATCGACCCCGTCGCCCTGCCCCCGCTGCGTATCCAGGTCACGTCCACCATCCCCCCCGGCTCCGGCCTGGGCAGCAGCGCGGCCGTGACCGTCGCCCTCGTGCGCGCCCTCTACCAGTTCTTCGGCCTGCCGCTGGATCCCACGATCCTGCAGGACATCGCCACCGAGGCCGAATGTCTCGTCCACGGCACCTCCTCGGGCATCGATCCCGCTACCGTCTCGGCGACCAGCCCCATCCGCTTCCGCAAGGGCGAAGCCCCGCACCCGATCCCGCTGGGCGATTCGCTGGACCTGGTCGTGGCCGATTCCGGGGAGCGCGCCGACACCGGCAAGATGGTCGGCATGGTGCGCGAAAAGGTCGCCGTCGATCCCGAAGCCCGCGCGACCCTCGAGGCCCTCGGCGGCATCGCGCCGCGCATGGAGCGCGCCCTCGCCGACAACGACCTCGCCCAGGTCGGCTCCCTCATGAACGAGGCCCATGCCGGCCTCGCCGCGCTAGGCCTGTCCACGCCCAAGCTGGACGCCCTGGCCAACGCCGCCCGCGAGGCTGGAGCCTTCGGCGCCAAGCTCTCCGGCTCGGGAGGCGGCGGAGTCGTCGTCGCCCTGACCTCGCGAGACACGGCGGGAGCCGTCGCCAAACGCATGCAGGAGGCCGGCGCAACGGCCGTCACCTACACCCGTATCCCCTGAGCGGTCTGACCGCCCGAGTGACCGACTCGGGCGGAAACCGCGAACCCCCAGCTCAGGAGCCCACGTGGAACCCATCGAAGCCCGCAAGCACGACCACATCCGCCTCAGCCTCACCGAAGACGTCCAGTTCGAGCACATGCCCACCGGCTTCGACTCCCTGCGCTTCGAGCACCTCGCTCTGCCGGAGCTCGACTTCGCCGAGATCGACCCGTCCATCACCCTGCTGGGCAAACGCCTCGCCGCTCCCTTGCTCATCTCCTCGATGACCGGCGGCCCCAACCTGGGCGGGACCATCAACCAGAACCTCGCCGCCGCCGCCCAGAAGGTCGGCGTCGGCATGGGGCTCGGCTCGCAGCGGATCATCCTGGTGAAACCCGAGTCCACGGCGTCCTTCCAGGTGCGGCACGTCGCGCCTGACATCCTGCTCATCGGAAACATCGGGGCCGTCCAGCTCAACTACGGCGTGGGCGTCGACGAGTGCCGCCACCTCGTCGAGTCAGTCGGCGCAGATGCCCTCTACCTGCACCTCAACCCCCTGCAGGAGGTCATTCAGCCCGAGGGCGACGTCAACTTCAAGGACCTGATCGGCAAGATCCGCCAGGTCGCCCGCGAGCTGGGCGTGCCGGTCCTGATCAAGGAAGTCGGCTCGGGGATCTCCGGCGCGCTCGCCACGAGGCTGGCCGACACCGGCATCTCCGCCATCGACGTCAGCGGCGGGGGCGGCACCTCCTGGGCCATCATCGAAGCCAAGCGCGCCCACACGCCCATGCAGCAGTCTCTGGGCGAGCGCTTCCGCGACTGGGGAATCCCCACCACGGTTTCGCTCATCCAGTGCCGTGACGCCCTTCCGGAGATGACGCTGATCGCCTCGGGGGGAATTCGCTCGGGCATCGACATCGCCAAGGCGATCGCCCTCGGAGCCGACGCCGCCGCCCTTGCGCAACCCTTCCTGGAAGCGGCCACCCGTTCGCCCGAAGCCGTCGAGGAGGTCCTCCACCGCCTGATCCAGGAATTGAAGGTGGCGATGTTCCTCGTGGGCGCCCGCACGGTCGCCGACCTCAAGGGACGGCGCGATCTGCTGGCGGAGGTGGGCTGATGATCCAGACCGCCACGGCCCAAGCCTGCAGCAACATCGCGCTCATCAAGTACTGGGGCAAGCGCGACGCCGTCCTCAACCTCCCTACCAACGGCAGCCTCTCGCTCACGCTGGACGGCATGACCACGACCACCACGGTCCACTGGGATCCCAGCTACGCCGAGGACTCCGTCTCGCTCAACGGCAAGCTCCTGGCTGACTCGGAACTCGCCAAGATGAGCAAGTTCCTGGATCTCGTCCGTCGGGACGCCGGCATGGCCCTCAAGGCCAAGGTGGAGTCCCAGAACAACTTCCCGACCGCCGCGGGCCTCGCGTCCTCGGCCTCCGGCTTCGCGGCCCTCGCGCTGGCGGCCAGCGCTGCCGCCGGTCTGGAACTTGAGCCCCGGCAGCTCTCCATCCTGGCGCGGCAGGGCTCGGGCTCGGCCAGTCGGTCGATCTTCGGGGGCTTCGCCGAGTGGAAGAAGGGCGAGCTTACCGACGGCTCGGACTCCTACGCCGAGCAGCTCATGCCGCCCGACGCCTGGAGCGACGTGCGCATGCTGGTGGTGGTACTGGAACCTCGCCCCAAGCCGATCAGCTCGCGGGCCGGCATGACCCAGACCGTCGCGACCTCGCCGATGTACCCGGCCTGGCTGGAGACCGTCGGGGCCGACCTCGACGCCGCTCGAAAGGCGCTCTTCGCCCGCGACCTCGAAGCCCTGGGGACGGTGGCCGAGGCGAACGCCCTGAAGATGCACGCCACGATGCTCACCACCCTGCCGACTATCCTCTACTGGCAGCCGACCACCGTGGCCCTCATGCACCGGGTCTGGGAGCTGCGGCGCGACGGGATTCCGGGCTGGTTCACGATCGATGCTGGCCCCAACGTCAAGGTGCTGACCGACGCGGCGCATGCCGAGCAACTGGCCAACGCCCTGGGTGCCGTGGAAGGCGTCGAGCGCGTTCTACTTTGCAGGCCCGGCCAGGAGGCCGCGCTTTGCTGAGGGCGGTCACGGTCGAAGCCCCCGCCAAGCTCGTCTTGACGGGGGAATACGCCGTACTGGAACCCGACGCGCTGGCCGTCGTCGCGGCAGTGGACCGCTACACCGAGGCCAAGCTACAGCCTAGCGCCGACATGCGGCTCACGGCTCCCGCGCTTGAGCTTGCGGACGCTCAGGCCGCCTACGCGAACGGCAGCTGGGCGCTGATCCAGCCGCATGCGCAGGCAGGCTTCGTCTCGGAGGCGCTGAGCGTCAGCTTACGCTACCTCGAAGAAGGCGGCGTGACGGTATCGCCCTTTCATCTCACGCTCTCGCCGGCGCTCGCCGAAGGCGGCATCAAGATCGGGCTGGGCGGCAGCGCGGCGGCCACCGTGGCGGCCACGACGGCAGTCCTTTTGGCTCATGGAATTCCTGCCGAGCCGGGGTTGGTGTACCGGCTGGGGGCGATCGCCCACCTTCGGGCCCAGGGCTCGGGCTCGGGCATCGACGTGGCGGCCTCGGCCTACGGCGGCGTGCTGGCGTTCTCCAGCCATCATCCCGAGTGGCTGAAGGCCCGGCTTGCCGAAGAAGCCTCCATCCGGGCGCTGGTCGAGGCCCCCTGGCCCCATTTACGAATCATCCCGGAACCCTGGCCTGCGGGCTGGCACCTCATGGTGGGCTGGACGGGGAAGAGCGCCTCGACGCCTGCCTACCTCAAGCTGGTCTCGGCCCTCAAGGAATCCGGTGATCCGCGCTACGCGGAGTTCCTCGACATGATGCAGGCCTCCAGCCACCAGCTCATGCGGGCCCTCGAGACGACGGACGTCGTACAGGCCGCCCAAGCCGTCCTCGCGGGCCGCGAAGCCATGCTACTGCTAGGCCAGGCCCTTGGCGTCTCGCTGGAGACTCCGATGCTCACGTGCCTAGCCGAGGCGGCTTCGAGCTGCCGGCTCGCCGGCAAGCCCTCGGGCGCCGGCGGTGGGGACTGCGGCATCGCCCTGGCTTTCGACCCCACGCAGGTGGAATCGCTGCGCAAGGCGTGGGAAGCGGCGGGGGTGCGGCCGCTTGAGATGGCGATCGCCCCCCACGGCGTCCAGCAGCGCCTGGACTAGCTTACCAGCTCGGCGCGGCGTCCCCGTTGGCGCCCAGAGACCAGGTAGCGGGCTGCCGGGTACGGCACGCTGACGCTCGGCTCGCCACGACGATAAAGCACCGTGATGGCGGAACCCTCGGGCAGGTCCAAGGGGGGATCCGGATGCCAGATCTTGCCCTCGTGAGGCCGCCCATCGGCGTCCAGGTAGCGGTAGCCCAGACGCCGCCCGCCGTACCAAGTCTGCTCCACCTTCATGACGTTGCCGAGCGCGAAACGACCATGAGCCGCCAAGCGCTGGTGCCGCCAGTCCTCAAGGGTGATCCGCAGCGGGCGGACCGCCAGCAGCATGACGCCCACCGAGATGTAGCCGATCAGCGCCCCGCGCTCCCAGGGCTGGACCGGGAGCAAGAGCGCCATGCCGACCATCGCGGCCACCCCGACTCCCATCCGGTACAGCGCATGCGTGGGACGCTCGAAGCCATCGCGGCGCGCCACCTGGCGCGGAGACGCCTGGGCCAGCTCCGGCGGACACCAGCTCGGCAGTACCTCTTCCGCCTGCTGAAGCCCGTGGAGCCGCAGGAATTCCCAGGCAAGCAAGCAGCGGTCCACCGCCAGGATCAGCCCGGCGATACCGACCAGTCCCAGGATCTCGGCCTGCAGCGAGCCGAAGAGCACTCCGACGATGCCCAGCACCACCATGCTGGCACTTCCGGCCGCGAGGGCGAGCGAGCCGAGCAGATCGCGCTTCCCTTCGACTTGAGCCTCGAAGACGCCCCAGCCACAGTCGGGGCACGTGCGCGGAGCGTAGAAGCTCAACGCATGCACGGTGATCGGCGCATGACAGTCCGGGCAGTGGGTGGGAGAGTCGAGCCGCATGTCGTTCCTCCTCGGCGGAATTCACCAGCAAGAGCGGGGGCCACGCATTTAATCTTGTCATCTCCACGTCCTGAGCGAGTTTCCGGGTCGTTAAGCGCTTGTAAAATCGTGAGCGCCACCCGATGCCTGCCTCCTGGATTCCCACGTCCGCGGGAATGACGCCTAGCGTCGCTTGACAGGAGGTCTGACGGCCTCTATGCTTATTGCAGTTGTATTACATTAAGGATCATCGCATGCCCTCGACACGCCCCGTGAGTCCCCTTCGCGTCCTTCGCCTGCTGGCCTTGCTGGCGCTTTTTACTGCCACCGCCCTTCCGGCCCTCGCTCAGCCTGCGGAGGCCCGGGAGCAAGCTGCCCCGAGCGAGTCCGATCCGGATTCCGAGGAAGCACGCGAGATCTGGGAAGCGCTGCAGGAACCGGCCGCCGCTCAGCCGCCTACAGCCACGCCCCCAGGCCATGGCATGAACCCTGACATCAGCGTCATCCTGGACGTGGCGGCCGCGGGCTTCAGCGGGACGCCCGACCAGCGCGGGGGACATGATCCGAGCAAGAACGGCTTCAATCTCCAGCAACTCGAGTTGAGCATCGGCTCGGTGGTCGATCCGTACTGGCGCTTTGATGGAAACCTGGTCTTCAGCCAGTTTGGCGTCGAGGTCGAGGAAGCCTACGCCACCTCCACCTCCTTGCCCGCCAACCTCCAGCTCCGCGCGGGCCAGTTCCTGACCCGCTTCGGGCGCCTCAATGCCACCCACCCCCATTCCTGGGAGTTCGTGGATCAACCCCTGGTGCTGGGCAAGTTCTTCGGTGGCGAAGGAAACCGCGGTCTTGGCGCCGAGCTCTCCTGGCTATCGCCCTTGCCCTGGTACCTCGAGCTGATCGGCTCAGCCTCCGAGGCCCAGGGGGCGTCGACGGCGCGCAGCTTCTTCGGCTCTGACGACCTGGGGGTAAAGAGCCTGGCCGATCTGCAGCTGACCGGAGCCGTCAAGCAGTTCTTCCCGTTCGGTCCTGACTGGTCGCTCGCCTGGGGCATGTCGGGAGCCTTCGGTCCCAACCCGACGGGGCGAAGCAACCGCAGCGAGATCTACGGCACCGACCTCTACCTCAAGTATCGGCCGCTGCGTGACGGCGACTGGACCACCGTTTCTCTGACCAGCGAGGCCATGAGTCGCCGGCGCCAGGTGCCCGGTGGCATCCTCACCGACGAAGGTCTCTACACCACCCTCTTCTGGCGCTTTGACCAGCGCTGGGCCGTCGCGGCCCGCCACGAGGCGGTCACCGGCGTCGCCGACGACACGCTGGATCCCGAGTGGACCGGCCTGCGGCAACGCACGAGCGCCAATCTCACCTACTGGCCGACCGAGTTCTCGCGAATCCGGCTGCAGGCCAGCGCCGACGCCCCAGCCTGGAAGGCCGCGCCCGTCTACGGCGTCTTCCTCGCCTTCGAGACGGTCATCGGGGCGCACGGCCCCCACCACTTCTAGGAGATTCCCATGCATTCCATCAGGACGAAGATCCTGTTCTGGCTTCTCTTCGCCAGCGTTGCGCTGCTCCCGACCCTCGCCGAGGCCAAGGTCCGGGTGGTCGCCACCTTGCCGACCCTGGCGTCCATCGTCCGGGAAGTCGGCGGCAACGAGGTCGAGGTGACCTCGCTCGCCTACCCCACCCAGGACGCCCACTTCGTCGATGCCCGCCCCCACCTGGTGATCCAGCTCAACAAGGCGGACATGCTCGTCATCAACGGCTCGGAGCTGGAGGTTGGCTGGCTTCCGGTGTTGCTGACCGGCGCGCGCAACTCCCGCATCCAGCCCGGAGGCCAGGGGTACCTCGACGCCTCGACGCTCGTCACCCTCAAGGAGATCCCCCACGGCCGCGTCGATCGCAGCCAAGGCGACATCCATCCCGGCGGCAACCCCCACTACCTCACCGATCCGCGTAACGGCGGGAAGGTGGCCATCGGCATCGCCAAGAAGCTGGGCGCCATCGACCCGGCCAACCGCGGCGACTACCTCAAGCGCGCCAAGGCCCTAGAAGCGCATGCCGTTTCCCTGGCCGATCGTGAGCGCAAGCGCTTCCTGGCAATTCCGGCCGTCCGCCGCCATGTCGTCACCTATCACCAATCCCTGCTCTACTTCCTCGACTGGCTGGGCCTGGAGGAGATCGGGACCATCGAGCCGAAACCTGGCATTCCGCCCGATCCCCCGCATGTCGCGCGCTTGCTCTCCCACATGCGCAAGGTCCATACCGACGCGGTCCTCCAGGAGGCCTACTATTCCTCGCGGATCGGCAAGCTGCTGGCCGAAAAGGCCGGGGTTCCCCTGGTCGTCCTTCCGGGTGGGGCGGACTTCGAGAAGGGACAGAGCTACCAGGAGTACCTGGAAACCCTGACGAGCAAGGTTTACGCGGCCATTTCGGAGTCCGAGCGGTGATTCGCCCCTTGCTGATCTCCACGGTCCTGCTGGTCGCGGGCTGCACGTTTCAGCCCGGCGTCTCCTTCGGAACGCTCGCGGACGCCTCTCTCGTCGCCCGGTTCCAGCCCCCGGCCTCCCGGCTGGACGCGGAAGGTCGCCTCAAGACGGCTTCGGGCTACCGGCTCCGGATCGACTCCCTGCAACTCGTGCCGCGTCAGCTCGATTTCCAGGCGACCACCGGTAAAGCCGGTACTGGCGGAAGCTTCGATCCCGCCAACCCGCCGGCGGGCTACTCGCTCTGCCACGGCGGCCACTGCCATCGGGACGACGGCGCCCTGATCTCCTACGAGGAGATCGAGGCGGAGCTCTCCGGGGGCTCCCTGGCGACCGTCACGGTCCTGAGCCTCCCGGCAGCGACGCCTTTCGACCTGCTATCCGGGTCGGCCACGGCGTCGCTCATGCCGGCCCCATCAAGCCGCCAGCTGAACCGTGGCCAATGGTCCAACTCCGTGCTCCAGCTCGCCACCTTGACGGCAAGCGGGTCGGTGGAAGATACCACGGCGTTCAACCGGCTCGGGGGACAGACGCGTAGCTGGTCGCTCACGCTGAATCCGTCGGCCTTCAGCCAAAAGATCGACGTGACCATCGATCGCGAGCACGGCGAGCGTCTCGCTATCGCCTCTACCTTTACGCTCAGCGAGACGCTCTGGGATGGAATCGACTTCCAGACGCTCGCTGCCACCCCCGGCACTTTGGTCCTCGACCAACACACGGCCACGAAGGCCCAACTCGGCGAAAACCTGGCTAAGAGTCAGTTCAACGTCACCCTCACCCCGTAGCCTCGACCAGTTGATCAAGGAGTCCTCGCATGTCGACCCGCAATCGCTTCGCCGCCCCACTCGCGGCCCTCGCCCTCACCTCCGGCCTCGTCCTGGCCGGCTGCCAGCTCCTGACCGCCAGCCCCACCAACCCGACTCCCAGCCCGAGCGCCAGCGCCGCGTCGATTCCGGAGGCGGATCTCGAAGCCTGCGAGCATATGAACAACGGCACGGCCACGGCGATCACCGCTGTCCAGGGGGACGTCACCCCTCCGAGCGTGAGCGCGGGTCACACGCGCTACGCGATCACGCTCCCGGCCTCCAATGAGCAGTACGCGGGCAAAGTCCTGTACAATAGCAGTGAAGAGACTGACTACGTCTTGTTCTTCGACCAAGACGTGACGCTCACGGTTCTGGACCCCGACCAGCAAGTCGTCGCGATCGAAGCGAGCGCGAGCTCCTCGGTGGCTTGCGGCACGGTCAAGGCCCGTTACGTCTTGCCCTTCGGAGTCGGCCCTCACACCCTCCAGCTGGGACCCACGGCCGCCTCGACCGTGAGCCTGGTCATCGAAGAATCCGCCCATGAGGAGCATGATCACGCGAACTAACCCCCTCACCCACCCCAGTGCCGTGCTGTCGACCGAGTCTCTCTCGGTCGGCTATGGCGGCGTCCCCGTGTTGCCCCCGCTGAACTTCTCCGTGAACCCCGGAGAGCTCTGGGTGCTCGCCGGCCGCAACGGTTCCGGCAAGTCCACCCTCTTGCGCACCATCCTGGGCCTGCTGCCTGCGGTCAGCGGCACGCTCTCGCGGCCGCCCGCCACCAGCATCGCGTACCTGCCTCAGGTTCAGAGCCTGGATCCCATCGTCCCGATGCGGGTCTGGGACATCGTGGCCGAGGGCGTGGAGTCGGGCTGGTCCTTCCTGAAACCCCGCATCACGGCCGACCAGAAGCAGCGCATCGCGGAAGCCTTGGTGCGCACGCAGATCGAAGCCCTAGCGAAGCGCTCCTTCGCCGAGCTCTCCGAGGGTCAGAAGCAGCGCGTGCTCTTGGCCCGCGCCATCGCCGCGTCGCCCCAGCTCCTGCTCCTGGACGAGCCCACCTCGGCCATGGACCTCAAGGCAGAGGAAGAAGCCATCGCCCGCATCGACGAGTTGCGGCGCGAGCTGGGCACGGCGGTGATCCTGGTCAGCCACCACCTGCCGGCCGCCATCAAGGCCGCTGACCACATCCTCTTCGTGGACGCCGAGCACCAGGGCGTCGCCGCCGGCGGCGTCCAGGAGGTCCTCGCCGACCCCATCTTCCACCGCCAGTTCGCAGGACTCACGGGCGACCTCTGCGTGGACATGTTGAAAGACGGACATCGCCATGACGCCTAGCTTGATCGACTTCATCGCGGGATGGGAGCTCTTCCGCGATCCCATCCTCTGCGGCCTCTTCGCCGGGGCTGCCCTCGGCATGCTGGGGGTATTCATCGTGCTGCGGCGGATGGTCTTCATCTCGGCGGCGCTGTCACAAGCGGCCGGTCTCGGGGTCGCGCTCTCCTTCTACGCCCAGATTCACCTGGGGCTCGCCGGATTCCTCGTCGATCCACGGGTCGGCGCGCTGGTCCTGACCTTCCTGGGAGCATCGATGCTGCGCCTGGAGCCGCGCGGGCGCCTGACCCGGGAAGGCATGCTTGGCCTCGCCTACCTGGTGGCCTCGGCAGGCACGCTCATGGTGGGCACCCGGATCTCGCAGGAAGCCCATGACATTCAGGCCATCCTCTTCGGGACCGGCGTGCTGGTTCGTCCCAGCGACACCACCTGGGTGCTGGTTTCGGCGGTGCTGGTCTTCGGGATGGTGATCTGGTGGCGGCGCGGGCTGGTCTTCGCCAGCTTCGACCCGGACGGCGCGCGGGTTCGAGGGCTTCCGACCACGCTGTTGAGCTTGGCTATCCTGGGGGCGATCGCCCTCATGGTCTCCATCGCCACGCGGGCACTGGGGGCGCTGCCGGTCTTCGCGTTCAGCATCCTGCCGGCGATCGCCGCCATCGCCCTGGCTCCCAGCCCCACGGTCGCGCTGATCCTGGCGGCCTGCTTCGGGGCGCTGGGGGGCGTCGGGGGCTACATGCTGGCCTTCTTCGGGCAGTTCCCGGTAGGCGCCAGCCAGACCCTGGTTTGCGCCATTCTGGCCGGCGCCGCCTGGGGCATTCGCACCCTGATCAGCCCGAAATCCAGCCGTCTGGCGGTTCCTCGCGCCTGACTCCCCCCTGGCGGCCTCCTCCTTTTGGCGATCGAGGACATTTCAATCCCCTACCGCCCCTTCATCATGCGACGTGCACCCTCGCCGAAAGGAGGACGCATGCCGATCAGACGATGGATCGCCGGCGCGAGCGTGTTCGCGCTGGGCATGGGAGTGGTGACGATGGGGGCGGGTGAGGCCCGCCCCTCCTCGACGACTGCTCCGTTCCAGGTGGCACAGCGGCTCGAACAGCTTTCCGGAACGATCGAGAAGGTCGCGCGGATAACCGCTCCGAACCGCCCAGGGTCCGGAACCCACCTCACCCTGAGGACCGCCGAGGGAACGATCGACGTATCACTGGGGCCCTCGGACTACGTGGACAGCCAAGGAGTTGACCTTCAAACCGGAGACGCCGTGGTCGTGTCGGGAGTCCGCGTCACGGGGCGGGCGGGCTTCATCGCCTACGAGGTGCAGAAAGGAACCCAGACCCTGCGCCTGCGAACTCCGGATGGTGCCCCGCTCTGGGCGGGGCGAGGGCGCATGCGCTAAGTCGAGAGGGAGCCGGGCCTTGGGCCTGGCTCCCTCTCGGCTCACTGCCGTGCGTTAATGCAAGCTAGAGGTAGTAATCGAAGATATCGAGCAGCGAGTTGAACGGCTGAGCGTACCAGGGGTACTCCTTGAACTCGAAGACCTTGGTGGCGTTGTTCCAGTCCTGGTCGAAGAGGCGCTTGCGCAGGCCGCCGACGAGGGCGGCGTCCGACGTCGCGAGGCTGATCTCCTGGTTGTCGAAGAGGGCGCGCGTGTCGTGGTTGGTCGAGCCCACGGTGGCCCACTTGCCGTCGACCGCCATGTACTTGGTGTGGACATGGGCATCGGCCGGCGTGCCGTTGTAGAGGCGGAACTCCGCACCCAGCTTGCTCAGGGCGTTGAGCTTGACCGTGTGGAGGCGCGAGAAGACCTTGGAGCTGGACTCGCCGGGCACGATGGCCTTCAGCTTGACGCCGCGGCGCACGGCGGCGTCGAGGCGGCTGAGGACGCCGTCGTCGGTCAGGTACTGCTGCTCGATGACGATCTCGCCCTGCGCCTGCTCGATGGCCCGGTAGGTCATGCCGCGGGCCTCGAAGCGGCCCTCGGGCGCGCTGGTCACGAAGATGGCGGCGTCCGTCCCGCCGTACTGCACGCCGGGCTGAAGCGCCGGATACTCGAGCTTGCCGCCCCGGGCCAGCTTCCAGTCGCGGGCGAACTCGCCGTGGAACTGGTTGGCCACCTCGCCGCGGAAGTCGATGAGGACGTCCTGGTCCTTGGTGTCGAAGTCGGCCATGAGGTTCATGCCGCCCACCAAGCCGCGATCGCCGTCCGCGAGGTAGAGCTTGCGGTGGGTGATGTTCACGCCGAGCCGCTTGTCGTCCTTGCGGATGCCGCGAACCGGGTAATACCGGAACTCGACGCCGGCCTCGCGAAGCTCGCTGGCCAGGGCGCGGGCGCCGGGCAGGAAGCGCGAACCGACGTAATCCGCCAGCACCTTGACCTCGACGCCTTCCTCGGCCTTGGCCTTCAGCAGGGGGACCAGGCGCCGGCCCATCGAATCGTTGCCGAAGTTGAAGGTCTCGAGGTAGAGGGTCTTCTTGGCGCTCTTGATGAGGGCCTCGAGCGCCGGAACGTTCTCCCGGGGCCCCACGCTCAGCGAAGCCGAGTTGTTGGTGGTCCGGGGGTTCGGGTTGCGCATGGGCCGCACGGGAATCTGGAACGTCTCGCGCGGGCCTTCGTTGAGCTCCGGCCCGTCGTCGTTGAGACGGGCATCGCGCGCCTCGCCGTTGAAGAGGTCCTCGGCCGCCATCGGCAGCGTCCGGGGCGACACCCCGCAGCTTGCCAGGAACAGCACAGCAAGGGCAGGGGCGACCCAACGCGCCGCGGGCTTGAAGGGCTTGGTCGTCATCAACATCTCCCTTTATCAAGAGCCAGTGTTCGGGCTTCCACATGGCCGCGCTGAGCGGGCCGCTTCGAACCAGATTAACAGCCAAACGATTAAAAGTAAAGATATCCTTAAGGCGAGGTTAACGATCAAGTCCCCAAGCGGCATGGAGGCGATCGGCTCTGGTATACTGGAAGTTGCTGCCGTTCCGAGAGGAAGACCCATGCCCTACGCCGAGGACGCCCTCCGCATTCTCAAGAGCCGCGGATACCGCATCACCCAGCCCCGTCGCAAGGTCCTCGAGCTGCTATCAAAGACCGAGACGGCGCTTTCGCCGTACGAAATCAAGGATCTCCTGGATGCGGCAGGCGAAAAGGTGGACACGGTGAGCATCTACCGCATCCTCGAATGTCTCGAGGAGAACCACCTGATCCACCGGATCCTCACCTCGGGCAAGGTCCACAAGTGCAACCTCGAGGACGAGGAGGACTGCCACCTGGAGCAGGAGGATCACTGCCATCACAACCTGATCTGCCGCTCCTGCGGCGCGATCGAGGAGGTCCACTGCCCTGGCCTGAGCCCCATGGAGGCCGACCTGGCGAAGCAGGCAGGCTTCACGATCGAGGCGCATCACCTGGAGTTCAGCGGCCTCTGCCGGAAATGCAGCTGAGCGAATCGCGACGCCGCTGCGCCGGGGACCGACTTCGGAGGTAGGATAAGCTCACCCTCAGGGAGCTCCGCGGAGCGGAGCCAGCCGGAAAGGAGCGAGCCCATGGAATGCCAAACCCATGACCAGCACACGCATGTCCACGGCGATGCGTGCGGCCACACGGGGATCCGGCACCAGGATCATGTCGACTACCTGCATGACGGCCATCTCCACCACACCCACTCGGGTCACGTCGACGAGCACCACCTGGAGGTGAGCGCGGCTAATCCCGCCGACTGCAAGCCGGTGGACTGCGCCACCACCCACCAGCAGGGGATCCCGCACGGGGACCACATGGATTACCTGGTCGACGGCCGCCTGCACCATGCCCACGTCGATCACTGCGACGACCACGGCCCGGTCGAACTCGTTTCACACTAAGCCAAAAAGCAGCAGGGGCGGCCTCGATCGAGGCCGCCCCTGCTGCTTTTTGGCTTAGTGCCCGTGGCTGACGAATTGTTCGATCAGCCAGAAGCTGGCGCCGCCTGCCAGCACCAGCCAGGCGCCGAGCGAGGTGGTCGCTGCGGCCGGGATGAGCTGGGCGAAGGCCACGAAGAGCAGGATGCCGGCGGCCACGGGCAGCGCGAGGGGGACCAGGGGCCCCATCAGGAAGGGCATGAGGGCTCCGAGGACCAGGGCGACGCCCACGATGAGGACGGCGCGGCGCGCCATGCGCTTGCTGGCGCCGGCCGCCAGCGTCACCGACGCGGCCAGGATGCCCTCCGGCAGCAGGTGAAGGATCAGCCCGACCATGACCAGCCAGCCAAGCGAGGATCCGGCCGCGAAGGAGGCCGACAGGGCGACGCCGTCGAAGAAGGTGCAGACCGCGAGGCAGCCGAGCGCCGAGCAAGCGGCACCGTGCCCCAGGATGGGGTGGCCGCAGGCGGCATGGGCGTGATCCGCATGGGCCCCGTGGCCGTCGCCGTGGTCGTGGCCATGATCATGAGAGTAATCGTGGTGATGGGCGCAGCCGTCGTCGTCGTGGGAGACGTCCAGGAAGGAGAGCCTAGGGGCGATCCAGCGGTCGAAGGCGAAGACGGCCGCCGCCGCGGCCAGCACGAGCCCGAAGACCCCGTGCGCGTCGCCACCAGCTTGCTCGACGGACGCCGGCAGCAGCTCCAGCAGCACCAGCGCGACCAGGAAGCCCGCGCCCAGCGCCATGATCCCGCGAAGGCGTGCCGGAGTCAGCAACTCCCGAGACATGTTCGCGACCCACAGGCCGCCGGCCATCGTCACCGAGGCGGCCAGCAGACCGTAAGTCAAGTTCAACGTGTTTTCCATGGGACGCGGCATACCTCTCGGGAAGCTTTTTGCAATAACATTACTATAATGAAGCTTCCTACCCCCGCTCGTCAAGCAGGAAAGCCGCGGGGCGAGCAGATCGCTGGGCCCTTCCGACGGCCGAACGCGCATGACGAAAGGCCCCCGGAGTTTCGCTCCGGGGGCCTCGAGGGGGCTGGATTTACTTCGCGTTGGCGGCTTCCTTGGCGCGGATGCAGCGGTAACCGACTCCGCGCACGGTCTTGATCGAGACCGGGCAATCCTCGTAGCGCTCGAGCTTCTCGCGCAGGCGGCAGATGTGCACGTCCACCACCCGGTCGTCGCCAAAGAAATCATCGCCCCAGACCCGGTAGAGGATGGTGTCGCGGCTGATCGCCTTGCCGACGTTGCTGACCAGGAGTTGCAGGAGCGAGTACTCCTTGAACGGCAGCTCCAGCAGCTCGTCGTGGATGGTCACGGTGTGCTGATCGGTGTCGATCACGAGGCTGTCGATGGCGAGCCGGTTGGGGGACTCGTCCATGTGCCGCTTGATGCGGTCCACCCGGCGCAGATTGGCCTTGACCCGCGCGGTCAGCTCGATGAGGCTGAAGGGCTTGGTCATGTACTCGTCCGCCCCGATGGCGAGCCCGACGACCTTGTCGGTGTCGGTTCCCTTGGCGGTCAGCATGATGATGGGCATGACCGACTCCGGGCGCATGGTCCGGCAGACCTCCAGGCCGTCCACGTCGGGCATCATGAGGTCCAGGATCAGCAGGTCGGGCCGCTCCCGGCGGGCCGTGTCGATGGCGGCCTTGCCGCTCGCGACGGTCAGCACCGAATAGCCTTCGTACTCCAGCTGCTTCTGCAGCAAGAGCCGGATGTTCGGGTCGTCGTCAGCGACCAAGATCTTCGCCATGGGTGGGTCCTCCTTCGAGCGGGGCTTTGGTGGTTACGGTCTTTTTACCCCGCGGCGCGGGCGTCCTCACGCCACGGGCCAAGGGCTACACCTACTTTGAACCCCGCGAGCTTTACTCGAGGCTTGCCGCAATGTTGCAAGAGTATGAACCCGTTCTTCCAGGCCGAGCGGGGGCAACTCCGTCGAACAAACGGCGAAATTCGTTTATACTGGGGCTTGTGCCATCCAGACGACGGTGTCAAAGGGAAGACGCATGTTCAACAAAATCCTGATCGCCAACCGCGGCGAGATCGCCCTGCGCATCCTGCGCGCCTGCGAAACACTCGGCATTCCGGCCGTGACGGTCCACTCGGAGGCCGACTCCGAGGCCCCTCACGCGCGTCTCGCCAAGGAGACCCATCTCATCGGGCCCGCCCCGGTTTCCCAGAGCTACCTGAAGATCGACGCCATCCTCGAGGCGGCGAAGCGCTCGGGAGCCGACGCCATTCACCCCGGCTACGGATTGCTCTCCGAGAACGCCGACTTCGCCGAGGCCTGCGCGCGCGAAGGCATCACCTTCATCGGCCCGCGCCCCGAGCTGCTGCGCATGATGGGCTCCAAGTCCGCCGCCCGCGAGGCGATGGCCAAGGCCGGCGTGCCGATCCTCCCGGGGACCTCCGAGCTTCCGGACGTGGAGACCGCCATCCAGGAGGCCAATCGCTTCGGCTACCCGGTCATGCTGAAGGCCACCTCCGGCGGGGGCGGCATCGGCATGCAGGTGGTCCACTCCGACGACGAGCTCGCCAAGGCCTACAAGACCTGTTCGGCCCGCGCCAAGGCCTACTTCGGCGACGGCGGCATGTACCTCGAGAAGTTCCTGGAACAGCCTCGCCACATCGAGATCCAGGTGCTCGCCGACGCGCATGGCCATGCCGTGCACCTCAACGAGCGCGAGTGCTCGATCCAACGGCGCCACCAGAAGGTCGTCGAGGAGGCTCCCAGCCCCGCGCTGGACGCCGACCTGCGCCGGCGCATGGGCGAGGTCGCCCTGCAGGCCGTGACGAGCCTCGGCTACACCAACGCCGGCACCTTCGAGTTCCTGCTGGATCAGGATCGCAACTTCTACTTCCTCGAGATGAACACCCGCCTCCAGGTCGAGCACCCGGTCACCGAGATGACCACCGGGGTCGATCTCGTGGCCTGGCAGGTCCGGATCGCCGCCGGCGAAGCGCTCGCGCTGGCCCAGACCGAGCTGGCTCCTCAGGGCCATGCCATCGAGGTCCGGATCTACGCCGAGGACCCGGTGACCTTCTTCCCGGCTCCGGGGACGATCGGCTCGGTGAGCTGGCCCGAAGCCGGCCACGTTCGGATCGACACCTGGGTGGGCGACGGCACGGTCGTCTCTCCCCACTACGATCCGATGCTGGCGAAGCTGATCGTGCACGGCGAGACGCGTGAGCAGGCGATCGCCCGCCTGCAAGAAGCCCTCGCCGCCACGACCTTCACGGGAATCAAGACCAACCTGCCCCTGTTGATGCAAGTCGCCGAGACCCCGGCCTTCGCCGAGGGATCGCTTCACACCGGATTCATCGCCGCCCACTGCTCGCCCCAGCCCGCCGCTGCCGCCGGCTCCCGCTAGTCGGCCCCGCGCCCCAACGAAAGGAACCTTCATGGCCACCATCACCTCCAACATGGCAGGAACCATCATCGAGATCCCCGTGAACGTCGGCGACTCCGTCGAGGAGGGCCAGGACGTGGCATGCCTCGAGTCGATGAAGATGCAGATGTACATCCAGGCCGAGACCGGCGGCAAGGTCAAGGAAATCAAGGTCAACCCCGGCGACTTCGTCAACGAGGGAGACCCGATCCTGGAGCTGGAGTAACATGCCGCTCCGGCTGCCCGAGAAGGTCCGGATCGTCGAGGTCAGCCCGCGCGATGGCCTGCAAAACGAGAAGCAGGTGGTTCCCACCGAGGACAAGATCACGCTGATCGACGCCCTCTCGGAGACCGGGCTGTCGCACATCGAGGTCTCGTCCTTCGTCAATCCGCGCTGGATTCCCCCGCTGGCGGATGCCCAGGAGGTCTTCTCGGGCATCCGGCGCAAGCCAGGCATCGTCTACTCGGCCCTGATCCCCAACCTCAAGGGCTACGAGCGGGCGGTATCGGTCGGGATCGACGAGGCCGTGATCTTCATGTCCAGCTCGGAGACCCATAACCTCAAGAACATCAACAAGAGCATCGACGAGACCCTCCCGGTCCTCCGGGAGGTCGCCGAGCAGGCCCTCGCGGACGGCAAGTCCGTGCGGGCCTACGTCTCGACCGTCTTCGGCTGCCCCTACGAGGGTCCCGTCGATCCCCGCCGGGTGCTCGAGATCGTCCGCGAGCTCCTCGCCATGGGCGTTCGCGAGATCTCCCTGGGCGACACCGTCGGCCTGGGCAACCCCCAGCAGGTCACCCGCATCGTGGAGCTACTGGCCGAGCACTTCGACCTGGGCGTCTTCGCCCTGCACTTCCATGACACCCGGGGGACGGCCCTGGCCAATGTGCTCGCGGGCCTATTGGCCGGCATCACCACCTTCGACAGCTCGCTGGGCGGCCTCGGCGGCTGCCCATACGCCCCGGGCGCCACGGGCAACGTGGCCACCGAGGACCTGGTCTACATGCTCGAAGAGATGGGAGTCGACACCGGCGTGGACCTGAACCGCCTCGTCGAGGCCTCGCGCTTCATGCAGGGCGTGCTCGGCCGCGAACTGCCCAGCCGCTACCTCAAGAGCCGGCTTGCTGCCTGCGAAGTTTAAACAAATAGAGGAAGCCATGACCGTCACGACCACCAGCCCCGTCCTGACCGAACGCCGCGGGCACGTCGCCCTCGTCACCCTGAACCGCCCGGAGGCCATGAACTCCTGCAACCGCGAGCTGCTCGCGCGCCTGCACGAGGCCTTCGACGCGCTGCGCTTCGACCCCGAGGTGCGCGCGATCGTCGTGACCGGCGCGGGTGAGAAGGCCTTCTGCGCCGGCGCGGACCTCAAGGAGCGCGCGGGGATGACGCCCGTCGAGGTCAAACGCTTCATCGTGACCATCCGCGACACCTTCTCGCTGATCGAGGCCATGGGCAAGCCCGTGATCGCCGCCATCAACGGGGTGGCCCTGGGCGGTGGCACCGAGCTGGCCCTGGCGTGCGACATCCGGATCGCCGCCGACTCCGCGATGCTCGGCCTGACCGAGACCGGCCTGGGGATCATCCCCGGCGCCGGTGGCACCCAGCGCCTGCCCCGCCTAGTCGGCAAGGGGAAGGCCAAGGAGCTGATCTTCACGGCGCGGCGCATTCCGGCCTCCGAGGCCCTCGCGATCGGCATGGTCGAGCAGGTGGTGCCCGCCGCCGAGCTGCTGGAAGCGAGCTTGCAGATGGCCGAGCGGATCGCGGAAAATGGCCCGCTCGCCGTTGAGCAGGCCAAGTACGCCATCAATGCCGGCATGGAGACCGATCTGGGCACGGGACTCGTCCTCGAGTCCCGCTGCTACGACGTGATCATTCCCACCCAGGACCGGCTCGAGGGGCTCGCGGCCTTCCGCGAGAAGCGCAAGCCGCACTACCGCGGGGAGTAGGCCTCGCGGGGACGCGCGCGCGAAGTCGGGTTTCGATCGTTTCTATCCATGCATGCCGCCCCGACGGGCGGCATGCTTTTTTTGCGCGGAGGTCCGTTAGTTGACGGTGATCGCGCCGTAGGAGCCCTCACCCACGCCGGAGACCACCGAGAAGTGCCCGCGCTCGGTAAGCAGCACGCTGAAGGGCACCTCCACCTGCTGGGGGATCGGTCCCATGACCGCCCGCGTGTCGGGCATCGAGAGGCCGCTCACGCGGATCTGCTGGCCATCGACATAGGCGTCGATCGCGGTCTTGCCCAGGCCGTTGGTCCAGAACCGAGCGACCATCTGGACCCGCTGGCCGACCCGCGCGCTGGACGGCATCTGGACGCTGGTGAGCTGGCGCGTGACCAGCGAGGGATTACCCAGCAGCGCCTCGTCGGCAGGAAGGGTGGCTGGCTTGAGCAAGCCCCAGAGCTCGGGCACGGGCGAAGGCGCGGGACTGGGTCCGCTAGGTCGGGGCCAGCCCCCCGAGGTCGAGCGGGAGCTGCTGACCATGACCGAGTAGCGCCGGGGCTGCAGGTCGAGGTGGTAGGTGCCGGCCGACGGGGGGGTGAAGGGGAACTCGAAGTCGACGGGCACTTCCGCGGCGCTGGGGTCGGGTACCTGGGCCTCGGCCTTGAGCATGTAGGCGTAGGTGCTCGTCCGGCCGAAGCCACCTCCGAATGGAGAGCTGGACGTAGGCGCGGGGGAAGGCTCGAGGGATTGCACGTCGAGACTGGTGACCGTGCTGCCGGCAGGCAGCATGGCGCGGCCTTGCAGCGTGGCGGTTTGGCCGGCGGTCATGGTATCGGGCCCGGTCAGGAACAGGATGGGCGCGAGGACCACGCGGGGATCCGGGGGGGAATCGGGGACGACCTGCACCGGGGGCTGCGTGGCGGGCGGCGATGGGGGTGCGGCCGGTGGGGAAACCTGGCACGCGGCGAGCACCGCCGCGGCGAGTCCCCATGGCAACAACCGTCGCATGACGACCTCCTCTCTGAAGCATGCCCAGTCTAAGCCTTGCTCCACTGGCTATGAAACGTCCGCTTGAATGGAAGATTTTGGGTCTCTCCGTCGCCTGCCCAAAAAGCCCTCGAAGGGGCGCCCCTCGGTGATTGAGGGCCTGGCGTTGCCTCTCGGTACAACCGCCAAAGCTCCTTGCCTTTCCGAACAAGCGCAACCCTTGGCTCTCAACTTGCTCTTCAACGTTTGACCGGATCCCGGTCAAACAAGCCACGGTTAGCAACACCGAGCGGTAGAGCGTTGTGCCAAAACCAAGCCCCCCCTACAATCCCCCTTGCGAGTCGGAAATGAGACGCCGATTCGCAAAAAGGTCAACACCCCCTCATCCGACGATTTGGCAAGCGTGGGTCCCGATCGCGGAAGAGACGGAGGGGGCGTTTGAGAAGGAGGATCAAATCAATGGCAGCGAAACGCACGTTGGGTTGGATCACCGGGTTGACGCTGGCGAGCATGATGGCGGGCTGCGCCGCGCAGACCCCCTCGCTGACTGCCCCTGACAACACCTTCCCGAATAACGGGCCGGCCATCATCGAGGGCAACAGCCTCTTCGTTCCGAGCGACGCGCTCTCCGTGCAGAACTTGGCCGGCAAGGACGGCATGAGCATGGGCACCCGCTGGACCGCCCAGGACTTCGCCACTCTGCCCAAGCGCATCGATGCCGCCAGCGTGGAGGCGAAGAACCTGATTCCCAGCGGCGGGATGAGCGAACCGAATCCCGCTCCCGATGCCGGTAATCCTGGCTACGGTGGTCCTGGTATGGCCCCTCCCCTGGGTGGCGGCCTGGGAGCCTTCAACCTGAACTTCCCTGGCGTCTGGGCGGGATCCTTTGCGGGTGGGCCTGGCTACTGCCCGTCCCCGTACGGCTTTGCGTTCGGCACCCCGGCGGTCTTCCCCAAGACCTTGTTCATTCATCCTGACGTCTACTACTACCGTCGCAACGCCCTGTACTTCCCGTACTCGCGGCTCGGCGGCTACTTCTACCCCATCTCGGTCCCGTACGGTGCTCGCTTCTACACCCCGATCCTGGCCTACGGCTTCGGCGGCTTCAGCCCCTACACCTACACTTCGGCCACCTGCCCGATCGGCCAGCCGTTCCCCGGCCAGCTACCCGTCGGCCCTAGCTTCGGCGGCGGCGGCTACATCGCCCCCGGCGCGGGAGGCCCTGGCATGGGCGCCGGCTACGACCGCGGCCAGCACCGCGATAAGGGCGACCAGAAATCGAAGATGGTTTCGCGCAACTACTAACCGGTTCCAGTCAGTGCAGGGAGCTCCCTGCACAAAGGTGGCGGCTCGGTCTCGAGCCTACGTGGCCCACGCGCCGCTGCCAGGGGGGCCCCCAACTCGGGGGCCCCTCATTCCTCAGTCCATGACCAAAGGAGGCGTCATGCTGGCTCACCTCTCCCCCCCTCTGGGCATCTCCATCCTGTCCAACGCCACCCTGCACATTCCCCGCCCGGGCGATCGCCCCCAGGCCCAGACCCAAAGCCCCGCCCCTCTCAAACCTGCCCTCGGACACTGCGTCACGCGGCAGGACGTCAGCGACCTCCCCGCCACCCTCCCGCATGGCCCCGACTCCGGGCTGATCGCGTCGCATGACCTCGAGGTGCGCTACAAGGGCCTCTGGCACGGCATGCTCGCCTCGCCGGATCGACCGCTCCCCGACACGGAGGGCTTCCATGCCGGCACCACCCCCGCCTTCCCCAAGCAACTCCTGATCCATCCCGACATCCGCTACCTGCGCCGCGACGTGCTCTACTTCCCCTACCTGCGGCGCGGAGACGAGGACTACCTGCTCTGCCTGCCCTTTCACGGGCGTACGCACACCCCCTTCCTGATCGGCATCGACGGGCTCTTCGTCCCCTTCGTCTACGTCTCCGCCGAAAACTCCGACCAGCCGACCTTTCCCGGGGACCCGGCCCGCTGCTGCGGCCTCAGGAGGTAACCCCTCGCAAGGCACATGAAACAAGCCCCCCGCGGCCGTTGCGCGGGGGGCTTGAACGAAACCTCGTAGCGGGCTACTTGCCGGCGATTGCCAGATCCTTCACCAGCACCGACGGACAGGCCACCGCCGAGGACTGGTACTCCACGTCCGAGCCCACCGCCTCGACCGACTCCAGCAACTTGTACCAGTTGCCCGAGACCGTGAAGTTGTGCACCGGACCCACGCGCTCGCCGTTCTCGTAGAGGAAGCCCTCCGCCTGCAGCGAGAAGTCTCCCGAGATGGCGTTCGCCCCCGCGTGCAGCCCCGTCACGTGCGTCACGTGGAGCGTCCGCTCATGCCGACCCAGCAGCTGAGCAGGCGTCTCCTCGCCAGGCACCAGGATCAGGTTGCTCGGCGCCACCCCGAGAATCCCCTTGTAGCCGCCCCGCGCCGCATGGCCGGTCGACTCCACGCCATCCTTGCGCGCCGTCTCCGAGTTGTACAGGAACGTCTTGAAGACGCCCTCCTCGATCAGGCTGACGCGCCGCGAGGGGCAGCCCTCGTCGTCGAAGGGACGCGCTCCCCAGCCTTCGAGGTGCAAGGGATCGTCCACCAGCGTCACAACCGAGGACGCCACCTTCTCGCCGACCTTGCCGCGCAGCAGGCTCTTGCCCTCCTGGGCCGTCTTCGACGAGAAGATCCCGCAGAAGACGCTGATCAGATCCCCGAACGTCTCGGGATCGAAGACCACCGGGTAGATTCCCGACGCGACCTCCTGCGAGCCCAGCTTCTCGAGGGCCAAGGCGACTGCCTCCTTGGCGATCTGCTCGGGATCGATGTGGTCGAAGTCGCGGGTCACCTTGATCTGGTAGTAGGTCTTGTTCTCGCCGTCCTGGGTGACCAGGGGCACCGTCGAGACCCAGGCACTGGACGACCGGTACATCCGATCGATGCCCCTGGTCGAGACCACCCGCAAGAAGCCATGCGCGTCCGAGTAGCCCGTGGAGGTGACGTTCTTGATCCGCGGATCCGCCGCCTTGGCGATCCGCTCCAGCTCCATGGCCGCCGCGATCTTCCGAGGCAGCGGCACCTCCTTGAGGTCGGGGCGGTACAATTCCGGCATCTCAGGAGTCTCGCCGGGGAACTCGGCGAGTCCCCGCTCGGGAGCCGCTTCGAGCAAGGCAGCGTTCTTCGCGGCCATCTCCAGCGTGCGCAGCAGCGCCTCGGCGGAGAGGTCCTCCGAGTAGGCATAGCCCACGCGGCCCTCGCGGATCACGCGGATGCCCGCGCCCCGCGAATCCGAGAGCGAGAACTGGTCGATCGCGCCGTCCTGCACCCGGATGGACGTAGAGGACGAGGCGCGGAGGTAGACCTCCGCCTCGAGGCCGAGACGCTGAGCCTGAGCGATGACGCCCTGGGTTTCGTTGGTGTAGGTATTCATGGCTTCTCCTTCAGGCTTTCTAGCGTCCGCCGACCACGATCTCGCTCACCCGCAGGGGCGGCTGACCGACCGTGACCGGAATCGATCCCGAGATCGAGCCGCACATCCCCTCGGCCAGGGCCAGGTCATGGCCGACCATGTCGATCTTCATGAGGACGTCGGCCCCTTTCCCGATCAGGGTGGCGCCGCGCACCGGCTCGGCGATCTTGCCGTCGCGGATCATGTAGGCCTCGCGCACGGAGAAGTTGAAGTCGCCGGTTCCCGGCGAGACCGAGCCGCCTCCCATGCGCTTGGCGTAGAGGCCGTAGGGCACTGAGGCGAGCAGCTCGTCGAGCGAGTACTGGCCAGGAGCGATGTAAGTGTTGCGCATGCGTGAGGTCGGCGCGAAGCGGTACGACTCACGGCGTCCCGAGCCGGTCGGCGTGAAGCCCGTCTTGCGGGCGCCCAGCTTGTCGACCATGTAGGACTTGAGGATGCCGTTCTCGATCAGGGTGGTCTTCTGGGTGGGCGCGCCCTCGTCGTCGATGGCGATCGAGCCCCAGGCGCCGTCGATGGTGCCGTCGTCGAGAGCGGTGACCGCCGAGTGGGCGATCTGCTGGCCCATCTTGCCCGCCAGGACCGAGGCGCCGGTGGCGACGGAGGTGGTCTCCAACAGGTGGCCGCATGCCTCGTGGAAGATCACGCCGCCGAAGCCGTTGTCGATGACGACGGGCATCTTGCCGGACGGAGCGTAGCCGGCCTTCAGCATGGTGATGGCGACCTTGGCCACCCGCCGCGCCAGGTCCTCGACGTCGAGCCCCTCGACGAACTCGAAGCCCTGCAGGGCGCCGGGGCTCTCGGAGGCCGTCTGGAACTCGCCGGCGCCGGTGGCGATCGCCGACAGGTTGAAACGGATGTACGGCCGCACGTCCGTCGCCCACAGCCCCTCGGAGTTGGCGATCAGAACGTGTTGAAGCTGCTCGCTAAGCGAGACATCGACCTGCGAGATCTCGGGCCCCACCGCCCGGGCCGCCTTGTCCGCCTTCTCGAAGAGCGCGATCTTGCGCTCGGCGCTGATGCCGAAGGGACTCTTGTAAAGCGAGAGCCCCCGCGACGGCGCGGCCTCGGCGAGCGCCTGGCGAGCGTGCCGCAAGTCGCTCTGATGGGTCTGGCTCACGGCCTTGGCGAGCGCCAAGAGGCCCTCGCGCGACAGGTCGTTGGTATGCGCGTAGACCGCCTGAGTGCCGTAGAAGGCACGCACGCCCGCTCCGCGGGACTGCCCGGACGAGGCGTTCTTGACGCGGCTGTCGAGGAAGCTCAGACCCGCGGTCTGGCGGTCCTCGACGAAGATCTCGGCGAAGTCCGCGCCTCCCGACAGGGCCATGTCGATCACGTCCCCGGCCAGTTGCCGGTCGATCAGGGCCTCCGCCAGGATTGAGGGATTTGCGGTCATGAGGGCCTCCTTTGCTCCGTTTTTCGCTCAAAGAAAGCCTCATGTTACCACGCCGGGAGGATCCCTTGGCTGATTGGCTAAGTCCGGGTTAAGATGAGGCTGAAGGAGTCACTACCATGCAGATTCAGGCCATTCAATCCCCCGTAAACACCCTTGCCACCGACGCCCTCCTCGTGGGCGTCTACGCCGAAGCCCCCCTCGAAGGCGCGATCGCCGCGCTCGACGAGACGGTGGGCGGCGCCATCGCGGCGCTGAGCCGCGATCTTCCCTTCAAGGCCGAGGTCGGCGAGTCGGAGACGATCTACCGTCCCGCCGGCATCAAGGCCAAGCGCCTGGTCGTCGTCGGCCTCGGCAAGCGCCAGGACGTCACGTCCGAGACCCTTCGCAAAGCGTTCGGCGGTGCCGTCCAGGGCCTGATCGGCACTCCGGTCGCCAAGGCTGCCATCCTGCTGGATGGCGTCGCGCCGCTCGGCTGGGAAAAGGCCTCTGCCGCGGCCGTCGAGGCCGTTCTGCTCGGTAGCTACCGCTACAAGGCCTACGTCACCACCGGCAAGGAAGCGCACCGCGCCCCCGAGGCCGTCTCCGTGCTCGTCCCCAAGGATGGCGACCTGAAGGCTGCCAAGGCCGGAGCCGAGAAGGCCCGCCTGGTCTGCGAAGCCACCAACTGGGTCCGTAATCTGGTCAACACCCCCGGCGGCGACCTGACGGCCACCGACCTGGCCGCCGAGGCGCGTGCCATGGCCGACGCCCGCGGCATCACCTGCAAGGTGCTCGGCAAGAAGGAGCTGGAGAAGCAAGGCTTCGGCGCTCTGCTGGGCGTCAACCAGGGCTCGACCGAGCCTCCGGCCTTCATCATCCTGGAGTACCAGGGTGGCAAGAAGAAGGACAAGCCGGTGGTGCTGGTCGGCAAGGGCGTGACCTTCGATACCGGCGGCCTCTGCATCAAGCCCTCCAAGGGCATGGAAGAGATGAAGACCGACATGGGCGGCGCCGGCGCGGTGCTGGGCACCCTGCGGGCGGCGGCGGACCTCAAGCTCCCCATCAACCTGGTCGGCCTCATCCCCTCCACCGACAACATGCCGAGTGGCAGCGCGCTCAAGCCCGGCGACGTGGTCAAGACCTACAACGGCCTGACCATGGAGATCGTGGACACGGACGCCGAGGGCCGCGTCATCCTCTCCGACGCACTCGGCTACGCCTCCAAGAACTACGACGCCCAGGCCATCATCGACCTGGCGACGCTGACCGGCTCCATCATCGTGACCCTGGGCATGCACGTCACCGGCATGTTCGGCAAGGACAAGGACCAGGCCCTGCTGGACCGGATCTACCAGATTGGCCAGGAGACCGGCGAACGAGTCTGGCAGATGCCCACTTGGGACGTCTACGAGGACATGGTCAAGTCGGAGATCGCCGACGTGAAGAACTCGGACCCGCGCCGCGGGGACGCGATCGCCGCGGCCATGCTGCTCGGCAAGTTCGTCGGGGACTTCCCCTGGGTTCACCTCGACATCGCCGGCCCCTCCTGGGCCGAGTCGGCCAAGGCCTACTACGAGGCCGGCGCGACCGGTACCGGCGTGCGCCTGCTGACCGAGCTGCTCAGCAACTGGGAAGCCTAGACCAAAAAATAGAGGGGCGGCGCCACGGCGTCGCCCCTCTTACTTTGTGATGGCTAGAGCGGCGTGGGCTTGCCCTCGTCGTCGATCGCCACGAAGATCGTCTCGGCCTCGGTCACCTTGACCGTGACGTCAGGATCCGTGGCCCGCTGGGCCTCGACGCAGACTCCCACGGTGATGGACGTGCGCCCCTTCTTGATCACGTTGGTGTAGAAGCTCACCGTGTCCCCGACGAAGACGGGCTGGTGGAAGACGATCTCGCGCACGGCCACCGTGACGATCTTCTTACGGGTGTGGCGCTGGGCCTCGACGGCCCCCGCGAGGTCGATCTGGCTCATGATCACGCCGCCGAAGATGGTCCCACGCGCGTTCGTGTCCTTGGGCAGGAGCATGACGCGGATGGCGGGCTGCAAGACGGGATCGCGGTTACTGGATTGTGGCTCGGACAACTGGAACCTCCTTATGGTCGACTCCGCCATGATAGCAAACGAGCGGCCAAGCCGCGCACCCTCACGAGATCCGGGGGCGATGCGCTAGAATGGATATCAGCGCCCACGGCGACTGAAAGCGCCTGCGGCTACCAGAAGCGCCTGCGGCTACATAAGAGGAGTCCCCCCATGATCGTCGAAACCCTGGCCGTTGGGCCTCTCGGCTGCAATTGCACCATCCTCGGCTGCCCCGAAACCGGCAAGGCCCTCGTGGTCGATCCCGGGGGCGACGCCGACCGGATCGCCGAGGTGCTCGACCGCCATGGGCTCACGCCCGTCGCGCTTCTGCACACGCACGCGCACTTCGACCACGTGCTCGGCACGCCCGAACTGAAGGCCCGCTACGGCGCGGACATCCTCCTGCATGCAGACGACCTCTCCCTCTACGAGAGCGTCCCGATGCAGGGCGCGTTCTTCGGCTTCTCGCTGAGCGCGCCGCCTCCGGTCGATCGCCTCGTCCTGGACGGCGAGCGCATGGCCATCGGCGCGCAAACCGGCGAGGTGATCCACACCCCCGGCCACACGCCGGGCTCGCTTTGCTTCCACGTCGGAGGGCAGAAACTGCTGCTCACCGGCGACACGCTCTTCGCTGGCGGCATCGGGCGTACCGACCTCTGGGGCGGCTCCCAGGCCGCGCTGATGCGCTCGATCCATGAGCGCCTGCTGCCCTTGGATCCCGAGACCCGGGTGATTCCCGGCCACGGCCCCGAGACCACGATCGGCGCGGAAGCCCGCAGCAACCCGTTCTTGCGCTGAGCGAGAGGGCCTACTCACGGCGCCGGCACGTCCTCTCCTTGCTCGACGATCCGCTTGAAGCGCTTGAGGTCGTCGTCGATCTCATGCGCGGGATCGCGGCGAAAGGCCTTGGCCACGAGGTCTCCCACGACGCCCGCGGGGGTGTGGTAGTACATCGAGACGCTAAGGCGGGTGCGCTCGGGACCCAGCTCTTCGAAGCGGACGACTCCATCGTTGCGGACCTGCCCGCCGGTCGATCGCCAGGAGATGTGGGCGTTCTCCACGGCCTCCATGACCTCGGCGTCCCAGTGCACGTTCGCTCCCAGCGGAGCATCCGCCTTCCAGTGGTAGCGTTCGCCCTCCCGGCGGACCTCCTTGACGTGGCTCATGAAGCGCGGGAAATTCTCGAAGTTCTCCCAGAACCGGTAGACGCGCCCGATGGGGGCGTTCACCTCGATCGTCTTTTCCACCCGGGACATGCCATCCTCCCTCGTCACCCAGTCGGACCGGCGTCAGGCTCATCTTAACCCGCGCCGCGGGGATGACAACGGCGCCCCGGCGGGTGTAGCATGGCGTCATCCGCAGGCGCCATGCGCCGCGCGCCCCTTCTCACGCGCCCCTCGCCCCGAACACCAGGAGGATGCCTTGACGCACGTCCACGGACCCAACTGCAGCCACGACCATGCCCACGGCCATTCGCACGGTCACTCGCACGCCCCCTACGTCGCTCCGCCCAAGGTGGGCCGCAACGATCCCTGCCCCTGCGGCTCCGGGAAGAAGCACAAGGCCTGCTGCCTGTCCAAGCCGGCCGCGAGCGAGCCTTTAGAATCAGCCGCGGACGCTCCCAGGGCTAGCGCCCGCGGCTGATTTCAAGGAAAGCCATGCAGCCGAGCGTCGCCGAGTTCTACCACGAAACCACCAAGTACTCCCCGGAAGGCCTGGCCTCTCAGCGGCCGAAGATCGACTGGGCGCATCCGCCCCTGCCGTTCAAGCCTTACACGACGGGGAAGCGGGTCGATCTCGCGCAGTACCTCCCGTTCGCCGAGCTGGATCGCGCCGAGGACGTCCAGGAGGAATGGGAGGCGCTGACCTTCGAGGAACGCTCCCTGGCCGATCTCTCGCACTTGCTGTACTTCAGCAACGGGGTGACGGCCGTGATGCCCTATCCCGAGCGGGAGTTCCTGATGCGGGCGGCGCCCTCGGCCGGCGGCCTCTACCCCACGGAGATCTACGTCGCCGCCCACGGCTATCCCGGCTTGCCCGACGGCCTTTACAACTACCAGGTCCGCCAGCACGAGCTCATCGGCTTCTGGGAAGGCGACGTCCGCGCGCGCCTGGCTGAACTGAGCTTCGCGCACCCGGCGGTCGCCGCCTCCGACCTGCTCTTCATCTACACCGGAGTCTTCTTCCGCAGCGCCTGGCGTTACCAGGACCGAGCCTACCGGCGCATCCTGCTCGACACCGGCCACGTCTGGGGCAACTCCGCGATGATGGCGCCCTTCTTTGGCCGCGCGGCCATACCGGTCGGCGGCTTCCACGACGACGCGCTGGAGGACCTGCTCTTCCTCGAGCGGCACGTGGAGTCAGGCCTCATGCTGCTGGCCTTGCCTCGCCAGGACAGGCTTGGCGGGGGCCAGCTCGAGGCGGCCTCGGCCTTGCCGTCGGCGGTGAAGCGGGACTTCCGCCACCCGCCGGAAGGTGAGCGGCACTGGGAGCTGCATGACGCGTCGCGCCTCTCGGCGCCCCCGGCCCCAGTGGCAGCGCAGCCCCCCACGGCCTCCCGACCCTCGTTCGGGTTCGCCGAGGTCCTGGAAGCCCCGCCGATCACCTGGAACGACGCCCTGGGAGACACCATCGTGCTGCGCCGCTCGACTAGGGCCTATTCCGGCGGGCCAATCGCCCGCGAACAGCTCGCCCAGGTGCTCGACTTCGCTTACCGCCCCGAGGACGCGACCGATCCCCGGGTCGCAAGGCCCCCGCACCTGCTGGCCCCCGACTTGCTGCAGACCTACGTCGCGGTGAACTCCGTCGAGGGGCTGGACCCAGGGTGCTACCACTACGATCCGGCCCGCCGGGAGCTGCGGCAGGTGCGCTTCACCGGCCTCTCGATGGAGATCGAGTACCTCTGCCTCGGCCAGGAGCTCGGTGGAAAGGCCGCCGCCGTGGTCTTCCACACCACCCACCTCCCGCGGGCCATCGGACGATACGGCGAGCGCGCCTACCGCTACGTGCACCTCGACGCCGGCCACCTCGGAGAGCGCCTGAGCATCGCTGCCATGCGCCTCGGGCTGGGCGCCAGCGGCATCGGAGGCTACTTCGACGACCGCGTGAATGACCTGCTGGGAATTCCCGCCGAGGAAGCGACCGTCTACCTCACCACCCTGGGGCAGCCGACCGCGGTCTAGCGCCGGCCGAGGTGGCCATGCGCAGCTTGACGCTTGCCACCGCCCCTCCCGAAGCCTAGAGTCGAGTCTAGGTAAAAGGAGGGAACTCATGGACAGTATCCTCGTATCCGTCCTGCTCGCCGTCCTGGGGGGATTCGCCTTGTTCGGGCTGCTCGTCCTCGGGGTCATGGGTGTGGTCTCGTTCTTCCGCGCTTGGGAGCGCGGAGAGCCCGAGTTCAGCTCGTCGATGCCGGAAAAGCTCGATCGTTCTCCGCTGCACAGCATCGAGGCCCGGATCGCCCGGGGCGACCTCAGCGAGGGCGATCGCCAGGCGATGCGCGAGCAGGTCGAGGGCATGCTCCAGCGCCGCGAGGCGGACCGCCGGCGGATCGAGGGCGGCGGCGCCAAGTAGCGCCTGAGTTCTTGCGCCTCAGCCGCGGGCGCCCTGCGCCGGGGACGCAGGGGGCTAGACGGACGATTGTTCGTGATCAGCGCACTTGCGATGGCCGCGGACCTGCTCCAGAATAGGTCCCATGCGTCATGATCCGTCGAAGCCCAAAGCGCCTCACGCCTCTGCCGTCACCTGGCGCCTTGCCGGCGCCAGCCTCGGCTACCTCGTGCTGGCGCGCATGCTCGAAGGGCTCGGCATGCCGCCTTCCGCGGCCTGCTGGCTGGGGGGCCTGGGCGTCACCGCCGGCATGACGCTCTGGCAAGCGAGCGGTCCGTCGGGCCGTGCGAGCGCGGGCGCCAAGCATGCGCGGCGCTTCGCCCAGCTGGCGCGGCGCAGCGACGATCTCGGCAGCCTCGCGACGGCGGTGCTCGAGGCCTTCCGGCGCGCCACGAAGGCCGATCAGCTCTTACTCTGGCTGCCTCCGCCCGGTGACGCCAGCTTCCACCTGACCGCCGGCATCGGCCACTCGCCCGAAACCCTGGTCATCCCCGAGTTCACGCTACGCGGCTGGCTCGAGGAAGCTCCGCTGCGGCCCCGCCTCGTCACCCGGTCCGCCAAGCGCAATCCCGGCGTCCTGGACCAGCTGCTCCTCAGCCTCGGTGCCAGCGCCTGCTTCCCACTGATCCTGCACGGCCGCGTCATCGGCCTCGTCACCGCGGGCCACGCATCGGGGCGCGTTTTCCAGGCGAAGGATCTCAAAGAGGTCGAGGCCCTGAGCGCTCAAGCGGCCATGGCGCTGGCCCCCTACCAGCTGCAAGAAGAGCAGAAGCTGCACCTGAACAAGCTGGAAGCCGTCTCGCGGCTGTACCTCGATGCCCAGCGCAAGGCCGTCACCGACGGCCTCACGGGCCTCATCACGCATGCCCACTTCAAGGAGCAGCTTGCCAGCCGCTTCTTCGAGGCCCGCCGCTTCGACCAGCCCCTATCCTTGATGTTCATCGACATCGACCACTTCAAGCGGATCAACGACACCTACGGCCATCAAACCGGCGACGAGGTGCTGCGGCAGGTCTGCCGGGCCATCCAGGAGCGCGTCCGCGCCTGTGACGTCGCTGCTCGCTACGGCGGCGAAGAGATCGCCGTCCTGCTTCCCCAGACCGACCTGGCCGGAGCGATGATCCTCGCGGAGCGCATGCGCGAGGCCATCGCGGAGCTGTCCGTCACCGACCTACGTGGAGAGGCCCTGGTCTCCGTCACCGCCTCCATCGGGGTCTCCGAGCTGGAGCCTGACGATCAGGCACCAGCCGACCTCATCGAGCGCGCCGACCAGGCCGTCTACCGCGCCAAGCACCGGGGACGTAACCAGGTCATCGCCTGGTCTCCCTCCCTGCTCGTCTAGCTTTCCCTCAAGAACCACTCGACGCCCAACCGGGCGCGACCGTCAACACCGGGGGCTCCGCGCCCCGGTGCAGCGCGCGCACGGCCATCAGCACGTCGCGCTCCTCAGGAGTCATGCGATCGTAGAGCCGCATGAGCACGGTCCCCGAGCGAACCTCGAAGCACTCGACCCAGCGACTGGGCCCGTCGGGCGTCAGCTGCCAGCGGCTCGCCCCGTTGCGCAGCCGGATCAGGCGCAGCTCCCCTAGCGCTTCTCGGCAGGCGCTTTCCTCGGTCGGATCGAAGGCGTAGGCGATGCTCACCCGGATGGCTGACGGCGATTGGCGCCAGGCCTCGGCTTCGGCAGGCGGATCGAGCGGGGCTTCCCCCGGCGGCATGCTCGGCCGATCCAGGCGGAACCGCCGCACCAGAGCCAGGTTCATGAGCAGGCCCGCTCCGCAGATGCTCAGCGTGGGCCAGAGGCCGATCCAGGCGACGAAGGCGCCCCAGAGGGCCGCACCCAGGGCCTGGCCGCCGAAGGCGATCAGCAGGTAGGCCGCGAGGGCGCGGCCGCGGACCCAGGGCGGGGTCAAGGCCTGGACCGTCGCGTTGAGGTTCGCCACCAGGACCAGCCAGGCGAAGCCGGCGATCGCCATGGCCACGCAAACCACCCAGACCTGATGCCAGGCGGCCGGCACCAAGGTGGCGGCGGCATAGAGCAAGGTGGCACCTGCCAGCAAACGGTTCAGCGCGAAGGCCTGGCGCAAGCGCGAGAGCGTGAAAGCCCCGATGACGGCCCCCAGGCCGAGACAGCCCATCAGGGCGCCGTAGCCCGTGGGCCCCAGGCCCAGTCCGAAGCGCGAGATCAGCGGCAGAAGCGCCCAGATGGCGGAGCCGAAGATCATGAAGGCGCCGGTGCGGATCAGCACCGCCTGGACCTTGGGGGCGTAGCGCACGTAGCGGATGCCGGTGGCCAGGGCCTCGCGCAGGGGCTCGACGGGCAGGCGGGTGCGGATGGGGGGACGTTTCCAGCGAAACAGCACGGCGAGTACACCGACGAACGAGGCCGAGTTCAGCAAGAACGCGGCCCCTGGGCCGGCGGCGGCCACGACGACTCCCCCGATGGCAGGCGCGACGGCTCGGGCCAGGTTCAGTCCCATCGAGTTGAGGGCCACCGCCGAGGGAAGATCCTTGCCAGGAACCAGCTCCGAGACGATGGCCTGCCACGCAGGCGCGTTCAGGGCGGATCCCAAGCCCAGGGCGAAGGTCAGACCGAGTAGGGTCCAGGGGTTCGTCCAGCCGAGCAGGGTGAGAGCGGCCAGCAGGAAGGACATGGCGCACATCCAGGCCTGGGTGAGCAGCAGGAGCTTGCGGCGGTCGATGATGTCGGCCAGGGCGCCGGCCACCACGCCGAGGAGGAAGACGGGAAGGGTGTTGGCGCTCTGGACCAGGGCCACGAGCACGGGGGAGGTGGCCAGCGAGGTCATGAGCCACGCGGCGCCCACGGTTTGCATCAGGGTGCCCATGTTCGAGGCGAAGGTGGCAATCCAGAGGGCCCGGAAGACCGGCTGTCGCAGGGGGGCCCAGGAGCTGTCGGGGTCCGGGGCTTTCCTGTCGGGGACGGTCGTCTCCGGCATATCAGGCGGCCTTGGGGAGCGGGCGGGAGGGTGAGCGGCGGTTGGCGATCGCCACCCCCGCCAGGACGAGTCCGCTGCCCATGACCTGCACGAGGCCGGGGCGTTCATGCAGGAAGACCACGGACATCAGGATCGCGAAGACGGGCACCAGGTACGTGTAGCTGGCCGCCTTTACGGCTCCGAGTCTCGCGATGCCCCGGTTCCAGAGAACGAGGGCGAGCACGGTCCCGCCCACGGCCATGAACGAGACGGCAAGCCAGAAGCGCAGCGCCGGCTGGCCCGCCATGGGCACGTCCAGCACGCCGGGACCGGTCACCAGCAGGAGCAGGGCGGCTCCGATCAGGCTGGAGTAAGCGGAGGTGGTGATGGGGCCCAGGCGCGAGGCCGCCACGCGCCCGAGGAGGGTAAAGGCCGACCAGCAGACGGCCGAGCCCAGGTAGTAGAGGTCCCCCCAGAGGCGCTCGGGATGGGCGTGCATTCCGACGAGGGCATCCTGGAAGACCAGCAGCTCCCCGAGGATGGCGAGGGCGATGCCGAGGACGCGCTGGCGCGTGATGGACTCCCCGAAGAGCCAGCCGGCGAGGATCATCGTGAGAATCGGGTTGAGCGTGGGGCTGATCATGGCGCCGTCGGCCGCGGAGGCCAGGCGCATGCCTTCGAAAGCCAGCCAGTTGTAGGCGAAGATACCGGTGGCACCAAGCCCCAGCAAGAGCGGAAGATCCCGCAGGACGGGCGGGCGCTCCTTGCCACGCACGGCGAGCAAGAGCATGACGAAGAAGGGCGCGGCGACCAGAAAGCGCCACGTCCCAACCACCAGCGGAGCGACATCGCTGACGGCCAGTTTGCCGACCACGAAGAATCCGCCCCAAAGGGCCGCCACCAGGACCATCGAGAGGATATCCATGCCCTCAGTGTAGGCGATCTTTTCGGGTTTGGCTAAGGCTAAGCGAGCGACGCATCGTCGGCGAGGCCGGGGCTTGGAAGCAGGCTAAGGTATAGTCATGAGAGCGGGGTCGCATCTTAGCGACCCCGCTCTCATGACGTGTTCACGACTTGACCCAGCAAGGAGCCATGCATGCAAGAGTTGATCCCCGGTCGCTTGATCACCTGGACGGCCAAAGGGCTGCTTGGACTGCCGTTGCGCTCGTACGCGTACCGGCAGGGGGACGTGGTCGTCTGGGTGGATCCGGCGTGGCCGGAGGCCCGGGATGCCGAGCGCGTGATGGCCTTCGGGGCTCCGCAGCACGTGCTGTTGACCACGGGCTTGCATGATCGCGACGCCGAGGCCATCCGCGAGCGCCACGGCATCCCGGTCTGGGTGCCCGAGAAGGGGGGAGACCGCTTCGTCAAGCGGCCCGATCACCGCTACACCTGGCAAAGTGACCTGCCCGCAGGCCTCAGGGCCGTCTCCATCCCCGGGATCGGGGGGGGAGAGCATGCCCTCGTCGGGGACGTCGAGGGTCGCCGATTCGCGTTCGTGGGGGATGCGGTCTTCCACTTCCCCAAGGTCGAAGGCCTCAGCAAGCTGATCCTGCGCCAGCCCAAGGGGGAGTTCCAGCACAAGGTGATTTACTGGGGCGGTGGCAGCAAGAAGGTGGCGCTATCGGGGGCCAAGCGGCTGATGTCGCTGGAGCTCGCGATGGTCCTGCCCATGCACGGAACGCCGGTACTAGAGGAGGCGAATGCCAAGATTCGCGAGAGTCTGAGCGCCTGGTAAGACGGCGAAACGCCCGCTTGGAGCCCTAAAGGGCTCCAAGCGGGCGTTTCGGCTTGCACTTAGTACTGGTTGAGGGTTCCCCAGTCGCGGGCCTTGCGCTCGGCGAAGCTGAAGGTGAGGATTCCCAGAGCGAGGAAGGTCAGGGCGGTCACAGCGAGGCTGGTGATCGACCCGTTGGCGATGAGCTGCGACAGGGGGACGCCCTGGATCGCGCTTTCTCGCAGGAGCATGAGCGCCTGGGTGAAGGGGAAGTGGTTGACGAAGGCTTCCATCCACTTGGGCAGGGATTCCAGGGGCAAGACGGCGAGCCCGAAGACCAGCATCACGGCGAACTGGCCCAGCGTGGCGATCTTCTTGTAAAGCAGGGCGGCGCCGCCGAGCATCATGCCGATGCCTTCGAGCCCGAAGTACATGAGGCTCAGGAGCAGGGCGAAGGAGGCGAAGTCGAGGTGGAACTGGGCGCCGGTGAGGCCCATGGCGATCGCCATGACCAGCACGAAGCGCAGCAGCATCTCGATCAGCGACGCCACGTCGCGCATCAGCATGATGACGACCAGGGGCGGCGGGCTGAGTGCCGCCTGCTCGAGGGTACCGGTCTGGGTCTCCTCGGCCAGCAGCTCGGTCACGTTGTTCAGGCCGTTCATGGCGATGAAGGTGATGAGCAGGCCCAGCAGGCGCCCGAGCTGGCCTTCCTGGAAGCCAGGCAGGGCGTTGCCGACGGCGCCGAAGCCGTAGTAGATCATCAGGGCGAAGCCGAGGTTCCAGATCAGGCGGCTCACCAGCTCGAAGGGATAGCGGAAGGTCAGGATGAACTCCCGCTTCAATTCGGCCCAGAACAGGGCGGGGTAGTTCATGCGCGGCCTCCAATCACCCGACGGTAGATCTCTTCGAGGTTGACGTCCTGCTGGTTGACCGAGACGAGCTCGAGGCCGGCCTGGCGCAGCGGCTCGAAGGCCTGGTACAGGCTTCCGGCCTTGCCTTCCGGCAAGACGAACTTGGTAAGCGCCCGCTCCTCGGTGAACTCCTGCGCACCAAGCTCCGAAAGGGTGCTCTGGAGCGGGGTCGTCAGCGACCCGCGCACCGTGATCTCGTAGCCCGGCGTGCGGTAGGAAGCCTGGAGTTGCTGCAGGGAGTCCATGACGGCGAGCTTGCCGCCGGCGATGATGGCGATCCGGTCGGAGAGTTCCTGGGCGACTTCCATCTGGTGGGTGGTCAGGACGATGCCGCAGCCGTCCTGCGCGATGGTCCGGACGATGTCCTTGAAGGTCGAGGCCGAGACGACGTCGAGGCCCAGGGTGGGCTCGTCGAGCAGCAGGAGCTGAGGGGAATTGAGGAGGGCAATGGCGATCGCCACCCGCTGCTGGAGGCCGCGAGACAGCTCGCCGACCCGCTTCTTGCGGTGATCGCCGAGGTCCAGGCGCTCGACGAGTTCCTCGGAGCGGGCCTTCACGCCGGAGACGCCCTTGAGGGTGCCGAAGTACTCGAGGTTCTCGCGGACGGTCAGCTTCCAGTGGAGGTTGCGGTTGCCCTCGAGGACGGCTCCGAGGCGCGAGGCGGCCTTCGAGCGATCGGTCGCGACATCGCTTTCCCCGATGACGATGCGCCCGGAGGTGGGGCGCAGCAGACCGGCGATCATCTTGATGGTGGTGGTCTTGCCGGCGCCGTTGGGGCCGAGCAGGCCGAGGATCTCGCCGCGGTTCAGGCCGAAGCTGACTCCGCTGACGGCCGTGAAGGGGGGGCGTCCCCAGCGGGGAGGATAGACCTTGGTGACGTCCTCGACTCGGAGGGCGTCCCAGGTGGGGATCGACGCGGAGGGCGGTGGAAGAACGGTCTCAGTCTGGTTCATGGGCTTCCTTTCCCAACCAGAATCCGGGATCTCCTTGCGGCTGTCAAGCTTGACGAGGAGCTTGTACGAAGCGCCCAGTTCACGGATCCAGCGGCGCGTGGCATGATGAAGGCATGGCAAACGAGCAAGGGATAGATCCGCAGATCACGCGCCTTCGAGGCGAACTCCGCGAGGCGACGCTGAAGCTTGACGCCGCGAAGCGGGAGGCCGATCGGCTCAAGGTGCTGCTGGCGCGCGCCCAGAAGCGCCTGGCGGAGCGTGCGCTGGGCGAGGAGGCGATCAGCGAGGAGAACGCCGTCTACAAGGCAATCTTCGAGGCGCAGAGCGACCTCGGGGAGGGGTTCTTCATCGTGGACGGCCGCAAGATCGTGCAGGTGAACGAGGCCTTCACCCGCATGTCGGGCTTCTCTCATGACGAGTTGACGGCCCTGCCCGCCTTCTTCGATCTGGTACCCGAGGACGCGCGCACGATCCTGCAGGTCCGCATGGCCGAGCGGCTGCAAGGTAGCCAGGTTCACGACCATTACGAGACGGTGATCGTGCACAAGGCCGGCCACCGGGTGGACCTGGAAGTGGCGGTCAAGGTGATCCACCTGGGCAACGCCCCCCGGATCCTGGCGATCGCCCGTGACATCACTGGCCGCAAGCGCATGGAAGCGGCCCTGCACGCCCAGAACGTCCGCCTGCAAGAACTCGACGCCCTGAAGAGCAGCTTCATCAGCACCGTCTCGCACGAGCTGCGCACTCCGCTGGCCACCATCCTGGGTTACGCCGAGTTCCTCGAGGAGCAGATCGGTGGTTCGCTCTCCCTCGATCAGCGGACCTACGTTTCCCAGATTCTCATGGGGGCGAAGCGCCTCGAGGGCCTCGTAGACGACCTGCTCGACTTCGCGCGCCTCGAGTCCGGGGCGCTGCGCCTCAATTGCCAGGAGGCGGACCTCGTCAACAAGGTCCGGGAGGTGGCCGTCAGTTTCGCACCGCTGGCCCAAGCGAAGGGCGTCACCCTGCAGATGCAGTTGCCGGACCTGCCCTTGACCCTGCGCATGGACGGGCTGCGCATCGCGCAGGTCCTCTCCAACCTGATCGCCAATGCCTTCAAGTTCACGCCGACCGGAGGCCAGGTGGCCCTCATGGTGCACGCCAAGGAGAACGAAGCTTGCGTCGAGGTGGAGGACTCGGGCATCGGCATCAGCCGTGAGCATCTACCCTATCTCTTCGAGCGCTTCTACCAGGTCGATCCGTCGACGACCCGCGTGCACGGGGGGGCCGGGCTCGGGCTGCCCATCTCCAAGGCCCTGGTCGAGGCGCATGGCGGCCGGATCGGTGTCGACAGCAAGGTGAACGAGGGCTCCTGCTTCTGGTTCACCCTCCCGCTGTCGCGCTTCACCCCGCAAGCGCCTTCGAACGACGGCTTCCGCTCCATCTGAGGGCGACCTTTAAAATCAGGACCGAGACTCGGGCTCGCCGTTGCCATCCGGGCCGAAGGCTCCCATGGGATCCGCCAGCAGAGCGGTGAGCATCTGGGCCATGCGGCTGGCCTGCGCCCCGTCGAGGGCCCGGTGGTCAATCGCCACGCCCAGCGTCAGCACCGGCCGGACCACGACATGGCCGTCGACGACCCAGGGCTTATCCGTCACGCGGCCCAGCGCCATGACCAGCGAGCTGCGTGCGAGCGGGGGTACCGGAGGAAAGGCCAGGTCCAGCCCCAGGCTCCCGACGTTGGTCACCATGGCCGCGCCGAAGGGATCCGGAAAGATGCCCAGGGCCGGGATGCCGATGCCGAGGTCGTGGGCGAGCAGGTCCTGGAACTTCAAGGCCAGGGGCATGAGGAACATCGGAAGACGATCCGTGACGGACGTCGAGCGGCGCAAGGCTTCGCGGCTCGCGTCGGCGCGCACGGCGCTCGCGCGCGCGGAGATCTCCTCGGCGATCGCCACGACGCCTTTGGCCGGGACGTTGACCAGTTTGATCCCCGAAAGATCCCGTCCGCCGCGATCCACCTGCACGAAAAGGTCCACGCTGGGCCGCTCGACCCAGCGGCCGAAGCGCAGCATGCGCGTCGACGCCGGCTCCTGGGCCATGGCGTGGGCCAGAATCTTCAATATGAGCGCAAGCAGGGTGACGGGAACGTCCGTGCGGGCCCGCAGGGCGTCCAGGTACTGCAAGGCCGGCTTGGCATCGAGTTCGAGCACGCCGTAGGTCGTGGGGTCATGGGGCTTCGGCCAGGAGGCCATCGCCACCTTCCTCCAGCCCCGGGGTTTCAGGGTCTTCGGCACAGTCCTCTGCTCCCTTCGTTGCTTCAGGTCAGCTTCGCTGCCTTACGCAACAGCCGCAATTACCAGCCTGTCGTCGCTTCAGGTCAGCTTCGCTGCCTTACGCAACAGCCGCAATTACCAGCCTGTCGTCGCTTCAGGTCAGCTTCGCTGCCTTACGCAACAGCCGCGGGCGCTGACCCGATTATGGCCCATCCCCCGCTCGCATGAAACCCACCCAAACCAATTCTCCCGATCCGTCCCCCGGGGCTGGCGCTCGCCCTCCGAGCGATCGGTGGCGGTGGAGCAGGCGTTTACCCGCTTGCCCCCGGACTCCATACTGGGCTGGTCCACTCGACAGGAGGAAGCGCAAGATGGGCAGTTTAGGCAAAGAGAGGCAATCCCTCGCGGCCCGCTCCCGGCTGCTGAGGCCCGTGATCCTGACGTCCCTGGCCTTGATGGCATGCCATGCCCCCGGCAGCAGCAGCGTGTCAATCGCCCAGAGCAGCCCGCGCTGGGAAGGGTTGCCGCTGCAGCAGGCCGAAACGACGGCCTACGGATTGACCCTGTACGCCGATGACTGGGCCCTGGTGAGCGAGACGGCCCGGGTTTCCTTGGCGGCCGGCGAGCAGATCGTGAGCCTGTCGCCCGTCGCGGCCCAGACCGAGGCGCGCGGCGCCTACTTGCAAATCCCGGCGACGGTCAGCGACAAGCGCTTCCGTTACGATCTGCAAAGCCGCGAGCGGCTGATGGAGCGCTATCACGGCCGGAGGGTGGAGATCGTGTCGGCCTCGGGCTCCATCGATGCCACCCTCCTGATGACCGACTCCGGGCCCGTGTACCGGATCGGCGATCGCCTCACGCCCGATCCCGGCGGCCGGGTAGTCTACCCGCCCCTGCCAGACCTGGCCGTCGAGCCCACCCTCGAATGGATCGTCACGCTGGGAGCTCCCTGGAGCGGTACGGCAACCGCCTCCTACGTCGTCAACCGCATCGGCTGGCAGAGCGAGTACACGCTCATGACCGACGCCGACCAGACGCGCGGGGACTGGAGCCAGTGGGCGGCTCTGAGCAACCAGTCGGGAGGGCGCTTCCCGGATGCGCAGATCACCCTGGTCGCAGGAGACGTGCGGCGCGAGTCCCGGCCCCCCGTGCCCATGAACGGCGGATTCCGCGCCTACGCCATGGACAAGGCTCCCGCGGAAAGCTTCGCCGCGCGCTACCAGTACCGCCTGCCGGAACGCATCACCCTGGAGCGCAACAGCGAGCCCCGGATCACCCTCGCTCGCGCCGAGGGCGTGCCGCTGACGCGCAGCTTCCTCGTCAGCAGCGCGGTCAACCTTTACCGCGACGTGACCCCCGAGCTTCCCCGCAAGGCCCAGATCCGCCTGACCATCCCCAACACCGAGGCCGCCAACCTCGGCAAGCCGCTTCCTGCCGGCAAGGTGACGGTCTACACCCCGAATCGCCAGGGTGTCCAGGCGGTGGCGGGCGAGCCCATGATCCCGGACACCCCCAAGGGCCAGCCGCTCATCCTGAACCTGGGCGAGGCCTTCGATGTGACGGCCGAGCGCAAGCAGACGCAGTACGAGGTGACCGACGAAGGCGCGCGCCTGGCCTACTCCATCACCGTGCGCAATCAGCTGGACCGCGCCGTGACAGTCGACGTCAGCGAGCACCTGCCAGGCGACTGGACCGTTCTCGCCAACTCGCATCCTTACGACCGCCCGTCGGCGTCTGAGCTGCGCTTCCGCCCCTCGGTCCCGGCAGGCGGCGAGGTCGTCATCACCTACAGCGCACGCGTCCGCACGCCCGACATGCCGCGACCCATCGCTCCATCGCCCAGGTAACGACCTCCCGCGCTCGGGGCCCGCAAGAGAGTACGCGTGCCCCGAACCGGGTAGAATCATGGGCATGCAACGACTCATTCTATTCGACATCGACGGCACCTTGCTCTCGCTTCGCGGCGCAGGAAAGGGCTCCTTTCGCCGGGGGCTCGAAGACGTGTACGGCACGGCGGGCCCCATCGACGGCTGGGACTTCGGCGGCAAGACCGATCGCCTGCTCTGTCACGAGCTCCTCGGAGCCGCCGGCATGCCCGCCCATGCCATCGAGGCGGGCATCGACCAGGCCATCGCGCGCTACCTGGGCTACCTCGAGGCCGCCCTCGCCGAGAGCCCCATTCACGTGCACGCGGGGATCGTCGAGCTACTGGACATCCTGGCCGACGACCCCCGCGTCACCCTCGGCATCCTCACCGGCAACGTGGCGGAAGGCGCCCGCCTGAAACTCTCCGCCGTCGGACTGGACGGTTACTTCCGGCTGGGCTCTTACGGCAGCGACTCGGCCAACCGGCGGGACCTCCCGGCCGTGGCCATCTCCCGCGCCCACGCCCTCACCGGCAAGCTTTACGCTGGCAAGGAAGTCGTCATCATCGGGGACACCCCCCACGACATCGACTGCGGCAAGGTGCTGGACAACCGGACCATCGCCGTGGCCACCGGCACCTTCTCGGCGGACGCCCTGCACCTCCACGCCCCCGACTTCGTCTTCGAGAGCCTGGAGGTCACCGAGCAGGTGCTGCACGCCATTCATACCGACCTCCCGCTGGCCCAGGCCGCAACGTCACGCTATCAGCCCACCCCATGACCCCCACCGTCCTCACCCTGCTGCTGGCCCAGTTCGTCACCTACGTCGGAGTCTCCTTCGTCTTCCCCCTGCTGCCGCTTTACGTCACTGAGCTCGGCGTGACGGATCCGGGGCAAGTGGCGGCATGGTCCGGCTTCCTGGGGGCGCTCACGCCCCTTTGCTCGGGTATCTTCATGCCGTTCTGGAGCCACCACGCCGAGCGCATCGGCCTGCGCAAGCTGATCCTCCGGACGATGCTCGCCTACGCCGTCCTCATCGGAGCCATGGGCTTCGCCACCTCGGTCTGGCACCTGGCGGGCCTGCGCGCCATGTACGGCGTGCTGGGGGGCCTCTCCGCCATCACCGCGGGCGCCCTGTCAAAGCTGGTCCCCGAAGACCAGATCGGCCGGATCCTGGGCATCTCCCAGACCGTGAGCAGCGTCGCCTTCGCCCTCGGCCCCTTCCTGGGCGGCATCACCAAGGACGCCTTCGGCTTCAAGGCGACCTTCGGGGTCGTCGCCGCACTCTGCCTGCTCGGTGCAGGCCTGGTCATGCTCGGTTTCCAGGAACCCGAGCGCAGCGACAACGCCAGCAAGCCCAAGACGACGGGCCGGGAGCGCTTCCGCCGGGCGATCGCCCTCGTCGGCCCCATGATGCTCCTCATGGCCATCTCCCAGGTGGCCGTCAACTCCTTCGAGGTCCTGCTTCCGCTGGTCGTCCACCGCTTCCCCGAAGCCGCCGGCGCCACCGCATCCTGGTCGGGCGCGGCCCTGTCGGTCATCGGCGGAGCCACCATCTTCTCGTCCCTGCTGATGGGCTGGCTCTCGGACCGCTTCGGCTCCGCCAGGATCCTGACCTTGGCCTTCGGCGGAGGCATCGCTGCCGCCGGAGCGCTCGCCACCAGCGGATCTCTGATGAGCCTCACTCTCTGGTGCGGCATCTGGGGCCTGTTCACCGGCGGCATCCCCGCTGTGGCCTACGCCTTGGGCGCCAGCCGCGTCGCACCCGACGAGCGGGTCGCCATGATCGGCTGGATCGGCTCGGCATCGGCCTTCGGCATCGCCGCGGGCCCGCTGATCGGCGGCCTGCTCGGAACGCTCAGCCTCGAAGCCGTCTTCGCCCTCTCCGGCCTGCTCTGCCTGGTCGGCGCCGTGATCGCCTGGTTCTCCACGTCGTTTCGCCCCCTCGCCCCGCCCACTCCCGAGCCGAACGGGGTATAGGAAGTTGCCCTCCTCACGCGAAAGGAAGCCCCGTGACCGCTGACTTCGACCTGCTGGTGGTCGGAAACGAAACCGAAGCCTGCCTCTCCGCCATCGCCGCCGCCCGCTCGGGCGCCAGAACGGGCCTCGTCGTCGCTCCTGGCGCTTTGCTCGGCGGCCTGCTCACCGAGGACGGCCTCAGCTTCGTCGATCGCGACGCCCGACACCTGATTCCACCGGGCAACTCGCCCCACGACGGCCTCTTCGGGCAGTTCCTCGCCCGCGCCGACGTGAAGCTGGTCGCCCTCGAACCCTCCACGGGAGACCTCACCCTCGCGGCCATGCTCGAGGGCGCCGGAGTCACGCTGATTCGCTCGGAGTGGCAAGGTGCGGTCGTGGAAGGCGATCGCCTTCGCGCCCTCGTCCTCGCCGACGGCAACACCCTCACCGCCCGCCACTTCCTCGATGCCACCCCGGACGGCGACTTCGCCCAGGCCTCGGGAGTCCGCTTCACCTTCGGCTTCCAAGAGTACGGCATCCCGAATGTCCTGGGCATCAGCCCCCTGCCGATCGTGAAGGGCGTGAGCCCCGAACGCATCGTCGATACCTGCCGGAGGCTGGCGCAGGATCCCGAGCTGGAGGCCCTGCGAGAGCGGATCTTCGGCGAGCGCCGCTTCCTCGAGCTGGATCACGGCGTGGACTACGTGCTCATCGGGCCTCCGCACCTGGGATTGGCCTACCAGCGCTGGCGCGAGGCTGAGGGCATCGCCTTCCCGTACCGCTTCGAGGCGGACGGCTTCAACGTAGCCGTGACCGGTCCCGACACGACCTCCTGGAACGGCCTGATGTACTTCAGCGAGGATCCCGAGACGCTGCTCAAGCTGTCGCGCGAAGGAGCGGATGCCGTCTTCCAGGCTGAGGCCCGGCACTTCGAGCGCTTCCTGCGGGACGGCCTCGGCTGGAGCGACGCCACGGTCACCTTACCCTGGGGGGTCTACGTCCGGCAGACGCGCCATGCCCTCGACGTGAGGCAACGGCTCACGCTGGAGGCGATCGCCCGCTCGGACGCCCCCGAGAGGCTCGGCACCTTCTGCTACTACCCCGACTTCCGGGGCTTTCACGCCCCCAAGCTGCCCGGACCGCTCACGGCCCCCATCCTGCTGGGACCCGGCCTGGCCTCAAACGTCCGCAACCTCGGAATCGCCAGCCGCTCGGCGGGCTACACGCCCTTTGCCCACTCGCTTTGCCGGCTCGTCCAGTTCAACGCCACGCTGGGCACGGCCCTCGGCGTCGCGGCGAGCCTGTCGGAGGACGACCTCGGCCGTGTTCCGGTGAGCGCGATCCGAAGTGAACTCAGCAGGCAGGGGATCCTGGCGGACGATCCGGCGGGCATCGAGCGCAACGAGGCGGTACGGCTGGCCATGCAGGCCGATCCGGTGATTGCCCGGGAAGGCGCCCATACGGCCACGGCCTAGCACTAAAGCGGCTCTTCGCCGATGCTGTTCCAGGTGACGCGGGTGGCTCCGGCCTCTGTGAGGCGCTCCACCCAGTCGAGGATCTCGCCGCCGGTCACGCCGCTAAGCACGACGCTGAAGTGAAAGACGGCCCCCTCGGGGCCCATCGAGCGCTCGCCGCGCCGCAGCACCGTCCGGGCCTCGTCGAGGATCCTCCGGATGGATCGGGCCTGCTCGGGAGGCACGAAGACGTCGAGGTAAACGCGCTGACGCTCGGGGAAGGGCAGCCAATCGGCGATGTAGCCGAGCAGGAGCAAGGTACCCAGGGCGAAGGCCGTGGCGATCAGGGCGATGGCGATCCAGCGCACGCCGACCGCCATGCCGATGGCCATGGTCATCCACAGCGTCGAGGCGGTCGTCAGCCCCCGCACCAGGTAGCCCCGGTGCAGGATCACCCCCGCGCCGATGAAACCGATGCCCGTCACCACCTGAGCCGCGATCCGGGACGGATCCCCCGCGGGAAAGGCCTGCACCGACAGGATGGTCAGCAAGGTCGTCCCCATGCCCACCAGCACGTGCGTCCGGAACCCCGCTGCCTTGTTTCGCCACTCCCGCTCGAGGCCGATGAAGCCGGAAAGCACCGCGCTCAATAGCAGGTAGAACACGTCGAAGAGCAGATCGTGCGGCATCCTGACCTCCGGGCCGCTCAGGGCTTGCGCCCATCCTAGCCACGCCCGATCGCAGCGACAAGGTCAGCAGCTACGAAGGTTCATCCCCGCTTCCGGCCATCGCCTCCATGCGGCGGCCGCTCCGCGCGGCTCAGGCGGAGGCCAGGTCCCGGAACTGAAACGTCTTCAGGGCCTCAATTGCCTTCTGCACCCCGCGGGTCGTGAGATCCCAGATCCCCTCGACCACCGAAGTCGGCCACGCCTTCAGCTTGAGCAGCCCTTCGCGCAGCATGCGGGCATTTTCGGCGGTATCCAGCAGCATGACGACGTCTTGAAGCAAGTCGGGCGAGGTCTTCAGGGCATGGAGGATCTCGGCCGCCAGCTCCGTCGGCGCGTCCATGGCGACCGCCAGCTTGTCGCGCGCGACGATCTCGGCCGTCTCGGCGATCACCTTGATCCCCTTCGCGTTCAGCGTGTCGCTGAGACTGGGGGTCACGGCCACCCGGATCAGGTCGTCGAGCGGCAGATCGGTCAAGCCCGCGTCCAGGTAGGCCTTGCTGTGGGTGTCGTAGGCGAAGGCGGTGAAGGCCTCGTCATCGAGCTCGGCATCGGGATGGCGCAAAAGCTCGTCTTCGATGGCCGACTGCAAGTTCTGGCGCGCCCGCATCAACCACTCCTGGCCCTCCTTCGAGAGCTCGGGACTGAGGACCTCGGTGAACCGGCGCACGTAGACGTCCCCGTAACCCAGGTAGTACGTGGGGGGTGAGCGGTCCGGGTGGCGCGCCTGGAAGTCCAGGTGCCGCTTCTGGTAGTAGTCGAGATTCCCGTCGGGCGCAATGGGCGTCGGCCGGGCCTTGGCGGGAGCCTGATTTTTCAGGAGCAGGCGATCGCCGACAGGAGGCGCCTTGGGGGCCTCCTCGGCTTGGGCCTTGGCCTTGGCCAGAGTCCGGGGGGCACGCGCCGGGGCCGTACGGGTCCCGGGAAGGATGGGTTCGACCATGGGGGATGCCTTTCGACGCACCGCGCTTCGCCCCGCGCCTCGAGCCGGCATTGGCAAAGCAATCGACCGAGGGTATTGTACCCGGGCCGAGGCGCGATCTTGCACGCTCTAGCGCTTCAGGCGCTCGACGAACTGCTTGCGGAACTTGACGACCTTGGGCGCGACCACGGCCATGCAGTAGGGCTGGTAGGGGTTGCGGGCGAAGAAGTCCTGGTGGTGCTCCTCGGCCGGATAGAACTTCTCCAGCGGCTCCACCTGCGTGACGATCGGCGCGTCGAAGAGCCCCTCGGCTTCGAGGCCCTGGATCACCTGGCGGGCCGTCGCCTCCTGCTCCGGGCCATGGGTGAAGATGACCGAGCGGTACTGGGTGCCCACGTCGGCTCCCTGGCGGTTCAGGGTGGTCGGGTCGTGGATGGCGAAGAATACGGATAACAAGTCGGCGTAGCTCAGCTCGGCAGGGTCGAAGTCGACCTGGACGACCTCCGCATGGCCGGTCCGGCCGGAACAGACAGCCTCGTAGGTCGGGTCCGGCAGCGAGCCGCCGGCATACCCGGACTGCACCCGCAAGACGCCCCGCAACTCGAGGAAAACCGCCTCCAGGCACCAGAAGCAACCGCCCCCCAGCGTGGCATGCGCCAACCCGTCCCGCTTCTCCATGACTGCTCTCCTCTCGCCGCTTGGCCTCACGCGATCACGATGACCCCGGGTTCAGTCTAGCGCATCGCAAAGCTTCATACGCTCGAAAGATCCGTAATAAGCCGAGCGGGGCGTCAACAGGCAACTTTGGAGTATAATCAGCTCGGAAACCCGCGTGCTTCGAAAGGATCCACCAGTGACTCCCGAGGTTCTCTGCCCCACGGCCAGCTACAGCATCACCCTCCGACTCCATGTCTCCAATCGGCCCGGCATGCTCGGGGCGATCGCCACCCGCATCGGAGAGGCAGGTGGGGACATCGGGGCCGTGGACATCGTCGAGGTCATGGACGACAGCCTGATCCGCGACTGGACGGTCAACTGCCGCGACGAACGGCACGGCGAGCTCATCGTCGACATGCTCAACGGCGTGGCGGGGGTGAAGGTGATCCACGTCTCGGATCTGACCTTCCAGGCCCACCTGGGCGGCAAGATCGCCATCAAGAACCGCGTGCCCCTCAAGACTCGAAACGACCTCTCGCGGGTCTACACCCCGGGCGTCGCGCGGGTCTGCCAGGCCATCGCCGCCGACCCCTCCAAGGCCCACACGCTCACCATCAAGCGCAACACCGTCGCCGTCATCACCGACGGCTCGGCCGTGCTCGGCCTCGGCGACCTGGGCCCCGAGGCGGCCATGCCCGTCATGGAAGGCAAGGCCATGCTCTTCAAGGAGTTCGCCGACGTTGACGCTTGGCCGCTTTGCCTGGACGGCCGCGACGTCGACGGCCTGGTGGCCGTGATCAAGGCGATCGCCCCCGGCTTCGGCGGCATCAACCTCGAGGACATCGCGGCCCCGCGCTGCTTCGAGATCGAGGCTCGCCTCAAGGCCGAGCTGGACATCCCGGTCATGCATGACGACCAGCACGGCACCGCCGTGGTCGTGCTCGCGGCCCTCTTCAACGCCCTCAAGCTCACGGGCAAGAAGATCGACGAGATCCAGGTGGTGGTCAACGGGATCGGCGCGGCCGGCACGGCGATCGCCAAGATGCTCATGGGCGCCGGCGTCCGCAACCTGATCGGCTGCGACCGCAACGGCATCGTCTCCGCCGACCAGGAAGGGCTGCTGCCCCATCAGCGCTGGCTCGCGGAGCACTCCAACCCCGAGAATCGCAGGGGTGGCCAGCGCGAGGCCCTGCTGGGAGCGGACGTCCTGGTCGGCGTCTCCGGACCCGGCACCATCCAGCCCGAATACCTCGCCGGCATGCGGCCGGACGCCATCGTCTTCGCCATGGCCAACCCCACCCCGGAAATCCGCCCCGAGGACGCCCACGCCTTCGCCCGCATCGTGGCCACCGGCCGCTCGGACTATCCCAACCAGATCAACAACGTGCTCGTCTTCCCCGGCATCTTCCGCGGGGCGCTCGACTGCCGGGCCTCCGAGATCAACGAGGCCATGAAGCTGGCCGCCGCCCGGGCGATCGCCGACATCATCCCCGAGCACGAACTGCGCGACGATTACATCATCCCCAGTGTCTTCAACCGGAAGGTCGCCCCGGCGGTCGCCGATGCCGTCATCGTGGCCGCCTACGAGTCCGGGGTGGCCCGTCGCGAGCGGCGAACCCTCGACCGCGAGCGCGCCGAACACTAGCGCCTCACACGCGAAAGGACCGCCAGCGCAAGCCGCCGGCGGTCCTTTCGCATCAAGGTCTATTCCTGAATGGCGGGCATCTGGGCGCTCTCGCGGTAAACCTCCAGGCAGTTGGTCACGCCGCGCACCCCGCGCACGCCCTGCACGCAGCGAATCACCGCGTCCACCTCCCGCGCCAGGATCGGGCCGCCGACCGTCACCATGCCGTCCTGCACCGTCACCAGGATGTTGCGCGGATGATCGCTGCAGTGACCGACTCGCGAGCGAATCCGCTCCAGCAGGATCTCGTCGTCCACCCGAGTTTCCTTCCAGGCCGCCTGGGCCTCGACGACCCGTCCGCGCACGCGGTTGCGCAGGTCGCGCGACCGGGCCACCATGCGGCCGCCCACCGCTTCGAGCTCATGGCGCTTGCGCGTCGCCTTGATCCGGGCCAGCAGCCGCCGACGGCGACCCCGCTCCGGATCCATCACGTACATCATCCCCGCCCCCAGCAGCGCACCAAGCACGAGGCCGAAACTCAAGCCGATCCCCCGTCTCATCCATCCTCCTTCGCCCGGCGGGCCACCCGCCAGGGACTGATCCGGCGTCCCTCGCGGGAACGCCTTCAAAACCGGGACGTCTGATCAGCAGGATATCACAATAAGCTTTGTAAAGGGAGACTGGTAAACAGCGTTCGGTACTGCTCCCGCAGGAGGGCCTTCTGGACCTTGCCCATGGCGTTGCGCGGCAAGTCATCCGCGAAGAAGACCCGCTTGGGGACCTTGTAATTGGCCAGCCGCGCCTTCAAGACCGGCAGAATCTCGGCCTCGCTCATCGCTCGGCTCGCCTTGACCACGGCCACGCCAACCTCGCCGAAGTCGGGATGCGGCACCCCCACCACGGCCGACTCCACCACTCCCGGCAGCTCGTCGATCAGGGCCTCGATCTCCTTGGGATACACGTTGAAGCCCCCCGAGATGATCATGTCCTTGGCGCGCCCCACGATGAAAAGGTAGCCCCGCTCGTCCAGCTTGCCGACGTCGCCCGTCTTGAAGTAACCGTCGGCCGTAAACTCCGCGGCCGTCTTCTCAGGCAAGCGCCAGTAGCCCTTCATGACGTTGGGGCCCTTGACCTGGATCTCGCCCACCTCGCCCGCACCTAGCGCCCCACCATCCTCTCCGACCACGCGAACGGCGATGCCCCGGAAGGGCTTGCCGACCGCTCCCGGCACGCGCGGCCCCTCGTACGGATTTCCCGTGTTCATCCCGGTCTCGGTCATCCCGTAGCGCTCCAGGATCACATGGCCCGTCCGCTCCTCGAACTCCCGGTGCGTCTCGGCCAGCAGCGGGGCCGACCCCGAGACGAAGAGCCGCATGGTGCGGCAGGCCTCACGAGTGAAGTCCGCCCCCGCCAGGAGGCGCGTGTAGTAGGTGGGCACGCCCATGAAGACCGTCGCCTCGCTAAGCAGCGAAACCACCCGATCCCGCTCGAAGCCGGAAAGCCAGAGCATCCGCGCCCCCGAAAGCAGCGCGCAGTGAGTGGCCACGAAGAGCCCGTGCGTGTGGAAGATGGGCAGGGCATGCAGCAGGACGTCCTCGGAGGTGAAGCGCCAGGCCTCGACCAGCGCGAGCGCATTGGAGGCGAGGTTGCCGTGCGTCAGCATCGCGCCCTTGGGCTTGCCCGTCGTGCCGGAAGTGTAGAGCATCGCGGCCAGGTCGTCATCCCCGCAGCTCGCGATCGCGCAAACCGCCGGCGCGGCCGCAGCCTCGCGGGGTAACGACCCCTGACCGTCAGTCCCCAGGCTGAAGACATGCTTCACGCCCCGGCGCTGGGCGATGGCCTGGCACTTCTCCGTGGTTTCCGGGCGATGGATGAACGCCGCGGGCTCGGCGTCTCCGAGCAGGAAATCGACCTCGTCGTCCAGGTAGGCGGGGTTCATGGGCATGAAGACGAAGCCCGATCGCAGGCAGGCCAGGTAGAGCATCAGGGCCTCGGTAGACTTGTCGACCTGGACCGCGACGCGATCCCCCGGCCGGATCCCCAGGCCGCTCAGGAAGGCGGCGTAGCGCTCGGCTTGCGACAGGACCTGGGCCGCGGTGATCGTGCCTCCCCCGGGGATCACCAGCACGGGGACGGCGGGGGCGGCGCTGAGGCGCTCGTGAATCAAGCGATAAAGTGACATGCGACCTCCTGGAAGCGATCCGGAATCAGCGGCGGCACGGGCAACCCTCATTGTAGCGTCTCGGCTTTGGCACGTCAGTCATCGGCGCTTCCTGGCGATAATCAACGAAGCGAGAAGCGATCCCCATGGCGCGAGGTAATTTAGCGATGGATCTGACGAACATTCCGTCCCAGTACAAGCCCCCGGTCCAGGCGGAAGTCCGCGTGGCGGATGAATTGTCCTACCGGGTGACCGATCCCTCCGCCTCCCAGAAGGAGCGCGACCAGGCCGAGTCGAAGCGCCAGAGCAAGCGGGCCGACATTGCTCCCGGGCAGATGCTCGCGCGCAAGTCGGACGGCGGCAAACGCGGAATTCGCCAGCTCCGCGAGGAATCGGCCGCCGAGAAGGCCCAGGCGTTCACCGGGCTGCAGAAATCCGGCCAGAGCTGGAAGACTCCCGAGATCCGCAACCCGGACGATCCCCAGGGCAAGTTCGATCCCTACGCCTACCTGCCGCACATGGTCTTCGCGCCCAACGAGGACTCCTTTCCCATCCTGCCGGACTTCGATCGCGACGGAAAGAACACGACCGACGCCGCGGCCTACCGCCACGGCGTGATCGGAGGCGAACAGCCGCTGCATGGCAGCGTCTCCGTCTCCAAGAAGGGCGAGTACACCGTCCTCACCTACAGCCACTACTACGTGGACAACAAGTTCACGAACTACCACGCAACCGATTCGAGCACCATGGCCGTCTACCTCAAGCCGGGCAAGAGCGGCAAGCTCGAGCCGGAGTACCTCTACACCTCTTGGCACTACGGGGCGACCATGACTCCCTGGCAGGACCTATCGAAGGACGAGCAGGGCCGGCCCGTGGTCCTCGTCGAGCGCAGCAGCCATGCCCTGCACCCGTACGGCAAGGATGAGGCCATCCCCAGCAAGGGCCTTCACCTCGCCGGCGACGGCTCGGCCTCCCTGAACGGCAAGCCGCTCGGCAACCGCATGGAATGGGTGAGCCCCCAGGATTCCTTCAAGAACGCCACGATCCTGGACCTCTCGGCGTCCCGGGATCGTGACCTGATGCGGTTCTACTACGATCGCTACCCCGAGCGGATGCACCCCATCCACCCGGTACTCTTCGAGGGAGTCTACCCGCCAAAGGCGAGCAAGAGCCCCGTCGAGCGGCTGCTTGAAAAGGCGATGGCCTTGCTATCCCAGGTCTTCGGCTAAAGGGGGCTGTCCCGACAGGGGTGCGCCACCCATGCCGCCATTCCCGCGCAAGCGGGAATCCACTGGACTCCGGCTTGCGCGAGCGTGACGAAGGCTCCGACAAAAAGGGCTGCCTCACAGTTGTGAGACAGCCCCTCTCTTTACAGGTGCTTGTAGCCTTCCAGGCTTTGCCAGAAGACCACGCCATCCTCCGGATGGCCGGTTGACAAGACCGACTCCACCAGCGCCAGCACGGGCTCGAGCTGTTCGTCCGGAAGTATCACCTCTACCCGGCAGCGCTCGATCAAGCCCAGGGGGCCCGACTGCTTGCCGAAGCCCTCGGTCCGGCTGAGGCTCAGCCCCGGGACCGGATGGTCCGCCAGGGCGCGGACCAGTTTCTCTCGGCGCGACGTCGGAAAGATCACCGTCACCAACTTCATACCAGGACCTCCTCGGGCTTCGCTGCGGCCGGCTTATGGCGCCTGGCCGTCAATCGGTACATCACGGGCAACAAGAAGAGCGTCAGCGCCGTCGACGAGAACAGCCCGCCGATGACCACCAGTGCCAGCGGCCGCTGGATCTCAGCGCCGATGCCATGCGAGAGCGCCAGGGGAACGAGTCCGAGGCTGGCGACCATCGCGGTCATCAGGACGGGGCGCAGACGGACGAGGCAGCCCTCGCGAATCGCCATTTCGACGGGCATTCCCTCGGCCACCAGCTTGTTGAGCGTGCTGACCAGGATGACGCCGTTCTGCACCGCCACCCCGAAGAGGGCGATGAACCCGACCGACGCGCTCACGCTGAGGTGCTGGCCCGAGAGGAACAGGGCGGCGATACCGCCGATCAGCGCGAACGGGATGTTCATGAGGATCAGGGCCGCCTGGGGCACCGAGCCGAAGGTGCCGAACAAGAGCAGGAAAATCAGGCCGATGACCACCGGGACCACGATGGAGAGGGTGCCCATGGCCCGCTGCTGGCTCTCGAACTGGCCTCCCCAGGTCGTCCAGTAGCCTGCCGGAAGCTCGATCTCGGCGTCGACGCGCTTGCGCGCGTCCGCCACGAACGACCCGATGTCGCGGCCGTGCACGTTGGCCTCGATCACCACCCGGCGCTGACCGTTCTCGCGGCTCACGACCGCAGGCCCGCTCTCAACCGTGATGGTGGCGATCTGGGACAGGGGCACCTGGTAGCCCGACGGCGTCGGGACCCTCACCGCTCCGATCTTGAGGGGATCGTTCCGGTAGGCCTCGGGGAGGCGGACCGCCACGCCGATCCGGCGCTGGCCTTCCTGGATGCGGGTGACTTCCTCCCCGCCGATCGCCGCCCCGATGACCTCGCCGAGATCATCCGAGGACAGGCCGTAGCGGGCCATGGCCGAGCGGTCGTACTTGACCTGGACCATGGCGAGGCCGGCGGACTGCTCGGCCTTCACATCGATCGCTCCCGGAATCTCCTGGAGAATCGTCTGGGCCTTCGCCGCCTTCTCCGCCAGGACATCCATGTCCTCGCCGAAGATCTTGAGGGCCACCTGGCTCTTCACGCCCGAGATCAGCTCGTCCACCCGGACCTGAATGGGCTCGCCGAAGGCGAGGCCGATGCCCGGGACGTGCGCGGTGGCCTCCTCCATCTTCTCGACGAGCGCGTCCTTGGTCTTGGCGGTCGTCCACTCCTCTTGCGGCTTGAGCTTGATGAAGATGTCCGACATGCTCACGTCCATGGGGTCTGAGGCCACCTCGGCGCGGCCCGTCCGGGTCACGACCGATTCGACCTCCGGGAAGCCCAAGAGGATAGTCTCGACGGCCTTGGACTGCTCGTTGGCCTTCTCCAGCGAGACGCTGGCGAGGCGCGACGCCGAGATGACGCTCGAGCCCTCGTTCATCTTGGGCAGGAATTCCGAGCCCAGGCTCGGCACCAAGGCCAGCGAGGCGAGCAGGGCCACGACGGCGCCGCCGAAGATCCACTTGCCGTGGTCAAGCGACCAGTCGAGCGCCTTGGCGTAGCCGTTGCGCAGGCGAACCAGCAGGGGGTTCTCCTTCTCCACGAGCTTGCCCTTCAGCCAGAAGGACGCGAGCACGGGCACCAGGGTCAGCGCCAGGACCAGCGAGCCTAGCATGGCGAAGGAGATCGTGAAGGCCATGGGGCTGAACATCTTGCCTTCCATACCCTGCAGGGTGAAGAGCGGAAGGAAGACCACGATGATGATGGCGATCGCGAAGACCACCGGCCGGCCGACCTCGGCCGCCGCCAGGAAGATCGTCTGGATCGTCGAGTGCTTCCCGTGATCCTCGCTGAGGTGGCGGAAGATGTTCTCGACCATGACGATGGAGGCATCGACCATCATGCCCAGGCCGATGGCGAGGCCACCGAGGCTCATGAGGTTGCCCGGCAGGTTGAACAGCTTCATCATACCGAAGGCGAAGAGCATCGCCAGGGGGATGGTCACCGCGACGACCATGCTGGAGCGCAGGTTCCAGAGGAAGAAGAGCAGGACCGCGACGACCAGGACGCCGCCCTCGATCAGGGACTTCTCGACGGAGCCGACGGCCTTCGAGATCAGGTAGTTCTGGTCGTAGAACGGGACCAGCTTGACGCCCTCGGGCAGGGCCTTGCCGGCCACTTCCATGCGCTCCTGGACCCGCTGGATGACCTGCTGGGTGTTCTCGCCCTTCAGCTTCATGACGATGCCGATGACGGTCTCGGAGCCGTTGCGAGTGGCAGCACCCTGCCGCGGGGCCGCTCCCATCACCACCTGGGCCACGTCCCTCAGGTAGATGGGCTTGCCCTGGCGCATGGCCACGACGGAGGCCTCCAGGTCCGCAGGGGTCACGGCGAGGCCGAGGCCGCGGATCAGGTATTGCTCATCGCCATGATCCAGGTAGTTGCCCGCCGCGTTGGCGTTGTTGCGCGCCACCGCGGTCATCACGTCATGCAGGGTCAGGCTGTAGGCCGTGAGGCGATCAGGCAGGACCTCGACCTGGAGCTGCTTCATGTGGCCGCCCAGGCTGTTGACCTCGGTCACACCGGGCACCGAGCGCAGGAAGGGACGCACGATCCAGTCCTGGATGCTGCGGCGCTCGGCCAGCGACATCGGGCCCTCGACGGTGTACTGGAAGATCTCGCCCATGCCCGTGGCGATGGGGCCCATGGCGGGCTTCACTCCCGGGGGCATCTCGCTCTCGACGTTCGAGAGCCGCTCGCCGACCAGCTGGCGGGCGAGGTAGATGCTCACGTCGTCATGAAAGACCACGGTGATGACCGAGAGGCCGAACTTGGAGCTGGAGCGCACCTCGTGGACCTTGGGCAGGCCGCTCATCTCCATCTCGATGGGATAGGTGACCTGGCGCTCGACCTCCACCGGGGCGAGGCCCTCGGCTTCGGTCAGGACCTGGACCTGGACGTTGGTCACGTCCGGCAAGGCGTCGATGGGAAGGGTTTTGAAGGCCCAGCCGCCCCAGCCGGCGACCAGCAGGCTGAGGACGATGATCAAGAGGCGCTGCGAGAGCGCGAAGCGTAGAAGCTTGGATATCACTAGTGCTCCCCTCCGAACTGCTCCTTGCGCGCTTGCGAGCGCAGGTCGAAACTACCCTGCGTCACGATGGTCGTGCCGGGCTGGGGGCCTGCGGTCAGCTCCACGAACTCCGAGGTGCTCTCGCCCGTGCGCACCTGGACTTCCTCGAAGCGCTCCGCGTCGAGCGGGACGTAGACGAAGGCCCGCTCTCCCTCGCGCTGCAGGGCGGCGGTGGGAACAGCGGCGATGCCGGGGCGGCTGAGCGCGACGGCGACCGTGACGGTCATGCCGGGCTTGAGCTTGCCGTCGGGATTGGGCAAGTCGATCAGCGCCTGGCCCGTGCGGCTATCCGCCTTGATGGTAGGCGAGAGATCGGCGACCTTGCCGGTGAAGGTGCGTCCGGGCAGGGCCGGTAGCGTGACCTTGGCGGCAAGGCCCTTGCTGAGCGCGAGGAAGTCGCGCTCGGGCAGATCGGCGGCCACCCGCACGGTGCGCAGATCCAGCAGCTCGAAGAGCGGCTCGGCGGAATCCGGGACCACGTACTGGCCGACGGCGGCGTCGCGCGCGACGATGGTGCCGGCCATGGGAGCGCGAAGCACGACCTGGGGGTCGATCCGCTTCAGGGCAGCGATGGCCTCGTCGTCCAGACCCAGCACGCGCAGCTCTTCCTTGGCTTGCGCCAGCGAGAGCTGGGCGGCCGCGTGGTGCTGCTCGGCAGCCTCGAATTCTTGCCTGGAGCCCAGCTCGGCGTCGAGCAGGCCGCGCTGGCGGTTGCGCTCGCGACGCGCCAGCTCCGCCTCGCCCTTGGCCTTCAGGTAGGCCGATTGCGCCGAGCCCAGCGCGGCGCTGGAAAGCGAGGCGAGGGGTGCTCCGGCATCGACCGTGTCGCCGACCTTGGCGTGAAGCTTGACGAGGTGGCCGCTGAGGGGGGCATGGACCACGCTCTCGGCTTCCGGGCGAGCGGTGACCTGACCCGGGGCCTCGCGGGTGGTGACGAAGGGACGAAGCTCGATGCTGGCCGTCGCCATCGTGACCAGCTTGCGGGACTCCTCGGGGAAGACGACGATGCCCGACGGCGCCTCTGCCTTGGCTTCCGGCTCGGCCTCGGGAGCGTGGCTGCAGCCGACGAGGGCGATGACCCCGGTGGAGACGAGGGCGACGGGAAGAATCTTTCGCCAGAACATGAGTACTCCTATCATTCAGCCGCGGGGGCTAGCGACCCGCGGCCGTCTGGAGCCGCAGGAGGGAAAGCTGATAATCGAGGTGGGCCTTGGCCCGTTCGGACTCGGCCTGGCTGAAGGCATGGTGTGCGCCCTGAAGCTCGGCGCGGTTACCCGCTCCCAGTTTCAGGCGTTCTTCCGCTTTTTCCAGCATGTGCTCGGCATGCGGAATCAGCCGTTCGGTGACGTCGAGCAGGCGCGAGCGGGTCGCGACCGCCTCGTAGTACGCGCTGAGCACTTCCTGGGAGATCGCCTGGCGCGAGGCGAGCAGCTCCACGTCCATGCGGGCAGCTTCGGCCGTGGCGGCCCTGCGCTCGCCCTCGTGGCGGTTCCAGAACGGTATCGGAAGGTCGAAAGAGCCATAGAACAGCGGGTCCGCGTTCGCCGCCGTGCCAGCCTGGGCTTCCAGCTCGCCCTCGCCGAAACTGAGGGACTCTGCGAGACGGACGCCTCGCACCTCGCGCCGGCGGGCAATCGCCACCTGACGCGGCTCGGGACGATTCGCCTGGGCCTCTTCCAGCCAGGACGACAGAGGCGCCAGGCTTTCCACCGTTGCCGAAGGCGACGCCAGAGCAATCTCCGTGTTCTCCGGCTGGCCCAGCAAGAAGTTGAGACGTGCCAGTTGGCCCTTGGCCTGCTGCTGCGCGTTGCGCTGGGCCAGCTCGGCCTCGAGCAGGTCCAGCTCCACGTCGATCAGCTCGTGGCGCGAGGCGGCGCCCATCTCCACGCGCTTGCGGGTGCGCTCCAGCTCCGCGCGCTGCCACGCCAGGTCGCGGGTCTTGCGGTCCAGCTCGTTACGCGCCAGCCAGGCCTGCCAGTAGACTTCCTTGGCCTGGGCGGATACTTGCTGCGTCACCCGAGCACGCTGCAGCGCCAGGATCTCGACCTCTTCTTCCGCCTGCGCGCGGCGCTGGGAGGCAAGTCCGCGGAAGTCCAGGATCTGGCGGAAGCCTAGCGAGAGCATGTTGTGGTCGGCGGTCGGCGAGAGCTGGATCTGGCCGACGAGGCTGGGGTTGGTGCGGGCTCCCGACGCCACGGCTCGGGCCTTCGCGGCCTCGATGGCATGGTCCATGGCCGTGATGACGGGGCTATGGGCGATCGCCTTTGCTGAGAGGTCGTCCTGAGAATAAGGGGCGGCCCAAGCTGCTCCCGCCGGCGCGGCGAGCAGGAGCATGAGGGCGAGTGAACATCGCGCGCGCATGATACCTTTCCTGAAGTGGGCCTGGACTCCATCGGCCGGCCAAGTACGGAGACGCAGATCCCAGCCTAACAGGGGTTTGTGAAAAAATAGGGAAAGAATGATCCCTTTTCATGGAAAAAGGCGCCCGATCCATGGAAAGGATCGGGCGCCTCGAAGGGCAGCGTCTGGGTCTAGGACTTCGTGAACGTGATGAACCAGTCGGTCGGCGATTCCTGCTTGACGGCATGCGTGAAGCCGCGGCCCGCCAGCACGCCGTAAAGCGGAACCGGCTCGAAGGTGTTGCGAAGAATCAGGCTATCACCGGCATCCAGCGAGCTGACCGCGGCCATGATGTCCGCGAAGGGTTCGCGCCCCTCGGCGTGGTAGTGGCGGACATCGAGTTCGACGTGACGGGACATGGCTCCTCCTGTGGAAACGAGCGGGATTTCATTAACCACGTTAAGCGCCAGAAGCCGCTTCGTCACTGAGCCAGCTCAATGTCGCGAAGGTCGCTGGACGAGAAGCCCCCCTCCTGATAGCTTGAAAGAAAGCATGCGACGAGGCATGCCGCGCAACAGGGAGATCGAGCAATGACGTCCGACAAGGCCAATTTTTCCCCGGAAACCCTCATGATGAGCTACGGCTACGACCCCTTCCTCTCGGAAGGCGCCGCGAAGCCTCCGATCTTCATGACCTCGACGTTCGTGTTCAAGAGCGCCGAGGAAGGGGAGCAATACTTCAAGTGGGCCTATGGCCTGGAGCAGCGGCAGCATGATCAGACGATGGGCCTCATCTACTCGCGCCTGAACAATCCCGGGCTGCAGATCCTCGAGGAGCGCCTGGCGATCTGGGACGACGCCGAGATGGCCCTCAGCTTCGCGAGCGGCATGGCGGCCATCACCACCTCGGTGCTGGCGCATACCCAGCCCGGTGACGTGCTGCTCTACAGCATGCCGGTCTACGGCGGCACCGAGTTCCTGTTCGAGAAGATCCTGCCCAAGTTCGGCATCGAGACCCGCTCGTTCCCGGCGGACATGGCGCTTGAGGACGTGGAGGCGCTGGCGCGCGAGATTGGCGATCGCCTCTCGGTGATCTACCTGGAGTCTCCCGCCAACCCCACCAACCGCCTGATCGACATCGCGGGCATCGCCTCGATCGCCCGCAAGCTGCCCCATGGCGATCGCAACGTCCTGACGTTCGTCGACAACACCTTCCTCGGCCCCGTCTTCCAGAAGCCGCTGGCCCTGGGCGCCGATGTCGTCCTCTACTCCGCCACCAAGTACCTGGGCGGACACAGCGACCTCATCGCCGGCGCCGCCACGGGCCGCCGCGAGGTCATGGAGGCCATCGGCACCTACCGCACCATCACGGGCTCGATGCCGGATCCCTTCACCTGCTGGCTGCTGACTCGCTCGCTGGAGACCCTGAAGCTGCGCATGGAGGCCCAGGTGGCCAACGCCAAGCAGGTCGCCGAGTTCCTCAACGACAGCCCCATGGTCTCGCAGGTCTTCTACCCGACCTTGCTGGATCCGGACTCGCGCCAGTACGCCATCTACCAGTCCCAGTGCACCGGGGCGGGCGCCATCGTCTCCTTCGAGATCCAGGGCGGCAAGGCCGAGGCCTTCCGCTTCCTCAACGCGGTCAAGCTCTGCAAGCTCGCGGTCAGCCTCGGCGGCACCGAGAGCCTGGTCGAGCACCCGGCCACGATGACCCACAGCGACATCCCGGTGGACGTGCAGCGGCGCTTCGGCATCACCGACAACCTGATCCGGCTCTCCGTGGGCGTCGAGAACGTCAACGACCTCATGCGCGACCTCGCGCAGGCGCTCGAAGTCAGCCAGCGCCAGGAGCACGCCACGGCGGGCAAGGCCTAACTCCCGATTCGCCAGGACCCGGAGCGCTTGCTCCGGGTCTTGCCGATCGGGGTAAACTTAAGATAGCAAGCAAGGCTTCGACCGAGGCCACCCTCCGTCAAGATGAGGACGCATCACACCCATGACGCGCGACGGCAAGCTCTGGACGATCACGCTGAAGACCCTGGCCGTCCTGGCGTTCGGCATCTGGCTGCTGGTCACCTACAGCGTGGCCAGGGAAATCGGCAAACCCTTCGCGGGCTTCCGGTTTGAGGAAAGTCTCTCCGTCTCACCGCAGAATGACGTCACCTGGAACGGGCCCCGCTCGGGCCTCGCGTCCTACGATCGCCTGCTCATGGCGAACGGGATCCCCTTGCGTGAGAGCGCGGACCTGAAGCGCCTGGTCCATGAGTTGCCGCCAGGCACTTCGGTCACCTACGAGATCCTGCGCGCGGGCCATCCCATGCGCGTCACGGTGGAGACGCAGGTCCTGGGGGGCATGGACTTCGTGAGGGCCTTCCTTCCCACGCTACTCAACGGGTTGCTGCACCTCCTGGTAGGGGCATGGGCCTTCTGGCTGCGTCCCCAGCATCCGGCCGCCCAGGCCCATCTTCTGGTGACCGTCGCCATCGGGATTGGCTTCCAGGTGCTGGGCGTGGACTTCACCATGGCCCAGTGGTTCACGTCCGGGTACGTGATGGCGGGCTGGTTCATCGGGGCCACGGCCCTGCACCTGGCCATGGTCTTCCCGTCCGTGCCTTCGGCCGTGCGCAGCAAGCCATGGCTTCCCGCCCTGGCCTACCTGCCGGCCTTGTTGCTGGCGACGCTCAACCTCGCCACCTACCTGCCCATCAGCCACGTCGAGGCCCAGCGCGAGCTGGCCTGGCAACCGAACCTGCTTCCGCTCTGGGGCGTCTGGACAGCCCTGGGGTTTGCCGCCGTCTTCGCCCGGGCGCTCGCGGCGAGCCTCCGGGCCCCGGAGTCACGTACGCGCCAGCAGGCGTTCATCGTGCTCATCGGGCTGCTGGCCGGTTACCTGCCGACGATCGTGGTCTACGTGCTGCCGGTCGTGAGCGATCAGACGCCGTCGCCCTCCATGGCGGCCCTGGCGATCGCCTACGGCAGCTTCCTGCTCTTCCCGCTATCCGTCGCCTACGCGGTCCTGAAGCACCAGCTCTTCGGGATCACGCTGGCCGTGAAGAAGACCCTGACCTACGCCGCGGTGACGGCATCGCTGGGGGGACTCTACTTCCTGCTGATAGAGGGCATGCGCTCCTGGCTGGGCCTTCATTCCCAGGTTTCCAATCTCCTGGTCATTCTCGCGCTCACCGTGATCTTCGCGCCGCTGTACCAGCGCATCCAGGCGAGCGTCGACCGGCTCTTCGCCCGCTCCTCGGTCCGGGCCCAGCAGGTCGCGGCGCAGTTCGGGCAGGATGCGCAGGACGAGCGGGATCCCGCTCGCTTGCTCGAGTGCTTTGCGGACTCGGTCATGGGCCTGCTGGACCCGGAATTCCTGGCGACGTACGTTTGCGAGGGCGAGAGCGGCATGGCGCTGTCGGCGAGCTGGGGCGAGACCACTAAGCTGCCGGCGGTCATCGCCGCGGACCACCCGCTCGTCACCCGCTCGGCGGCGCTCAAGCAAGCGATCGCCATCCCTGCCGGCGCCTTGCCGGTGGCAGAGGGCGGCCTCTGCCTGCCGCTGATGGTCCGCGGAGAGTCGATGGGCTGCCTGATCATCGGGAAGCGACGCTCGGCAGAGGCCTACGAGGAGTCCGAGCGGCTCTTCCTGGTGACCATGACCCAGCAGCTGGCGGTTTGGCTGAGGAACGCCCAGCTTTTCGAGCATCTGTCGCGGCGCAACGCGGAGCTTTCGCAGGCCAACCAGCATCTCCAGGAGCTGGATCGCCTGAAGGGTGATTTTCTCAACGCGGCCTCGCACGAGCTGCGAACGCCCCTGGCATCGATCATGGGGTATTCCGAGTTCCTCGAGGACGGGATGGGCGGGCCGGTCTCGAGCGAGCAGCTGGAGTTCATCCGGGAGATCCAGCACGGGGCCGCGCGCCTGCAGCGGCTGGTGGACGATCTGCTGGACTTCGCGCGGCTGGAGGCGGGGGGCTTCAAGCTGGATCCGCAGGAGGCGGATCTGCGCGAGACGATCTCCGAGGTTTGCCGGACCCTGTTGCCCCAGGCGACGGCCAAGGGGGTTTCCCTGCGGATGGATCTTCCGGAAACGCCCCAGGCGGTGCAGATGGATGCGCAGCGAATCGAGCAGGTGCTCTTGAACCTGGTGGGGAACGCGCTGAAGTTCACGCCCGCCGGCGGCGAGGTGCGGATCGGTGTGCAGACCGTGAACGGCGCCACGCGCGTGGAGGTGAGGGACTCGGGAATCGGCATCTCTGCGGGCCAGCTTCCCCGGCTCTTCGAGAAGTTCTTCCAGGTGGATCCCTCGACCACCCGCGCTTACGGAGGCACGGGGCTGGGGCTGTCGATCGCAAGAGCGCTGGTCGAGGCGCACGGCGGGGAGATCGGCGTGGAAAGCCAGCCGGGGCAGGGGTCGCGCTTCTGGTTCACCTTGCCGGGTTTCGCGGATTCCCGGTTGTCGGCAAGCGTCTAGCCGGCAAGGAGCGGTCTTCACGCGCTTTACTCCGGCGCTCGCGCCTGATACCATAGAAGATCATGCGGCCAATCGCCGTGACATTTCTTGTTTAAGGTAGGGTCTACGCTTAGCGCCTCTGACGACGCCCGCCGTATGAAAGCCTTTGACGCCGACGCGGCGCGAGGGCAGGGGTCTCGTCACTCACGCTTACCCGCGTAGGCCCTTCCGTTTGGAAGGATCCCTTTGCAATCCGAGTTCAATCACTTCAATCTCGCCCCCGCCGTGAAGCAGGGGCTCGCAGCCCTTGGCTTCAAGCATCCGACTCCGATCCAGGAGCATGCCATTCCCATCGTCCTCGAAGGCCGTGACGCCATTCTTCAGGCCAAGACCGGGTCGGGCAAGACCCTGGCCTTCGGCCTGCCGATCCTGTCGATGCTCAAGCCGAAGTCGAAGCCGCAGGCCCTGGTCGTGCTGCCGACTCGCGAGTTGGCGATCCAGGTTCGGGATGCGCTCGCCTCGGTGAGCGGCAACAGCCCGCTGCGGACCCTCGCCATCTATGGCGGGGTGGGCCTCGGCCCCCAGGAGAAGGCGCTCGCTGACGGCATCGACATCGTGATCGGTACCCCGGGCCGGCTGAAAGACCTGATCACCCGTGGCAGCCTCGATCTGAGCCGCGCGCACCTCCTGGTGCTCGACGAAGCCGACGAGATGCTGGACATGGGCTTCCGGCGCGACATCGAGTTCCTGCTCGGGAAGCTGACCTCGCGCAAGCAGACCCTGATCCTCTCGGCCACGATGCCGGAGGCCATCAAGGCGATCGCCAATCGCTACCTCACCAATCCCGCCGTCGTCGGGCTGGTGCAGCAGGAAGCCACTCCCGACGAGATCAGCCACCTCTACGTCCGGGTCAAGACCGACCGCCGTCTCGACGCCCTGAGCACCCTGATCCGCAACGAGTCCCCCGAGCGCGCCATCATCTTCACCCGCATGAAGCACGAGACCAAGCGCCTCGCGCTCAAGCTCGAGCGCATCATGGGCGTCGAGTTCGGCTTCCTCAACGGCAACATGTCCCAGAACGCCCGCAACCGCATGATGGACCGCTTCCGCAGCGGCGAGATCCAGTACCTGATCGCCACCGACGTCGCCGCCCGCGGCATCGACATCGAGGGCCTCAGCCACGTCTTCCACTACGCCGTGCCCGACGTCGTCGAGGCCTACATCCACCGCTCCGGCCGCACCGGCCGCGCCGGCAAGGAAGGCAAGACGATCTGCCTGGTCACCCCGGATGACGCGGACGCCTTCAAGGCCATCCTCAAGCGCGTCCCCTGCGAGGAGATCCGCCTCGAGCTGCCCGAGCAGACCGAAAACGCCGAGACCGACGCCGACGAGCGCCGGCCGGCTCAGCGCGGCCGCAAGCCCGCCGCCGCCAAGCCCGAGGCCCGCGAGGCGGGTGCCACGGACTGGAAGAAGTTCAAGCTGAGCCTCCCCAAGCTCCGAGACACCTCGGAGGACGGCCTACGCCACTGGCTGGTGCAACGCAGCGGCATCGCGCCGTCGGCCATCCGGGTGATTACGCTGGCCCCGGATCATGCTATCGTCGAGGTCTCCGCGCGTAGCAGCGAGCGCTTCAAGCAAGCGATTCAGCGGCCGCAGGCCCAGAGCCGCCCCCATGGCTCGCGGCCCCAGGGTCACCGACCCGAGGCTCACCGACCCGAGGGCAACCGTCCCGAGGGTCACCGCCCCGAGGGTCAGAAGCCCGAAGGACAGCGCACCCGCGGAACCCAGACCCAACAGTCCCGGGGCACGCAGCCCCAAGGAAGGCGCTAAGCCATGAGCACCATCACCACCTTCGCCGACCTCGACCTCCGTCCGGAGCTCAAGGAGGTCCTCTCCAAAATGGGCCTGACGAACCCCACCGAGGTTCAGCAGCAGTCCCTGCCCCGCGTGCTCACCGGCCGCGACCTCATGGTCCAGTCCCGCACCGGCACCGGCAAGACCCTCGCCTTCGTGCTTCCGTCCCTGCAGCGCTTCGACTCTGAGGCCAAGGGCGTCCAGATCCTCGTGATCGCCCCCACCCGCGAACTCGCCACCCAGGTCGGAGCCGTCTTCGCCCGTGTCGGCCGTCCGCTGGGCGTCCGCATCGCCACCCTGACCGGCGGCGTGGCCTACGGCGAACAGCTGAAGGCCCTGCGCCAGGGCGCCCAGGTCATCGTGGGCACCCCCGGACGCCTCAACGACCACCTCACCCGCGGCACGCTCGATCTCTCCAGCTGCCAGACGGTCGTGCTGGACGAGGCCGACGAGATCCTCGACATGGGCTTCCAGGAAGACCTCGAGAAACTGCTGGGCGCCCTTCCCAAGGAACGCCAGACCCTGCTCTTCTCGGCCACCCTCTCGGAAGGCATCGAGCGGATCGCCCGCGGCTACATGCGCAACCCCGAGTCGCTCGGCCTGACCTCCGGCATGGAAGCCTCGACCACGCTGACCCACGCCCTCTACGAGATTGCCAAGACCTCCAAGTACGAGGCCCTGGTCAACCTCCTGCACACCGAGCAGCCCGAGCTGGCCATCACCTTCTGCCACACCAAGGCGGAGACCGAGGAGCTGTCCAAGCGGCTCGCGGACGAGGGCTTCAAGGTCGGCTACCTGAACGGCAACCTGCCCCAGGCGCTGCGCTCGGAGACGCTGGAGTCCTTCCGCAAGCGGCAGATCACCATCCTGGTCGCCACCGACGTGGCCGCCCGCGGCATCGACGTCCGCGGCATCACCCACGTGATCAACTACGACATCCCCCGCGGCGTCGAGACCTACATCCACCGCTCCGGCCGCGCCGGCCGCGCCGGACAGCCCGGTCTCGTCCTCAACCTGATCACGCCCTTCGACCGCAGCAAGATCCGCAACATCATCGCGGAAGCCAAGCTCACGGCCGAAACCCGGGTCGTGCCCCAGGGCGACGCCGTCATGCAGAAGCTGCGCGAGAAGTTCTTCGAGAACCTCGTCAACCGGATCGACGCCAACGAGTTCGACGACTTCCGCGAGTTCGCCGCCGGCCTGCTGGAGAACCTGGATCCGACCTCGCTGGTCGCCGCGTTGCTGCAGGACGTCCAGACCCACACCGGCCTCCTGGCCGCGGGCTACGAGGTCGAGATCCTCAAGCCCAAGCGCGGCACCGACCGTGCGGATCGTCCCGAACGGCCGCTGCGCGACAAGCCCAAGCGCGGCGAGCGCGAGCGCGGTCCCCGCGAGATGGAAGCCGGCATGACCCGCCTGCGCGTCGGACTCGGCAAGGCCGACCGCATGCAGCCGGGCTACCTGGTCCGCATGATCTGCGACCGCGCCAAGATCAAGGGCGAAACCATCGGAGCGATCTCGCTCTTCGCACGCTACTCCCTGATCGACGTCCGCTCCGACGTGGCCGGCAAGGTCCTCTCGGCCCTGCGCGACTACTCGGACGACCGCGGCCGCCGCTGGACCGTGACAGCCCTCTAAGCGTCTCGCAACAAAACAACAAACGCCCCCTGTCGCAAGCGTGACAGGGGGCGTTTGTTGATTTATCCGTATGGGCTAGCGCCCGCGGCTGTTTCGTAAGGCAGCGAGCGTTAGCCGTGAGGCAGTCGCCACGAGGTTGAATCGTCAAGCTCGCTGACCTGCAGAAACGACGTTAGCTCTAAGAATCCTCGCCGTCGGGACCATCCAGCAGGGCATCGGGGATGACGCCGCCGTTGAAGTAGACGTCCATGGCCGCCGCCGCGACCTCGGGGTAATCGGTGATTAGCCCGTCGACCCCTTTCCTCAGGGCCTTGAGCATGGAGTTCTGGCGGTTCACGGTGTAGACGTGAGTCTGGATGCCCACCTGGTGGAGATCCCGGACCTCGTCGTCGCTGACCGTGTTGTGAAGGAGGTTGAGGCCGTCCATCTTGAGGTTGACGGCCTGCCGCCGCTTGGAGCCGAAGGTATCCTTGACGGCCAAGAGGGCCATGCTCATGCCGGGCGCCGTCCGCCGCATCTCCTTCATGAAGTCGGAGTCGAAGGCCATCACCTGGACATGCGAGGTGTCGTTCCGGCGCGCAACCAGCGCCGCGATCTGCTGGGCCATGAAGGTGCGGGCGCCCTCGCTGCCGACGTTCTTGACCTCGATGTTCAGCATGGCCTTGCCATGAACCGCGTCGAGCGCCTCCTCGAGGGTCGGCACCAGCTCGCCGGCAAACTTCGCGTCGAACTTCGAGCCCGCATCCAGGCTCCGGATCTGCTCCAGGGTGAGATCCTTGACCAGGCCGGCGCCGTTGGTCGTCCGGTAGACCGACTGGTCGTGCATGACCACGATGGCATTATCCTTGGTGAGCTGGACGTCGATCTCAACCATGTCGGCCCCGGCGTCCACCGCCGCGCGAATCGCGCTGAGCGTGTTCTCGGGGTAGCGCGACGAATAGCCGCGGTGCGCGATGATGCGCGTGGAAAAGCGCGGCGTCTTCACGGGCACCGGAGCCAGGTGCAGGTGCGGGATCTCGCCCAGCACGCCGAAATTGCCGACCGCGTTGACCGAAGTCCCACCGGGCGAAACGGGAAGCGAGCAGCCGGCCAGGAGGCCCATGGATCCCACGGCGAGCATGGCGCCCATGATCAGCCGGTTGACACCCCGTTGCATGCGATTCCCCACTTGGCCCCCTCCCCGGTTGTTAACGCACCGTAATCCTTTATCGGCGGTTCCAGGCGGAGGTTTCTTAAGGCCGCGCTAAGGTTCCGCTAAGCCAGCCGCCGGAGCGCGGACTTGCTAGCGGGGGTTGCGCCGGACGTACTCGCGCACGTGCTTGATGGTGTCGGGAAGCATGCTCGCCTGGAACTGGTTGAGCAACCAGGCAGGCAGGAAGGGGACCCCGGGATCGGCCTTGGCCACGTAGTAGACCTGACTGCGGTCCGGCCCCTTGGGGACGACCTTCACGTAGCCGCTGTAGGCCAAAATAGAGCCGTCGATCCGGTCGAAGCTGAAGGAGAGATCGTCGGGCTCGAGGCGCGTCTCGTTGGTCACCCAGCGGTCGCCAATCGGCCACGGCACCTGGATCGTCGCCCGGACATGCTTGACGTTGCCCTCGCTGCGCAGGATCTTGCTGTCCTTCACGTAGAAGATCTCGTCGTACTTCGCGAAGTCCGAGAAGACCTCGAAGGTGCGCTTGGCCGAAGCGTTGACCTGACCGACCACCCGGAAGTGCTTCACGTCTCCCCCGGAGGTCTCGACATTGACCACCGTCTCGCCCCGCTCCACCCGCGCCGACTCCGCAGGCGTCAACGCCTCGAAAGACGGCGTTGCCTGGGCTGGAAAGCCCGTCAGGACAATGCCGACCAGGCAGGCGATGGCCAAAAGGTTCTTCAAGACACGCTTCCTATCGGATACATGCCCGCAACGGCGCTGGGCAAAAGAAGGGGGGCTTGGCGATTATAGCGCAAACCCAGCCAATTGGACTACCAAGCCCTTTCCGTTTGGCTAAGCTCCCGTGAATCCTTGCAATGCCGCGAGTCGGCGTGATAGTTTAGAACCTCAACTATCTAGCGAGGATCCATGACTCACGACATCGCGTCCCAGTTCCTGCGGCTCTTCCGTCGGACCAAGCAGCGGCTGCAGGCGATCGCCGAACGCCACTCCCTGACCTTCCCCCAGCTCATCGCGCTCTTCCGGCTGCACCGGGCCGGAAGCCTGACCATGTCCGACCTGACCACCCACCTCGGCGTCACCCGCGGAGCCCTCACGGGCCTGATCGATCGCCTCGAGGAAGGCGGCCTGGTGACCCGACAACCGGACGAACAGGACCGGCGCGTCGTGCACCTCGTGCTGACTCCGCGAGCCCGCACCATCATGACCGCCTTCGACTCCGACTGGAACCAGGAAGTCCAGGACTGGCTCGCGCCGCTGGACGAAGCCACCCGCCAAGGCCTATCCCAGGGCTTGACCGCCCTGCTTGAAACGGAGACGTCTCATGACCCCCAATAGACGCGCCATCATGGGCGGCATCCTGCTCAGCCTGGTGCTCGCCGCCCTGAACCAGACCATGGTCACCACCGCCATGCCCCGCATCATCGCCTCGCTGGGCGGCATGGACTGGTACTCCTGGGTCTTCTCGGCCTACATGCTCTCCGCCACCGTCTTCGTCCCCGTCTTCGGGAAGCTCTCCGATCAGTTCGGCCGCCGCCCCCTCATCCTCTTTGGCATCAGCCTCTTCACCCTGGGAGCCCTCCTATCCGGGCTGGCCCAGGACATGACCCAGCTGATCCTCTTCCGGGCCCTCCAGGGCCTGGGCGCCAGCGCCATGATGCCCGTCTCGTTCGCCGTGGTCGCCGACATCTACCCGCCCCACGAGCGCGGCAAGTCCCAGGGCATCATCGGCGCCGCCTTCGGTATCGCCAGCTTCATCGGGCCGCTGATCGGAGGCTGGATCACCGACCACACCTCATGGCGCTGGACCTTCCTCGTCAACGTGCCGGTCGGCCTTCTGGCCTTCGCCCTCTCCCGCACCACGCTGCCTCGCCCCCAGCCCCTGAAGCAACGGGTTCAAATCGACTACGTCGGGGCCGCCCTGCTGGTCGGCGCCACCTCGGCCATCCTCTTGCTCACCAGCCTCGGCGGCAGCCAGTTCCCATGGGCCTCGCTTCCCAGCGCCCTGCTGGCAGGCACGGGCCTCCTGCTCGCGCTGGTCTTCGTCTGGAACGAAACCCGAGCCAAGGAGCCGATCCTGCCCCTGGAGCTCTTCAAGAACCCGATCTTCACCGTCTCGGTCACGGCCTCGCTCATCACCGGCATCATCATGTTCGGCAACACCATGTTCATCCCGCTCTTCGTGCAAGGCGTCATCGGGACCAGCGCGACGGCCGCCGGCCTGATCCTGACCCCCTTGATGCTCAGCAACGTCGCCGGCAGCACCCTCAGCGGCAACCTCGCCTCGCGCTTCGGCCGCTACCGCTGGCTGGCCCTCACGGGGCTGAGCATCCTGGTCCTCGGCGAATTCTTGCTCACCCGCATGACCGCCGACACGAGCAACCTGCAGGCCGTCATCAACATGAGCGTCGTCGGCTTCGGGTTGGGCGTGACCATGCCGATCTTCGTGCTGGCCGTCCAGAACGCCGTGCCGCCCCGGCAGATCGGCTCGGTCACCTCGCTGGTCCAGTTCTTCCGCTCGATGGGCGGCACCCTCGGGGTCGCCGGCCTGGGCGCCGTCCTCTCCCATCACATGGCCCAGGAGATGACGAGCGTCTTCCCGGGCATGTCCGCCGACAAGATGCCGAACCCCCAGGCCCTCATGGCGCCTGCTGGCGCAGCGGCCATGCCCGACGCCATGCGCGAAGCCTTGCAGCAAGTGCTCAGCCACGGCCTGCATCAGGTCTTCGTCTACGGGGTCCTGATCGCGACGAGCGCCGTGCTCGTCGGCCTCTTCCTCAAGGAAGTGCCCATGCGCAAGACCTCCCTGCCGCCGTTGCAAAAGGCCGGCGAGGAACTCGCCGCCGAGGGCTTCCCGGCATCCGTGCTGCGCCCCGAGGACGAGCCCAACCTATTCGAGGACGACGCCAAGCGCTGATCCCCATGACGAACGGGGCCGCCTCACGCGCGTGAGGCGGCCCCGTTTTACTCCCCGTCACTCCCGCTTTCACTCACCGTCACCCCCGTGAAAACGGGGGCCACTGGATTCCCGCTTCCGCGGGAATGACGACCAAGGGTTACTCTGCGGCTTTGACCAGGTCCTCGATGACCTTCTTGGCATCGCCGAAGACCATCATGGTCTTGTCCATGTAGAAGAGCTCGTTGTCCAAGCCTGCGTAGCCGGAGGCCATCGAGCGCTTGTTGACGATGACCGTCTTGGCCTTGTAGGCGTCCAGGATGGGCATGCCCGCGATGGGCGACTTGGGGTCGGTCTTGGCGGCCGGGTTGACGACGTCGTTGGCCCCAACGACCAGGACCACGTCCGCCTGGCCGAACTCCGAGTTGATGTCCTCCATCTCGTAGACCTGGTCGTAAGGGACCTCGGCCTCGGCCAGAAGAACGTTCATGTGGCCGGGCATGCGGCCCGCGACCGGGTGAATGGCGTACTTCACGGTAACGCCCTTCTCGGTCAGCTTCGCGACCAGCTCCTTGAGGGCGTGCTGGGCGCGCGCCACCGCCAGGCCGTAGCCCGGAACGATGATCACCGACTCGGCGTTGCCCATGATGAAGGCCGCGTCGTCGGGCGAGCCCGACTTGACGGGGCGCTGCTGCTGGGCGCCAGCGGCCGCACCGCTGTCCGCCTCACCGCCGAAGCCGCCCAGGATGACGCTGAAGAACGAGCGGTTCATGGCCTTGCACATGATGTAGGACAGGATGGCGCCCGAGCTACCGACCAGGGAGCCTGCGATGATCAGCATCGCGTTGTTGAGCGAGAAGCCGATGCCGGCGGCCGCCCATCCCGAGTAGGAGTTGAGCATCGAGACGACGACGGGCATGTCCGCGCCGCCGATGGGGATGATCAGGAGCACGCCCAGGATGAAGGCGATCGCCAGCATCACCAGGAACGGCGTCCAGGCCTGCGTCAGCGCGAAGGCCACGCCGAAACCGAGCATCACCAGGCCCAGCACGAGGTTCAGCATGTGCTGTCCCTTGAACGTGACCGGCGCGCCCTGGAAGAGCCGGAACTTGTACTTGCCCGACAGCTTGCCGAAGGCGATGACCGAGCCCGAGAACGTGATGGCGCCGACGAAGGTGCCGACGAACAGCTCGACGCGGTTGCCGACGGGAATCGAGCCGTCCGCCGCCGCGATGCCGAAGGCAGAGGGTTCCGAGACGATGGCCACCGCGATGCAGACCGCGGCCAGACCGATCAGCGAGTGCATGGCCGCGACCAGCTCGGGCATCTTGGTCATCTCGACCCGCTTGGCCAGGACGGTGCCGATGCCGCCGCCGACCACCAGGCCCGCCACGATCAGGCCGAGGCCCATGGCGAGGCCAGAGCCCGCGTGGCTGACGATCAGCGCCAGGGTGGTCACCACGGCGATCGCCATGCCGATCATCCCGAAGGCGTTGCCCTTGCGGGCGCTACTCGGATGGGACAGGCCCTTCAGGGCCTCGATGAAACAAACAGACGCCACCAGGTACAGCAGCGCGACGAGATTCATGCTCATGCCTGGCCTCCCCGGCCTTCAGTCTTCGGCGCCTTGGTTTCCTTCTTCTTGAACATCTCGAGCATCCGCTGGGTCACCAGGAAGCCGCCGAAGACGTTGACGGCGGCCAGAGCGACAGCCAGCGTGCCCATCGACATGCCGACGATGCCCGTGGTCTGTCCGGCGGCCAATAGGGCGCCGACGATGATGATGGCCGAGATCGCATTGGTGACCGCCATCAGGGGCGTGTGCAGGGCGGGGGTGACCCGCCAGACCACGTGGTAGCCCACGTAGATCGCCAACACGAAAATGATCAGGTTAACTATGGTGTGGTCGATTTCCATCGCCTCCACGCTCCTTCATGTTTACTTCGCAGCCGTTGCGGCGCTGGGAGTCGGGGCTGCGGCGCTCTTGCGGAGCACCTCGCCATCAGCGCAGACCAGCGAGGCCGCGATGATCTCGTCCGTACGGTCGAGTGCGAGGTTGCCTTCCTTGTCGAACAAGAGCTTGAGGAAGTCGAGCACGTTGCGGGCGTACAGCGCCGAGGCGTCCGTGGCCACCAGGGCCGGGAGGTTGGCCTCGCCGATGATCTGCACGCCGTACTTGGTGACGGTCTTGCCGAGCTCGGAAAGGGGGCAGTTGCCACCCTGCTCGACGGCAAGGTCCACGATCACCGAGCCCGGCTTCATCTCCTTGACCGTCTCCTCGCGCAACAGCACCGGCGCCTTGCGGCCCGGGATCAGCGCGGTGGTGATGACGATGTCGGCCTGCTTGGCGCGCTCGTGCACCAGCTCGGCCTGACGCCGCATCCAGTCGGCGGGCATCGGGCGGGCGTAACCGCCGACGCCCTGGGCGATCTCGCGCTCCTCGTCGGTCAGGTACGGGACGTCGAGGAACTTGGCGCCAAGCGATTCGATCTGCTCCTTGACGGCAGGCCGCACGTCGGAGGCCTCGATGACGGCGCCGAGGCGCTTGGCGGTGGCGATCGCCTGCAAGCCCGCGACGCCGGCGCCCAGCACCAGCACCCGAGCGGCCTTGACCGTGCCCGCGGCCGTCATCAGCATCGGCATGAAGCGCTGATACGTGTTGGCCGCCAGCATGACGGCCTTGTAGCCGGCGATGTTGGCCTGCGAGCTAAGGACGTCCATCGACTGGGCCCGCGTGATGCGAGGCACCGCCTCCAGGGCGAAGGCCGTCAGCTTGGATTCCGCCATCGCCGCCAGGTTCTCGGTGTCGAACGGGTTGAGCATGCCGACCAGGAGCGCTCCGGGCCGCATCATGGCCCGCTCCTCGGGACGCGGAGCCCGAACTTTAAGCACCAGCTCGGCGCCAAGCGCCTCGGCCGCGGTCGCGACCTCCGCCCCGGCCGCGGCGTAAGCCTCGTCGGGGATGCTGGCGCCCGCGCCGGCGCCCGATTGCACGACCAGGCGATGCCCCGACTTGATCAACTTCGATACCGTCTCGGGGGTGGCGGCGACGCGGGTCTCCCCGGGCCAGGTCTCGGCGGGAATGCCGATTCTCATTAATCCCTCCCTATCTACTACGTGGTGAAGCGTGTCAGGTCTTGCGGCCCGTTCGGCGCGAATGGCGCCGTGGGCCGGGTTTCCTGCCATTATCAACCAAGTGGCGGGGTTTTCGGTCAGTATAAAGAACCGATCATCCCTCGATACCCTTATTTTCGCACGATTGCTCGACATTTCGAAAGCACGCGCAACTGCTCGCCTGACTTTGCGGGTTTCTACCGAGTTCCGTCCCCTTCCCTCCGCATTTACCCGGAATTCCCCTTGAAATCCCGTCTCCTCAACGCATGAGGTCCCTTCACGAGCGCCCTGACGCCCTGAAAATCCCCCATTTCGCCTCAATCCCCAAAAAAACCAGGGCTGGGCCGGCATGAAGCCGGCCCAGCCCTCGTCAAGCGTGTGCTATGACGGGTTCGCGAGATCCGAAAGGTAATCCCAGCGCTTCGCGATGCCGTTCTCGGCCTGCTTCAGCAGCGCTTCCGCGCGTTCCGGGTCGGCCTGGGCCAGCATCCGGTAGCGCGTCTCCGCGTAAGCGTACTCCTTGAACGGAATCGCCGGTGCCTTGCTGTCCAGGGCGAACGGGTTCTTGCCCTCGGCCTCGAGCGCCGGGTTGTAGCGGAAGAGGGGCCAGTGGCCGCTCTTCACCGCCCGGTCCTGCTGCTCGGGCTGGCGCGCCATGTCCAGGCCGTGCGCGATGCACGGCGAATAGGCGATGACCAGCGACGGGCCGTCGTACTTCGCCGCCTCCGTCAGGGCCCTCACCGTCTGGGCGTCGTTGGCCCCGTAGGCCACCGTCGCCACGTAGACGTGCCCGTAGCTCATGGCCATCCGGGCCAGGTCCTTCTTGGCCGTAGCCTTGCCCGAGTTGGCGAACTTGGCCACCGCTCCGGTCGGGGTCGACTTCGAGGACTGGCCTCCGGTGTTGGAGTAGACCTCGGTGTCCAGCACCAGGATGTTCACGTTTCGCCCGCTGGCGAGCACATGATCCAGGCCGCCGAAGCCGATGTCGTAGGCCCAGCCGTCACCGCCGACGATCCAGAGGACCCGGCGGACCAGGTACTCGGAAAGCTCGAGCAAGCGCTTGGCTTCCGGGCTCGACGCGCCTTCCAGGGTCTTGCGCAACACCTCCACTCTCGAGCGCTGGGTCTCGACGCCCTCCTGAGTCGATTGGTCGGCCGAGACGAGACCCTCGACCAGCTCGGCGGCATGCTCGAGCTCGGGGACCCGCTGCAGCAGTTCGATGGCCTGCTCGTTGAACTTGTCGACCGCAAGGCGCATGCCGAAGCCAAATTCGGCGTTGTCCTCGAAGAGCGAGTTGGCCCAGGACGGCCCGCGGCCTTGCTTGTTGGTGCTCCAGGGCGTGGTCGGGAGGTTGCCGCCGTAGATGGACGAGCAGCCCGTGGCGTTGGAGACCATCATGTGGTCGCCGAAGAGCTGGGTCAGCATCTTGAGGTAGGGCGTCTCCCCGCAGCCCGAGCAGGCTCCCGAGAACTCGAACAGCGGCTGCACCAGCTGGGTGCCCTTGACCGTGATCATGTTGACGAGCGAGCGGTCGGTCTCGGGCAGGTCGAGGAAATACTGGAAGTTCACTCGCTCGGCCTCGCGCAGGGGAGCCTGTTCGGCCATCACGAGGGCCTTGATAGACGGGTCCTGCTTGTCCTTGGCGGGACAGATGTAGACACAGGCACCGCATCCCGTGCAATCCTCGGGAGCCACCTGCAGCAGGTAACTCTTGCCCTTGGCGCCCTTGGCCTCCATCTGCTTGAAGCCCTCAGGCGCGTCCACCAGGACGCAGGAGTCCACCATCTTGCTCCGGATGGCGGCGTGCGGGCAGACCATCGAGCACTTGCCGCACTGGATGCACATGGAGGTGTCCAGCACGGGGATCTCGGTGGCGATGTTGCGCTTCTCAAAGCGGGCCGTCCCCGTGGGGAAGGTGCCGTCGCAGGGCATGGCCGAGACGGGAAGGTCGTCGCCCTTGCCCTCGATGATGGGACCGAGCACCGTGCGGACGAAGTCGCTGGCGCCCTCAGAGACGGGGGGCTTCATGCCGAGTCCAGAGCCAGCCTCGGCGGGGAGCTGGACCTCGAAGAGGTTGGCCAGCGTCTCATCGACGGCGAGGTAGTTCTTCTGGACCACCGCCTCGCCCTTGGCGCCATAGGATTTTGCGATCGAGCGCTTGATCTCGGCGATCGCCTCGGTGCGCGGCAGCACGTTGGAGATGGCGAAGAAGCAGGTCTGCATGATGGTGTTGATGCGCCGACCCATCCCCGTCTCGCGGGCCACCCGGGTGGCGTCGATGACGTAGAACTTGAGGTTCTTGGCCAGGATGCGCTGCTGCACCAGCTGGGGCAGCTTGTCCCAGACCTCCTCCGGGCCGAAGGGGCTGTTGAGCAAGAACGTCGCGCCGTCCTCGGCGTCGGCGAGCATGTCGCGCTGCTCCAGCATGAAGAACTGGTGGCAGGCGATGAAGCTGGCCTGGCGAATCTGGTAGGTGGCGCGGATCGGCTTGCTGCCGAAGCGCAGGTGGCTGATGGTCGTCGAGCCCGACTTCTTCGAATCGTACACGAAGTAGCCCTGGGCGTAGTTGGGGGTCTCCTCACCGATGATCTTGATGGAATTCTTGTTGGCGCCCACCGTGCCGTCCGAGCCGAGCCCGTAGAAGAGCGCTCGGACGTTAGTGGGATCCTCGGTGGTGAAGGCGGGGTCGAAGGGCAGCGAAGTGTCGGTGACGTCGTCGTGGATGCCCACCGTGAAGTGGTTCTTGGGGCGATCGCTCGCCAGGTTGGAGACAATGCCCATCACCATGGCCGGCGTGAACTCCTTGGAGCCCAGGCCATAGCGGCCGCCGACCACCAGGGGACGCTCGGAGAAGGGGGCAGTGCCGTCCGCCAGGCCCTCGTAGATGGCCGTCAGGACGTCGTGGTAAAGCGGCTCGCCGTTCGAGCCGGGCTCCTTGGTGCGGTCCAGCACCGCGATGCGCTTGGTGGTCTTGGGCATGACCTCCAGCAGCAGGCGTGCCGAGAACGGCCGGAACAGCCGGACCTTGATCAGGCCCACCTTCCAGCCCTCGGCCGCCAGGGCGGTGATGGTCTCCTCGGCGGTCTCGGCGCCGGAGCCCATCATGACGAGGACCATGTCGGCATCCTCGGGGCCCACGTAGTCGAAGAGATGGTACTGGCGGCCGACCAGCCGCGCGAAGCGGTCCATGGTCGCCTGCACGACGCCCGGCAGGGCCTCGTAGTATCGGTTCACGGACTCGCGGGTCTGGAAGAAGGTGTCCGGGTTCTGTGCCGTGCCACGGACCACCGGGTGATCCGGCGAGAGACCATGGCGCCGGTGCTCGGCGATGCGGTCCATGTTCAGCATGGCGCGCATGTCGTCGTGGGTCAGCTCCTCGATCTTGGAGATCTCGTGGGAGGTGCGGAACCCGTCGAAGAAGTGCAGGAAGGGCACGCGCGCCTCCAGGGTGGCCGCCTGGCTGATGAGCGCGAAGTCCATGACCTCCTGGACGCTATTCGAGCAGAGCATGGCCCAGCCGGTCTGGCGGGTGGCCATGACGTCGGAGTGGTCGCCGAAGATCGACAGGGTCGAGGTGGCGAGCGCCCGGGCGGTCACGTGGAAGACCGTCGGCGTCAGCTCGCCGGCGATCTTGTACATGTTGGGGATCATCAGCAGCAGGCCTTGGCTGGCCGTGAAGGTGGTGGTCATGGCGCCGGTCTGCAGGGCGCCATGCACGGCCCCGGCCGCGCCGCCCTCGGACTGCATCTCGGCGACCAGGGGCACGGTCCCGAAGAGGTTCTTCTTGCCCTTCGAGGCCAGCTCGTCGCAGATCTCGCCCATCGTCGAGGAGGGCGTGATGGGGTAGATGGCGATCACCTCGTTGCAGGCGTAGGCCACGTGAGCCGCGGCCGTGTTGCCGTCGACCGTCACGTGCTTGCGGCCCTCTGCCGCTCCGGGAGTCGCTCGGGGGGTCGGATCCTCGTCGGCTCGGGGTTTGTCTATTTGCATGAGCGTCTCCTTCGCTATCAGTAAGTCTCGACGTGCCAGCGCTTGGCTTTCTTCAGCTCATCGCGCCTTTGCGCCCAGTCAACCCCATGGCGGCTCGCGAGCTCGGTGAGGGCCTGGTTGATGCCCTCCTCCATGCCCTTCAGGCCGCACATATAGAAAAAGGTGTTCGGGGCCGCGATCAGCGGCCAGAGCGCCTCGCCCTGCTCCGTGAGGTGGTGCTGGACGTACATGCGCTGGCCGTCGGCGGTCTTCTGCTCGCGGCTGATGGCCCAGTGGGCCTCGAAATTGGCATTCTGCTCCTGGGCCTGCTCGAACTCCTCGCGGTAGAGCATCTGAGAGGAGTACGGCACGCCGAAGAAGAGGTGCGCCTGTCCCTGGAACGGGCTGCCGGGGCGGAAGAGCTGCCGGACGAAGCCGCGGAACGGCGCGATGCCCGTGCCCGTCGCCAGCATGATCAGGTTGGCCTGAGGATCCTCGGGCAAGAGGAACGTGCGCCCGACCGGCCCAGTCATCTGGACGACGTCTCCGGGCTGCAGGTCGCAGAGGTAGTTCGAGCACGGGCCCTTCACCTCGGTGCCCGCCTCGTCGGTGTAGACGACCCGCTTGACGCAAAGCGTCAGGGTCTTGCCGTCTTGCGCGTCTCCATCAAAGGTCGAGGCGATGGAGTAGAGACGTAGCTTCAAGGGCTTGCCGTCCTTGTCCAGGCCCGGCGGCACGATGCCCACGCTCTGGCCTTCCAGGTAGCGGAGCTCTCCCCCAGAGGTATCGAAGACCAGATGACGAATGTCAGGCTGGTCTTCGGGAGTAAGACGGGTATTGGAAATCAACTTGCAGGCCAGAGGGGCGTTGGGCCGGTAAAGGTTGATGGGAATTTCACGTGCGGCGACCATGGTAGTCATCTCAGGGCACTCTCCCGCGAAAAAAGGGTGGGTTTGCGTGAAACCACTGGGGGAATCCGGGTTATACGCATTTTGACGCAAAACCCGCGACTTTCCGTCCGCAAAAGACCCCGCTGTGGTAAAACCCGGAGTTTTCGGCGCGGATTTCTACGGATTCCGCGCTCGATTCGACTGGCTAGAATACGCTTGTCCCGAGCCTTCCGCGAAGGCTTCCCACCAGTCTGGAGAAGAACATGGCCGATTTCAGCGATCGCTTCGACGACAACGTCGCCGGGCGCTACTATATCGATTCCTCCTGCATCGTCTGCGGCGCCTGCGAGGGCGCGGCCCCCGACAACATCCGGCTTTCCGACGACGGCTCCCACGACGTCGTTTTCAAGCAACCCGAAAACGCCGACGAGGAGCAGGCCTGCCGCGACGCCCTCGACGGCTGCCCGGTCAGCGCCATCGGAGACGACGGGAAGTAAGCGCCTCGACGCCGGCTCTCTGTTTGCATGTCCCGGGCGACGTGCTACGGTGGTCGCGCACGACTCCCTCGATTGGGGAAGGAGGCCCGCATGGACGTCATCCAGGTCTTGCGCGACGAGCATCAGCAGGCCATGAGCCTATTCGACCGGTTCGAGTCGCTCACGGAGGACAGCTCCCGGAAAGTGGTGGCCGAGGAACTCCTCCAGATCCTTATGATCCACGAGAAAGCCGAAGAGGATGCCGTCTACAACCACGTTCGCGACGTCCTCCCGGATCCCTCGGTGATCGACGTGGCCCTCCAGGAGCAAACGGCCCTGAAGGAGCGGATTCTTGACCTCGTCTCGGACCCGAGCCCGGACACCCTCGTGGCGCGCCTGCTCTTGCTCCGCGAACAGGTGCTCGACCACGTGGCCACCGAGCAGAACATGATCTTCCCCCTGATCAGGCAGTGGGTCGACGACGCGCGGCGCGAGCAACTCGCCGCCAACTTCAAGACCGCCAAGGCGGGCCACATGGCCGAGTTCCCGTCCCTGTCCATCACGATGGCCCCAGAGCCAACCGAGAAGCCTCAGCGCCGCTAACCCGCCCCCCGCTATCACCAGGTCCCCCTGAACCGATGTTCAGGGGGACCTGGTGGTTTCTTGGTTGCTAGGAGGCGCTACCCGGCCGCCACCTCGGGCAGCCGCTCCGTCGTCACGACCGCAGTTTCGCTCTTACGGTTCCAGCGGTCAAAGAAGACGTAGACCACCGGCGTGATGTACAGCGTGATGACCTGCGAGATCGCCAGGCCGCCGACGACGGCGAGTCCCAGCGACTGGCGCGCCGCGCCGCCGGCCCCGTGGCCGATGGCCAGGGGAATGGCGCCCATGATGGCGGCCGCCGTGGTCATCATGATCGGGCGGAACCGCACCAGGCTCGCCTCGAAGATGGCCTCCGGAGCCGCCTTGCCCTTGCGGCTCTCCGCGATGGCGAAGTCGATCATCATGATGGCGTTCTTCTTCACGATGCCGATCAGCATCATCAGGCCGACGAAGCCATAGATGTCGAGCGGCTTTCCGAAGAGCCAGAGCACCAGCAGGGCGCCCATGGCCGCCGAGGGCAGGCCCGCCAATACGGTCAATGGGTGGATGAAGCTCTCATAGAGCATGCCCAGCACCAGGTAGATGACCAGGATGGCGGCCAAGAGCAGCCAGCCCATGCTGGACATCGATTCCTGGAACTCCTGCGCGGAACCCTGGAACGCGTACGAGACGCCTTCCGGAAGCACCTCGTCGGCGGCAGCCGCGACCAGGCGAGTGGCCGCGTCGAGCGTCACGCCAGGCGCCGCGTCGAACGACAGGGTCACGGCGGGAAGCTGACCCAGGTGGTTGACCGTCACCGGTCCCACGCCCGTGGTCTGCTTGGTGATCGCCGAAAGTGGTACCAGCTTGCCCGCCGACGAGCGCACGTAGAGCATCTGGATGCTCTCGGGCGCGCCCTGGTACTCCGGCAGCACCTCGAGGATGACCTGGTAGTCGTTGCTGGGCGTGTAGATCTGCGAGACCTGGCGCGAGCCGAAGGCCGAGCCAAGCGTCGACATGATCGACTCGACGGAGACTCCCGCCGCCGCCGCAGCGTCGCGGTCGATGCTGACCTGCACCTGCGGCGAGCGGTTCTCGAGGTCCGAGTTCACGCCGACCAGCTCGGGAATCGCGCGCATGCGGCCTTCCAGCTTGCCGGCCGCTTCCACGACGTTGGCATGGTTGGTGCCCTGCAGCGTCACCTGGTAGGTGGCGCGGGTGGACATGCCACCGATGCGGATCGCCGGGGGCACCGAGACGAACGCGCGAATGCCGGGGATCTGCGAGAGCGGGCGGCGCAGCTGATTGGCAATGTCCTCGATGGAGTCATGCCGCTCCTCGAAGGGTTTCAAGGAAAGAAACATGATGCCCGAGGTGCCCCCGCCCCGGAAGCCGCCGCCCGCCGTGACCGAGGACATGAAGCCATGAACGTTGGGATTCGCTGCCACGATGCCGGCCGCCACCTGCTGGTGACGCACCATGTCCTCGAAGGAAACGCCCTGCTGCGCCTGGGTCGAGATCATGATCTGACCCGCGTCCTCGGTCGGCAGGAAGCCCTTGGGGATGGCCACGAAAAGCCAGCCCGTGACGGCAATCAGGGCGACGAAGACGGACAAGGCCGTCTTGCGATGCGCCATCACCGCCCGCAGGGTCCGGGCGTAAAAATCAAGCGTCCGCTCGAAGAACGCCTCGGTCACGGTGTAGAACTTGCCCTGACGGGTCTCGTGCTTCAGGAAACGAGCCCCGAGCATCGGGGTCAGGGTGAGCGAGACCAAGCAGGAAACCAGGATGGCCACCGCGACGGTGATGGCGAACTCGTTGAACAAGCGGCCCACGATCCCGCCCATGAAGAGCACCGGGATGAAGACGGCCGCCAGCGAGATGGTCATCGCGATGATCGTGAAGACGATCTCGCGCGAGCCCTCCAGGGCGGCCTCCAGGCGGCTCTTGCCGGATTCCATGTGCCGGACGATGTTCTCGAGCATGACGATCGCGTCGTCGACCACCAGGCCCGTGGCCAGCGTCAAGGCCATCAGCGAGAGGTTGTTGAGGCTGAAGCCCATGAACGACATCACGCCGAAGGTCGCGACGATCGAGACGGGCAGCGCGATGCTCGGGATCAGGGTCGCCGAGAAGTTCCTCAGGAAGAGGAAGATGACCATGATGACCAGGCCGATGGTCAGGACCAGGGTGAACTGGACCTCGTTGACGGACTCGCGGATCGAGACGCTGCGATCGTAGAGGACGTCGAGGTTGACCGAGGCGGGGATGGCGCGGCGCAGCTCGGGAAGCTTCGCCAGCACGCCGTCGACGACCTCAATGGTGTTCGAGCCCGGCTGGCGCATGATGGCCAGGGTGACGCTGCGCTTGCCGTTGTACCAGGCCGCGCTGCGCTCGTTCTCGACCGAGTCGAGCACGCGGCCCAGCTCGTTGAGACGCACCGGAGCGCCGTTGCGGTAAGCCACGATGAGCTGGCGGTAAGCCTCGGCGTTCTCCAGCTGGCCCTGGGTCTGGATATCATAGGCGTGGTAGCGCCCGTTCAGTGTACCGGTGGGCTGGTTGGAGTTGCCCCGGCGCATGGCCGAGTCCACCTCGTCCATGCCGATGCCCCGCGCCGCCAGGGCGGCGGGATCCACCTGCGCCCGGACGGCGTACTTCGCCTGCCCCCAGACGTTGACCTGGCTGACCCCCGAGACCGTCGAGACCTGCTGAGCGAGCAAGGTCTCCGCGTACTCGTTGACATCCGAAAGCGGCAGGGTGTCCGAGGAGATGGCCAGCATCAGGACCGGAGCGTCCGCCGGGTTGACCTTGCGGAAGGACGGCGGAGTCGTCATCGCGGTCGGCAAACGCCGGGTGGCGGCCGTAAGGGCCGATTGCACGTCCTGGGCGGCCGCGTCGATGTCACGGTTCAGATTGAACTGCAGCGTGATCCGCGTCTGGCCCTGCGAGCTCGACGAGGTCATCGAATCCAGGCCCTGGATGGTCATGAACTGCCGCTCCAGAGGCGAGGCCACCGACGAGGCCATCGTGTCAGGGTTGGCGCCCGCCAGCGTCGCCGTGACCTGGATGGTCGGGTAGTCGACGCTGGGAAGATTGTTGACCGGCAGCTGGAAGTAGCCGAAGACCCCGAACAGGACCAGCGAGATCGTCAGCAGAGCGGTGGCGACCGGCCTCCTGATGAAAGGTTCGGAGAGGTTCATCGACCGCTCCTCTCACCTCGGGGCTGGGCCTCCTGGGGGCCGCCCGACTGAGATTTACCCTCCGGCTTGGCGGGAGGCTCGATTCCGTCGCGGATCTCGACCGTGGCCCCGTCGCGAAGCTGCAGGGTGCCGTCGACGACCACTCGCTCTCCGGGGTTCAGACCCGAGACAACGACCGCGATGTCGCCCTGGATGCGATCGAGCTTGACCTCGCGCTGGGAAACCGAGAGATCCTCGTTGACTACGAAGGCGTAATGCCCGGTCTGGCTCGGCTGGACGGCCTGGGCCGGCGCCGTGATCCGGTTGCGCTCGGTGGTCAGCGTCAGCGCGACGTCCGCGAACTGCCCGGGCACCAGCGCGCCGGAGGCATTGGGGAACTCCGCCTTGAGCTTGAGCGTGCCGGTCGAGGGGTCCACGGCGTTGTCGAGGAAGACCACCTTGCCCGTTACGGGCTGGCCGCCGCGCGGAGTGGCCGTGACGCGGATCGGGGCCTCGGCCTGGTAGCGACGAACCCGGTCGATCTGGTTCTGGGGGATGGGGAAAGTGACGAAGACGGGCGAGACCCGGTTGATCACGAGCAGCGGAGTGGCACCGCCTGCGGTGACGAGGTTGCCGGCGTCGACCTGGCGATCGCCCGCCACCCCGTCAATCGGAGCCACGATCGTCGTGTAGGAGAGCTGTACCTCGGCATTCTCCACCACGGCCTGATCCGCCTGAACCGTCGCTTCCAGCGCGGCCACGCTCGACGCCATCTGCTCGGCCTGCTGGCGCGAGACGAAGCCCTGGGCCAGCAGATCCTGGTAGCGCTGGGCATCGGCCCTGGCTTGCGCCAGCTGGGCGCGATCCCTCGCGAGGGCGGCCTCGGCCTGCTTCACGGAGGCCTGGAGCGGAGCCGGATCCAGCTTGAAGAGCATCTGGCCCTTCTTCACGGGCTGGCCCTCCTGGAAGCCGACCTCGAGCACCTGACCCGAGGCCTGCGAGCGCACCGAGACGGTCTCCATCGCCTCGACCGTGCCGACCGACGACAGCAGCAACGGAACCTGCGAAAGCGTCACGTCGTCTACCAGGACGGGAAACGCGCGCACCTGCCGGGGGCCATCGGACTTCGCATCCTTGGACGTGAGGGCCTTGCCCGCCACGAGCGCGACGACGATCAGCGCGGCGATACCCAGCAGCCAGAAGCGCTTCTGGCGCGGGGCCGACGGACGGGGTTGGACATCGATCATTGAGAGACTCCTGTCACGCCCATCGCGCGCTGAAGATCGGCGATGGCAAGGTGGTAACTGGTTTGCGCGCGAACCCACTCGGCATGAGCCGTCGCGAGAAGGGACTGCGCATCGGCGACCTCGATGATCGAGCCGACGCCCGCACGGTAGCGGCCTTGCGCCTGGGAAAGGTTAGCGCGCGCCGCATCCAGGGCGGCCTTCGCGGCCGGGACGCGCTCCTTGGCGCCTTCCAGGCCCAGGTAGGCATTGTCCACGTCGCGCAGGATCTCGAGGCGACGGCTATGCAGATTGGCCTTGACCGAGGCTTCCTGGCTCTCGGCCGCGCGAACCTGGCTGTTGACGGCCGGAGCGAAGAGCGGCCAGTTCATGGTGACTCCGGCCGACCAGTTGGGCGCCCCGGCGAAGTCCCGGGCCCGCAGGCCGTAGCTGGCATCGGCGGTCAAATCCGGGTTGCCGGAGGCCTGCGCGGAGCGCTTCGACGCCGCGGCCTGCTCCACCTGGGCGGAAACGCTCCTCAGGGAGGGGTGCTGCAGCGCCAGCGCTTCTAGCTCGGCGAGCGGCTGGCGCGCAACGGCCGGCTCGGCCGGGAATACCGGCTCTCCGGCGACCAAGTCCGTCTGACCGATCGCCGCCGAAAGCGTGCGGCGCGCCTGCGCGGTGGCGGCCTTCGCCGCGGCCATGGCCGCCTTGGCCTGGGCCGAAGTCGCCTGCGCGCGGGTCACGTCCAGTTGCGCGCTCACGCCCGCCTTGACCCGGGCCTTGGCCTCGCTGAGCGTCGTCTCGGCCACCTTCAACTGCTCGGCAGCCTGGGATTCCAGGCCGGCGGCCTGCACCCAGTTCAGGTAGGCCTGACGCACGCCGTAAGCCACCTCGACGGCTCTCACGTCCACCTGGGCCTCCGCCGCTTCGGTCTGCGCCTCGGCCTGCTGGGTCGCCGCGCTGCGCTTCCCGAAGGTCCACAAGGACTGGCGCAGCGTCACGCCCGTACTGCCCAGGCTGAACGGATTCGTCGCCAGCGAGCCGGGAGACACGCTGGTCGTCTGCGAGAGGCCCGCGTTGAGGCTCACCTGCGGCAGGTAGCCGGAGCGTGCCACCCCCTCGACCTCCGCCTGTGCGGAGGCGGCAGCCTTGGCGGCTTGCAGCGAGGGGGACTGTTCAAGGGCCCGGAGCACCAGATCCTGCATCGCGACCGGCGCCGCCAGGGCAGGACTGGCCACGGACAGCATCATCATGGCAATCAATGGCAAGGGGGGGTTCATCACGTGACCTTTCTCGAGGGGAGCAGAGGCCCCCGTCATGAATACCGACGAGGTGAGCAAAAAGTTTCACCCTTCGCGCTCGACTCCCGCGATCGCCATGCAGGCTGAGCGCCGTATCCGCATCCGGAAACCAGCATGATAGCAGGTTTCACCCCGGCAGGCCGTGCACGCTTGATCGTGGGCGCTACGCACACGCGAACGCGCGAATCGCCCTCCAGGCTTGCTGGAGGGCGATTCGCGCGTTCGCTCGGTTCCGGTCGGGAGAGCCTTCAGCTCAGCGGAGAAAACCAGTTCTTGACGCGTTCTCCCCAGTTGCGGGCGGGCAAGGATTTCTCGAAGTCGCTCGGCTGCAGGTCCACCCGGATGCTGGTTTTCCAGTCCGCCTCGAAGACGATCGCGTCGAGGCGGCTGACCTGGGAGGCGTCATCGACGCCGATGCCGACCTCGCGGGAGAAGGCCCAGGCCTGGTTGTCCATGTTCTGGGAGCCCACGTAGGCCCACTTCCCGTCCACGGAGAGGTACTTGGTATGGGAGTCCGCGATGGTCTGGCCGTCCTCGGCGAACCAGCGCAGCTCGACGTTCTTTCGGGCCTCCTCGGGAAGCTGGGCGATGAAGGCGGGGACGGCCTTGTTGGTCGCGCGATCGATCCACGCGCCGATGGCACCGAAGTTCTGGGGCAGCAGGATCTGCACCTTGACGCCGCGCTTGGCGGCCGCCTCGATGCCGTCCCAGACACGAATGTCGTTGAGGTTGGGGGACATGACCCGCATGGAGGTCCTGGCCGCGTTCATGGCCGCGATCAGGCCCTGGTCGGCGTCGTTGTCGGTGTAGTCGCCGCGCCAGTCGATTCCTTCCTTGGTCAGCATGGTGATCGGCACGATGGGCTGGGTCGAGGGGACCTCGGGGCCCTTGCGGTGCTTCGGAGGCGTCGCGTTGCCGTTCAGCCAGCGCTTGGAGGTCGCCCAGGCATGGTCGAAGTCGCTGAGCATGGAGTCGACGACGGGCCCCCGCAGGTGGACCATGATGTCGCGCTCGGCCGGGTTGTCGATGTTGTCGCCGCCGACGATGGCCTCGCGGCCGTCCACGACGTACATCTTGGTGTGGTTGGACTTGCGGGTCGCCGGTCCCGCGTAGTAGGCCACCTGGGCCTCGACGCCATGCTCCTCGAGGGCTTTTTCCAGGGTCGTGCCGACGGGAAGGAGGTCCCGGTTGAAGGCGATGTAGACCTTGAAGTCCGGATTCTCGGCTTGCTTCTCGGCGATCGCCGCGAGCAAGCGCTGGGCCGCCTCGGTCTGAGGCTTGAAGTAAAAGGTCTGGATGCAGATCTCGGTCTTGGCCGTCTTCAGCATCTCGATGACCTTGGTGACGGCCTCGTCCTCGGCGTCGGTGTCGTTGACCCAGATCTCCTCGATGGATCCCCGGGTGAAGACCCGGCTGCGCTCGACCGTGCCCTTCTCGGTCTCGAAGACCGCGCGGTTGACCGCGGTGCCGATCTCCGATTGCCCCGTAGGGTACGAACGGACGCGGGTGTCCGTGCCCAGCAGGCCCTTGGCGCCTTTGCGCGGGGCAGTGGTCGGGGTCGAGAGGGTGACATTGAAAGGTATTCGAACGCGGGAATCGCTGGAAATGCTAATTGGAGCCATGGCGGCAGAAACCTCCTTGGGGAGACTCTCCCCACCTAGCTATCGGGGAGAATGGCCGGAAACTTTCTTCCAGCGGCGCTTGGCCCGCTCGGCGCGAACCGCCCGGGGCTCGTGTTATGATCCGGATTACTCGGGCTTTTGCTACTGTCCCGCTTCCATCCCCCCGGCGATTCCGCATGGATCTCCGGGGACCCGTTTCGGATCGCGAGCGTGTCTCGCCTAGACTGATCGAGGACCTATGAACTCCGTCTCGACCTCTCGTTCACCCGTGCTGCGCTGGTTCCATGCCATCGCCTTCGCCGAAGGCTGCAGCTTCCTGCTGCTGCTCTTCATCGCGATGCCGCTCAAGTACATGGCCGGCATGCCCCTCGCCGTGAAGATCGCAGGCTCGCTGCATGGCGGGCTCTTCGTGGCCTACGCGGTGGCAGCCGTCTTCCTCTTCACCCATGCGAAGTGGCCTCTGGACCGCATCCCGGGCCTCTTCTACGCCGCGGTGCTGCCCTTCGGCACGTTCGTCATGGAGCGGAAGTGGCTGCGCGACTGAGCGCTTCCTGAGCGACTAGATGAGCGAAAGCCCCCCCGAGCCGGCGGCTCGGGGGGGCTTTCGTGAGCGATTCGCAGCCTAGCGGACGGCGAAGGCGGGAGCGTTGGTGGTCGGCAAGAAGGTGCCGATGGCCGCCACGAACTCCGGGCGATCGATGAAGGGGTTGCGGTTGCCCTGGACGAGGTAGACCGCATCGTTGCGCGCGCGGTCCTCCGCCGAGACGGGATCCTGGACGTGCCACTTCTTGAGGGTCTCTTCCTCGTGGCGGAAGTTCTGGAGGTCGGCCTGCTGCCCGTAGACGGTGTAGAAGTAGAGCAGGGCGCGGGCCGTGTTGCCCTTCTGGTCGTCGCGCGGCTCGAAAACCGTGACGCCGCGCGCATCCGTGCCGAACTTGCTGCCGCCTTCGGTCCACTCGACCTTCACCACCTCGCCGAAGGGGAACGAGCTGCGCTTGGAGTTGGCGTTGCAGTCGGTCGGGAAGAGGTGATGCAGGTCGGACTTCGCGACGCCCACGGCGCCCTTGCTCTGCGGCCAGGTGTGCTCGGCGTTGAAGCCCGATCCACCCCGGTAGGCGGTCTGGCGATCCGTGACGTTGTTCAGGCTGCGATGGGTGTAATCGCACTCGACGACGTTGTCGTTGTCGAGGTCGTCCACGTCCGCGAACATGACGTCGCGCGCCAGGTCGTAGCCCAGCTCCTTGTGGCGGGAGACGATGCCCGCGAGCGAGCGAAGGAGTACCTGACCCTGCTGACCCTCCGCGCTCCGATAGTAATCGGCGGGTGCCTGGCGAAGCTTGATCGTGGAGACTTTCGTCCCAGTCGCAAGCGGCTGCATCCCCGGAAGGGAGCCACAGGCCGTGAGCGAGGAAGCGAGGAGAGCGGATGCGACGACGAGCACGAACGGTTTCAAGGGAGTCCTCCTGTCGGTTTCACGTGCAACTTTAAGGGAAGTTTAACACAAGGCCTCGCTTGATTGAAAGCCCCTATTTCAGAAATATCCTGAGCTTACGGCTTTTTTACGGATACCGGAGGCTGCCCCCCTCGCCGGTGAAGTTATTTCAAGGTTAAGTCCACACCCCCTCCATCGCCAGGGCGAGCCAGAGGCGGATCCCGTGTCCCAGGAGCACGTCGGGGAAGTCGTAGCGTGCGCTGTGCAGGACGGGATGCTCGGTTCCCGCACCCAGGCCGATCAGGGCTCCGGGCCAGCGACGGCAGGCGTGGCCGAAGTCCTCGGACCAGGGGAAGGGCCGCTCCAGCATGGTCAGCGGCAGATCAGCCGTCATGGCGGCGCGTTCGACGGCGGCCACGGCCTCGGGGTGGTTGACGGTCGCTGGGAAGGGCTCGACCAGCTCGATGGTCCCGCTCAGGCCTGCGGCCGAGGACCGGTACTCTACGTGCCGGCGCAGGTGAGCGAGCATGGCGTCGAGATCCTCCTGGTCGTCCGCGCGAAGCGTGGCCCCGATCTGGCCGGATTTCGGGCTGATCCCGTAGGTCTCATGGCCGGCCTGCAGGTGGACCAAGGTGGCCAGAGCGGCCTTCCCGTAAGGCAGGCAGGCGCCGGGGGTCTCCAGGAGGACATGCACGAGGTCTGCCAGGACCGGGATGGGGTTACGGCCGAGGTAGGGCTCGCTGGCATGGCTCGTGGCGCCGTCGAGGACGATGCGCACGCCGGTGCTGGCCGCGGCCGCGTTGCGGCGTTGCAGCATCACGTGGCCGAAGGGGAAGCCCGGCAGGTTGTGAATGGCGAAGGCGCGGTCGATGGCGAGCAAGCACAGCGCGGGATCCTCCAGGCATGCGGCCATGCCCGCGCCGGTCTCCTCGGCGGGCTGGAAGAGGAAGTAAACCGTGCCTTGCATGTGCCGGAGGTGCTGGTGCAGCACGGCGAGGGCGCCCGCCAGCATGGTCGCATGGCCGTCGTGCCCACAGGCATGGTGACGGCCGGGCGTCTCGGAGGCATGGGTGGCTTGCGAGCCCTCGACGAGGGGCAGGGCATCGAGGTCCGCCCGCAGCAGGGTCGTACGTCCTTCTAGCTGGCCCTCGAGGCGATACACGAGCCCGTGGCCTCCCACGTGCTCGGCCCAGGGCGCGATCCCACGGGCATGGAGGAAGTCCCGGACGCGCTTCGCGGTGCCGGCCTCGTCGCCCGAGAGGTCGGGATGGCGGTGGAGGTCCGCGCGCAAGGCCTGGAGATCCGGCAGCATCGCTTCGAGCGACCGCTCCAGGGGGGCGAAGCCAAGGGATGAGGCAAGCGTCATGGGGACTCCCTCTCTGGCGATGGACCGACATGCGGCGAACGTCACTCGACCTGCCATGGTAGCGTGACTGGCGCTTGCCGCCCAGCCCCTCCCAAACCTGCCCCGGGCGGACCTGAAAAAGCTATTGCGAACGCTTCTCATTTACTGTAAGCTTGCTGCCAATGAGAATCATTCTCACTAGCTAGCAAAACCACGCTCAGACCTCGAAACGAAGGCCCCCCTCGCGACGCGCAGCGAGAAAGTCGAGCAGTCCCGTCCTCATCATCGACACGATGTTCTAGGCCGAAAGCCCCATGCATCCGCAACGCCCCCTCCAACAACATCGAGGCCGCTCGGACATGCCCGAACTCCCGAACGGCGCCTGGCTCGCGGCCGTCATGGCCGCTCATGGCCTCGTTCTGGGGGGGCTCGCGTTCGGCTTCTCAAAGCTGCCCCAGCCCATCACCCCACCGGCCGTCGTGGGCATGCTGATCCTGCCGGCGCCGCCTGCCGTCCCGCCCGCCCCCCGGGCAGTGGCTCCCAAACCGCAACCGAAGCTGCGCCAAGCACCGAGGCCCAGGCCACGTCCGCCGGCCCCGAAGCCTCCACCGGCCCCGCCCTCCGAGCGCGCGGTCACGCTCCCACCCCAAGATCCCGCCCCGGCCCCCATCGAGCCCGACCTCCTTCCGGTGGTCGACCAGGAAGGCGTCGAAGCCGCCTCCGACAGCTTCGAGGTCGCGGATCTCGCGAGCCTGGCCGCGCAAGCCGCGGCGGTCGGTGGCGCGACCGCCGCCGAAGGCCCGCCCGTGACCCTGCCCCGAACGGACGCCTCGCACCTATCAAACCCGGTGCCCCGCTACCCCACCCTGTCGCGCCGCTTCGGCGAGCAGGGGCGCGTGCTGCTCGACGTCTACATCCTCCCCGACGGCCAGGTCGGCGAGATCCGGCTAAACACCTCGAGCGGCTTCGCCCGACTCGACGAGGCCGCCTTGACGACCGTCCGAAACTGGCGCTTCGTGCCGGCCCGCCGCGGCGACGAGCCGATCCCCTACTGGTACGTCCAACCCATCACGTTCTCGCTCGATCGCTGAGGCGATCGCATCCAAGTGAAAGGCTGATTCGAGATGACCCAAAATCCCTACGGGATTGCCGCAGTCTGGAGCCAGGGAGATCTGGTCATCAAGAGCGTGGCCATCCTGCTTCTGACGATGTCCGTCGCCACCTGGTACCTGATCGCCACCCGGACATGGCGGCTCATGAGGATCCGGCGTGCAGCCCAACAGGCAAGCGAATTCTGGCACTCGCGCAGCTTTGCCGAAGGCATGGCCACCATCGACGTGGGCGTCTCCTTCAACCCGTTTACGCACCTGGCCCTCGAAGGGCAAGCGGCAGCAAGCCACCACGCCCATAACAAGGACGACCTCCATGGCCAACTGACGCTCGCCGAGTGGCTCACCGAAAGCTTGCGCGGCGCCATCGACGACTGCTCCGAGCGCATGAACGCAGGCCTCTACATCCTGGCCTCCGTCGCCTCCACCGCTCCCTTCGTCGGCCTCTTCGGCACGGTCTGGGGCATCTACCACGCGCTGATCAGCATTGGAGCCTCCGGCCAGGCCGGCATCGACAAGGTCGCCGGCCCTGTCGGCGAGGCCCTGATCATGACCGCCTTCGGGCTGGTCGTCGCCATCCCCGCGGTCCTCGGCTACAACACCTTGACCCGTAGCAACAAGACCGTGATCGGCAAGCTGCACCGCTTCGCCCGCCAGCTCCACGCCTACTTCCTCACCGGATCACCGGTCGATTCCAGGACCCTCGAACTCGTAGGCGCCCATGGCCGGGAGGGCCGCTAGTCATGGCCTTCGGTGGAGGACTCGAGGACCAGGACGACGTGGTCAGCGAGATCAACATGACGCCCCTGGTGGACGTCATGCTGGTGCTGCTGATCATCTTCATCATCACGATGCCGGTGCTGACGCAGTCCGTCGAGCTGGACCTGCCGCGCGCACAGACCGAGGCCCATGAGTTGAAAGCCGAGACCGTGACGCTGTCGGTCACGGAAGCGGGCACGCTCCACTGGAACGACGAAGCGATCGCCCCAGACAGCCTCGAGGCACGGCTACAGGCCGCCGCCGCTCAAAAGCCCCAGCCCGAGGTGCATATCCGGGGCGATCGCCAGGTGGCCTACGAGCACGTCATCACAGCCATCGCCGCCGCCCAACGGGCCGGCATCCAGAAGCTCGGGTTCGTGACCGAACCCGGCAACTGAGCGCTCGCTTTAGCCAAACGGGCACCCACACGAGGGTGAGGGTCAGACACCTCCCAGCAGGACTCCGCCCTCCGGGGTGAAGGCGAAGCCCGGGTTCCAGGCAATCTCCCAAAGATGGCCGTCCGGATCGGCGAAGTACCCGGCATAGCCACCCCAGGGCTTTTCCGCCGCGGGACTCGTCACGGTGGCGCCCGCTTCCACAGCCTGCGCCAGCACCCCATCGACCTCATCTTTCGAACGCACGTTATGAGCCAGGGCAAACCCTCCCGATCCCTTGCCGAGTGAAACGCCGGCGTCCGCCGCGAGGGCGTCGAGCGGATACAAGGCCACGATCAGCGCTCCCGCTTGAAAAAAGACGACCTCGCTCGAGTCGTAACCCGTCCTCCAGCCCAAGCCGCCCGTGTAAAAGCGCCGCGAGCGCTCGAGGTCCGCGACGCCGAGGGTGATGAGTGAGATGCGCTGCTCCATGAGGGCCTCCTTCTGGGTTCGATGGGGTCACCGGACTCCCCATTCTAAGCCAGGACCCCCCATGCCAGGCGAGCTGATGCGTATTGCCAGCCAGGCGGCCTCGTGCTCGGGCGACGTGAGGCGGCCGCTAGAGGCGTTGCTTCAGCCAGGGCACGAGCACGTCGAAGGCCTTGTCCGCCTGAGACTGCCCCGCGCGATCCTTGAACCAGTGGTCCAGGCCCTCCAGGCCAACCAACCGGTGATCGGGATGATGCTGGGCGCCCAGCATCACGTCGAACGGCTCGGCCTCCGTCGCGAATGGCGTGTTGGTATCCGCTCGCCCCTGGACCACCAGCACCGGCGTCCGGATCCGCCGCCATGCCTCTCCGACGGTCTGGTGCCGGAAATGCTGCTGGAACCACCCCGCCGGGTTGCCGTCCCCCGGCACGAGCTCCGCTGGCTTCAATGCCTCGATCCCGCGCACCCACGCGCCGTAGCGGTGATCCAGCATGGCGAGGTACTCCTCCTTGCTGAGCGCCCCGTCCCGGTTGGCGTCGAACGTTTTCCAGTCCTTGAAGCCCAGCCCCTGCACGCTCGCGCTCGCGATCTCGGCCGCATCGAGGCGCGCATCGGGGGGCTGCGCATCCGCGAACGTGAAGGCGCGCTCTCCGTTGCGAACGACGAGCTGCAGTCGGAAGACCTCCTTGAGATTCTGGCGCACCAGGCCCAGCATGACGAAGGCCTTCACCGAGTCCTCCGAGTTGCCGACCCAGGTCGCGAGCATCGTCCCCTCGCTGTGGCCGACCAGGGCGATGCGCGTCCCGTCCAGCCTCGGATCGGCCTTGACCTTGGCCAGGAGGCTCCGCAGATCGTCCATCAGGGCGGAGAGGCGCAACGTGCTCCACTGCGCGTTGAGGACCCCGCCGGGATCCGAGACTCCGCGCTTCTGGTACCTCACGAACGCAAGGCCCGCCTGAGCGCTGCGCTGGGCCAGATCCGGCAGCGGCAGCACGAAGGCGCTCTGGGTCGCGCTGACCAGCCGGGCGTAGTCCGAATCCCAGTTCCCCGACCCCCCGATGAAGATCACCACCGGAGGACGCCGTCTCGGGCCTCTAGGAAGCGTGAGCTTGGCCACCAGGGTCAAGCCGTCCCGCGTCTGGAAGCGGTAATCCTCCTCGCTGAACGCCGCACCACCGGCCACGGCGACAGGCCCCGTCCGCCAGGCGCTCGAGGGACTAGGAGGCGCCGAGCAGGCCGTCAACGCGAGCCCGAGGAGCGCGAAGCCGGTGATGGGAATTCGTGGCATGGCGATCGCCCCCCTGGACGCTTCCCGTCTGCAGGCCCACTCTAGGGGGGCCGGGCGCAAGAGGAGCCTGGAACTTTGCGACGAAAATCCGGACGTTTTTCGGCCATGGGCTAGTCCTTCAAGCCGGTCGTGGCCACGCCCTTGATGAAGTAGCGCTGGAAGATCACGAAGACCAAGAGCACGGGCAACGTGTTGAACATCGATCCGGCCATGATCAGCGTCCACTTCGTGATGTAGAGCCCCTTGAAGAAATTGAGGCCGATCGGCAGCGTGAAGACCTCGGGGGAGTTGAGCACGATCAGCGGCCAAGAGAAGGCGTTCCAGCTCCCCATGAAGCTGGTGATCGTGATCGTCGCGAGGACCGGTCCGCTCAAGGGAACGATCAGCCAGCGAAACATCCCGTAGCGCGACAGCCCGTCGAGCGTGGCGGCCTCTTCCAGCTCGCGCGGCAGGTTCTTGAGAAACTGAGCCACCAGGAAGGTCCCAGAGGCCAGGCTTCCGACGACACCTGGAATGAGGCCCCAGTAGGTGTTCACCCAGCCCAGGTGAGCGAGCGTGACGTAATTGGGGATCCAGAGGACCTGGCCGGGGATCATCATCGAGCCGAGAAGCACGAGGAAGAAGGCCTGGCGGCCCGGAAAGGCGATGCGCGCGAGGGCGAAGCCGCCCATCATGCTCACGAGCACCAGCAGCACGACCGAGACCCCGGCGATGAGCAGGCTGTTGAGGACCCACTGCAGGAACAAGGGCGTCGAGGTCACAACCTCCAGGTAATTCACCAGGGTGAAGGGACGCGGCCAGAGGCCCGGCGCAAAGGCCTGGCTCGGCTCCTTCAGGGAGGTGAGCAGGGCGAAGACGAACGGAAAGACCGAGAAGACGGTGAACGCCATGAGCGCGGAGTAGAGCAGGATCCGCTTGAGGGACGTCATCCGCTACTCTCCCATCAGGCGCTTCTGGAGCATGGTGGCAAGGAAGATCAGGGTTGCCAGGACGAAGGCGATCGCGCAGGCGAAGCCCATGTTGAAGTGCACGAACGCCTCCGAGTAGAGCAGGTAGGACATGGTCATCGTGGCCTTCAGCGGCCCGCCGTTGGTCATGATGAAGACCTGGTCGAAGACCTGAAACGCGCCAATCAGGCCCATGGTGATCACGTAGAAGAAGGACGGCTTCAGCAACGGCAAGGTGACGTACCAGAGCTGGGCCAGCGGCCCCGCCCCGTCGAGGCGCGCGACCTCGTAGAGCGTCTCGGGGATGTCCTGCAAGCCCGCAAGGAAGACGATCATGAAGAAGCCGGCCGTCGACCAGACGTTCATGGCCATGATCGCCGGCAAGGCCGTATGTAGGTTACCTAGCCAATCGACGGGAAAGTCGAGCCCCACGGCCGCGAAGACCCGATCCAGCTCAAGTCTCGCCAGGGCCTGGTTGAGGACACCGTTCTTGAAGAAGAGGGCCATGAAGATCAGCGAGATGGCCACCGAGCTGGTCACGGAGGGCAGGAAGAAGGCCACGCGAAAGAAGGTCTTGGCCCGGATGCGCTGGTCCATCATGAGGGCCAGCAGGAAGGCGAGCACGGTCTGGCTGGCGACCACCCCCACCGTGTAAAAGGTCGTGTTGCGCAGGCTGATCCAGAAGTCTCCCTGCCGCAGCAGCATCTGGTAGTTCGCCAGGCCGATCCAGCGAGGAGGGCTGAAGAGGTCGTAGGCATGAAAGGAAAGCCAGAACGCGTTGAGCAAGGGCCAGAGGACGAAGGCCAGCAGCAAGACCAGAAAGGGCGCGAGGAAGACCAGCGCCGCCAGCATCTCCGAGAGGTTGCGTCCGAGGTTCATCCCCACTCCCCCTTTACGCCTACAGCTCCAAGAGCCGATCGATATCTTGGGCTGCGTCCCTAAGGGCCTGAGCAGCGGGTTTGACGCCCAAGAGGACCTCTTGGATGGCGACGCCCAGCCGTTCGTTGATGCGCGGGCCTTGGGGACCGAAGTCGTAGGGCTGCGCGTAGGCCGCGGCGTCGAGGATCGGCAGGTACTCGGGGTGCTTCGCGACGTACTGCCGGCTGATAGCCGTGCGACTGGGCAGCGCGAAGGTGATCTGGGCTTGCGCCTCCGGGCTGGTCAGGTACTCGATGAGCTTCCAGGCGGCCGAGGCGTGCTTAGAGCTTTGGGGGATGACGTAGGCGACGGTGAAGAGGAAGTTGCTGCGGCCCGCGGGGCCCTTGGGCAGCTGGGAAACCCCGTAGGGAAGCTCGGGGAAGGTGGTCTGGAGGTAGGGAGTCAGCCAGGACCCTTCGAAAGCCATGGCGGCGTCCTGGCGACCGAAGGCGTCCCCGGACCAGCTGCTGCCCACCTCCGAAGGAAAGATGGCCGCGTGGTCGACGAGCTTGAGGCCGGCATAGAACTCGAGGGCCCGGATGCCTTCCGGGCTGGCGATCGCGCACTTGCCATCGGGCCCGAAGAGGCTGGCGCCGAACATGACGGCGATCGGCAAGAAGCGATCGGCGGTGTCCGGAGCCAGGGCGAAGCCGACCTGCGTCCGGCGCTCGGTCTTGCGGGTCAGCGAGACGGCAGCTTGGCGGAAGCGCGCGAGATCCCAGGTGGCGTCCGGATAGGCGATCCCGGCGCGATCGAAGCTGTCGCGGTTGTAGTAGAGGCCCAGGGTGTTGAAGTCCTTGGGAATGCCGTAGATCGTCTCTCCGTCGCTGAAGGCCGCGAGCAGGGACGCGATGAAGTCGCCCGGATCGGTCGAGGAGGTCGCGATCAGGTCGTTGAGCGCTCGCAGGACCTTGTTTTTGGCCAGGAAGGGCTTGAAGTAGAGGATGTCGAGGTAGAGGACGTCCGGAGCGGTTCCGCTGGCCAGCATGGTCATGACCTTGGGGTAGTAGGCGCCGGGAACGGGCTCGTAGCGCGCGTGGATCTCGGCTTGCGAGCGGTTGAAGTCCCCGACCAGCTTCTGCATCAGCTCGGTCTCGGCGGGGTTGCCCGCATAGCCCGAGAAGCGGATGGAGATCTTGCCCTCGGCGTCAGGCTCTTGGGGACGGCAAGCCAGCAAGCCTCCAGCAAGCGTGACGAGGGAAAGCAAGATTCGGAAGCCGACGAGTGGTGCCATGGGACCTCGACACGGCGCATGCGCCAGACGCTCACCATGCAAACGCCCTGACGTTACCACGCCGACTTGGCACCCGGAAGACCGCCCCGGAGAAATTCCCCCTCCCGGACGCCCGGAGCGCAGCCTTGCTGGACTCCTTCGAAATTGTAACGGTATATTAATGACGCGACAAACTGCCCGCTTGCCTCGGCAGCGCTGGTTTCATCGATCAAGTTATTGACACTAGCTAAATTTAGAGCTATTCTAAATTCAGTCGGGAGCGTCGTCCCTCGGCGCGCCCCCCGTAGTCCCCCCTTCCACCAGAGGAGAAACCTGGATGAACACGAGCCTGATCAACACCGAGATCCTTCCCTTCACGGCCAAGGCCTACCACAACGGCAAGTTCGTGGATGTCTCCAACGAGGACCTGAAGGGCAAGTGGTCCGTGGTCTTCTTCTATCCCGCCGACTTCACCTTCGTCTGCCCCACCGAGCTGGGCGACCTCGCCGACCACTACGCCGAGTTCCAGAAGCTGGGCGTCGAGATCTACGCGGTCTCGACCGACACCCACTTCACCCACAAGGCCTGGCATGACACTTCGGACACCATCAAGAAGCTCCAGTTCCCCATGGTCGGCGACCCCACCGGCAAGATCTCGCGCAACTTCGGCGTGATGATCGAGGACGAGGGCATCGCCGAGCGCGGCACCTTCGTCATGGATCCCTCCGGCAAGATCCAGCTCGTCGAGATCAACGCCGGCGGCATCGGCCGCAACGCCCAGGAGCTGATCCGCAAGATCAAGGCTGCGCAGTACGTCGCCTCGCACCCCGGCGAGGTCTGCCCCGCCAAGTGGGAAGCCGGTCAGGCCACCCTGGCCCCGTCCCTCGAACTGGTCGGCAAGATCTAAACCCGAAACCCACCCCCGCCCGGACTCCGTCCGGGCGGGGGGTTCCCCCCGGGGAACGGCGCCCCATGACCCCATCGAAGGGAGGAGAACCCGATGCTCGACGATTCCATCAAGGCCCAACTGGCCGCCTACCTTGAAAAACTTCAGCAGCCTATCGAGCTCGTCGCGTCGCTCGACGACAGCGACACCGCGCGCCAGATGAAAGCCCTGCTGGCCGACATCGCCTCCCTTTCACCCAAAGTGAGCGTCCGCGAGAACGGCAATGAGACCCGCCGTCCCACCTTCACCGTGGGCCGCCCCGGAGAGCCCGGCCGGGTTCACTTCGCCGGCCTGCCCATGGGCCACGAGTTCACCTCGCTGGTCCTGGCCCTCCTGCAAACCGGCGGACACCCCCCCAAGGTCGAGGCCGAGACCCTCGAGCAGATCAAGGCCCTTTCGGGCACGTTCCGCTTCGAGACCTTCGCCTCGCTGACGTGCCACAACTGCCCGGACGTGGTCCAGGCGCTCAACCTGATGGCCATCCTCAATCCCAACGTCGACAGCGTGATGATCGAGGGGGGCGCCAACCAGGACGAGGTGAAAGCCCGCGAGATCATGGCCGTTCCGACGGTCTTCCTGAACGGCGAGCCCTTCGGACAAGGCCGCATGAGCCTCGAGGAGATCCTCGCCAAGGTCGACACCGGCGCCGCCGCACGCGACGCCGAGAAGCTCAACGCCAAGGAGCCCTACGACGTCCTCGTGGTCGGCGGTGGGCCAGCCGGTGCCTCGGCAGCCATCTACGCGGCACGCAAGGGCATCCGCACGGGAATCGTGGCCGAGCGCTTCGGAGGCCAGTTGCTGGATACCGTCGCCATCGAGAACTTCATCTCGGTCAAGCACACCGAGGGTCCGCAGCTGACGGCCGCGCTGGAGCAGCATGTCCTGGAGTACAACGTCGACGTCATGCGCATGCAGCGCGCCGAGGAGCTGATCCCCGGCGACCTCCTGCACCAGGTCAGGCTCGCCAACGGCGCCGTCCTGAAGGCGCGCTCGGTCATCATCTCCACCGGCGCCCGCTGGCGCGAGATGAACGTGCCCGGCGAGACCCAGTACAAGACCAAGGGCGTCACCTTCTGCCCTCACTGCGACGGCCCGCTCTTCGCGGGCAAGCGCGTGGCGGTCATCGGCGGAGGCAACTCGGGCGTGGAGGCGGCCATCGACCTGGCCGGCATCGTCTCGCACGTCACGCTGATCGAGTTCGACAGCAAGCTGCGCGCCGATGCGGTGCTGCAGCGCAAGCTGGAAAGTCTGCCGAACGCCACGATCCTCCTGAACGCTCAGACCACCGAGGTCCTAGGAGACGGCAGCAAGGTGACCGGCCTGGCCTACACGGATCGCGTCAGCGGCGACGCCCATCAACTCGAGCTGGAAGGCATCTTCGTCCAGATCGGCCTCTTGCCGAACACCTCCTGGCTGAAGGGCACGTTGAACCTCTCGAACCGCGGCGAGATCGAGATCGACGCGCGGGGCCAGACCTCGGTGCCCGGCGTCTTCGCGGCCGGCGACTGCACCACGGTCCCCTACAAGCAGATCGTCATCGCCATGGGCGAAGGCTCCAAGGCCAGCCTCTCGGCCTTCGATCACCTGATCCGCACCTCGGCTCCCTTGCCCGTCTAACGCCAACTCGGCAAACGTCGGCCCCGCCCATCCAGGCAGGGCCGACGTTTTGCGTGGCGACACAAAATCATTCAATCGACTGTTGTTCTGTAGGCAATACTTTCAGGTGTACGCTAAGCCCAGGATCGTTCGTTCACGGGATTTCCAGGAGGGACCAACGTGTTAGAGCAAGCAACGGCACTGGTGGCCACGTACACCACGGCCATCATGGTGGCCATCGCGATGATCGGCATCGTCACGGCGACGATCTGGACGCTCATCGCCAAGAAGCGCAACGCCCCCCCGTCCGCTTGAGTCCCCGAGGGGGCTGTCCCCTCGGGGGCTGTCCCCGAGGGGGCTGGTAAGCGCGTTTCACCCGGCAGAGGCCCCGAGCGATGCTCGGGGCCTCTGCGTGCAGCCCCTACAGCCGGCGGACTCACGGTTGACGACCGTTGCCCGTTCGCGTAGGCTAGATTACGCGGCTAATATTCGACGTAGAACAAATCACCCCCCCGCGACAGGCTGCGGAAAGGCTGGACCCATGACCGATCTCGAGTGGATGATGCGCGCGCTGGAACTCGCCAAGCAGGGATCCGGCTGGGTTCACCCCAACCCGCTGGTGGGCGCTGTGCTCGTCAAGGATGGAGAGCTGGTCGCCGAGGGGTTCCATCGTCGCGTGGGCGGCCCCCATGCCGAGATCGAGGCCCTGCGAGCGGCGGGCGATCGCGCCCGCGGCGCCACGGCCTACGTCACGCTCGAGCCCTGCAACCACCATGGGCGCACGGGCCCGTGCACCCAGGCGCTCATCCAGGCGGGCGTCGCGCGTGTGGTCTACGCCGCCGAGGACCCCAATCCCCTCACGGCCTCCCAGGCCAAGGCCGTCCTCGTCGAGGCCGGCATCGAGGTCTCCGGCGGCGTGCTCACCGAGGAGGCAGCGCGGCTCAACGAGGCCTTCAACACGTTCATCACCCGGCGCACGCCGTTCGTCACCATGAAGATGGCCATGAGCATGGACGGCAAGATCGCGCTGGCCACGGGCGAGAGCAAGTGGATCAGCGGGGCGGTTTCCCGCGAGTACGTGCAGAGGCTGAGAGCCGACGCCGCCGGGGTCATGGTGGGCATCGGCACCGTCCTCGCGGACGATCCCCGGCTGGATGCCCGGATCGCGGGAGCACACCAGCCCGTTCGCATCCTCGTCGACCGGGACGCGCAGACGCCGCCGACGGCCCGGCTGTTCGGCATCGACTCGCCCGTGCTGATCGCGGTCTCGCCAGACGCTCCGGAGGATCGGCGGCAGGCCTTGAGCGCCGCCGGCGCGACGCTGATCGACGTGCCGGTTCTGGCGAACGGCCACCTCGATTTGCAGGCCCTCATGGTCGCGCTGGGCCAGCGTGAGATCTCCAGCATCCTGCTCGAAGGCGGCGGCGGCCTCAACGCCTCGGCGCTGGCCCAGGGCATCGTCGACAAGCTGGTCTGGTTCGTGGCTCCGAAGCTGATTGGCGGCGCGCATAGCCTGACCCCGCTGGAAGGGCCGGATCCCGCCTCGCTGGCGGATGCGACGCCGCTTTATCGGCTTTGCTGCTATCCCAGTGGCGACGATCTGCGCTTGGAAGCGTATCTGCGCCCCTGAGCGCGCGTCGGCGTCGCCCCGGGTTTCAGGCCGAGAGCTGGGGCCGCGCCTTCACCGCCGGAAACTCGGCGTCGGTCAGGACGTGGTCGAGCTTCTCGACCTTGGTTTCCATGTAGCGCCGGTTATGCTCGTTGGTCTCGATGATGACCGGAACGCGCGCGTCCACGGCCACGCCGAGCGCCCGCAGGTCGTCGGCCTTGTAGGGGTTGTTGGTCATCAGGCGGACGGACTGGACCCCGAGGTCTTGCAGGATCCGCGCGCCGATGTCGAAGCGCCGCATGTCGGCGGGGTAGCCCAGCGCCAGGTTGGCCTCGACGGTGTCCAGGCCTTGCTCCTGCAGTTCGTAGGCTTGAAGCTTCGGAAGCAATCCGATGCCGCGCCCTTCCTGACGGAGGTAGACCAGCACGCCGCGGCCCTCGGCTGCGATGGCGCGCAGCGCCGCGTCGCGCTGAGGACCGCAGTCGCAGCGCATCGAGCCGAAGACGTCCCCGGTCAAGCACTCCGAATGGATGCGCACGAGCGTACCGGGAAGCGTCGGGTCGCCCATCACCAGGGCGACGTGCTCCGAGCCGTCCTCCGCGTGCCGATACCCGTAGATCCGGAACTGGCCCGAGGCGGTCGGCATCTGGGGGGCGGCCACGCGAACGACCTCGGCCTTCGCGCCCTCGGCATGTGTGCTGTTCAAGACGTCGTCCGCGTTGTTCGGCATCTACCGATTCCTTTCCGCTGGGGCCCGCGGGCTCTGGGGGGAGTCGACGGCAATCATTCTACGTCGAATATCGTAGCTGGCTCCGGCCGGGGAAGTCAAGCCGAGGCCGGCGTTCCCGGGACGCGGAGGGGCAACATAATCGGCCTGTCGCTTTTCGCAACAGGCCGGCATGTCGGAGTGGGGTTAGCTGGACGCGTCTCGAGCGACGGAGTCTAGTTGACGAGACGAGCCTCATGGGGGTTCGCCATGCCCACGCTCGGGGCCCTCAAGCTAGGAAGACAGGGGCTTTACTTCACCCTCGCGAGCCTCCGCATGGACATGGCCCGCTTCATGGTCGAGGTGTTCGCAGCCCTCATGGTGCGCAGTCCAGGTGGAAGCATCCGCGCCGTTAACGCCGTTCGACCGGTTTGCGAACGGGACGCTCTTCTGGAGCAAACGTAACCGTCAGCAGGTCGCGTTTGGTCGTGAGCGCCGAGAGGCCCAGTCCCAGAACCACGCCATAGATGAGATGGGCCAGCAGGAAGTTCGCACTTGCAAAAACGACGTCCTGGAGGTCCACCAGATAGCTTCCGCCGTACCCCGAGAAGATCCAAACCAGCACCCCGTAACCCAGGCCCATGAGGCCTTCCCAGTACCAGACGCGGGCCTCACTCGGAGCGAACGCCTCCACCGCACCTCCGTAAACGACCCCGAACGCCGCGGAAACGAGCAGGTGTAGGGTCAAGCCCAGTAGACTCGGGCCCAAGACGAAGGTGGGGCTAGGCAAGGCGCCGGCCGGCTGAAGGCCCGGCAGGATGGAGGCGACACCGTTCACCGGATACCACGCACCCAAGCCCATCGCCGAGAAGGAGATCATGAGAAAAGCCAGCATGGCGACTCCCGCGATGATGCCGGCAAGAGCCGTCTTGGCCCACCATCCCATCGGACGGTCGTCGGGGCCCCGTTCTGTCGCCCAACTCATCCCGGTCCTCCTTCGCTTCTCGCGGAGCGTCATCTCGGGCGAAAGCCTAAGCCTATCGCGCCGTGAGGGCAACAATCGACGGAGCCATCCGCCCTTCCAAATGACGCGATGCAAGAAACCATTGACCTCTTCGCGAAATCTCGTACTATTGGCAACCAGATCCCTTGCCGAAAGGAGGAGGCCATGACGCGAGTGGCTCAGGTGAAGCAGTGCGAGATGAGCGAATGCGGCTTCAACGACGGGCAGAAGTGCCACGCCGCCGCGATCCAGGTCGGAGACCAGGCGGGAGCGGTCGTCGGGGAACGTCCGCGAGTCACCTTGCAAGATCCGAAGTGCGACACCTTCACGCGAAGTCCTGGCTCCCATTTCGGAGCGGGAGACCTCCTGGCGAAAGTCGGGGCCTGCATGGCCGATAGCTGCGCCTACAACGAGCATCTCCGCTGCACGGCGCCTGGCATCGCGGTCGGTCATCACGAGAGCCATGCGGATTGCAAGACGTACCGTCCCAGGGCAGCTGAGCCGTGAGCCAGGCACCTCCGCTCGGATGATCCGGGATGGCCAGGGGCTCAACCCGACTCCCGAAGGCCTCGCCCGGGCGAGGGAGGCCCCGGGGCTAATCCCGCCACCTACGAGCCCCGGCCGCGGCAGATGGCAGCCCTGGCCGAGGCTCGAGCCTACTTCCGGATCGGAGTCCCGTTCGGAGACGTGCGGCCCTTTGCGCTGATCTTGCTGGTCGCCTCCGTTCCCACCGCCTTACCCGTCACCTTCACGCTGGCTGGTTCCCTCGGCTCCCTTGACCTGGCGCGACGCGGGGTTCTCGGCCGCGTGGCTCTTCGCAAACGAGCTGGGCCTTGCGGAGCACTTGCAAATGCTCGTTCACCGACGGAAGGCCCTGAGCATGAAAAAGGCCCCCAGAAACGCTTGAACGTTTCTGGGGGCAGTGGGCACAACTGGATTCGAACCAGTGACCTCATCGATGTCAACGATGCGCTCTAACCAACTGAGCTATGCGCCCGACAGGTTCTTACTCTACGTTCTCCGGGCGAGGTTGTCAACACTTTAAGGCGAGGAAATCGTTTGAAGCTCGTTTCGCGGCCACCTCCGGCGTGGTGAGTCGCCATTAGCCTTTTGGGAAGGGCGCGCGCATGGTAGCATGGTGGGTCCGGCTCATCTTGATTATCCTTCCGAGGAGTACCCCATACCGATGATCACTGCCACCGATGCGCTCGATGCGCTTTACCAGTTTACCGAGGCCAAGCGCCAGAACAGCTTGACCGGGCGCTTGCTCGGCATCGGGCTTCCCGAGCGCGATGCGATCCTCAACGGGATCTTCGAGCGCTTCGACGCCGACATCGAGGCCGCGCGCGCGCAAGCCGCCCGGACCGGCAAGCCGGTCTCCGTCGACGGCTCGGCCATCTCCCTCACCGACGGGGGCGATATCTGGTGGGTGCATCCGGACGGCACGCTGACGCGCGAGTATGACGCGTTCCCCGGCTTCGGCGAGTTCCTGGCCACCCTGGGGAGCCGTCCCGCGCTCGACTTCTCGCGCCCCGTCGATCACGACGTGCTCCTGCAGGCGGCCTACAACGGCTTCTGGTCGCCGTCTGCGACCAACTGGCAGCCCGTGCGGGTCGTCGAGCTCACGGGTGACGCCCGCAAGGCCTTCATGACGCTCGCGGGCTGGGAAACCGACGCGGTCGCCATCCCCCTCTGGGTGCTGCTGCGCCGGGAGCACTACGAATCGCTGCTGGGCGACGTCATGGAGCCCTTCGGCCTCGCCGTCACGGCCCGCGAGGAATCCTTGGACGTCGGCATCTTCGCCCATGCCGCGGCCATGACCGCCCAGGGCCTGGGCCTCACCAGCGCCGAGCACGTCTTCCCCGCGGCGCAAATCGAAGCGGCCACGCGCTTGTTGCGCACCGAGATCGATCGCCGCCTCGCCGTGCTCGGAAACCCGGCGCCCGAATCGCCCGCGGCGACGGAGGTCTCGAAGCTGCGCGGCATCGCGGCCATGCTGGATGCCGGCAAGTACCTGCCCGACAGCCTTCTGGCCATCGGACATCCCGTCATGCCGACCGGCGTGACCTACGATCGCTTCGACGACATCATCGGCCAGCACTCCACCCAGCGCGTCGCCTCCCTGGACCGGGAGTTCGGCAAGGCCGAGACCGCCGTGCTCTGGGAGCAGACCATGGCGAGCCTGATGCCTCACGAGCGCTCCTGCGTGAGCTGGACCTTCTTCCACCGGGATCAGAAGACCCCCTACGAGATCGGTGCGGCCATGTTCGCGGCGCTCTACGGCGAGGGCGCGGACGCCGAGACGAAGGCGGGCGGCGAGGGCGGCATGATCACGTCGGCCACCCTGCGCAACTACCTGCTCGAGGTTGCCAAGAAGGACCCCGCCTACGTCTCTAGCATCCTGCCGGAAGGCTGGGAGGACCTGTCGGACGCCGAGCTGCAGAAGGCCACCCGCCAAGTAGCGGTGCGCACCCAGGACGTGGGCCGCTTCCTGCTCGAGCGCATCCTGCGCGACGGCAAGTACGTCTCCGAGAACGGCATCCTGCAGGATACCTCGGGCAAGCCGCTGTCGCTGCCCGTGCTGGTGCGGATGGGCAAGTCCCTGGCGTCGACCTTCGGCAACTTCTTCCTGAAGTTCCAGAACACCCATCCCCAGAACGCGGTCCTGCTGGCCAACCTGGACTGCGGCCTCGAGGAGCATCATGTCTTCCGCACGGTCGGCAAGGTGGGCCTCGGCCTGACCTACGCGGCCCGCGCGCTGGGCGCGTCGAGCATCATCAAGACGGGCCCCATCGACCTGGCGCGCGCGTCGGTCGCCAGGATCCTCGCCTCCAACCCGGACAACGACCCGGCCCTCGCGAGCATGAGCGACGCCATCAAGGCCGGCCGCCTCAGCCCCGCGATGACCTTCCAGGTCGGCTATCCCCTGGCGGGTTCCGAACTGATCGACGCCGGCACCCCCGCCGAGCACACTGGCCACGACGAGCGCAAGCGTGACAAGCGCCCGCCCCGCGACGACTTCCGCCGGCACTACATGCCCGCGCTGTAACCGTAGCCTAGCGCCCGCGGCTGTTTCGTAAGGCAGCGAGCGTTAGCCGCGAGACAGCCGTCAGCAGGCTGAATCGTCAAGCTCGCTGACCTGCAGAAACGACGTTAGCAACAAGATCCCGAAAAGCCGGTGGCGCCTTGGCGCCGCCGGCTTTCGTCTTGGTCCTTCGAGGGGAGCGTCAGGCCAGCTCCTGGATGGAAGCTCGGCGGCAGGTCGGGCACTCGAAGATGACCTTGGGCAGCCCCTCCTGGAACTGCAGGACCTTGGTCTGCGCCATCACGCTGCGGCAATTGGGACAGGTCGGCTGGCTCATCGTCGATCCTCCCTCACCCGATCTTTCCGAACAGGCCCCCGGGCGCCACGGCGACTCGGGACCTTGCTCGGGACATGCGAAGCGGGCCGGCGGCCCGACTACCATGCTAGCAAGAAGGAGGCAACGAGCCTTCCCGCGTTGCCTCCAAAAACCTTGGGTCAACTTGACCGAAGCCGATTCGAGCCTGGTCTCACTCCTCGCCCAAGAGTCCGATCACCGACTCGAGCCGGATGCTGACCTCGCGGCCCGTCATCAACAGCCCCTCGACCTCCTGCTCGATGAAGGGCGAGATCTCGGCATGCCTCCCGAAGATCCGCTCGCGATCCTCTTCCAGGGACTCGATCTCCTCGTTGATGGACTCCAGCTTCTCGTAAAGGCGGCTCTTCACCCGGCGCAGGCGCTCCATGCCCTCCTGCTCCAGCAGCACGGAGTAATAGGCCTGCCACGTCGCGATTCCCGCATGCGTCTTTTGGTCCTGGGGCATCGTCTTCTCCTTACGAACGATCGCGCTTTCCGCAAGGATTGTATCACTTTACGAAGCCTTGTAAAGCAGACACACCCCCGGCTTGATTCTCTCCTCACCGTCCCTCAACATCCCGGCAATATCCCCTTGCTTACATGGGAGCACGGCTCCCCCCTTAAGCCGGGAAAGGACCTTCAATGGACAGTTACACCCTCATCTGCACCCCCCTGCGCGAGGATCAGGTCACCATCCTCCATCTCTCCGGCTACCTGAACGACCAGACCGTGCGCGGCTTCGAGGAGATCGCCGAGGCCCTCCCCTACGACCGACCGCTCGTCGTGCTGGACGCTTCGGAAGCCATCCACATCTCCAGCATCGGCTTCGGCGCGATCCTCTCCCTGACCGCCGACCTGCGCGAGCGCCAAGGCGATCTTCGCATCGCCAACCTCAACCCCTCGCTCGCTCGCGTCCTGTCTCTGGCCTTCGCGGGCTTCTTCCAGACCTTTCCGAGCACCCGCGACGCCATTGCCTCCTACCACGCGGTTTCGGCCAGCTAGCATGCAAGGAGGACCGATGGCCTCGCTCACAATCAAGCAACTCAGCGCTCAAGCGACTTTCACCAACAACCTCAGCAACCTCTTCCACATGCACCAGTTCGTGCGCCGCGCCGCGATCGACGCCGGCTTCTCCAACGTGCCGCTCAGCGACATCGAGCTGGCCGTCGTCGAGGCCTGCGCCAACGTCGTCAAGCACGCCTACCGGCACACGGCGCCCGACCAGGCCAAGATCGACATCTCCGTCCACGCACAAGCCGACCGCTTCGAGGTCTGCCTGACCGACTGGGGAGAGCCCTTCGATCCCCCCAAGGGCAAGGTCCCGCGCCCCGACATCGAGCGCATGGTCATCGAGGGGCAACGCGGCGGCATGGGCATCTTCTTCATGCAATCCCTCATGGACGAGGTCACCTGGGACATCCGCCCCGGAGAGCAGAACCAGGTCCGCATGACCAAGCGCACCAGCGCTTGATTGACAGCCAGCCAGGCCTTGGGCGCGACGGGGGTCGCGTTCGAGGCTTCGCTCCTTCTCCCGGGCGATCGCCGAGACGCTGACAGAGGCGGCCGATTGCGGTATCCTGGTTTGGATCGCGCGGCAGCGACGAGCAACCTTGCCGCCCACGTTCCATGGAGTCCCCCACGGGCTCGACCACGGCGAACGCGGCGCCTTGCGCCCGCCCAGGAGAAAGATAACGATGGCCACTTCCACCCCGATCCCTCCCCATCTCGAAGCGGTCAAGCTGGCCCTCCGGACCATCCTCAAGACCATCGGCGAGGATCCCGACCGGGAAGGGCTGCTCGATACTCCGGACCGCGTGATCCGCTCCTGGAGCGAGATCTTCGCCGGCTACCAACAGAGCCCCGAGGAGATCCTCGCCACCACCTTCGAAGAGGTCGACGGCTACGACGAGATGGTCCTCCTCAAGGACATCCCCTTTCACTCCACCTGCGAGCACCACATGCTGCCCTTCGAGGGCAAGGCCCACGTCGCCTACCTCCCCAGCCGCAAGGTCGTCGGCCTGAGCAAGCTCGCGCGCCTCGTCGACTGCTACGCCCGCCGCCTCCAGATCCAGGAGCGCCTCACCCGCCAGGTCGTCCAGGCCCTCATGGACTACCTCCAGCCCCGCGGCGCCGCCGTCGTCGTCGAGGCCGCCCACGGCTGCATGGTCTGCCGCGGCGTCAAGAAGGAAGGCGCGTCCATGGTCACCTCCGCCTACGAAGGCGCCATGCGCGATCCCCAGAACCGCGGCGAGTTCCTCAGCCTCATCCGCTAGCAGCACCCGAAGCTATCCGGCAAGGCTTCCGCGTTTGGGCCACCTCGACTCCCACTGCCACCTCGACGATCCCCGCTTCGCGGCGGATCTGCCGGCGATCGCCGCGCGCGCCGCAGCCGCCGGCGTCAGCGCGGCCATCGTCCCCGGCGTCACGACCCAGGCGCTCGACCAGCCCCTGCCCGCCGCCCCGGGCATGACCCTGTACCGGGCTGGCGGCCTGCACCCCGCCTTCTCCCACCCGAGCGACGCCCTCGAGCGCCTCGCGCAGGCGCTTTCACGCGGCGGGCTGGTGGCCATCGGCGAAATTGGCCTCGACAAGCGCTTCCGAGCGCCCGACGACCTGGAGCGCTTCCACGCCCAGCTGGATCTGGCCATCCAGTACGACCTGCCCGTCATCCTCCACGTGGTGCACGCGCACGAGGAGGTCCTCGCCGCCCTCTCGGAGCGCCCCGTCCGGGGCGTCGTCCATGCCTTCGCAGGTCCATGGCCCCTCGCCAAGCGCTACCTCGATCGCGGAATCCTGCTGGGCATCGGCGGAATCGCCACGTGGCCCACGGCAAAGCGGCTCCATGAGACCATTAGGGAGTGTCCGGAAGCGGGCATGATGCTGGAAACGGATGCCCCGGACCTCTCGCCGAGTTGGATCCAGGGGCAGCGCAACGAGCCTGCCGAGCTATCGGGAATCGCCGCCGCCATCGCCGCGCTGCGCGGCACCACTCCCGACGCGGTGCTCGCCGCCTCGGACGCGGCTGGCTCTCGGCTCTTCGGTATTTCCCTGTAAACGACGATCTGGAAAGGACTCCATGGAAGGTTACAAGGTTCGCACCCGTCTACTGACCGGCGATGAAGGCCTCTCGCGCCTGGGCCGCGCCCACGTGCTGATCGCCGGAGCCGGCGGGGTGGGAGGGTCCTGCATCGAGGCCCTCGGGCGCGCTGGGATCGGCAAGCTCACCGTGATCGACTTCGACGTCGTCGACCCCTCCAACACGAATCGCCAGGTGGTCGCCCTGACCTCCACGATCGGACAGCCCAAGGTCGAGGTCATGGCCGAGCGCCTCCGCGACATCAACCCCGCCGTCGAGCTGAAGCTGATTCGCCAGCGGCTCTCGCCGGCCGACACCGCCGAGATTCTCGAGGACGGCATCGACGTCGTGATCGACTGCATCGACGCGCTGACCTCCAAGGTCGCCCTGATCAAGGCGGCCCAGGAGCGGGGCATCTTCGTGGTCTCGAGCATGGGGGCGGGCGGGCGGCTCGACCCGGGCAAGGTGAAAGTGGCCGACCTCCTCGAGACCCATTCCTGCCCGATGGCGCTCGCCATGCGCAAGCTCTCCCGCAAGAACGGCATCCGCAAGGGCGTGCGCGCCGTCTTCTCCGAGGAGCGGCCCATGCCCCACGTGCCCCGCGAGTTCGTGCCGGGCGCCGGCGTACAGAAGACCATCAACGGGACCATCAGCTACATGCCGGGAACCTTCGGCTTCTTCGCCGCCTCCGAGGCCATCCGTCACCTGCTGGGCGACGTGATCCCACCGGAGTCGAAGCGCCTCCCCGCTCGGCCCCAGGCTGACGCCACGACCTGAAAAAGCGCGAGAGGCCGCCGTCGGCGGCCTCTCGCGCTTTTTCGGTTGAGCCGCCTCCGGATCAGGAAACGGCCGCGGCGGCCGAGACGCCGTCGATGCCGACCTCCAGGGCCTCGAACCAGTCCAGGAACCGGCCGACCTGCTCGCCGCGGAAGATCGCCCCGTGCTGCGGACAGAGCATGTCGATGTCCAGCTTGCGGACGCGCCGGATCCAGCGGTTCTTGGCCTCGTTGGAAGGCATCCAGCGCTGGTGGAAGCCCCGCATGTAGGCGACGTGGCGATCGAAGTCCTCCACGAAGAGGGTGGCCGCATCCGGCGGCAGCAGGGCCGCCCCGATGTCCCCGCTGAAGAGAATCTTGGCGTGCGGATCGTAGACCGAGAAATTCCCCGAGGCATGGCAGTAATGGGCGGGAATGGCGGTCAGGGTACGCCCGCGCAGGCCGATGGGCACCGGACCGCCCTCATCCGCGAGGGTGATGAAGCGCTCGACGTACTCCACTCCGAAGTGCGCGATGAAGCCTTCCCAGATCCAGGGCATGTAGGTCTTCGCCTCGGCGCAGAGCCCCATCCACAGGGGCAGGGAGGACATGATGTCGGGGTCCTGGTGACTCGCGAAGAAGCCCTTGAGCTGCTCCAGGTCGATCAGCTTGGCCACCGCCCGCAGCACCGGCGGGAAGATCTCCGTCCCGCCCGGATCGAGCAAGATGGCCTCGCCGTTGCTCACGATCAGGTACTCGTTGGTGTCGATGACCGAATCGTTGCGCTCGGGATCCCGGGCGAGCACGATCCAGCGGTGGGTCCCGTCGTCGAAGAGCGTCTTGGAGATCATGAGGTTCCCTTTCGAGGCGAGGAGTGATGCGAAGGAAGGGGGATCACGCAGCGTCCCAGGAGAAGGGCGGCGCCTGGATGAGGGCCGTCAGGTGCGTGTCGTCGGCCCGGGCACCCATGACCTGGATGCAGTCGCGGGTCTGGTCGCAGATACTGCGCAGCATCTGGGCGATGTTGGCGAAGTAGGCCTGGCTCTCGGGATCGCGGCTGGCCTCGATGCTGAAGTAGGTGGCGATGGTCTCGAAGCGCTTGTTCTCCCGGAGGATCTGGTTCAGCACCAGGCCGATCTCAGCGAGGACGGCGTCGATCTCGACGGCGGTCCGGCGGATCAGCTCCTCGGTGCGCCGGATTCCCGCCTCGAGCGCCACGCGGCTACCCGGATGAAACTCGGCCTTGTCACGGCGGGGCACCTCGAGCAACTTGTGGGTGAGTCGCGCCTGGACGATGCCGTTCAGCGAGTTGCGGGTGAGGGCGTCGGTGCGGACGGTGATCTGGGCGATCGCCGTGCTCATGCGCTTCGCGACCTGACCGGCCTCGCTGGATAGCACGCTGAAGGCCCCCTGGTTCTGGCGGGCATGCGCCGAGGCGATCTCGGCGTTCAAGGCCACCAGCTCCATGTCAATCAGATAGTTGAGCAGCTCCTCGGAACAGCGCCCGAGTTTGACGCAGACCTCGTAAACCCCCAGCATCTCCCCGAAGGACTCGGTGCCGGGGTCAGACTTCTTTGTAGTTGACTGGTTCATAGCCCTCCATGGTCGCGATACCGATCTGCTCGCCTGCAAGAGCCCCGTGGTGGCCCCGGCACGTCATCGGCGAACATCGATTCTCGCAATCCGTCACCCGATGGCGATATGAGGTAGCTCAGGCCCAACCCTTGACACGAAAAAAACGCGCCGCTTTCCTAATAACCGTCATTCTAGCCTGCCTTTTGCCCTTCCCATAGGGGGCTAGCCCCCGGCACCCGCCGCATGCGCGTCAAGTGGTCGTGGTAAGCTGATGGGATACCGAAAAGGAGAGGTCATGACGCAATCCCCCGCCCTCAACACCCGTTACGTTGACACCCCCGAAGCCCTGAGCGCCCTTTGCGAGATCCTGTCGGGATGCGATCGCCTGGCCATCGACACCGAGTTCATCCGGGAGCGCTCCTATGCGCCCAAGCTCGAGATCATCCAGATCGCCACTCCCGACGGCCTGGTCGCCGTGATCGACTACGCCAAGCTCGGCAGCCGCGCCGACGCGCCCTTCCGCGCAATCCTCACGGATCCGGCGATCCTCAAGGTCTTCCACGCGGCGGATCAGGACCTCGAGATCCTGCACGCGCTGAGCGCCGCACGCATCACGCCCGTCTTCGACACCCAGATCGCTGCCGGCCTGGTCGGCTTCGGCGCCAAGCAAAGCTACGGCGCCCTCGTCGAGGCCACGCAGGGCTTCCGCCTGGCGAAGGGCGAGTCGATGACCGACTGGTCGATCCGACCGCTGACCCCGGCCCAGCTCGAATACGCCATGGACGATGTGCGCTACCTGCTGGCGGTCTACGAGCGCCTGCGCAGCGATCTCGAGCAGCGCGGCCGGCTCGCGTGGTCCTTCCAGGAGGCCGACGGCCTTCAGGACAACATCACCTCGACGCTGGGACTGCGCAACGATCCCCGCACCTGCTATCTGAGGGTCAAGGGGCGGGGCAGCCTGGACGGCCAGCAGCTCGCCGTCTTGCGTGAGCTGGCCGCGTGGCGTGAGAACGAAGCGATGCGGCGCGATCGCCCGCGCGGCTCGGTCCTCAAGGACGAGCTGCTGGTCGAGGTCGCCCGCCGCCGCCCCAAGCATGCCGGCCAGCTCAAGAACCTCCGGGGCATCCAGCCCCGCGACCTGGAGCGCTCCGGGGACGACCTGGTCGCCGCGGTGGCCAAGGCGCTCGCCTTGCCCCGCTCGGAGTACCCGACCCCCGAGCCATCGCTTCCCGTGCCAGACGAGCAGACCCTCGCCCTGACGGATCTGCTCCAGGCTGTGGTCCACTCGGTCGCCGCCCGCGAATCGGTCGCCGCCTCGATGCTCGCCACCAACGGCGAGCTGCAGCGACTGGCCGATTCGTTCCGCCGCAATGAGTCCTGCCGGGACCTGCCGGTCCTCTCGGGCTGGCGCGGCTCGCTGGTCGGCAACGACCTGCTGGCCGTGCTGGAAGGCCGCTCGGTCGTGGCCTGGAACCCCAAGACCCACACCTTGATGGTCACGGCTCCTCAGGCCGTACCGTCCGCTTCCTAGGAGGCTCGTGATGAAACTGCTGCTCGACGTTCCCAAGATCAAGTGCGGGGGCTGCGCGGAGACCATCCAGGAGACCCTCGGCGGAGTCGCCGGCATCTCCGACGTGCAGGTCGACATCGATGCCAAGCGCGTGGCCCTCGAACTGGACCCCGGCCAGGCCTCGGAAGACGCCGTGCGCCAGCGCTTGGCCGAGGCGGGCTTTCCAGCCGCCTAGCGCCCGCCGCTAAACACGAGCGCCTGCGACTAATCACCGGCGCCCGCGGCTTGAAACCAATCATCCAGCCGCAGGCGCCGCCTTTTGCCAAGCAAGCTGGCGGGGGGTATCATGGCTCCTTCAAGACAAGGAGGGCCCCCCCATGAGCTGCTTCGAACATCCCCCCCAACGTCGCCGCCCTGTTCCGCTCCTTGGCGCCACCCTGCTCGCCGTCGGAGTCGCCAGCCCCGCATGGGCGCTGCCCCCCCAGGACCTGGGGCTCATTCCCTCCGTGGCGCTTCACGATGACACCAGCGCCCTCGCCCTGAACCCGGCGGGACTCGGCGCCCACCGCGGTCTCTCCCTCCTGGCCGCCCGGGAAGGCTGGGCCACCGGCAATTCCTGGGCCATGATCGCCAGCGGAGGCCTCGGATTCGCCTATCACGGGGGAAGGCAGGCGGGGAACGGCTACAACGACCTGCTCACCGGACTGGGCGCCCCGCTGGGTGGCGGCTTCCACTTCGGCATGACCTACCACCTGCCCTCGGAGAGCCGCCCCTGGCAAACCGACGTCGGCCTCATGTACCGCCCCCAGAACTACCTCTCCCTGGGCGCCGTGGCGCGCAACGCCTTCGCAGCCGGAGGGGCCCTGAGCCCCCGGGAGTACCAGCTCGGGGCCGCCTTCCGTCCCTTCGGCTCGCTTGCCACCCTCAGCATCGACGGCATCCTGCCCGAAGGCACTCCCCTCACCTCGACGCAGACCCTCTTCGGCGCCGACCTGCAGGTCCTGCCCGGCCTCAATCTGCGGGCGACCTACACCCCGGCGGGCGAGTTCCGCGCGGGCCTAGGCCTCAGCTTCACCCACTGGGCCCTCGGCGGCATGAGCAACGGCACGGCCAACGCCGTCCACCTGCGCTTCAACTCGCTCAGGCACCAGACCAGCTTCGCCCGGCAGGGCGCCCAGTGGGCCACCCTGCAGCTCAAGGGCAACCTCACGGACGCGCAAGGGCGCCTCGGGCTGCTCGGCCCGGTGGCCGACGTGCCTCCCGTCTACGGGACGCTGCGCGCCATCGAGGCGGCCCAGGAAGATCCGCGCATCGGCGCCTTGATCGTCCAGCTCGACTCCGTCAACGCCGGCTGGGCCACGGTCGAAGAGGTCCGCGCGGCCCTGGAGCGTTTCAAGGCCACGGGCAAGACCCTCTGGGCCTACACCGAAGCCGCCGGAGCCAAGGAGTATTACCTGGCCTCCGTCGCCGACAAGGTGGCCCTCAACCCGGTCGGCAACCTCGAGCTGGTCGGCCTGTCGCGCGAGTTCACCTTCTTCAAGGGGCTCTTCGATCAGCTGGGCGTGAAGCCTCACTTCATCGCCATCGGCCGCTACAAGTCGATGCCCGAGCCCTTCACCCGCAAGAACCTCTCCGAGGCCAACCGCGAGCAGCAGACCGCCCTGCTGGATGACCAGTACGAGCGCATGGTCGCGGGCATCGCCGCGGGGCGCAAGCTCGACGTGGCCGAGGTCAAGCGGATCATCGACGAGGAAGGCATCATCGACGCGCCCGAGGCCGAGACGCTCAAGCTGGTGGACGCCCTCTTGAGCCGTGACGAGGTCTCCAAGCAGCTCGAAAAGGCCCTGGATCGCCCCATGTCGGGCGTGAGAGCCGACGCCTTGCAGTACGCCCTGACGGCGTGGGCCCCTCCCAGCGTGGCCATCATTCACGCCTCGGGCGGGATCAACGGCGGCGAGTCCGGCAACGACCTGCTCTCGGGCGCCGCCATGGGAGCGGAGACCATGGTCCGCGCCCTGCGCCATGCCCGCGAAGACGGCGGCATCAAGGCCGTCGTGCTGCGGGTGGATTCGCCTGGCGGGTCGGCGATCGCTTCCGAGGTGATCCGCCGCGAGGCCGAGCTGCTGGCCATGAAGAAGCCCGTCGTCGTCTCGATGGGAGACGTGGCGGCGTCGGGTGGCTACTGGATCTCGATGCTGCCGGGCGCCACCATCTACGCGGATCCCGGGACCGTCACCGGGTCGATCGGGGTAGTCATGGGCAAGTTCAGCATCGAGCCGCTGCTGAGCCGCTGGGGCATCACGCGCGACACGCTGAAGCGCGGGGACATGGCCAATTACATGTCGTCCTGGCAAGGCTACACTCCCAAGGAAGAGGAGCAGCTGCGCAACTCGGGAGAGTTCTTCTACGGCCGCTTCGTGAGCTTGGTTGCCAAGCAGCGGAACCTCTCCGAGGGGCAGGTGCGTGAGATGGCGAGCGGCCGGGTCTACACCGGCGCGCAGGCCCAGCGCATGGGATTGGTGGACAAGATCGGGGGCCTGGCGGATGCTTTGAAGGAGGCGCGCGAGAAGGCGGGACTTGCCGACCGGGAGGTCCGGATGGTCTTCTTGCCGGAGCGTGATCCGCTGGCGGGCCTCTTCACGGGGCTGGACGGGGAACTGAGAGCGAGCATGCAGCGCCTCGAGCCCTGGACCCGGACCGGGGCCTGGTTGCTTCCCGCGGCGCTGGCCCCAGAGCAAGGGAGAGAACCTTAGTGTCAGACGAAGAGATGGAGCGGATGCTCGGGCTGGACGTGGGGACCAAGACCATCGGGGTCGCGGTCAGCGACCCGCTGGGGTACACGGCCCAGCCGGTGACCGTGATCCGGCGACGCAACAAGGAGTACGATCTGGCGGAGTTGCGCCACCTCGTTGAGGTGTACAACGCCAAAAGGTTTGTGGTAGGCTACCCATTGAGTATGAGCGGGGTAGCAGGCCCTCAAGCGGCGTTCGTTAGCGCGTTTAACGAAGACCTGAAGGCCCTGGGACTCCCCATCGAGTTGGTCGACGAGCGGCTCACCACCAAGCAGGCCACGCAGGTGCTGATCATGGGGGGAGTGCGGCGCGAGAAGCGGCGCGAGGTCATCGACCAGCAGGCGGCGGTCTTGATTCTACAGAGCTACATGGACCGCGAGGCCCGCCGGCGCGCGACCGATAGCGAGAACTAGCTCAAGCGGATCCCCAACGAACACGATCCCTGGAACGTTGCAACATCCAATCAGCTGAAAGGAACCATACCCGATGGAAATGGAAGAAGCCCGCGAAGACATCGTCACGCTGGTGGACGAGGACGGCAAGGAGCATGAGTTCGCCGTGGTCGACATCATCGAGGTCGACAACAAGGAATATGCCCTGTTGATGCCCACCGAGGGCGAGGAAGGGGCGGACGACGAGGAAGTCCTCGTGCTCCGCTTCGAGGAAGACTCCCTGGTGATGATCGAGGACGAGGCCGAGTTCAACAAGGTCGTCCAGTACCTCGAAGAGCTGGGCGAGCAGGAAGAGTAAGACAAGGGGCGGCGTCGCGCTTGGGCCGTGGACGCCGCCGCTTTTACTTCATAGGTCCCGCGGGTATAAGAGCCACTGAGCATCCCTGACGTCTTGCAACGACGACGCCTTCGGCGCCGAGATCGCGAGACGACGTGCTTTTGAGCGATCCGAAACCGACCCGGGCGCCCCGGGGCCAAACCACCAAAACCGTGAGGAGGAGCCGTGCCCGAGCGCAACGACCTGGATTACCAATATGAGGACGAGGACACCGAGTACGATCTCGACGACGAAGAGGCCGAAGGCTACGACGACGAGGAGTACGAGGAAGGCGATGAGGACGACGAGGAGTACGACGAGTACGACGACGAGGAGGCCCCTCAGGGCGGCACCTGGAAGCGTACCGCGCTCTTCGCGATTGTCGGCCTGATGGTCGCCGGTGCCGGCGCCTACTACTTCATGAGCGACGGCAACCTTCCCTTCCTCGCCAAGCAGGATCCGGTCCCCGGCGCGAGCCCCTTCGCCAACCCCGGCGGCTTCGGCAAGGTCGCCAAGGCTCCCGAGGCCGACCCCGCCCAGCCGGCGGCCGTCCCGCCCAAGCCGGTGGAGGCCCCCGCGCAGGCCGAGGCTCCCAAGCCCGTCGATCCTCCGCAGCCGGTCGCGCCCGAGCCGATTGCCAAGACTGCCAAGCCGGTCGCTCCGCCCAAGCCGGTGGCCAAGGCCCCTGCGAAGGCGGCTCCCGCCAAGGCAGCACCTGCCAAGGCGCCTGCCACCGCCCCGGCCGTCAAGCCCGCGGCGACCCGGACCGCCAAGTCCGCCGCCCTCACGGGCCGGCGCTACGCGGTTCAGGTGGGCTCCTTCGCCGATCCCGGCAATGCCAACAACCTGCTTTCCGCCTTGAAGGCCAAAGGTTACTCGGAAGCCTACCTCGACGGCAACGGCTCCATCACCGGCGCCTATGCCGTGCGCTCCACGGTGGTGGACTCGGCGGCCAAGGCCACTGCCCTGAAGAACGAGTTCTCCGCCGCGGGGCACCCCGGTTCGGTCGTCAAGGTCGGCACCAACAAGTACGCCATCCAGCTGGGCATCTACTCGTCGCGCGCATCCGCGCAGAACCTGGCCTCGGAGCTGAGCACCCAGGGGATGTTCGTCTCGGTGGCCTCGGGAGCGACCAAGCAGGTCGGTGCGACGCGGGTCCGGGTCGGCAACTTCACCTCGTTGACTGCCGCCAACCAGTTCGCGACGAAGCTGCGGGCTGACGGCATCCCGGCCATCGCGGTCAAGCGGTAGCCCATGGAAGCGACGCAGGCCGTCACCTTCACCCTGGCGGAAGAGACCTACGGGGCTCCCATCGCCCAGATCCAGGAAATCGTGGCCTGGGCGACGCCGATCCGCATCCCGCACGCGCCGGAATGGGTCGAGGGCCTGATCGATCTGCGCGGCACGCTGGTGCCGGTGATCGATCTGCGCAAGCGCTTCGGCCTCGCACCCTCCAGCCCCAGCCCCACGCGCTGCGTCATCGTGGCGCAGGTTGCCGGCCAGGTCATCGGCTTGCTTGTGGATGCGGTGAAGGAAGTCGCCTTTCTGCAGGCCATGGACCAGGTGCCGGCCGCGGCGAAGACCGCGCGCTCGGCCTTCCTCTCGGGGGTGGCGCGCATCCGCGACGGTGCGCCGCTGGTCCTGCTAATCGAGCTCGACCGCCTCTTGAGCCCCGATGAGGTGCTCTCGCTGCAAGCCGTGTAGCACGCTCACTCTCGCGACTCGCCCGCCCCCGGTTCGGGGGCGGGCTTTTTTGGGGGCATGAGGACGTGCAGGGCCTCGGGAACAACCTGGAACTCCAGGGGTGGAAAGAGGGTGAACGCCTCTCCGTCGAGGTTGAGGTGCACGGGGCCCTGGAGTTCGATCCGGCACTTGGGCAGGCGGTAGGAGCGCGTGCCGATCCGCTCGGCCATGCCGCCGCGTCGCAATAGCAGGCGATCGATTAGCGCCACGGGCCCCATCGGCTCGACGACGACGACATCGAGCAGCCGGTCGTCGACCTCGGCATCCTCGGAGATGCGCCAGCCGCCGCCGAAGCTTCTGCCGTTGGCGACGGAGACCTGGTAGGCTACGAGGCGCTCGGTGCCCTGGGGGGTGATGAGGCGCAGCGCGTAGGGGCGGGAGCGCAAGAGGCGCGAGCCGACGTTCCAGTAGTAGGCCCAGGTGCCGAAGGCGCGCTTCTGGTCGGCGGTGACCGCGGTACTGACGTCGGCGCCGAGGCCGAGCGAGGCGACGTTGAGGAAGTAATGGCCGTTGAGCGAGCCGAGGTCGATGCTCTGGCTCTGGGCGTCGCGAAGCGCGACGAGGGCCTGGTCAGGGTCGAGCGGCAGGCCGAGGGTGCGGGCGAGGTCGTTGGCCGTGCCGCAGGGGAGGATGCCGAGGGCGGTGCGAGTGCCAGCGAGGCCGTTGGCGACATGGTGGAGGGTACCGTCCCCGCCGGCGACGATCACGGCGTCGAGGCCGTCCTGGGCCGCCTGATACGCCAGGGCGGTGAGCGCGGCGGCGGAGGCGGGAGTGGGGGAGGCGTGGACGGTCCAGCCCCAGGCCTCCATGGAGGGCAAGAAGCGATCCTGGGGGCAGGCGGGCCCCTTCAGGCCGGCATGGGGATTGGTCAGGAGCATGACGCGCATGGGCTAGTCTCCCTCCCGAGGGTCATGGGGTGGCGAACCGGGCCTGAGCAGGGGGGCATTATGAAGCCTCCTTAACATTTTACAGCCGCCTCAAACCCGGTCAACAGCCGGATTTTGGCGATTGTTTCGAGTTGTCAAGGAGTTGACGAGGAATCGACGGCTACAGTAAGATGGCATCCAAGTTCTTGTTGACACGGTTTTTCCGGTGGTTCTGGCGGGCTCAACAGGGTTGTCCTGTACTCGGTCAGCGAACGCTTTCCCAGTGGGAGGGCGGACAAGAACGGGGAATCGCATTGGTCTTTTGGAGGACATGCTGACGATGCAAGACAAGCCCATGGTTTGCCGCGAGTGCGGCGCGGACTTCCTGTTCACGGTTGGCGAGCAGGAGTTCTATGCCCAGAAGGGGTACACCAACGAGCCGCGGCGCTGCCCGAACTGCCGCGCGGCCCGCAAGGCGGCCACCGGCGCTCCGGCCCGGCCCCAGCGCGAGCTCTTCGAGGCCACCTGTGGCGAGTGCGGTGTGGAGACCAAGGTCCCCTTCCGTCCCACCCAGGGCAAGCCGGTGTACTGCTCGGACTGCTTCCGCAAGGCAGCGCCCGCCCGTTACTAAGCCGCGATAAAAAATCGACCGCCGGGGCTCAGGTCCCGGCGGTTCTCATTGGGTATCCGGCCTGACAGGTCATCAGACACGGCGGTCGATTTTCAGGAAGACGGCAGGCGACGGCGGCGGCTGGCCCGTTCGCGCGAGACCGTGCGCGCCTGCACGGAACGAGCCCTCCCGCCCCGTTTGGGGCGGAAGGGCTCTAGATCGATGACTCCGAGAGCGATGAGGCCTAAGCAAACAAAGGCGAGGGCCAACTTCACGGTACGGATGCTCCCAAAGACTCAGTCGGGATGACAGGATTCGAACCTGCGACCCCCTCGTCCCGAACGAGGTGCGCTACCAAGCTGCGCTACATCCCGAGGTGAACCTCATCATAACACAGCCATTCCCGGCGCGCAACCTGGCGCCAGCGGCTGTTGCGAAAGGCTGCGAGCAATAGCCGTGAGCAGCGAGGAGCGGACCGAACATTTCTGCTCGCTGTCCTGCAGCAACGAGAGGCCTTAAGGTGCCACGCTCCTAAGCCGCATGGCCGTGCCAATTTCGAGCACCGCGTCCTTGTGGTTCCCCTGCCGGAAGTAGGCCTGACCGATGAGGAAGTGCGAGACCGCGTTGTCGGGCTCGACGGCGATCGCCTGCTTCAGCGTCTGCACCGCCGTGCCGAGATCCCCTTCCTCCGCCAGCAGGTAGGCCAGGTAGTTGTAGCCCCAGACGTACTTCGGATCCGTCTCGATGATGTGCCCGAAAGCCTTCTTGGCCTGTAGCTTCGCCTCCTTGGCGGCCTCGGGCTGCCCCTGGTCCTGGAAGTTCAAGCCCTTGAAGTAGTGACCGAACGCCAGCCGGAACTGCGCCTCGATGTTCTGCGGATTCTCCGTCACCATCGGCGCGTAGGCCGCGATCACCTTGTCGGCGTAGCCCGCATCCAGCTCGGCGACCTTCTTGAGCGAGGCCCAGCCTTCCTCGAGGCGCGAGGTCCGCGCCAGGCCCATGGCCATGTCGAAGTGCGCTGCGGGATCCTGCGGAGCTGCCTCGACCCGCTGGCGCAGGACCTGAAGCTCCGCCTTGGAGGTGTCGGCGGCCATGGCGGGCGCGGCCAAGAGGGCAATCCCCAGGGCCAAAAAGAGTGAAGTCGCTCGACGCATGCGGTCGTCCTTTCTGGTTGATCCCACCCGAAATCCTGCTTCCAAGGTCTCTGACGAGAACCAGGTCCAGCCGGTTCCATCGATCGCCATGAGGGGGACGCTGCTTCCCTCGTACCCGCCCCATGAATCGCGTTAACGGGGCAGGCGAGGCTCTCGAACGCTACCGGTCGAGGCCAACAAGCTCAATCGTGGTGCGGGTTCCCGAGTTGAAGCCCGTGACGGTGGAGACCGCCTTCACCAGGCCCGCCCCCTTCCCCCACCACTGGGTCCCGTCCAGGGTCATCGGGAAGTCGACGCTGGGATCCCGGCGTACCCGGTACTTCACGCAAGCAAAGGGACCCGCCGGAGTCTGCAGCAGCTCGGTCCCGATCAGCTCGTAGACCACGCCGTCCTTGCTCGTCACCCGGCCATCCGGAAAGTAGGTCAGCTCGTCCTGCCGATCCACGATCCGCACCGCGCCGTCCGAACGCACGTCGATCGTCGCATCCCCGCGGAGCCCCAGCCCCTGGGCGATCTCCGCCGAATCCGCTCCCTCCACCGCGTAACTGAGGGTGGCGGCATCCCGCTTCAAGACCTCCACCGCGATGGAAACGGTCGCCGTCTCCTCGATCAGCCCCAGGGTCTCGCGCCGATAGGTCCAGCTCATGTCGCGCGACGCCGGCAACATGAAGGCCTTCAGCGGGTCGTCGTCCCGGATCACCAGCGGATCGTCTCGGTCCGAACCTTGGCACGCCCCCAGCAAAAGCAAGGCCGCCAGGGCCAGGCATGCCTTCCGCAACACGTGCACCTCCTTCTCCGCCGCCATGCTACGAGCCCGCGAGGCTGTCCAGCGGCATCACCACCGGCACCCCGAGGCGCGGATGATCCTGCACCAGCGCCCTCACCCCGTAGGCCTTCTCCAGCGACTCCGGGGTCAACACGTCGCGCGGAGTGCCGTCTCCCAGCACGCCACCCTCGGCCAGCAGCAGCACGCGCGTGCAGAACTGGGCCGCCTGGTTGAGATCGTGAAGCACCGCCACCACCGCCACGCCCTCCTCGATGGCCAGGCGCCTGAGGAGGCCCATCAGCTCCAGCTGGTACCTCAGGTCCAGCCAGGAGGTCGGCTCGTCCAGCAGCAAGACCCTCGGCTGCTGGGCGATCGCCTGCGCCAGACGCACGCGCTGCCGCTGTCCGCCCGAGAGCCGATCCATGCGATGCCCCGCCAGGTGTGCCACCGACGTGACCTCCATGGCATGGGTGACCGCCGCGACGTCCTCGGGGTTCCTTTGCAGGCCCAGACCCCGCTGGTAAGGATGCCGGCCCATCTCGACCAGGTCACGCACGGCGAAGTCCCCGTCGTTGGGCGGGTGCTGGGGCAGGTACGCCAGCGTCCGCGCGACCTTGCGCGCCGGAAGTCGGCTCACCTCGTGGCCGTCCAGCTTCGCCTCGCCCTCGAGCGGCTTGAGGTGGCCCGAAAGGGTCATCAGGAGGGTGGACTTGCCGGCACCATTGGCCCCCAGCAGACCCACGAACTCGCGCGGGCCCACCGTGAGCTCGATGCCCCGAAGAACGCTTTGCTGGTGGCCCACCGAGAGGCCGCGCGCATGCAACAAACTCAAGAGCGTCGCTCCCGCGCGATCAGGTACAAAAAGAACGGCGCACCGAGCAAGGCCGTCAGCACGCCCACGGGCATCTCGGCCGGCGCCCAGAGGGTCCGAGCCGCCAGGTCTGCCCCGACCAGCAGGATGGCACCCAGCAGGCACGACGCGGGAAGGACCTTGCGCAGGTCGGGGCCCACCAGCAGGCGCGTGAGGTGCGGCACCACCAGGCCCACGAAGCCGATCATGCCGCAGACGGCCACCACCGAGGCCGTCACCAGGGACGCCCCGACGATCAGCCAGCGCTGGACGCTCAAGGTGTCCACCCCCAGCCCGCGCGCGCGATCCGCGCCCAGTTGCAGGACGTTGAGGTGGCGAAGTTGCCAGAACAACAGCCCCATGCCGACGCCCAGGTAGGGAGCAGCGAGCCGGAGATCCTCCCAGGTGCGCCCCGAGAAGCTTCCCAGCATCCAGAAGTACAGGGTGGTCAGGGACTCCTGGTTCCAGAAGAGCAACATGGAGAGGATGGCCGAAAGGAACGAGCCTACCGCCACGCCCGCAAGCAGCATCCGCTCCACCGAGAAGGATGCGCCGCGGCCCGAGATGCCCCAGACCAGACCGAGCGCCAGCAAGGAGCCCACGAAGGCGGCAATCGGCACCGCCTGCGCCCCGAGGGGCAACTCTCCCTTCCAGAACAGCGCCAGGCCCGCGCCCAGCGCTCCTCCAGCGGAGACGCCTATGAGGTAGGGGTCGGCCAGCGGGTTGCGCAGGACGCCTTGCCAGGTCACTCCGGCGGCTGCCAGGCCGATGCCTGCGACCAAGGCCAGCAGCACGCGGGGGAGGCGGATCTCCCAGAGGATCGCGGCCTCGGTTGAATCCGCCGCGCGGCCCATGATAAGATCGATAAACTTCGCCGTCGATAAGTCAACCGCTCCCCAGCGCACGGCCATAAAGGCCACCGCGGCGAGCAGCAAGACGAGCGCCCCCATCTGAAGCCACCAGAAGGCCGAGCGCCTCGATTCCAGGAGGTTGGCGGGTAGTGCCACGCGTCACCCGTTTATTCGCTAGGAAGGGGAAAGCATGAGCCACATCGACCTCGGCCGCCTCGGCGAAGCGATCGCCGAGAAGCACCTCGAAGGGCTCGGATACTCGATTATAGCACGCAACCACCGCTGCGCCCTCGGCGAGCTGGACCTGATCGGCCGCGACGGCTCCTGCTGGGTCTTCGTGGAGGTCAAGACCCGCCGGAGCCTGCGCTGCGGCACCGGCGCCGAGGCCGTCACCCCCCAGAAGCAAGCCCGCCTCGTCCGGCTGGGCCAGCTTTATCTCAGTCAGCATGCGAGCGGGCAAGCCGCCTACCGCTTCGACGTGGTCGACGTCCGGCTGCTGCCCGGCCAGGAGCCCGAGATCCGGCACATCAAGGGGGCGTTCGGAGGGAGGTAGCGCCCGCGGCTTGTTCACCTGGTAATTCCGGAGGATTCCGGGTAAAAGAATGCGGGAAACGACCGATTGCTTTTTGCGAGGGGGAACCGTTGGCGACGCAGAAAAGAAGCTGGATCATCCTGGGACTTGCCGTCAGCTTGCTGGCAGCCCCCGTGCAGGCGGACGCCTACGCGCCCAAGACCCTGCGGGTGGGTTTCGCACCCTGGGAGAGCCTCCAGGACCTGACCAAGACGTCGCGCGACGTGGTCGAGCTGCTGAGCGCAGAGCTGCCGATGCGCGTCGACCCCTTCGTCGCCACCGACTACACGGGTGTGATCGAGGCGATGCGCGCCGGCAAGATCGACGTGGCCTTCTTCCCTCCAGCAGCCTACGTGCTCGCCGAGCGCAAGGCAAACGCCGAGGTGATCCTCAAGTCGTTCTTCAACGGCCATGCCGAGTACCACGGGGCGATCATCACGCGCAAGGGCTCCAGCGTGAAGTCTCTGGCGGACCTCAAGGACAAGACCGTGGCCTTCGTGGACCCGGTCTCGACCTCCGGCGCCATCTACCCCCGGGTCATGCTGCTGAATGCCGGCATCGTTCCCGAGAAGCACTTCAAGCGCCTCATCTACGCGGGCGGCCACGACGCGGCCGTGCTCGCGGTCCTGCACGGCAAGGTGGACGCCGCGGCCACCTACACCAACGACAAGCAGGGCAAGGACTCGGCCTGGACCAACTCCTTGAAGAGCGCCAAGGACAAGGCGAAGATCCAGCTGGTGGCCGTCACCAAGCCCATCCCCAGCGACAACATCGCGGTCCGCAAGGACCTCGACCCCAAGATTACGAAACAGATCAAGCAGGTCTTCCTGAAGCTATCCGACACGCCGCAGGGACGCAAGAAGATCCGCGAGATCTACCAGGTGGACGGCTTCGTGGAAGGCAAGCCCGCCGACTATGCCCCGGTCCGCGAGGCCTTCGACAAGGTCGGCTTCAAGATTAAGTAGCCAATGGCCGCCCGCGCTACCGCGCCTGGGCGGCCTTCTTTTTGGGCTGGCGAGCCTTGGCAGGCGCCGTCGGCGCAGTCAGTTTAGCGTACTCGGGGCAGTCCGCGCTCACGGGGCAGCGATCGCACATGGGCTTGCGCGCCATGCAGGTGTAGCGGCCATGCAGGATCAGCCAGTGATGCGCGAGCGACCACTTCTCGCGAGGAATCAGGCGCTCGAGTTGCCGCTCGGTTTCCTCGACGGTCTCGGCCTTGGAGAGCCCCAGCCGCTTCGAGACCCGGAAGACGTGGGTGTCCACGGCCAGCGCCGGCACGTCGAAGGCCGTGGACAGGACCACGTTCGCCGTCTTGCGCCCCACTCCCGGCAACGCCTCCAAGGCCTCGCGACCGCTGGGCACCTCGCCTCCGTGAAGCTCAAGCAGCATGCGCAGGGTCTTCGAGATGTTCTTGGCCTTGGTGGGCGCGAAGTTGATCGACTTGATCTCCGCCAGTAGCGCTTCCTCGCTGAGGCGCGCCATGCTCTCGGCGTCCGGGTAACGCGCGAACAGGCCCTCGGTGACCATGTTCACCCGCTTGTCGGTACACTGCGCCGAGAGGATGACGGCAATCAGCAGCTGAAAGGGGCTTCCGAAGTTGAGCTCAGTCCTGGCATCCGGGTGGTGGGCTTCGAGCGTGGCGAGGACGCGCTGGATGCGGTCCTTTTCTCTATTTCTTGAGCTGGCGGCGCCTGCCGACTTGCGGGTCATGGGGATCGTCCTTCCTGTGATCGTGCTCTCATCTTACCAGCCTCGCGGCCCGGGATCTCCGTGCCGAAGTTAGCGAGCGATTCGGGGTATAGAGAGCAAAAGGAGAATTGCCGCGATGAGGTGCCCGAGACATTATGCCGCCACGCTCGTACGCCGATTCCTGAAGGGAGTCGAGGTCGACCAGTGCCCGCAATGCACGGGGCTCTGGCTGGATGCCGGCGAGCTCGAGCGGGTGCTCGGCGCCATGGAGCAGACACCTTCGATCCCATTCGAGGCCTCGTCTTGCCCCGATGACGAGGCGCCCATGCGCTGCCCCGCATGCGGAGCCGTCGCGGTGCTGGTGGCGCTGCCGCCGGTGCGGATCAACACGTGCAGTTCCTGCCAGGGCTTCTGGCTGGACGCCCACGAGCTCGACACGCTCAAGGCGCTCGACGCGGCAGGCGAACTGGACCGGCTCTGGAGCCGGCTCTAAATCTCGACGGGCAGCCGAAAAAGCTGGATCGTGTTGCGGGTCGCGTTCTCGGCGATCTGCGCGACGCTCATCTCCTTCACCTCGGCCAGGGTCTCGGCGACTTTCACCACGTAAGCAGGCTCGTTGCGCTTCCCCCGGTAGGGAGGCGGAGCGAGGTACGGCGCGTCGGTCTCGATGAGGAAGCGGTCCGCGGGCACCTCGCGAGCGACCTCGCGCAGGGCCTCGGACTTCTTGAAGGTGACCACCCCGCTGAAGGAGATGCAGAGTCCGCGCCGGATGCCGGCCAGAGCCAGCTCCTTGGAACCCGTGAAGCAGTGGAAGACGCCGCGCGTGGCGCCTTCTTCCTCCAGCAAGCGCATCGTGTCCTCCTCGGCATCCCGGGTGTGGATGATCAGCGGCAGGTCCAGCTCCTTGGAGAGGCGAATCTGCTCGCGGAAGGCTTCTTGCTGCTTCTCGCGCGGGGCGTTGTCGTAGTAGTAGTCGAGGCCGCACTCGCCGATGGCGACCACCCGGGGATGCCGGGCCATCTCTTTAAGGCGCGCGTAGGAGCCTTCCGTCCAGGTCTCGGCGTCGTGCGGGTGGATGCCCGCCGCGACGAAGACGTTGGGGTAGCGCTCGGTCAGCGCCTTGACGCGCGGGAACTCGGCCCAGGTCACGCCGGGGTTGAGAATCCAGCGGACGCCGGCCTCGCGCGCCCGGGCGACCGCCTCGTCGATGTTGCGGTCATGCTCCTCGCTCGGCAGCCCCTCGACCCACTCGGGAAGCATGTCGAGGTGGCAGTGCGAGTCGATGAAGGTCGTCATGCCTTCTTCTTGGCTCCGGCCAGCTCGGCGCCGATGCGGGGGTAGATGGGCCCCAGCTTCCGGGTCTGCGTGCCTTCGGGGAGCTTGCCCCACTGGAGATCGCTCCAGCGCTGCTCGGAAAGGGGCGCCGCGAGGCCCAGCTGCTCCCAGATTTTGCCGGCAAGGGTCGGGATGAAGGGGCTGGCAAGGACGCTGGCAATCCGCAGGGCCTCGAGGACGGCGTAGAGGACGCCTCCGAGGTTCTCGCGATCGCCGGCCTTGGCCAGGGCCCAGGGAGCGGTCGAGTCGATGTACTTGTTGGTGGCGTCCAGCAGCTCCCAGATGGCCATGAGGGCCTCGTCCAGGGCGAGCGCGTTCATGCGGTCCTCGACCCGGGCGAGCACCTCCTCGACCTTCCGGGGCAGGTCCCCCTCGATGGCTTCGTGGCGGGGGCTGACCCGGCCCTCGAAGTTCTTCTCGAGGATCGTGAGCGTGCGGTTGAGGGCATTGCCCAGGTTGTTGGCGAGGTCGGCGTTGACGCGGTTCTCGAAGGCGTCCTCGTTCATCTCGCCGTCGCGGCCGAAGGCGATCTCGCGCAGCAGGTAGTAGCGGATGGCGTCAGCGCCGTACTCGTCGGCCAGCGCGTTGGGGCTGGTGACGTTGCCGGTGGACTTGCCCATCTTCTGGCCGCCCATCAGGACCCAGCCGTGGCCGAAGACCTGCCGGGGAAGGGGGAGGTCGAGGGCCATGAGCATCGCGGGCCAGATGATGGCGTGGAACTTGACGATGTCCTTGCCGATCAGGTGGACACTGGCGGGCCAGTAGGTCTTGAAGGACTCGGCGTCGGGGTAGCCGATGCCGGTAAGGTAGTTGGAGAGGGCGTCGATCCAGACGTAGATGACCTGGGACTCGTCGCCGGGGACGGGGATGCCCCACTTGACCGACTGGCGGGAGACGGAGACGTCGGGGAAGGTCTCGAGGAGGTTGAGGACTTCCTTGGCGCGGAAGTCGGGTTGGATGAAGCCGGGGTTCTGCTCGATGTGGGCGCGGAGGCGATCGCGGTACTCGGAGAGCTTGAAGACGTAGTTCTCCTCGCTCATCCATTCGGCCGGGGTCTTGTGCACGGCGCAGCAGGACTCGACGAGGTCGCGCTCGTTCTTGAATTCCTCGCAGCCCTTGCAGTAGAAGCCCTCGTACTTGGCCTTGTAGATGTCACCCTGGTCGAGCAGACGCTTGAAGATGCCCTGGACGACGGCCTTGTGATCGGCATCCGTGGTGCGGATGAAGCGGTCATAGGAGATCCCGAGCTTGGCCCAGGTGTCCTTGAACTGGTCGACGATCTGGTCGGTGAACGTCTGGGGGTCGAGCCCCTGGGCTTCGGCCGAGCGCTCGATCTTGACGCCGTGCTCGTCGGAGCCGGTCAGGAAGAAGACGTCCGCTCCGCGCAGGCGATGATAGCGGGCGATCGCGTCCGCGGCGATCTTCTCGTAGGCATGGCCCATGTGAGGAGGTCCGTTGACGTAGTCGATCGCGGTGGTGATGTAGTAAGTTGGGTTGGCCATCATCGTCTCCAAGGGCGCCCGTTCGGGCTGGAAGCTTTTACGCCGGGGATTCCCCAAGGTACCAAATCCGGGGCTCCAAGGCAACCGACCCTCCGCCTGCAATCCGTGGTGGCGACGGGCTTCGCGCTCGGCAGGCCCGGCGGCAGGGTGGAGATCGCTGAAATCGATTAAACAAGGGGTTGACAAGCCTTAAAGACCTGCTAAACTGGATTCTTGTTCGGCCAGGTAGCTCAGTCGGTAGAGCACGGCACTGAAAATGCCGGTGTCGGCAGTTCGATTCTGCCCCTGGCCACACCGAGAAAGCGCCCCACCATTGCGGTGGGGCGCTTTCCTTTTTCGTCGGGTTTTACCGGGGCATCTGTCCCAAGCCGCCGGCATTGACGACGTCGGCGAAGCCCGCCTGCGTCAGCAAGCTGGCGGCCGACGCGCTCCGGCCTCCAGAGGCGCAATAGACCACAAGGGGCCTCCCCTTATCGAGCTCCCGGATCCGAGCGCCGAGCTCTTGCAGGGGAATGTTGCGGGCGCCGGGGTACGCGCCCGAGCGGAATTCCGCCGGGGAGCGCACGTCCAGGATCTGCGCTCCGGCATCGAGTTTCTCCTTGATGGCCGTTGGGGTCATGCGTTTACCTCCTCTGAATCGCGACAGGATGACAAAGCCCGCCAGGGCAACTAGGGCCAAGGTCCAGATACTCATGCTTCCTCCACCTCGAATCCACCCTCATCGAGGATGCTGACAAAACCACCGGTGACGTTGAAAACCTGCTCGAAGCCCCGCTCCTTGAGGATGCGGACGGCTAGGTGGGCGCGGAATCCGGACCGGCAATGAACGAAGATCCGCCCCGCCCTCGGAAGCTCGTCAAGGCGCGCGCGCAGGTCGTCCACCGGGATGTTCGTGGCGCCCTTCAAGTGGGACTTCGCGAACTCGGCCGGTTTGCGGACATCCAACACGTAAGCCTCCCCGCCGGCCATCGCGGCCTTGAGAGCTGCGGGGGTGACTAGCGGGCTGAAGCCCGAGCAATCGTTGAGCCCGATGAAGGCCGCCAGGTTGATGGGATCGTTGGCCGAGGAATAGGGCGGAGCGTAGGCGAGATCCAGCTCGGCGAGATCCGAGAGTGTGAACTGGCCGTGCAGGGCGGCCGCCAGGACGTCGATGCGCTTTTCGACGCCAGCGCGACCGAACGCCTGGGCGCCCAGCAAGCGGGTCGATTGGCGATCGTAGACCAGTTTCAGCGCGATCTCCTCGGCCCCGGGGTAGTAGCCGGCATGGTGATCCTTGTGGAGGATGGCCACGCCCACCTCGAAGCCTGCCTCGCGGGCGGCCTTCTCGGTGAGCCCGGTCATGGCCGCGGTCGCCTCGAAGATTTTGACGACGCTGGTTCCGAGGGCCCCGGAGTAGCGCATTGAATGTCCCAGGGCGTTCGAGGCCGCGATGCGCCCCTGGCGATTCGCGGGGCCGGCGAGCGGCACCCGGACCCGGCGTCCCGAAACGCGCTGCACGACCTCCACCATGTCTCCGGCCGCGAAGATGTCGGGATCAGAAGTCTGCAGGTGCCCGTCCACCTGCAAGCCACCCGAGGGGCCGATTTCGAGGCCGGCCTCCTTGGCCAGCAGCAGCTCGGGGCGCACTCCGACCGAAAAGAGCACGATATCCGCCGGGATCAGCCGGCCGTCGGAAAGCTCCACCGCCCGCTCGCGCACGGCCTGGACTCCGGCCCCCGTGACGACGGAGACTCCGTTCTCTTCGAGCTCGCTGGCGATCCGGCGGCCGTACTCGGCATCCATCACCGCCATGACGGTGGGTTGCAGCTCGACGACGGTGGTGGCGAGGCCGCGCTTCTGGAACGCCTCGGCCATCTCGAGCCCGATGAAGCCTCCGCCGACCACGACGGCGGACTGGGGAGCGCCGCTCGCGAGGGTCTCATGGATCCGATCCATGTCCGGCACCGTCCAGAGCTTGAACACGTTCGGCCGGTCCATTCCCGGGATCGGCGGCATCAGAGGCTGTCCGCCCTGCGCCATGATGAGCTTGTCGTAGGAAACCCAGGAGTCGCCCTGAGGCCCGCGGGCCAGGACGCGCTTCTGATCACGATCGATCCTCACGATCTCGGTGTCGACATGGACCTCGACACCGTAGCGTGCACGGAAGCCCTCGGGAGTCTGGAGCAGGAGATCGGAGCGATCGGGGATGTCGCCGGAGATGAAGTAGGGAAGCCCGCAGTTGGCGTACGAGACATAAGGGCCACGCTCGAAGAGCGTGATCTCGGCGTCCTCGCTGATTCGCCGCGCGCGTGCAGCGGCGGTGGCTCCGGCGGCGACCCCGCCGATGATGACCAGTTTCATGGCATTGACTCCTTCCAAACCGGAGCACCGCTCCGGCAAGCCGGCTTTCGTCCACGGGATTCGGCGGAGTCCTGACGAAGACTGCTGCTCGATCCGCATCTTGGTACCCCCCTGGGGTACACGAATAATACCCTAGGGGGGTATGTTTGACAACCCCTCCAGCGCGACCTTTTTCCCGCCGAGCAGTTTCTGCTCACGGCCCGAACGTCGTACGGGAGTCTCTTGCGATGCGGGGCAAGACGTACCGTTACTCTCCCCGGCAACGGACAGCAAAAGCGAGCTAAAGAAGTACGCTTGAACCCCTTGCATTTGAAAACGGCCTTTGCTATACTTCAATTCTGGCTCGGGGGTTCACCTCGGGTTAACGTTTCCTTCCCCAAAAGGAAAATGAAACGAATGTCGGGGCGTAGCGCAGCTTGGTAGCGCACCACTTTGGGGTAGTGGGGGTCGTGGGTTCGAATCCCGCCGCTCCGACCTAGACCCCCCTAACGAAAACGATTCGTCGTGATTAGTTAGGGGGGTCATTTTTTCTCCTGCCTGGCTACTCAGGTCTTTTTTTTTGCGCCTCGCAATCTGGCCTCCCTTTTTGACCGTCTCGGCTAGCGGATTGCCGCATACCGTAGCCTCAAGCGTTTCGCCTTCAAGCTCGAAACCAAGCGGAACATATGTGCGAATGATTTCCCGTTGAAGCTCCATGGGCAGCCTTGGCCAAACCCAATCGATGTGATTGATAATTCGCTCAAGATCGTCCAGCTTTGCTTGGGTAGTATCTTGCCGAACCTCCTTTTCTAGGCGTCCAAGCTCATTCTTCAAGGGCACAATCAGCCGCTCATATTCGAACTCGTCAATGTAGCCTTTGCGAAACTGGAAGTTGACCTTATCTCTCTCTCGTGACAGCTCGGCAATTTTTGCAGACAGGTCACGAGAGTCAGGCTCCTGGAGGGCAATCAGTATCCGGTTGTCTAGAAGCTCGGACTGTCGCTTCCGCATCCCTCGAACCAACAGGCTGAAGGCCGCATCATCGACCGCAACGGCGTTGTATCGCTTGGCATCGCAATACTTCTGCTTGCTATTCTTGCTGAGGTTGCAGACATACTTCCGCTGGTACTCGTTTTTCTCATGCCGGGTCATTCGCCTGCCGCACTTCTTACAAATCAAGTAGCCTGTTAAAAGTACGTCCTCACGCTTCCGGGGCTGCCGCTTGATCGCCCGGCTGTTCAATATGACCTGTACGTCATTGAACACGGACTCATCGAGCAGAGGTTCATGAAGTCCTGGATACCACTGTCCTTTGTAAAGAACCTGACCGAGGTAAGCCTTGGACCGTAGCATATCGCTCAAGACACTCGCATCCCAAATTGGTGAGGGTGGATAGGGCATGGTCTTCTTCCCTGACGTGACCCGCTTTTTATGGGTTTCTTGGCGTTTCTCACGCTCTACATCGCTCAGGCGAAGCCAGGGGACAAGGCTAGGGGTCGGCACCTTCAAGTCCGTCAGGTGCCTCGCAATTTCACTGGCGTTTCCGTGCCTGCGAAATTCGGAAATAATCCATTTGTACCAGTCTGCAAGACTTCTTCCGCTGTAAACAGTCTCATCTGGCACCCAGCCTGCATAAAGCGCTCGCCCGATCCGATGGTGCCCCTTTTCGCTCTTGTAGCCAAAGGGCGGATCACCACCAGCAGGCAATCCATTTTTCACTCGAAATGCCTGCTTATCCCGGATCATTTGACCTGTCATTTTCCGCTGGTTTTCGGCCACAAGGGTCAACATGGTTAGGAGGAAATCACTGTTTGCTGAGCCATCATCCTGTACCGGGTCATCCACGCCAATTAATTTGCAATCCAACTTATTTAGAACGGATGTAACAATGGCCTTCACTTCTACGGATCGAAACGCTCGATCAATCCGCAATACTATGACTTTTGAGATTCGTTCGTCCCTTACTCGATTTATCAACTTAGTAAGCTGAGGGCGCTTCCCAAGTTCCGTTCCTCCCGAGAGGTAGTCCACATACTGGCCTACAAGATCCAAGCCGTTTTTCTCGCAATAGAAGCGAATCTTATCAATCTGAACATCAGGACTTGCGTCTTGTTTATCATCAGTAGAAGTCCGAATGTATGCAACTACCTTATTGCTCATTGTCGCCACCGTCCTTCTTAATACCGATGCGTTCCCACTCAGCCCGATAATTTGCCTTAATATGTTGCTCTGCTATCTGTAAAACCCGAACACAAGCCCGCCGATCATACGATTGCAAATTCTCTTCATTTTCCCCCAATGCCTCCTGTTCCTCTAAATGGCATCACTCATTATCGCTTTCCTGAGTGTTGCAACAAACATGCCTAGCTGCATCAACCGCCCTGCGTTAATGAGCCGTAACCAAGCTACCAGACAGCCAATACACTATCAACTAAATTTTGGTTAAACTTAACTTCTTCTTTACTCTATAAATAGATACTTATGATCTTCTTTCGAGGCTTCGGCCAGATAGATCGAAAAAATGGCGATCCTAAGCCATTTTGCTTTCGGGAAATCGGAAAATTTTAACCACACCGATTAGGTCCCCATTTCATGCGGGTTCTCGGAAACATTCCCGATAGCGGAGATCCGCCCTGTCAGCGGCTCAGACAGTAGGTACTTCGCCTCAACATGCAGAGGAGGCGAAGATTCGCCCCGCAAGTGGTTAATTTTGGATAAATAATTAATTAACAGCCGGGTGTTGTCATTTTAAAAGTTCTTTTGTAAGCTAAGCTCCCGCTTGCTCGTTCCTGCTCTAGGAGGCTGTTTATGGCGCTATAAATCACGAAAGGAAGGTAACTATGCCTTGGATATCTATCAACGGAAGGAAGCCCCTCTAACCCCTCACGAGAAGCCCTGGAAGGCTAAGAGGGATGCGGAGAGGGTTTATTTTCATGAGCTTGGCAAACTTGCCAACACGAAATCGCTTGGTCGTAGCCAGGACGGAAGAGTAGAGGTCTTCGAACACGTTCTATTTCTTCCTCGGAAGGGCCAATGGCCAAAGAGGTATGCCCGCCTTAAATGGTCAGAGGTCTGGGCTAACCTGAGCCAGTATTTGGCGATCTTCGAAGAGGTGTACACGAAAATCGAACTGGAATTCCGCTTCTACGATGGGGAGGGGAACACCAGCTTTAGCGAATCGCTCTTTCCACGTGTTGATCCGGGGGATGAGCAGCGATACAAGACCCTGTACCATGTGACCCAGAAGCACATCCTTAGGCAGGACCTACCTACTGTCTATGCCCTTGTTGAGGGCATCTTGTGGTTTATGGGCCAGGAGGGTAGTCACCCGAACTCTACTATTCAGGTCCATCGGGTCATCAACGCAGTCCTCAACAGAGAGGATCTCCAAGCTCGGGAGATCCATCATAAAGAGAACCCTTTGGGACTAGACAACCGAATCGAGAATCATGAAGCCCTACCTCAGGATGAACATGGTAGGAAGCATCATTACACCTACTCCATGAGGGTTCATGATCAGAGAAGAAACCTTGCGACCTTGAACGAGGCTGCCGATCGGACCTACGATCCCTTTGAAGACCCTATCTGGATTAGCTACATCGAGAACGATTACCACCTGGAGGAACGACCTGCCCCCCTCGTAACCCAGACGAATAATCCCGATGATGGTGAAACGCCAATCCATTTAAGGGTTTCGAAAATGGCCCCGCAACAAGATGAAGAGTATTGGCGCAACCTCCCTCGGGACGAGAACGGCCAGCTATCGCTTTTCCGAAAAGAGCAACTCCTACCCCGACCTTTAACGTTCGGCGCATACTGGAGCGACATGGGGTGGAACTTTGTTGATACTATGCCCTCATTGCCCGTGACGGCCATTCCGTCACCCAAGCGCAACTCAGGGAATCAGCAGGCGGCTGCATAGTTGGCGTACGATTCCGCACGCGTCAACTGGCTCAAGCTAGGCCCGGCAACCTTGCCAATCTCTGACACCGAATGGCTCCAAGCAGAATTGGTACGGTTGGCAAAGAATGGCAATTGCCAACCACGTAGGCAACCTTGCTAATCCTCCTGCCCACCGCCATTCCCGTAGTGATGATGGACATGGAAGTGGATAGATTGGCGACGGGCATCAATCATCATCCCGTTTCGCTCTAGAACAGGCTGCCCATCATGGGCCTGCTCATGTTCCTGGTCAAACGCATAGACTAGACCATCAGCATCGGCGTAACGGATGCCATACTTATTATGGAGGGCCACAAGGGCTGCTCGACTCTCGGACGAGGCTCCAGATTCTTCCATCTTCCGCTTTGCCCACCTCGCAAAGAACCACAGGCAAAGCCCCAAGCTGATCGGCTCGATCACGTGTGCCTCCTTCTTTCGGGGGTCGGCAACCCCCTCCGGGGCTGATCAAAAATTACATGTTCTGCCCTGCGCCCAAAAATGCTACCAGGGCTAGGCTCGTTGAAGTGCTTTACCGCCCCCCTTGCTCACTCCCGTTCGCTCTGGTCTACGACCTTGCCCTCGAATCGGCTAGCCAATAGCTCTACGATGTCCGACTCCTCTTGCCTCCGCCTTTTTACAGGCGGTTTCAGGTCCTGTTGTGGCCCTGGAAGATAGGTTAGAAGGTCACCAGGACTGCAATTGAGAGCTTCACAGAGCTTGCTCAAGGTATCGAGGTCGATACGCTGACACAGGTTCCGATCTAGCCGACTGAGATTGGCAACGGTAATCCCGGTCTTCCCTGAGAGGTCCGAAAGACTCAAGCGCCCGGCCCGCGCCCGCAGTTCTGGTAAGTTGATCTTGATGGCCATGATTTATCTCCGCATGACTGACGCCGATACGTATTTATTCCCAGAAATAAAATAATTCAATTAATTAATAGAATTTTATCGCTAGTAGATCAATGGCTTTATGTTCTCGATTACCGCTAGCGATAAAATACTCGTATCGGCAGTGAGCAAGTGGAGGGCGAGCAATGAAGAAGACGATTACCCGGACTTCAACGAAATTCCCTGGCCTGATCATGGAGCTTGTCATCAACTCCCAGGAAGCATGGGTGACGTTCAAAAGAGGTGCGGCGTTCGAAAGCTTTCGCCTCGTCGCAGGCCAAGCGCTTAATGTTGATTGCTCAGACCGTGATTCCCTCTCGTCGCTGGAGATGCGCCACTGCCTGCGAACGGCGATCCTCTACGCGGAAAAGCTCAACAGGACTCAGACTCGGGCCGCCTAGCGGCCCCTTTCTTTTGATGGGCATCGGTTAATTGCAGTAAATCCGATCCTACCGTCATATGTTCGGGTATACAGCAAGCAGGCGTAGCAACAATTTGAGGGCCTATGAGACACGCTCGTTATTTCCTCCCACTAGTCGTACTCCTCGCCGCTGCATGCGAGCCAGAGGATTATTTCACCAGAGCCTACGAGCCGGGATACATTGGCTTACCAACCAGCCAGAGAACAGGCTCCCAAACTCCCGTCTCAGATTCTGGAAACAAAACGAACCTTCCACCTGGTAGCGGCGGCTCAGGTTCTACGCCAAAACCAATAGCATCCGCAACTCCGTCTAGTGGCTCTTCAAGCCCTTCAAGCTCACCGACTCCCGATCCCTCAAAGATGGCGGGGGCTGGCGGCATCTACGTTGACTTCACCTACCCGAACCAGCCGTTGATCGGCGTCCAAGCTGAAATGAAGATTACGGATGCACCTGATCCCTCCCCTACGGCTGGGGTTATATTTTGGTCGCATCAGTTCAACCTCCAGAACCACGGCGGATACATCGGCTTGCAGATTGTCGGGGACAAGCGCAAGGCCATCTTCTCCATGTGGGAGGCCCTTAGCTCGGATACGGGGAACACGTTTGGCGGCGAGGGCGTTGGCTTTCAAAAAATCATCGACTACGACTGGAGGCCGAATATGACTTATCAAGTCAATGTAACACGGACAAAGACTGATTCAACTGGCGCTTATTGGAGAGGCTCGGTCACAGACCTTACCACCGGAGCCGAGACGTATTTGGCAACCCACAAAGTGCCCTTGACCCATGGCACGATCCGAAATGCCTCCGTATGGACGGAATACGCAACGCATCGATACTGCGAGGTGCCGTACACGCGAGCCGAGTTTTCCAACCCCAAGGCCCTTTCTGATAACACCTGGCTCCCGGCAAGCAGTGCCAAGGGAACTTACTTATTCAATGTGTATAGTTCCTGCCCGCTTTCCAACTTCATCAAGCTTCCTGGCCCCGCTGCCGCTCTTGAAGTCGGAGTAGGGGTAGAGCGAGTTACTCCAGAGAACACAAGGTTATGGTGAGGGGGGCATGCAGCCCCCCGCCTTTGCGTCATCGGAGATTTTCTAGCGTCCTCTTGACCGTCTGATCCGAAACTTTTGCATACCTCATGGTCGTTTGCAGGTTCTTGTGACCGAGGATCTTCCCCACCACCTCCACCGGAGCGCCCTTGTTGATGAGGTCGGTAGCGTGGGAATGGCGTAGAGAGTGAATCGTGCAATCGATTCCAGCCTCCTGGCTGTAGCGCTTCCAGGCTTTGGCGATCACCGAATACTCCACAGGCTTACCAGTGAGGCCATACCGCTGCTTCGCCTCGTTGGGCCGGAAGATCAGCCCGTCTATGATCTGGTGCTTCCTCATGTACCACTTAAGCAAGCGGAGGCTCTCGGTCTTCACAAGATGGATCGTCCTCTCCTTCTGCCCCTTGCCCCGGACGGTGAACTCCTGGGCATCAAGGCGAAGGTCCTCCACCCGGAGCGCAAGAGCCTCAGATATCCGCAAGCCCGTCTCGCTGATGAGCGTAAATAGAACCTTGTCTCGGTCATTCGTGATCACGGACAGAATCTTGTTGACCTGAGCCATGGGAAGGAATCGGGGTTGCGAATCGGGCAACCGGATCGCCCCGATTTTATCCATGGGATTGGCGGGGATGAGGTCATGGCGGAAGGCCCACCGGAGGAAGCTCTTTAGGCTGGCTTGCTTCCGGGAGAGGCTTGCAGGGCTGAGCGTGTCCACCAACGAGCCGAAGTATTCCCGGAGGATGGCGGGCGACAGATCGGAGAGACTCCCCTTGTAGAAGCGCAGGAAGGCCATGAGATCGGCCTGGTAGTTCTTGATTGTGTGCTGACTCTTGTTCTCGGTCTTGAGATCGATAAAGAACTCGTCCACAAGTTGGACGAGGGAAGGAGTGCGCTCCATGGCCTTGCGAAAAGCGGTGACTTCTCCCATTGAACTGCCCTCCATCTCACTGTGCAATATAAAGATGAAATTGACCGAAAATTGAGCGGCCCGAAAGCCGCTCGTTCTGGATTAATTATCCCCGCTTGTGCCACATAATAATCATTATATAACACTGCGAACAATTTAAGTTTGATCGTAAGTTGAGCAGGGTAAGCAAGCAATGGTAAGCGAATAATATCCATTGTTGGCGAGGCATGGCATGAAGCACCGAAACATTTACAGCATTATTCTTTTCGTATTGTTTCTTGGAATATCTTCCCCCCCACCAGTATGGTCCGCAAGTCTTCAACGGTATGCCGTTGTAACGAAGGATCAAAATACTGGGATTCTGGATGTTAGCGACAAAAGCTTTTACCCACTTGGAATGCCTATTTCTGATTTTGTCTCCAAATTCGGTTCTCCAGACAATGTGAGAAGAGAGCCAGAGTACGATAGCAAAGGCGATGACAACCCGAGAGCTAACTATTCCTACTACAGTTATTATGCTGAAGGAATAGAGGTTATTGCAGATCCAAAGAACAGACTATCATCATTTTACTTGTATACGCAGTCATATGCGAATTCCAGAGGCACTGAATATCGTTCTACGTCAGCAATTGCTTGGAATAATGGACGAGAGCTAGATCTGACCCTGACAACTGCAGTGACTCCTAGGCAAATTTCTAGGATATACGGACCGCACTCAGACCACAGATCGTATCACTCCGATTCACTTTACTTTGATTCATACATATATGATGCAGGAAACAGCAGCATAACATTCAACTTCAACAGAATCGGGCTACAGTATATTTTCGTTGCAGGAAAGAATTAACAAGGAGGAAATCGTGCTACCTATGGCAAAGAAGGCTGTATTTACTGTTTTGTCGTTGACCATGCTAACGTCATGCGCAGCGTTTCTACGTTCCGTACCAGAGGGAGCGCATGTAATGCCAAAAGACGGATTTTGGACTGTTTCTAGCATCGGGCCAAGAGACAGATACTGGGAAATCATGACAAATGAATCAAATGAAAAGATTATGAGGCTATATTTTGATGACAAAGGTCAAGTCTTGATTAAGAAAGGAGACGGGACCTTATTATCCAATTACCTTGGAAAATGGTCGAATGGCCGTGTGAGCTTCAGTACCTTTGAGCAGAAATCTGCAGACTTAATGGAAATGGTAAAGTATGAATTTTCCATTGATAATGAGAACCAGCTTACGGGTCAGGCCGAGCTTTCAATAGACTATGCAGGCGACTTTAAGGTAAGAAAGCAACAAGTTCGAGCGACCCTAAAACGAGCGCTCTAAGAATTTCGGTAGAGGGAGTCGTGACCATCCCCCCAGAATAATCGTAAATGCTTCCTGCTTAAGGCAGCTACTCGGCAGGAGCAACGGATGGAATCACTGGGAGGGCCTTCTGCGAGCAGGAATCCCGCCGATCCAACCTGAAGACCTCCATTCCAGTAGGCACGCCTATTGGAATGGAGGTCTTAACTTTTCTCGCGACATGGATTGCACCCGAGCGGATTGTACTTTGGACTCTTTCATGGTAATCTATGGATGACGGCTTGCAGGGCTTCTAACTGCGGGCCGTTTTTCTTTTGCCTTTATCCTTTGCTTGAACCAAAGCCCAGGCGATCACAAGAGGTGGCAAGAGATGCGGATTGTTGATTCGGTTACCGTTTCATTCAAGATCACGGGCCTAGGATGGCTCGACACCGCCATCTCTGATGGCCACCAAACTTTTCACGAAGAGATATCCGATGTCCATGGCGGTGGTCTGCCAGAGATCGTAGATACGCTCGTCAACTTCTGTGAGTCAAAGAGTAGCCAATCTGTAGCGTTTGAACTTGAGCCAGGAAACCCAGTCCTTAGGCTTGATCACCAAGGCACTCTGATGCGAGTTCGGATTGGAGGCTCTGGCCTACTTCAAGATGAAGAAGACTGGGCTGACTATGGACTCCGAATCGACTTCTTCTGCGCTCCCAGTGTCTTCATTAAGGCTGTTTACGAGGCAGTGAATGCACTTATTGCCCAGCATGGTTACGATGGAATTAACAACCAATGGGACGGTACGGCCCTCACCGAAGCCCAAGTCAATCGCCTTCAAGATGTAGTCTCAAAAGCGGCCTGTTAATCGCCCGACCCAGTGGCATTAGGCTCAACGCCTTTCTACGGTACCCTTATGCTCCCCATGACGGTCGGCCTTTTGAGGGACCAAGAGGGGATGGAACCACTGGGGGTCCTTTTGCGAGTAGGAATCCCGCCGCTCCGACCTGAATCCCGCAAGGGAATCGAGAATAGACCGCCAGCAGGGCTTCTAACTGCTGGCGGTCTTTCTTTTGCTGCTGTCCCCCAACTACCGCAAAAACCAAGCTTATTGGGTTAAAAGCTAATGACCGAGTACGAGTCTGCCTCTACAACAAAGAAACGTCACTAGGTCGGACGCCGTACGAATCTCGGAGGTCACCTCCCAAGGGGCGCGCTCTTAATTGCCCGACGGCCGGTTGGGATTTGAAGTGCTTGACAGCAATATTGCCTCAACACATCATGTAATCATGATATGAGGAGAAAACGTGATGGCTGATGCCCCCCCGTTAAGCCCAAGAACTGAATGCGTTGCCCCCTGCTCCTACCTTCCTCGGATGGAACACGGTCAAAGGCACCTTCTACAGCCGGAAATGCTTACTGAAATGAGCATCATCTTTCGGCTCCTGGGCGACCCAGTCCGTCTCCAAATCGTTCACCTTTTAAGCAAATCTGAGCTCTGCGTCTGCGACCTTTCCGAATTGCTTCATGCCGGTCAATCCACCATCTCCAACCATCTCCGAATTCTAAGAGACAATCGGCTTGTGCGGACACGGCGGGAGGGAAAGCTCATCTTTTACAGCCTCAACGCCCCGCACCTTACGGCCGTGATCAACGAAACTGCCGCCCAAGTCGCAGAAGAGAAAGAGGTCGCACTTTGATCACCCAGCCCAACCTCGACCAGCATCAACGCAAGAACCTCGCCCTAGGGCTGGGGCTCGTTCTCATCACGATGGCCTACAACGCGGTCGAGATGTTCCTTGCACTCTGGGCGGGCTTTCATGACCGCAGTATCTCGCTCGAAGCCTTTGGTCTCGACAGCATCATCGAGTTTGTCCTGGGAGCGGTCCTGGTCTGGCGCCTCGTAGTTGAAGCTCGTGGTGCCAATGAGGAACGCATCGAGCAGGTGGAGCGCCGAGCCAACTGGTGGGCTGGCGCCGTCTTCTACGCCTTGGCTGCGGTCATCGCCCTCGGTTCGGCAGTCACGCTCTGGACCCGCACCGAATCCGAGCCAGGTCCGCTTGGCATCGGTTTGGCCTTGGCGTCGGTCATTGTCATGCCCATCATCGCGACCGCCAAGAAGCGTGTCGGTACGGCCATCGGAAGTGCGGCGTTGAAAGCCGAAGCCAACTGCACCTGGGTCTGCGCCTACATGTCCGCGACTCTTTTGCTCGGCTTGCTGCTTACCAAGTACCTGGGCTGGTGGTGGGCTGACCCGCTGGCCGCCCTGGGCATCCTCTACTGGATCGTCGGTGAGGGGCGCGAGAGCTTCGAGCGAGCTGCTGGACGGGACACCTGCTGTAGTTGTTCGCACGACTGACCCCAGGTGGCCGAGGACGTCTCGGTCTCGCGCGAGACGGCCCGAACCTCAGAGCCCAGTCCTATCATCCTGGATACAGCCCGCTTTGATCGGCACGTGAAACTCGGTGCCTTATGCCAAAAGCAGCGAGTGAACAAGGTTCTGGACCTTTGTGGCATGGGGTGCCTCAACCGAAGTAACCATCCCGCCGCTCCGACCTGAATCCCGCAAGGAAATCAAGAATAGACCGCCAGCAGGGCTTCTAACTGCTGGCGGTCTTTCTTTTCTCCGCACGTTCGGTAGAAGGAGAGCTATGATGCAAGTCCCACCGAGAAATGGAGAGCCTTGCGTGACCAACCTCGAATCGACCCAGTCCCCCCTCATCCGTGATATCTCAGACACCGCCCGATGGGCGGCATGGTGTCGGGCCGTCGAGAGCGAACGCCCTGACGCGCTCTTCAATGATTACCTTGCCAAGCGCCTCGCTGGTGAGAGGGGGCCAGCCATCGAGCAGGCCATGAGCAAGCAACGGGGGTCCACCGTATCCTCCCTGGTCGTTCGGACGGTCGCGTTCGATACGATGATCCTGGACCGCATCTCGGAGGGAGGGATCGACACCGTCGTCAACCTGGCCGCCGGGCTTGACACCCGCCCCCATCGGCTTGCCTTGCCCCGGGACCTTCGGTGGATCGAGGTCGACCTTCCGAACCTGGTCGCTTACAAGGAGGCATACCTTGCAAACGAGCCCGGCGCATGCAGGATTGAGCGGGTCGGCCTCGACTTGTCGGCGGTGGAAACCAGGCGAAAACTACTGGCTTCGATAGGCGAAACCTCGAATGCCGTCCTGGTGCTGACCGAGGGGCTGATCCTGTACCTGGAACCCACGGTGGTCAAGGAGCTTGCCATCGACTTGGCGGGCGTACCGGCGTTTCGCACCTGGTTGATGGACTTGCTTCACCCGGCGATGCTTCCCTTCGTCACCCGCAGCTGGAACACCCAGGAGGCGGGCTCGGCGAACGTACCTCAGTTCGCTCCCGAGGGAGGTGCCGAGTTCTTCCACCCCTTCGGGTGGACCTTGCACCACTGGGTCAGTGCCTTTGACGAGGCGGAACGCCTCAACCGGGCAATCACCCCGGCTGGGGTAATCCTAACGGATGCCCAGCGGGAGGCCTCCCGAACCATGAACACGTACGTCCGTCTCGATCGGGCCATGACGTAGTCTCGTCACCCCGACCTTCGACCGCAGGAGAAGTCGGTACGCGACTCCGCCACGAGCAGCGTGCTGTCCAGGTCTTGGAAGGTTGGGATTGATACGGTTGCTCGAAAATCGGCGGCCAGCAGGGCATCTCGCTGCTGGCCGTCTATCGTTTTCACTGAGTTCGGGACAGTGATCGGGTGGGGTACGTCGCCCCGCACTTCAATTATACGTCCAACAAGGGGGCTTGCTTCAAGCCCCGGGTCGTGCCGCACAATCATTAGCCTCTGGTGAGCAATCCTATGGGGCAGGAGAGAGGAGCGAACATGGGCCGCTACGTGCTGGAATTCCAGGAGATCGACCAAACGAAGATCGCGGCCGTCGGCGGCAAGGGCGCGAACCTTGGGGTGCTTTCCCGGATCGAGGGCATCCGCGTGCCGGCTGGCTTTTGCGTGACGACGGACGCTTTCAGGCGGATCATGGCAGAGGCGTCGTCGCTCGACGATAGGCTCGATCGGTTGTCGTGCCTGAAGCCGGACGACCGGGAGGCGATCCGCACGCTCAGCGCGGAGATCCGCCAGAGGCTCGAAGCGATCGCCATCCCCGACGATCTGGCGACGGCCATCATCCGCTCCCTCGCCCGACTTGGCGAGCATGCGGCCTACGCCGTGCGCTCAAGCGCGACGGCGGAAGACCTGCAGGAGGCCTCTTTTGCGGGCCAGCAGGACACGTATCTGAACGTCGTCGGGTCGGCGGCAATCCTCCAGCACATCAGCCGCTGCTGGGCCTCGCTCTTCACCGAGCGGGCCGTGACCTACCGTCTGCACAATCATATCGACCACCGGACGGTCGACATGGCCGTGGTCGTGCAGCGGATGGTGTTCCCGCAGGCCGCGGGCATCCTGTTCACCGCTGACCCCGTCACCTCCAACCGGAAAGTCGCATCCGTGGAGGCCTGCTTCGGCCTCGGCGAAACCCTGGTCTCCGGCCGGGTGAACGGAGATAGCTTCCAGGTACGGGACGGTGAGATCATCGCCATGGCGGTCGCCAAGAAGCAGCTCGCCAGCCTCGCGTCGCCGGCGGGCGGGACGCAGGAAGTGGCGATTGAACCCGATCGGCAGAAGCAGCCGGCGCTGAACACTGCGCAAGTCCTTCAGCTCGTGCAGCTTGGCCGGCGGATCGAAGCGCACTTCGGATGCCCCCAGGACATCGAATGGTGCCTGGTCGACGACGACTTCCAGATCGTCCAGAGCCGGCCGATCACCACGCTGTTCTCCGTCCCGGCGGCCGCCGACCAAGAGAATCACGTCTACGTCTCCGTCGGACATCAGCAAATGATGACCGACCCCTTGAAACCGCTGGGGATCTCCCTGTGGCAACTGACGGCCTTCCGGCCCATGTTCGAGGCTGGCGGGAGGCTGTTCGTCGACGTCACCCAGGACCTCGCTTCGCCAGCAAGGCGCGCGGGCCTCCTGGCGGTCACGGGGAAATCCGATCCGCTGATCCGGGACGCGCTGCAGACCATCCTCGACCGTGGCGACTTCATCCGGTTGCTCCCGGAGGAGGGTTCCGGCAAATCGCCGGCAGGCAGCGCGCCAGCCCCGATCGAGACGGATCCGGCCATCGTCGCCGAGCTGATCGGTCGCACCCAGGCCTCCATCTCCGCCTTGAAGCGCGACATCCGGACGAAGTCCGGATCGGCGCTCCTCGACTTCATCTTGGCGGACATCCAGGAGCTGAGGCGGATCTTGTTCGATCCGCAAAGCCATCGAGCCCTCATGGCGGGGATGGAGGCCACCTGGTGGCTCAACGAGCACCTGCATGCGTGGCTGGGCGAGAAGAACGCGGCCGACACGCTCACGCTGTCTGCCCCCAACAACGTCACCTCGGAGATGGGGTTGGCACTCCTGGACGTCGCGGACACCATCCGCCCGTATCCGGATGTGGTCGCCTTTCTGCAGCATGTCGAGGACGAGGGATTCCTGGAAGAGCTTGTCGAGCTAGCAGGCGGGCGGGAAGCGCGCGACGCCATCCGGGCCTACCTCGACACGTACGGGATGCGCTGCGTCGGCGAGATCGACATCACGCGGCCGCGCTGGAGCGAATGCCCCACGACGCTCGTCCCCATGATTCTCGGCAACATCCGGAACTTCGAGCCGGGCGCCGGCGAGCGGCGCTTCGAGCAAGGGCGGCAGGAGGCCTGGAAGAAGGAACAGGAGCTGCTGGATCGCTTGCGGGCTTTGCCCGACGGGGAGCTGAAGGCCGAAGAGGCCAAGAGGATGATCGATCGGCTCCGGACCTTCATCGGGTACCGGGAGTATCCAAAGTACGGCATGGTTTGCCGCTACTTCGTTTACAAGGAGGCCTTGCTAGAGGAAGCCAAGCGCCTTGTGCAAGCCAACGTGCTGCGGGAGCAAGAAGACATCTTCTACCTCACGTTCGAGGAGCTTCACGACGTCGTACGCAATCATCCAGTGGACGACCCGCTCATCCGTCGGCGCAAGGACGCGTTCAGGGCATTTCAAGCCCTCACGCCGCCCCGGGTGCTCACATCCGATGGCGAGGCGCTCGCCGGGGCATATCGACGCGACGATTTGCCGGCCGGCGCGCTAGTCGGCTTACCGGTTTCCGCCGGGACCATCGAGGGGCGCGCCCGCGTCATCCTGGGCATGGAGGAGGCCAACCTCGAAGCGGGCGACATCCTGGTCACCGCCTACACGGATCCCAGCTGGACGCCTCTGTTCGTCGCGATCAAAGGTCTGGTAACGGAGGTGGGGGGCCTGATGACCCATGGGGCGGTGATCGCCCGGGAGTACGGCTTACCGGCCGTTGTGGGGGTGGAGCGCGCCACCCGGCTGATCCGGGATGGGCAGCGGATTCGCGTGCATGGAACGGACGGGTACGTCGAGATCCTTTCCTAGCGAGGGCAGTCCGACAGGTACACGGGCATTACGCGGTCAGGCAGCAATCGACGCTTCAGGGAGCGGATGCAACGCCCCCGCAGTTGCTCACGATCGAACGCGACTGAGGGGGCCACCGGTAGGGAAAGAGAGCCGGTTCCTAGGGCATTCCGTTCCTCAGGCCCCCTGCGCCAACTCGTCGAGCGCATGAAGCAGCACGCTTGCCCAGAGACCGAGCGAGGTCCGTCGCGTTCCCGCTCAGCCGAAGGGAATGACAGCCTAGAAGCCGGCAGCAGGTGAATGTCCTGCATGCCGGCTGTGCTCAGAACGGACCGGTCCCGAAGTAGATGCTGACGAACATCACAAGGCCAATCAAGGCCAGCACCAGGGCGATCGTCAGCGACATGGTGGTTTGAGCCTGCGCCACCCCCAGCCCCATGCGCTGCAAGGCTCGTCGATGCTGGAACACAGCGGCCACCAGGGTGAGGGTACCCAGCGCGATCAGGGTTAAGCCCAGGTTTCGCGCCGCATGGGGCCGGGCCAGACCCTCAGACGCCCGCAGGTACTCGAAGAACTTGTAAATGGAGAAGCCGAAGCCGATCATCGAGATCGCACTCCGGATCCATGCCAGCAGGGTTCGTTCCGTCGCGAGGATGGTCCGTTGCAACGCGAGCTGGTTGGCGTCCGAGGTCACGGACGATCGGGGTTCGTTCATCGGCATTGCCTCTTCACCGAAACCGGGCGATGGGCTCAGTCCTGCAGCAGCATGGCCGCAAGTTCGCGCTCCAGGTCACGATAGCGTTCGCCACTGACATCCACCAGCACCCGCTTGATCGAGCCGCCCGCGAACGCGTAGGGGGGCTGGTAATCGGTCGTCACGGCGGGAGTGCCACTCCTCCCCACCGTCAGCATGGAGTCGATGCCGAACAGGCTGGCCTGGGTGATGAGGCGGGCTTCTCCGACCGGTTGATCGTCGATGTACAAGGCCGCCTGACCGACGGGGCTGGCGCCTTCTTGCCCATCCACGCGGTAGCGAACGCCCAAGAGGTGATGCCCCGCCGGAACCACCCGGCTTGAGCTCACCCGCTGGATCTTCTCCCCGAGCCAGTTGTAGACATAGTGCAGCCGACCGTCCTGCACGAAGAGCGCATGGCCTCCGATGCGCCGTCCCTGTGAGAACAAGACGCCTTGCGCATGTTCGCCCTCGAGGTAGACCTCGGCGACGATGTTGAACGATCGGCCAAAGAGGGGCGCTGCCACGCCATCCGGGACTCCGGCAGCCCCAGGGAAGTAGACGTATTGCGCGCGCGGCGCGGTCGGTCGGGGTCGGGGAGTCTGAAAGAGCTCGACGGCCGATCGGTCATCGAGCGGCAGCCCATGGTACTTACCCGCCAACACGTACCACATGGCCTTCATCTGCTCGAGCCGCTCCGGGTACTGCTCGGCCACGTTGCGGAGCTGGTTGCGATCCTGCTCCAGATGGAAAAGCTCCCACGTATCCTTGGCGAAGTGCCCCCAACCCGAGGGCATGGCGGGATGGATCGTGTTGGCCTGCCAGCCCTGGTACCAGATGCCTCGCGTGCCGAGCATCGTGTAGAACTGGGCCTCCTTCGCGGTGGGGGCGTTTCCGTCAGCGAACGTGTGCTTGAAGCTGACCCCTTCCAGGGGCGTTTGCACGTAGCCCTTCACGACTTCCGGCGGCGTCACGCCCAAGCAGTCATATAGCGTGGGGACGACGTCAATGGCATGGATGTACTGGTTACGGACCACGCCCTGGTCCTTGATGCCTCTCGGCCAAGAGATGATCAAGGGGTCGGCGGTGCCTCCCTCGTGGCTGACAAAGCGCTTCCAGAGCTTGAAGGGCGTGTTGAAGGCCATCGCCCATCCGGTCGGGTAGTGGTTGTAGGTTTGTTCGGACCCCAGCACGTCGAGGTACTTCATGTTCGTTTCGATGGTATCCGGCACGCCGTTGAAGAACTTCATCTCGTTGACCGAGCCGTTTGGGCTGCCCTCGGCGCTAGCTCCGTTGTCGGAAAGGGCCACGATCAGCGTATTATCGAGTTGCCCCGTCTCCTCCAAAAAGTCGAGGATCCGCCCGATCTGGGCATCCGTGTAACTGAGGAAGCCCGCGTACACCTCGGCCATGCGCGCGAACAGGCGCTTCTCGTCGGGCGAGAGGGTATCCCAGGGGCGCACGGTTTCCGCGATGGGCCATGGCTCGCCATCAGGGCCACGCATGTCCGCATAGGGATTGAGAGGGGGCAACTGCGTCTCCTCTGGAACCAGTCCAAGCTTCTTCTGATTGGCGAGGACCTGTTCGCGGTAGCGGTCGTAGCCCATGTCGAACTTGCCTTTATACTTGTCCGCCCATTCGGGCCAGACATGATGCGGGGCATGCCCGGCGCCCGGGCAGAAGTACATCAGCCAGGGTTTATCCGGAGCGATCGCCCGGGCGTCGGCGATGAACTCGATGGCCTTGTCAGCCAGGTCCTTGCTGAGGTGGTAGCCCTCGTTGGGCGTCGCGGGTGGTTCGACGGGATGGTTGTCGTAGACGAGATTGGGGTACCACTGATCCGTCTCACCGCCCAGGTAGCCATAAAAGCGCTCGAAGCCGCGGCCCAGAGGCCAGCGGATCTTGGTGCTGGAGAGGTTTTCCTCTTCCTGCGGGGTGAGGTGCCACTTGCCGAGGCAGAAGGTACTCCAGCCGTGTTCCACGAGCACTTCCGAAATCAGGGCATTCTCGAAGGGGATCCGCGCATTGCTTCCCGGGAAGCCCGTCGCCCCTTCCGTGATACATGCCATCCCGTTGCTGGTCGCATTCCGGCCGTTCAGCAGGCACGAGCGAGTGGGCGAACAGAGCGCCGTCGTGTGGAACTGCGAGTAGCGCAGACCCCGCTCTGCGATGCGCCTCATGGCGGGAACCTCAATGAGCCCCCCGTAGAGGTCGAATGCTCCGTAGCCCACGTCGTCCCAGACGATATAAAGCACGTTGGGCGCGCCTTCAGGGGGGCGGGGCGCCTCGTAGGGGGACCAGTCCGGGATCGCGTCGCGCGCATCAAGGGTGATCTTTCCACGAAAACGCTTACTCATCCATCCTCCTTGAGCCTGTCCTGGCTCCGTGAAATCAAGATAGCCCTTCGGTCCTCGGGTGTCAGACGAGAACCCTCTACCGTCCAGTTCATGCAGGTCCAGCAGGGCTGCCCGTTTCCTCACTTGCCCTAGCCAGCTGCACGGGTCAGCATGAACACGCCGAGCGCCAGGATGATCGTCGAGACCCGCCGGTCGACATGCGCGCGCAAGAGCCAGAACCGGTAGGCGGTCGCCACGACGTGTGGGACGGCGACGGCGGAGACCACCAGCTTCGTTCCCACCCGGACGGCGAGAAGTGGGGTCAACAGGCTACCGATGCCGAAACCCGAGATGGCCGCGATCGCCCCCGCCAGGAACGCAACCAAGGCGACCAGCAGCTCCGGGATCATCGCGGCGTGAACTGGCTCAGTTCGTAGAGGCCTAGCGCCTTCTCGAGATCCGAGACGGGAGCCGTGACGTGATCCATGCGCACCTCCCCGGGATGACCCTTGCACGCTTGCCCTGATTGAGACCGAGACCCTGAAGCGCACCCTAGAGGGAAGGATGCGACGGACCATCCAACGGAACCGCCACATTTTCTTTCCGAACTCCGCAAGGCCAGGAAAGCGGGGATGGTCATAGCGTGAATCGTTGCATACGTCCCGTAGAAATTCCCAATGGCCCCCTCCCATCCTTGTGCAAGACTGAAGCGACAATTACCCAGCTTGCAAGGCCAGGTCTCTTGCGAAAGGAGTCTCCATGAATCGCGTACTCGAGGGAAAGGTTGCCATCGTGACGGGTGCCGCCATGGGCATGGGCGAGGCGACGGCCAAGCTGTTTGCCGCCTCCGGCGCCAAGGTGGTCGTGGCGGACTTCAACGAGGCGAAGGGCCGAGCCGTCGTCGAGGCGATCACGCAATCCGGCGGTATCGCTCACTTCGTGAAGGTGGACATCTCCAAGTCCGATCAGGTGGCGGCCATGGTCAAGGAAACCGTGGACACGTTCGGACGCCTTGACGTCGCCGTGAACAACGCCGCGCTCACCCCTGACGACAAGCCGGTCGCGGAGTTCGACGAGGACTACTGGGATCGCCTCATGGCGGTCGACCTCAAGGGCACGGCGCTTTGCCTGAAGTACGAGCTGCGCCAGATGATTGCCCAGGGGCATGGGGGCTCGATCATCAACATCTCGTCGGTGAGCGGCTTCCGTCCCCAGCCCAGCACCGTGGCTTACGTGGCGGCCAAGCATGGCGTCAATGGCCTCACCAAGGTCGCGGCGATGGAGAATGGCCCTCACAACATCCGCGTCAACTCCGTGGCCCCCGGAGCCATCGATACGCCGATGCTGCGCGGAGCGCTGGAGCAGTTCGGCCTCGACCCGGTGACCTACGCTCCGCAGTTGAGCCTGCTCAATCGCTTCGCCCAGCCCGACGAGGTCGCCCAGGCAAGCCTCTGGCTCGCTTCGGACCAGTCGTCGTACGTGACCGGCACCACCCTGCACGTGGACGCCGGCTACGTAAACGCTCGCTAACCCCCCTCCTCACGGAGCTCCGCCTTCGCGGCGGAGCCCTTTTTTGCGTGAAATGGGCCGGAGGGCGTGAAAAGCAAACGTGAGAATCCTCACACCTGCGCCGCAAAGATGCTCACTTGCTCTTTATGCCGTTCGCGACGACAATGGGCGAAGTCACGTCACGATACCCAGACCCGGAGGATGTCATGTCGCAGGAAAAAACGTTCGAGCAGTTGCAGGTCGAGCTGGTGGAGGCGCTGACGAAGGACGAGGCCCTCAAGGCCGCGTTCATCGCCAACCCCAACGAGGTCGCCTCGCGCGTGCTCGGCGTCCAGATCCCCTCGTTCATCAAGCTGATGCCCGTCGAGGTGCCTGCCAATACCCTCCTCTTCCCTTTGCCTGCCCGGCGGGAAGAAGGCGAGCTCACGGATCTCGACCTCGAACGGGTCGCCGGCGGCAAGTCCATCAAGGGTAAGAGCATGCTCTCTTAGGGAGCCCAGCCCTCTCGTCGAGCCCCTCATGCTCCCCTGGATCGAAACGCCCCCCGAGACGGGGCCACCTCAGAACCCACGAAGGAGAACACAGCCATGTCGCAGGAAAAGACGATCGAGCAGTATCAGGCCGAGCTGATGGAAGCCCTGATACAGGATGAAGCCCTCAAGGCCGAATTCATCGCCAACCCCAACGAGGTCGCCTCGCGCGTGCTCGGCATCCAGATCCCGTCGTTCATCAAGCTGATGCCCGTCGAGGTGCCTGCCAACGCCATCCTCATCCCCCTTCCCGCCCAGATGGACGAGGACGAGCTCTCGGATATGGATCTCGAGCTGGTCGCCGGCGGCAAGACCCAGGTCGGCAGAACCATCAAGATGATGGGCTTGGCGCTAGGAACCGGCCTCACCTACATGTTCACCGGCAAAAACAGCAAGCAGACCGCCAACATGGTGGCGAAGTTCAGTGATGCGTATGGGGACGTCAGGCAACACGAGTACGATTAAGCTCCGGAAAAATCCCAGAAAAAACCGAGGCGCCGGACGGATTGTCCGGCGCCTCGACGCCTCATGGAAGCAAGTCCTCGAGTTCCAGGCCGAGCGCCTGAGCGAGCTTGAGCTGGTAGGTCGAGACCGCGTACGAGCCTTGGATGAAGGCGCTCTGAGCCTGGCTCAATGACGAGAGCGCGCTGATCACCTCGAGGCCCGTCCCCACTCCCGCGTTGAAACGCACCTTGGCGAGCTTGAGGCCTTCAATCGCCGCCTGAAGCCCCTGCTGGGTCACGGCCACGCGCTCCTTGGCCGTCTCGAGCGCCTGAGACGTCGTCTGGATCTCGAGCGCCGCCGCGCGCCGGGTGGCCGCGAGCGACGCCTCCGCGCGCTCGATCCCCAGGCGGGCCTGCTCCACCTGGACGCTCGTCCGACCGCTGTCGAAGACGTTCCAGGCCAGCGAGGCCGCGATCGTCTGCTGGGTCCCGCCGCCGGGCCCCGCCGCCACGTCTCCCACCGCGCTGACGGTGGGCCAGGTCGCGCGAGAGCGCTGGAAAGCCGTTTCTGCCTGCGCCTCGCGCGCGAGAATCGCCTGCGCCACTTCCGGGCGCCCGTCCAAGGCCCCGGCAATCTGCTCGGGCGCCATCTCCAGCCGCTTGAGCCGGGTCAACGCATCCACGCTCAATCCCGACATGCTCCGGCCGAGGTGGCTCTCCAGGACCTGGCGCGCCTGGACCAGCTGGCTGATCGCCTCGACGTATCCCTCCTGGGCGATCGCCACCGACGTCTCCGCCTGCAGGACTTCAAGGCGCGTGCCCACTTGCCCCGCGTCACGCAGCTCGGCGATCGCCAGCTGCTCCTTGGCCTGCTCGACGTTGATCCGCGCCGCATCCCGCATGCTCTCCGCCTGCAGCAAGGCGAAGTACGCCATGGCCGTCTCGTAGGCCAAGCGGCGGCGCGCACCGATGCGCTCCACCTCCGCGAGCCGCTCGGCGAGCTCGCCCAGGCGCACCGCCGACTCCGTGCGCTGTGCGTCGTAAAGGGGCTGGACCGCGCTGAGCTGGACCTGAAACCCGTAAGGCCCGGTGGCCAGCACGGGGCGCGGCAGGATGCCCGCGGCGTCCGCGCGGTTCAGGCCGCCCGAGAGCGAAAACGACGGAAGCAGGCCCTTCCGCGCCTCGCGCGTCCCCGCTCGCGCCTGGTCGATCCCGAGGCGAGCCGCCTCGAGCGACGGATGCGTCCGGGTCGCGAGCTCCACCGCCTCTCGCAAGGTCAGGACCGGTGCCGGTGCCGCTGCCGTAGCCGGTGACGCCGCCGGCAGCTGGGCCTGGGCGCTCGGGGCCAGCAGAAAGGCGCCCAGAATCAGGGCCCAGGCTTGCGTGATGGGGCGGCGGCTCATGGCTGCTGTCGCTCCGGGCGGAAGGTGACGCCCAGCGAGAGCTCATCGCGGGTCAGGGCGAGGTCCCCGCCCCCGCTCTGATGGCGATAGCGCAGGTCCAGGCGCAGCTTCGGGGCGAACGCGTAGCCGAGGCCCAGGCCCGCTTCCCAGAGGCTGGTGCCTGAAACCGGGTACGGGGCTCGCGTCGCGCTGAACGAGAGCGCGGGGAAATAGGCGGCAGTGGCCAGGAGGTCGAGGCGATCGCCCAGGACCCAGGTGAATGGGAGTTCGAGGCCTAGCCCACGGCGCTCATGCGCGTAGTCATAGGGAGTCCCGCTCAGGGGAAGGTTGGCTGCCGCCACGTGCGTGCTCATGAAGGCGAGGCTGGGGGCGACCTCCCAGGTCGCGCCGCCCAGCGGGTAACCGACGCGAAGGCGCGTGCTGCTCTCCTCGGGGGCCGCGGCGTCCGTGCTCGGCAGCGACGGCAAGGCCATGCTCGCCTTGAAGCGCTCGAAGGACGCTCCGAGGAGCCAGGCATCGAGCCGGAGCTGTCCCGAGAGTGCGAGCTGGTTGTCCAGGGTCGCGGAGAGGCGATTCCCCGCGAAGCGCGCATCGAAAGCACCTGCCTGGTAGGCCAGCAGCAGCTGGCTATCGAGCGGAGGCGAGGCGGGCGCGGGGGCCAGCGTCGAGAGCAGGGGGCGGTACTGGGGCAGGTAGGTCTCGACCGGCTTCAGCGAGACCTTGGTGGCAGCGGCAACCGGCAAACGGTCGATCTGGTAGCCCTCGGCCGAGAAGACCAGGACCGGGGAGGCTCCCGGGGCGAGCACGAGGCTATAGCGGCCGTTCGCGTCCGTGAAGCCGGCGACGATGGCGCCCTCCTGGCGGACGAAGACGTTCGCCAGCGGGCGGCCTTGCGGGTCGAGGACCTGACCGCTGACGGTCTGCTCGGCATGCGCCGGTCGCGCGAGCGCCGGGACGAGCAGGAGGACGGCGAGGAGATGGCGTGACGTCATGGCAAGGGCTCTTTCGGGCTAGGGGCGGATCAGGGTGATCTCGGCAAGGCGGACGGTCCGGCCGTCCGCGCTCAGGACTCCGCGCAGCTTGGCGCTCGCATCGGGCGTGGGGAAGGCCCCCGGGTACGTGAAGTCCATGACCGTTTCTCGGCGCATGCCGCTCGCCTCGACGCCGCCGGCGAGCAGCAGGAGGGACTTGGCGTCGCGCAACGGCGCCGGCAGGTCGGCAACGGCGAAAGAGAGCTGGGCGGGTGCTCCGAGCGACTGGCTCATGGTCGCGCTGAGGGTCAACCAGCCGGAGTCGGCCGGGGTCGCCTGCAGGGGAGCGCTCGACTGGCAGCCCGATAGGAGCAGGCCCAGCAGGAGGAGGGCCGGCCCCCCGAGGCTGGGACGAAGTCGCCTTTGCATCGGCACCGCGTGCCTCCTTTCGATCATGTCGTTTGCCTCGTCATGAGGCGCGCGAAGAGGCCGCCTTCGGCCATGAGCGTCTCGAAATTCCCTTGCTGGACCACCTGGCCGGCGTCGAGGACGTAGATGCGATCGGCCTGCCGGATGGTGCTGAGGCGATGGGCGATGACCAGGCGGGTCACGTTCATGCGCTCCAAGCTCTCGCTGACGATGGCCTGCGTGCGGCTATCCAGGGCGCTGGTGGCCTCGTCGAACAGCAGGATCCGCGGCTTGAGCGCGAGCGCCCGGGCGATGAGCAGGCGCTGGCGCTGGCCACCGGAAAGGTTGTCGCCGCCCTCGCTGACCACCGTGTGCATGCCCATGGGCATGGCCGTGACGTCGTCGGCGAAGCCCGCGTTCCGGGCCGCCTCCCAGGCCTCGTCCTGGGTGATCAGAGCGCCGTTGGCGATGTTCTCGAAGATCGAGGCCGCCATCAAGCGGCCGTGCTGGAGGACCACTCCCATCTGCCGGCGCACGGCAGGCAGGTCGAGGCCCCCGAGGTCCTGGCCGTCGAGCGTGATCGTGCCGGACTCGTGCTCCTCGAAACCGAGCAAGAGCCGAAACAGCGAGGACTTGCCTCCGCCGGACGGCCCGACCAGCGCGACGAACTCGCCCGGGTTGACGGCGAGGCTGACGTCGCGCAGCACGTGCGGGGCATCGGGCGCGTAGCGGAAGCTGACGTGCGAGAAGGCGATCCGGCCCGTGAGGCGGCCGGGATCGACCTTGCCGGCATCCACCTCGGGCTCGGCCTCCAGGATGGGCTTGGCCCGTTCCCACAAGGAGACGACCTGCATCAGGGCCGTGATCGAGGCGCCGACGCCCGTCAGGCCCGCGACGAAGGCCCCGAAGGCCGCATTGAAGGCAAGGAATGCGCCCGGCGTGACCCCCGCGTCCGCCCCGGCGGCGGCCTTGGCCAGGCCGCCGAAGCCGTGGAAGAGCACGAGCATGCTCACTATCGGCAGCAGCTCGTCGAAGAGGCTGAGGCGATCCTGGAGCCGCTGGGCATGGAAGCCGAGCCGCGAGAAGTCTGCGTAGCGCCTGGCCCACTGAGCGAAGGCCCTAGACTCCGCACCGGCGGTCCGGATCTTGGCCACTCCGCCGATCAGACCCACGACCAGGCCCAGGATCTTGCCGTCTTCTTGCATGAGCGCGCGGGTCGCGCGCAGCACCAGCACGGCCGAGACGGTGGTGAAGCCGACCGAGAGCAGGGCGACTCCGAGGGCCACCAGGGCCATGCGCGAGTTGAAGGCGAAGAGCTGGATCAGGTTGACCAGGGAGAAGACGCCCGCGAGCAGGGCCTGGATGGTGGAGCCCGACAGCAGCTGGCGGATCTGGTCGATGGCCGACAGGCGCGAGGCCAGTTCGCCAGCGGGGTAGCGCCGGAAGAAGGTCAGTTTCAGGTTGAGCAAGCGCGCCCAGACCGCGGACTCGGTGGTCGATTCGGCCCGGGACTCGGCCCGCAACAGAGCGACGTTCTGGACCCACTGGAAGAGCGCCTGGGTCACGGCCAGCATCACCAAGCCCACACCCACCTGAGAAATGAGGCTGCGCTGGGCGTCAGGGATGGCGTGGTCGATCAAGAAGGCCGTTGCATGCGGGCTTACTAGGCCCAGGAGAGCCACGGAGGCCGCCATGAGGACGACCACTGGCATGTCGTGCCGCGAGGCCTTCATCCCCAGCCGCAGGAGGTCGATGGCCTTGACGGCGGACTCAGGCAGCGGGCGGTAGAACATGGTGGCATGCGCTTGAAGGCCGCTCGCCAGCTCGGGCGTGACGGGCTGCCACGTGTTCTCGGTCGGATCGAAGCAGTCGTAGGCGCGCGCGCCGCGCGGCACGAGGGCGACGGGGAGGTTGCCCTCGGCGGTATGGGCGAGCAGGGGGCCGTTGTCACGCCTCCACCAGTCGCCGCGCAACAGGACGCGGCGGGTGCGGAAGCGCGAGGCGCGGGCGATCGCCTCGATCGGGTCCTTGAGCCGGTCGAGGCTTTCCCAGGCTGCCGGCGGCTTGACGGCGATCCCCATGGCGGCGCCCACGGCGTGGGCCGCGCGATAAAGGGGGCTGCCCTCCATGGGGACGCCCTCCGAGCGCGGCTCGATGATCGCCGCGAGCTGGGCGATCGCCTTCTCCATCACGTCTCGGTCGTGACGCTGCCGGCTCACGAAGCGCGCGTAGGCCTCCTCGCGATCGGACTCGCCACTGGCAGGCACCACCCGCTCGGTATCCATGGGGCGCTCGTCGCTCATGCGCGACCCTCCACGGGCTCGCTCTGCTCGCTCTTCACCAGCCGTGCGTAGGCGCCTTGCTTGGCGAGCAACTCGTCATGCGTGCCGCGCTCGGCGATGCGCCCGACTTCCATCACCACGATCTCGTCGCAATCGCGCACGGTGCTGAGGCGATGCGCGATGATCAGGCAGGTGCAGCCGCGGCGGCGGAGGTTGTCGCCGATGAGGCGCTCGGTTTCGGCGTCCAGGGCGCTGGTGGCCTCGTCCATCACCAGGATGGCCGGGTCGTTGACCAGGGCGCGGGCGATCTCCAGGCGCTGGCGCTGCCCCCCCGAAAGGTTGACCCCGCCTTCTAGCAGGGGCGCGTCATAGCCTCCGGGCAACGCGAGGATCACGTCGTGGATCAGCGCGTCCTGACAGGCCTGGCGCAGCCGCTCGTCGCTCACGGTCGGATCCCAGAGCGTGAGGTTGTCGCGCACGGAGCCCGCGAACAAGGCGATCTCCTGGTCCACCGTGGAGACGGACAGGCTGAGGACCGCCGGATCCCAGTCCTGGCGCAGGCGTCCGTCGAAGCGAACCTCCCCTTCCCAGGGCTCGTAGAGGCCACTGACCAGCTTGGCAACGGTGGACTTGCCCGAGCCCGACCCGCCGACCAGTGCGACCCGGCGACCCGGCTTCACCGAGAGCGAGAAGTCCGCGATGGCGGGCGCCGAAACCCGGCTGTAACCAAATGACAGCGAGGCGATCGATAGCTCGCCTTCCAGGCGGAAGGCATCAGGACCGGGAAGCGTCCCCTTGCGCTCGGGCACGACGGCCGGATGGTCCAGCACGTCATCCAGGCGATTGAGGTCGCTCACCAGGTCCTGGATGGCGCTTCCCAAGGCGACCAGGCTGTTGATCGGGCCGAGGAAGCTGCCGGCCATGCCCTGGAAGGCCACCAGCATGCCGATGCTGAGGTGGCCCTCGGTGATGCGGAAGCCGCCGACGATGAGGATGGCCGCCGTGGTGAGCGCGGAAAGGAGGGTCGGCAGCACGCTCAGCACCATGGCCTGGCTGGCGGTTCGCTGGGTCGCCTCGATCACCTTGGCGTCGTAGCCGGCCCAGCGGGTGAAGAAGTCCGCCTCGGAGGCCGAGGCCTTGAGGGTCTCGATGGACTGGAGACCGGCCATCGAAAGTCCCACCTTCTTGCCGTACTCCTGGGCCAGTCGCTGGTTGGCCTCGACGCGGCGCGCGCCCATTGCCTGCAAGAGGAGCAGGTTGGCGAGGCCGGAGGCCGCCACCAGCCCCGTCAGCACCGGATCGTAGTGGAACATGAGCGCCCCGTAGAAGACGATCATGACCGTGTCGATCAAGCTGCTCGCCAGCCGCCCCGAAAGCAGGCCCGCCACCTCGTCGTTCATGGTGATGCGGTTTGCGACCTCGCCCGCGTAGCGCTGCGAGTAGAAGGCCATGGGCAGGTGCAGGAGATGGCGCAGGAAGCGGCTGGAATGAACCGCCGCGAGCTTGAGCTTGAGGCGCCGCAGGTAGACGATCCGCAGCTGCGAGAGGGCGGCCTTGAAGAGGGCGATCATGACGACGCCAAGCAACAGGGGGCGAAGCCAATCGTGCATCCCCTGGACCAGGATCTGGTCCACGAAGAGCTGGGTCGCCACCGGCAGGGCCATGCCCGGCACCACCAGCAAGAGGCCGGCGAGCACACAGTAGAGCAGATCCCCGTACGAGCCCTCGAGGCGGCGGCGCATCGCCTGCAGGACGCTCGGCTTGCGCCCGCCCTTCTCGAAGTCCTCGCGCGGCTCGAACTGCAGCACCACTCCGGTGAAGCCTTCGTCGAACTCCGAGAGCGTCACCGTGCGGCGGCCGCTCGCCGGGTCGTTGAGAGTGACGCGCCGGTCGTCCATGCCCTCGACGACCACGTAGTGGTTGAAGTTCCAGAAGACGATGCACGGGAAGGTGACGGCGCGAAACGTCTCCATGGACTTCTTGAAGCCCTTGGCCGTGAGGCCGTACGCGCGAGCCGCCATGAGGATGTTGCTGGCCTTGCTGCCGTCGCGCGAGACGCCGCAGGCGATCCGCAGCTCGCTGAGGGGCACCTGGCGGCCGTGATAGGCGAGGATCATGGCGAGCGCGGCCGCGCCACATTCCACGGCCTCCATCTGGATGACGGTCGGGGTTCTCACGCGGCGCGGCCGCATGCGCAGCCGCAAGGACTTAATAGAGACCACTGCTGGACCTCAGGATGGCGAAGGCCAGGACGATGGGTGGCACCTCCTCGACCGTCACGCGGGCCGCCGCCGTGGTGCCGGCGGTCACGTCGAGCGACGGGCCGCGCGACGAGGACCACTTGAAGCCGCTCGGGTTGGCAGGCTCCCGGTCGAGCTCGGCCAGCACCTCAATCAACGGGCCGGAACTGGCGAAGGCGCGGGCAAGCTCGGAATTGCCGAGGGTGTTGAGAAGGGCCTGCTCGGTGATGGGAAAGGAGGAGACCGAGACGACCCGCCCGGTGACCCCGCCGAAGCGCTCGCGCTTGACCGTGTCGGGGGTCAACTGGAGGCGCATGCCGGGACGAATCTTCTTGCCATCGCTGACCGGGAAGTAGGCCACGCCCATCAGGCTGCCATGACGCTCGCCGCGCGCCACGCTCGCGATGCGCGTGCCGGGTGCGATCACGTCGCCGACGGCGACCGCCACCTCCAGGATGGTTCCCTCGCGCTGGCTGACGACCCGGCCCTGCTGCGCGAGCTGCAACTCGAGCAGCGCACCGCTCTCACGCTGCGCGCGCAGCTGGTTGGCACGTTGGGTCTCGGCCTCGAGGCGCTGCTGAAACACCGACGTCTTCTTGCTTTCCAGCTCCTTGAGCTGGCCTTCCAGCTCGGCGATTCGGTTGCGGTTCTGAAGGTAGGCCTGCTCAGCGGCAAGCGCGGCGTCCACGGGCACTGCCCGCAGCTGGTTGAGGCGCCGGTTCTCGGCGAGCCGCCGGTCGAGGACCGGATCCAGGGCCTTGGCCTCGCGGATCAGCTGTAGGACGTTCTCCTGCTGCTTGTCGATGGCGCGCAGGGTCTGCTCGGAGAAGCTGGCCTGCAACTCGCCAAGGGCCGCCTGCTGGCGCTCCAGCTCGGCCAGGCGCGCGCGCTGCTGGGAGAGCTGCTCGGCGAGTTCCGGCTGCTCGACGACAGCCAGCACGTCGCCGGCCTTCACCGCGTCGCCCACCCGGACCTTGAGCTCGCGGACGCGGCCTCCCCCCATGGCTTGCAAGGAAGCGACCTCGTGGGGCCGAGCGAAAACGGCCTTGGCGTTGACCGTCACCGGCAAGCGCCCGACGACGCTCCAGAGGATCACAAGTAGGATCCCGGTCCCCAGGCAGGCAAGAGCAACCCAGCCCTTGGGGCTGACGACCTGCATCAGGAGATCCAGGCGTTCGGGCGACGAGAGACGCTCCAGGGCCTCCTTGCGGAACAGGCGCTGCTGGGGCGAGGACATCAAGCCCCCTTCATGCGCTTGAGCAGCCAGTCGAAGCGCGCGCCGGCCAGCGCCGCCTTGTCCAGCACGCTCATGTCGAGCTCGTCCTCGTACTCGGCATCCTGATCCATGGGGCCGCCCTGACCATAGCCGAGCCGGCTTACGGTGCTGCGAAGGCGATCCGACATGAACACCGCCAGGGCTCGGTAGAAGCGCCCGGCGAAACCCATGTCCTGGGCCAACTTGCGCTCGATCTCGCGCCGGGGCACCGACAGCACCAGCCCGGACTCCAGAGCCGTCACCGTGGCGCTCGGAGGACGCTGATCCAACAGCGACATCTCGCCGACGATCTCTCCGCTGCCCAGCTGAGCGACTTCCTTGCCTTGCAGGGCGGCGACCGAGACCCCGAAGCGCCCGTCCAGGATCACGTAGACATGGTCGATGGCGCTCGCCTCGCGAATGAGCACGCGGCCCGCGGAAACGGTTTCGCGCTGGCCGACCTCGACGAGCCAATCCACGTCAGAATCGCTGAGTTCGCCGAGGATGAAGAGAACCTTCTTCACTTGCACTCCTTCCGAGCATGAAGCAGACGATCAAGCAGACATGATGATGACAGACTCGTCCTAGACCGACAAGCCAATCAAACGCTTGCCGGTGCCGCGCGTCTCGTCGCAAGCCTCGGCATAAGGCGCCATCCAGCGCTGGGCAAAGGCCATCATGGCCGGGTGCTGCACGGGCACGGTCCACATGCCGCGATCGATGCCCATGGCATGGGCGCGGCGCATGACCTCGGCGTAAAGGGGCAGGATCCGCGCCCGGCGCTGCAGATCCGGATGCACGTAACTGCAGGTGTAACGCAGCACGTCCTCGAAGAGGTGGGTGATGAGCCAGCCGACCACCTTGCCATGGTGCCGCAGGACCACGCTGGTCGGAGCATGCGCGTCCACCTCGAAATCGAAGGGCAAGAGGTCCGGCGCGATCCAGGGCGAGGCCTCCTGGCTGCGCTTGAGATCCTCGCGTTCGAGGGGGGTGACCTCGTCCCAGCGGCCGATCTCGAAGCAGTCCCCCAGAGTGGCCTTCGCCACCCAGCTGGCGCGCGACATCTGGTCGTAGCGGGCCCGCACGACCAGCATCCGTCGCTCGGGGGCGTCCCAGCCGCGAAGCGCGAGCAGGTGCTCGAGCACCGGTATGGACGGCTTGCCGGTCATGTAGACGCCATGCACCTCCTGCGTTCCCTCGGCCTGCAGGGCTGCCTCGAGGCGCTCCAGCAGGCCTGCGGCAAGGCCGCGCCGGCGGTAGGCAGGGCGGACGAATAGGGAGCAAAGCTCGGCATGCTCGCCCGTCGCGTCGCGCACGGCCAGGGCGAGCCCGGCAGGCAAGCCGTCAACCCGTGCGGCGATCGCGAGCACCTCGGGCTCCAGGGAAACCAGCCCCGCGCGAAACGCCGGGAACGTCAGCCCGGCGAACTCCAGCCCCTCGCTTGCGGCGAGGCGGCCGTACGCCACCGCGCTCATGCGCGCATGGCCATGCAAAACCCGCTCCCTGCCTGGATGATGAGCATGCTTGCCGCCTCCATGGTCGTCCTTCCCTCGTCTCGAGCGTCTCTCTCGGGCATCCCCCCACTCTAAGCGCCCATCCGGCATCCAGGCAAGCGGACGCAAGCGACGCCCGAGCCTCCCCGCGCGGTCTTGGCGAGAGAACTGGAACGTAAGGTTCGGCAGGTGACGCTTGATATGACGTGTTGATACTCGTTTGTAACAACGTTCGCCTATTAGTAGACCATCCAATGCTTCAGATAAATGATAGGAATGTGATACCCCATGAAGAAATCTGCCTTGATAGCGCTCACCGTGATGCTCGTTGCCGGCTGCGGCACCTCCCCCTCGCTTTCGACGTCCGCCCCTTCGTCGGCGCTGTCGGCTCGCTCGAAGGCGAGCTTCAATGAACTCGTCGCCTCCTGCCGGACTTACATTCGGATGAAGTTTGACGAGGCGGACAAGGACAAGAGCGGCTTCCTCACTGTCAACGAGGCCGGCGGCTCGAGCCGCAGCTATGTCCTGGGCCAGGAGATCATCGGGACGTTCGCCGAGGTCGATACCAACCGTGACGACAAGCTCTCCTTCGAGGAAGTCGGGTCCAACGCAATCATCCTGCGGATCGCCACTCGCCTGCATGGTCAGCTGGTCCAGATGTTCGCCGCCGCGGACCGCGACAGCGACATGGAGCTGCGCGGCCAGGAGATCCCGCCGGGGTTCGATCTGAACAAGGACGGCAAGGTCACCTTCGACGAGTACGAATCGGCTTACGCGGCCACAGTGGCGAAGGGAGACAGCCTCTAGGGCTGCTCAAGCGCTCGGTCGTCCGTGAAATCGACCGCCAGCAGGTAATTGCCCTGCTGGCGGCTTTTCTTTTGCCCTGAGCGAGCGGCACGGCAACGCGCCCGGGGTTGACACCCGCCAGATATGTAGCTAGCATAGTTACACACTCAAGGAGGCGTCATGGCCATCAGCAGCCGGTTCATCGTGAGCGTCCACATCTTGACCTTGCTCGCCCAGAGCCAGGGCAAGCCCGTGACGTCGGAGTGGCTTGCCGGCAGCGCCAGCACCAACCCTGCCGTCATCCGCAAGCTCTTGGGCATGCTGGCGAAGGCGGGCCTCACCACCTCCCAGCTGGGCGTGGGCGGGGGAGCGCTCCTGGCGCGTCCGGCCTCGGAGATCACCCTGCTGGACGTCTATCGCGCCGTCGACGAAGGGGAACTCTTCGCCATGCACCATGAATCGCCTAACCCGGCATGCCCGGTCGGACGAAACATCCAGGCGGCCATGATCGGCACGCTGGAGCAAGCCCAGCGGGCGCTCGAAGGCGAGCTCGCCGCCAGGACGCTCGCAGACGTCCTGGACGACGTCCTCGCCGGAGGCCACCCGCAACTCCAAGAGGCTTGAGGGCCTCTCTTTTTCCTCAAATCGTAACTGTGTAAGTTACACGACACCACACCCAGGCTCGCCTGGATCGCCCGAAAGGAAACCCTGATGACTTCCACTTCCGCTCGCATTGCCGTCACCGGCGCCACCGGCCAGCTGGGCCAGCTCGTCGTCGAGGCGCTGCTCCGGACGGTTCCCGCCGCGCAGATCGTCGCGGCCGTGCGCAACCCCGAGAAGGCGAAAGGCCTGGCCGCCAAGGGCATCGAGGTCCGCGAGGCCGACTATGATCGGCCCGAAACGCTTGAGCGCGCCTTCGCCGGCGTGGACAAGCTGCTGCTGATCTCCGCCAGCGAGATCGGCAAGCGCGTGCCTCAGCACCAGGCGGTGATCGACGCGGCGCAGCGCGCCAACGTGAAGCTGCTGGTGTACACCAGCCTGCTGCATGCCGACAGCTCGCCTCTCAGCCTGGCGGTCGAGCACCGCGAGACCGAAGCCGCGCTCAAGGCGTCGGGCCTGCCCACCGTGATCCTCCGAAATGGCTGGTACACCGAGAACTACGCCATGGGCGCGCCCACGGCGCTGGAGCATCAGGCCATCATCGGCAGCGCCGGCCAGGGCCGCATCTCCTCGGCCACGCGCGCCGACTTCGCCGATGCCGCCGCCGCCGTCCTGACGTCGGAAGCCGACCTTGCCGGCCGGACTTACGAGCTCGCAGGCGACACGTCCTACACCCTCGCCGAGCTCGCCGCCGAGATCGCCCGCCAGAGCGGCCAGCCGGTCGCCTACAACGACATGCCCGAGGAAGCCTACAAGGGCATCCTGCTGAGCGTCGGGCTTCCCGAGCCCCTCGCCGCCATGCTGGCCAACTCTGATGCCGGAGCCGCGAAGGGTGCGCTCTTCGACGACAGCCGCCAGCTCAGCGCCCTCACCGGCAAGCCGACGACTCCGCTGGCGGACGTCGTCGCGCAGTTCCTGAAGGCCTAGGCCTCCGAGCCCCCGGCCTCCCTGACGTCAGAGAGGCCGGGGGCACTGGGCGATTCAGCTGAAGCGTGTTCGGCAGATTGTGCCCGCATGATCGCCATGAGATAATCGAGCTCGATGGCAACTCATGATGAATCTTCTTTAACTGCCCAACTGAATCAGGCGATCGCCGAGCGCGACGCCGCCCTGCGCGAGCTCGCCGAGCTACGCCGGCAACTCGCCGCCTCGGGCTCCGCGCCCTCCCGGCCGGCCGGCGGCAGCGCTCAGCCATTCGACCAGGTCTTCCGCGTCATGGTGGAATCGCTCTCCGACTACGCGTTCTACATGCTGGACACCGAGGGCCGCGTGGTGACCTGGAACCGCGGCGCCGAGCGCATCAAGGGCTACTCTGAAGCCGAGGTCATCGGCCAATCCAACGAGATCTTCTTCACCGCCGAGGACCGCGCAGCCGACAAGCCCCGCAGGCTGCTGGCCGAGGCGCGAGAGCACGGCCGGGTCGAGGATCTCGGCTGGCGCCTCCGCAAGGATGGCTCGCGCTACTGGGCCGACGCGATCATCACCGCGCTTCACGACTCGCAAGGCCGCTTGACGGGCTACGCCAAGGTGACCCGCGACCTCACCGAGCTCGAACACCTCGAGCGCGAGAAGATCGAGGCCCTCGAACAGGCGGACGTCCTCAAGGACCAGTTCATCTCGATCCTCTCCCACGAGCTGAGGACTCCCATCAACGCCATCACCGGCTTCGGCAGCATCCTCGACGACGAGGTGGCGGGGCCGCTCAGCGCGCAACAGCACCTTTACCTCGGCAAGATTCTCGACGGCGCGGAGACCCTGCTCGCCCTCGTGAACGACCTGCTCGACCTGAGCCGCATCCAGGCGGGACGTTTCCAGCTCAATCCCCTGCCTTTCGACTTCCCCCAGCTAGTGACGGAGAAGCTGGAAGCGCTCGAGCCGATTGCCGAGCAACGCAAGCTGCGGCTCGTCAACGAGGTTCCCCGGGACCTGCCCTTGCTTGCGGGCGATGCCCAGCGGATCGGCCAGGTCCTGATCAACCTCGTCAACAATGCCATCAAGTTCACGAGCGCCGGCGGAAGCATCCGCGTCCGCGCCTGCCTCGACGGCGCCCAGTTGCGCTGCGAGGTCATCGACACGGGGATCGGCATCGCCCATGAAGACTACGAGAAGCTCTTCAAGCCCTTCACGCAAGTCGACATGACCTCCACCCGCCAGGCGGGAGGAACGGGCCTCGGGCTGGCCATCAGCAAATCCCTCGTCGAAGCCCACCATGGCCAGATCGGCGTGGAAAGCGAGCCGGGCAAGGGCAGCACGTTCTGGTTCACGCTGCCCCTCTCGCCAGATGCGGCGCCGCCCCCGTGAGCCCCCGTCAGCTGCGCTTGCAGGCTTAGCAACACGTTCACCAGACGATAAGAATGTCGCGGTCTGCCCCCTCCGACAAGAGAGCCAGGAGGACCGCCATGGTGAATCTCTACGCGACGACCGTGACCCCCAGCCCCTACGCACCGGCGTCCCCCCTCGGGGTAGCCGTCCCGGTTGCGGCGGCCGCGCCGGCGCCTTTGCCGTCGCCCGGCTACCAAGGCCTGCTCGATCGGCTTCACGTGGCCAGCCAAACGGCCGCTCCCGTCGTCGCCTCCCCGCCACCGGCCGTGCCCGTCACCCAAAGCTTCCCGCCGATTCCCGTGCTGGGCGGACTTTACGAGCAGCTCAAGCAGCTCCTCGACCAGCTCCTTTCCGGTCCATCGACCCCACCCCCTCCGGTGACGCACCCCACGACGCCGACGTCCCCGAAGCAGACCTCCTTCGTCATCAGCTCGTTCAACGTGCTGGGAAGCAGCCATACCAAGGGACCGGGCAGCGATCGGCCCGGCATGGCGCCCGGCACCACCCGCATCCGCTCGGCGGTCGACTTGCTCGAACGCCATGACGTCGACGTCGTGGGCTTCCAGGAGTTCCAGCGCGACCAGTTCACAGAGTTCCAGAAGGTCGCAGGTGACACGTTCGTCGTCTACCCCGGCTTCAAGCTCGGCAAGCCGGAGGTCGTGAACTCCATCGCCTGGCGAAAGGACACCTGGGACCTGGTCAAGGCTGACCACATCGACATCCCCTACTTCGACGGCAAGCCGCGAAAGATGCCCGTCATTCGCCTGCGCCACAAGCAGACGGGGCAAGAGGCTTACTTCGCCAACTTCCACAACCCCGCGAGCACCCGCAAGCACGGCGACCATGAAAAATGGCGCGACGTCGCCACCCTCAAGGAAATCGATCTCGTCAACCGGCTGCGCAAGGAGACCGGCCTCCCGGTCTTCGTCACGGGGGACATGAACGAGCGCGACGAGTACTACCGGATGATGACCCAGAAGACGGACATGGTTTCGGCCGATACCCGCGCCAACGGCAAGGCCCCGGCGAAGATGGCCATCGACTGGATCTTCGGCACGGAGTCCCAGGTCACCTTCAGCGACTACACGCGAGACCGCAGCCCGCTCGTCCAGAAGACGACGGACCACCCGGTGGTCGTGAGCACGGCCACCATCACGCGCAAGCCGTAAGGCCAGACGAGCAAGACCCCCCTCGCGCGTGAGGCCGAGGGGGGTCGGGTCAGAGGGTTTGCGGTGCCTTACGCAACAGCCGCGGGCGCTAGAGCGCCGCCACCTGCTCGAAGTAGCGCATGAAGGCCTTCATGCCGCCCTCGGCCATGCTCCAGTCGAAGTTCTCGTTGGGAGCGTGGTAGCCATGCTCGGGAAGCGAGAGCCCGATGAACATGATGGGGCAGCCCAGGTGCTTCTGCATGCTGACCACGGCGCCGATGGAGCCGCCCTCGCGGATGAAGGCGGGGTTGGCACCGAAGCCGAAGCGCAGGGCCGTCCGGATGGCGTCGGAGTAGGGGCCGTCCATCGCGCCCTGGTAGGGCTCCAGGGATCCTTCCGGATCCAGGACGACATCGGGGTTCTTCTCCTTGACGAAGTCACGGACCATGGCGAGCACGTCGGCGGGTTTCATGTCGGGAACCAGGCGCATGCTGACCTTGGCCTCGGCCCGCGGGGGAACGATGGCCTTGACGCCGGGGCCCGTGTAGCCGCCCACCATGCCGTGGACCTCGAAGGTCGGGCGGGCCCAGATGCGCTTCATCACCTCGAGGGGATCGGTGACCCGCAGGCACTTGAGGCCGTGGGCGCGCTGGAACTCGGCCGTCTCGAAGCCGGAGGCGAGGAAGCTCAGCTCCTCCTCGGGCGAGACGGGGTTGACGTGATCGTAGAAGCCGGGGATCTTCACGTTGCCCGTGCGGGCGTCGTAGATCTCGCTGATGAGCTGGCAAAGCTCGCCGATGGGGTTGCGCGCGGCGCCGCCGGTCAGGCCCGAGTGGACGTCCTTGGTGCCGGTCTCGAGCAAGAGGCGGAAGCCGACCATGCCCCGCAGGCCCAGGGGCGCGGCGGGCTTGTCGCGGCTGATCCAGATGGTGTCCGAGACCAGCACGGAATCCGTCTTCAGCGCGTCGGCGTGGGCCTCGAGGAAGGCCTCGAAGTGGGGGCTGCCGATCTCCTCCTCGAACTCCCAGACGAAGCGGATGTTGAGCGCGATGCCATGCTTGCGGGCGAGCATGGCCGCGAAGAAGGCCGCCAGGGCAGGACCCTTGTCATCCGTGGTGCCGCGCCCGCGATAGGTGTCGCCGTCCTGGGTGAACTTGAAGGGCTCGGACGTCCACTCGGGCTCGTTGGCGGGCTGGACGTCGAGGTGGTTGTAGATCGTGAGGGTGCGCGTCGCCTCGGGATGGCGGAAGTCGCCGACCACGACGGGGAAGCCGTTGGTCTCGTAGATCTTCGCATCAGCGCCGTGCGACTCGAGCAAGCTCAAGGCCCACTCGGCTCCGCGGCGGATGTCCGGGCGGTACGCGGGGTCCATGCTGACGGTCGGGATCTCCACGATCTCGGCGAGTTTGCGCTCGTACTCGGCGCGCAGGGCGGTGATTTCGTTTTGCAAGTGATCCGGCTGAAGCTCGATCATGGGGAATCCTTTCTAGGGTGCCGCTGTCCCCCCGATCATACCACTCCAAGCGGCTCATGGAGCCAAACAAGCCCCCATTCTCCGCTGATGCCCGCTCCTCCGCTATACTGGAGGCTTGGATGCAGTCGCACGATGACTCACGGGAAGGAGTGCCCCATGGCCATGGTTCCCATGCTCACCCTCAATGACGGCCGTCAGATGCCGCAGCTGGGCCTCGGCGTCTGGCAGGTGGGCGACGACGAGGCCTACCGGGTCGTCTCGGAAGCCCTCGAGACGGGTTATCGTGCGGTCGACACGGCGGTCATCTACGGCAACGAGGTCGGGGTCGGCAAAGGCATCCGGGCTTCGGGGCTGCCGCGCGCCGAGGTCTACGTCACGACCAAGGTATGGAACTCGGAGCATGGCTACGATGCGACGCTGCGGTCGATGGACGAGAGCCTCCAGCGCTTGAACATGGATTACGTGGACCTGTACCTGATTCACTGGCCGGCCCCCAGCCAGGATCGCTATGTCGAGACCTGGCGGGCCCTGGTTCGGCTCAAGGAAGAAGGGATCGCCCGCTCGATCGGCGTCTCCAACTTCAAGATTCCGCACCTCCAGCGGATTCTCGCAGAGACCGACGTCTTGCCTGCCGTCAACCAGGTCGAGTTACATCCGTACTTTCAGCAACATGAGATCCGCGCCTTCAACGCCGCCCACGGCATCGCGACCGAGTCGTGGAGCCCGCTGGCGCGCGGCCAGATCGTCGGGGACCCGGTGTTCCAGGCGATCGCCGACAAGCACGGCAAGACTCCCGCCCAGGTCGTCATCCGCTGGCACCTCGACAGCGGCTTGATCGTCATCCCCAAGTCGGTCACCCCCTCGCGCATCCGTGAGAACTTCGACGTCCTGGACTTCCACCTGGACGCCGATGATCTGGCCGCCATCACCGCGTGCGATCAGGACCGGCGGATCGGACGCGATCCAGATACCCTCTAGCTCCGCAGAGGGGTTTCTGGCCTAGCGTGTCGACCTCGAGAGCATGTGCGCCTCGAGGCGGATCTCCGTGCCCGTCAGGGCCTTCGAGACCGGGCAGGCCTTCTTGGTCTCCTCGGCGATCGCCTTGAAGGTCGCCTCGTCCAGCCCCGAGACCTCGACCTCGGTCAGCAGGTCGATGCTCGAGATGGCCCAGCCGCCGTCCTGCTTCTCAAAGTGAACCTTGGCGTCGGTCTTGATGCGCTCGGGCGCCTGAGCCGCCTTCGTCAGGCCGCTCGACAGGGCCATGGAGAAACAACCGGCCAAGGCCGCTCCGATCAGCTCCTCGGGGTTGGTGCCGGGGGCTTCTCCCATGCGGGTCTGGAAGGAATAGGCCCCCTCGTATGCTCCGCTGCCGAGGCTCATCTTGCCCTGGCCCGTCTGCAAGTCGCCTTCCCAGACCGCGTTCGCCTTCCGATATGGCATCTCTCGCCCTCCTCGCGTGCGCCTTCCGCTCCGGTACGCGGGAGGATACCAGCCCCGGGGGGCGGACACAGCAACGAAGCAGGGATCTGAAGGGCAAATCGAGCGGCAATGCGGCACATGTTCCGTAATTTTTACCGTGCCGAGGCTCGTCAAAGCTGACTAGCATGGGAATAGACCTATCTAGAACTATTTTTCCAGGGGTTCTTCAATTAGAAAGGCACGCGCCATGGCCAAGCTGGCTGACAAGTACCGCATCACCGATCGCAACCTCGCCCTGCGGAAGGGCTTCCTGCGGTTCGGCGAGGAGGATATCCGGATCCTCGCCCAGCTCGCCGACTGGGCGGAGCGCAAGGCCGACGCGATCTCGCGGGAGTTCTACGACCACCAGTTCTCTTATCCGCCGACCGTCGCCTACTTCGAGGGGCAGGCTCGCCGCCGCGGCACGAGCATGGAGGAGCTGCGGCGCCGCCTGGAGCGTTCCCAGGCCGGCTACTTCCGGCAGATCTTCCAGGAGGCCGCAAACGGAGGGGCTTATGGCGCCGATTACTTCGCCACCCGCCTCCATGTCGGCGGCCTCCACAACGAGATCAACCTCCCCCTGAAATGGTACATGGGCGCCTATCTGAGCTACTTCGACCTCGTCCGCAAGTACCTCAAGGCCAGCTTCCCGCTGCGCCGCGGCTTCCGCGAGAAGGCCGAGCGCGCGCTTTCCGCCGTCTTCAACTACGACATGCAGGCCGTCACCGACTCGTTCTTCTACGACTACCTGGAGTCGATCGGCCTGGATCTCGCGCGGATCACCGTGCCAAACCCCGACCATGACCTCTCCGAGCACTACGCCGAGATGAAGGCCGTCGTGCGCGGCACCATCAGCGAGACCGTCGAGACCACGCGCGTGCTGGAAAGCAGCATCGCCCGTCTGATCAGCGAGCTGGGTCAGGTCCAGCAGGCGATCACGGCCATCGCGACCGCCTGCGAGCAGGTGGAAGGGCGCACCCGGACCCTCACCGACAACGTGGACACGACTTCCAGCAACCTCGCCGAGATGGCCGGCAGCATCCAGCAAGTGGCTAGCAACTCGGAGACCCTTTCCGCCTCGGTGAGCCAGACCTCGGCCAGCATCGAAGAGATGGCCGCATCGGTCCAGCAGGTGGCCCTCAACGTCGAGGACGCCAACCGCGAGGCGGAGCGCTCCGCCGCCGTCGCCCAGGAGGGGCGCTCCTCGGTGGAGCAGACGATCTCCGGCATGACCCAGATCAACCGCGCCATGAACGAGGTCCTGACGGTCATCTCCGGCCTGGGCAAGTCCTCCGAGGAGATCGGAGCCATCATCTCGGTGATCGACGACATCGCCGAGCAGACCAACCTGCTGGCCCTGAACGCGGCCATCGAGGCGGCGCGCGCCGGCGAGCACGGCAGGGGCTTCGCGGTCGTCGCCGACGAGGTGCGCAAGCTCGCAGAGCGCTCGGCCAAGGCCACCGGCGAGATTGCCGCCCTCATCAAGGGCATCCAGAAGGAAACCGAGCAGGCCGTATCGAGCACCCAGCAGGGGGCTGCCGCCATCAACGAGGGGACCGGCCTCGCCCAGAAGGCCGGCGAGTCCCTTCGCGACATCGTCACCTCGGTTTCGCAGGTCTCGACGCTCATGGGCCAGATTCGTCAGGCCACCCAGGAGCAGAGCCGCGCGGCCGCTCAGATCGCCGATGCCGTGACCTCCATGAACCAGCTCACCCACTCGGTCATGGGAGCCACCCAGGAGCAATCCAGGGGCTCCGAGCAGATCGTCCGGGCGGTCGATTCCGTTTCGGCGATCGCCCAGGAAGTCGCCTCTGCCACGCACGAGCAGCGCGACGCCGGAGCCCGGGCGCTCACGGCCGTCGAGAGCATCAGCCGCCTGGCGCGCGACGTCGACCGGAAGTCCCAGGACCTCGCAGAGGCCGTCGCCTACTTCAAGGTCGACCCACACGCGCTGAGCCTGACCGTCCCGACCGCCGGAAAGGCCGGCGCCCGACCCTGACGCCAGGTCCGTCAATGGAACCCGGGGCCGAATCATCGGCCCCGGGTTCCGTGTTGCTTACGGATGCCCTTCGGCTGGAAGCTGGTAGGCTGAAGCGTAGAGCCTTCGCCCTTCGGAGCCTGCCATGCCGACACCCGCCCCTCCGCAGCAGCGCACGCCGCCCAAAGCTCGGTACAGCTTGGAACCCGGACACTTCAGTCCCCTGGGAGCCACGCCGGACGCCGAGGGCGTCAACTTCTCCATCTTCTCCCAGAACGCCACGGCCGTGACCTTCCTGCTCTTCGACGCTCCCGAGAGCACGCAGCCGATCCTGGAGATCCCGCTCGACCCGCTCCACCACAAGACGTTCTACTTCTGGCACCTCTACCTGCGCGGTTTACGTCCCGGCATGCTTTACGCGTACCGGGTGGACGGCCCCCATGAGCCCGAAGTAGGCCACCGCTTCGATCCCCGCCGGTTGCTGATCGATCCCTACGCCCGAGGCGTCGATACGACGCTCTGGAGCCGCGAGCGGACCATGGCCGGCGAGGACGGGCTGACATGCGGCATGCGCTCGGTCGTGGCGGAGACCTCCGGCTACGACTGGGAGGGCGATCGCCCCCTCGCCCACCCCATGCGCGAGACCGTCATCTACGAGCTCCACGTCGGGGGCTTCACCCGCTCTCCGTCTTCCGGCGTCCAGCATCCCGGCACCTTCCTCGGCGTCCTATCGAAGATCCCGTACTTGAAGTCCCTCGGCGTGACCGCCGTCGAGCTGCTGCCGGTCTTCGCCTTCGATCCCAACGAGGTCTCGCGCCGCGATCCCTTCACCGGCGAGCCGCTCACCAACTACTGGGGCTACAGCACCGTCAGCTACTTCGCCCCGCATGGCGGCTACGCCGTCTCGGAGCCCGTCCGCGAGTTCCGCGACATGGTCAAGGCCCTCCACCGAGCCGGCATCGAGGTGATCCTCGACGTGGTCTTCAACCACACGACCGAAGGAGACCAGCGGGGGCCGACCCTCAGCTTCAAGGGCTTCGACAATGCCGTCTACTACCACCTCCAGCCCGAGGACCGTCGCTACTACCGGGACTACTCCGGCTGCGGCAACACGCTCAACTGCAACCACCCCATCGTGAACAAGTTCATCATGGACTGCCTGACCTTCTGGGTGGAGGAGATGCACGTGGACGGCTTCCGCTTCGACGAAGGCGCGATCCTGACGCGCGGGGAAGACGGCAATCCGCTCGTCAACCCGCCGGTGGTCTGGAACATCGAGCTCTCCGACGCCTTCTCGCGCACGAAGATCATCACCGAGGCATGGGACGCCGCGGGACTCTACCAGGTCGGCTACTTCCCCGGCAAGCGCTGGGCCGAATGGAACGGCCGCTACCGGGACGACATCCGCCGCTTCGTCAGGGGCGACCGCGGACTCATCGGCAAGGTCGCCTCCCGGATCTCGGGAAGCGCCGATATCTACCAGGCGAGCAAGCGGTTCCCCATCAACAGCATCAACTTCGTCACCTGTCATGACGGCTTCACCCTCAACGACCTGGTCACGTACTCCGAGAAGCACAACCTCGCCAACGGCGAAGGAAACCGGGACGGCGCCAACGACAACGACAGCTCCAACTACGGCTGGGAAGGACCGACCTTCGATGCCGAGCTGTCCGAGTTGCGCAACCGCCAGGTCAAGAACTTCCTGGCCATCCTCATGCTCAGCCAGGGCGTGCCGATGCTGCTCTGCGGCGACGAGGTCCGGCGCAGCCAGCAAGGCAACAACAACGCCTACTGCCAGGACTCGCCCATGAACTGGCTCGACTGGACCTTGATGGATCGCCATGCCGACGTGCTGCGCTTCACCCGCCGGCTCATCGCCTTTCGCAAGCATCACGGGGCCTTCACCCGGAGGCGTTTCTTCACCGGCGAGCTGAACGAGCGGGGCATCCCGGACATCGCCTGGCACGGCTGCAAGCTTGGCGCGCCCGGCATGGACGACCCCGCCTCAGGGGTCCTGGCCTTCACCTTGGGCGACGCGCACGACGATCTGCACGTCATGCTCAACATGGAGGACCAAGCGCTCGACTTCGAGCTGCCCGAGATTCCCGGCTGGGGCTGGTTCCGGGGCGTGGACACCTCGCTTTCGAGCCCCGATGACGTCTCCGAGCGCGGACAGGAAATCCGGGTCAGCACGCCGACCTACCGTGTGAACGGGCATACGGTCGTCGTCCTGCACTCCAGGCCGCTCGACGAGGGGGCGGCATGGAGCCTCCGGAGCATCCCGCTCTCGATCGCGACCTAGCGCCTGCGTACGACAAAGGGGGCTCCGAAGAGCCCCCTCGCCGATTGCGGCTTCGACTACGCCAGGTTGGCGGGGAAGGGGTGGTTCTCCTCGAAGCAGATGAGCTGCGTCCAGCTCGTGAAGTTCTTGCCGGGCGCGGAGGCCTTCAGCGCCTCGGCGAAGTAGCCGGCCAACTCGGGGGCCACGGGGGCGGCCATGGCCTTGTAGTACTCGGCGACTTCCTCGGGAGTGCGCTTGGTCGCGTGCTCCATGACCCAGGCGGCGATCGCCTCGTCCTCGGCGCCGGACTTGATCAGCTCGCCCAGCGCCTCGGTGTCGAGGCCATAGAAGGCGATGAAGCGCTGATCCGAGCCACAGGGATACGGCGAGTACTCACCGCGGGTACCCGCGAAGTGGGCGCGGGTCTTGTCGATCAGTCGGGGAAGCCAGAAGTAGCCCGCGATCGCATCGAAGGGGCTACGGGGAAACTCGCGGGTCAAATCCAAAGCTTGCGGCATGGGGTATCCTTTCTGGAGTGAAGTAACGGGACAGGCATGGAACTCCCTCGTTGAGCGTTTCGCGGCCTGCGTTCGGCAAAAACAACGGATCGACATGCCGTGTCGATACCTGATACTCTAAACCACTAGGCGGTAAAGTAAAGTAGGTACCATTTAGTAACCACCCTACCCCGCTGGCCAAGGAGACGCGCCATGACGAAACGAGCCATCGAGGCCCTTTGCCCGATGAGCCAGCTGATGCAGCTGCTTTCGGGGCCCTGGACCATCTACATTCTCTGGGTGCTCGGCAAGAACGGGCCGACGCGCTACGGCGCTCTCAAGCGGCAGATCACCGGGGTCTCGAGCAAGGTCCTGACCGAGCGCCTGCGCATGCTCGAGGAGACGGGCCTGATCAGCCGCGCGTACGAGGCGACCATCCCCCCGCAGGTGACCTACGCCATCACCGAGCGCACGCTCGAGCTGACCCCGGTCCTCGACGAGCTGGCGGAGATCGCCCGCCACTGGTACGGCGAGGATCCCTGCCTGCCCTCGCTGAGCGACCTGAAGGCCAGCGCTGCGGCTAAGGGCGATGCTGCGGCTAAGCCCCCCCGAGCTCGGGACTCCCGGGCTCGGGCCACGGATGCTTCGGGTAGCGCCGCTTCAGTTCCTTCCTGACCTCGGGGTAAGTGTTCCGCCAGAAGCCCGTCATGTCGAACGTCTTCTGGACCGTCCGATAGTTGGGCGCCAGGATGTCGAACAAGACCTGGACCCGCCCCTCGTAAAGCTTCAGCGTGCCTTGCATGCCCAACATGTCGCCGAGACGGGCGGAAAGCTCGGGCGGCGCACCGTCGAAGTAGGTGATGCGGGCCTTTCGGCCGTTCGGCAGCGCCATGCTGCGGGGGGCCGCGCGGTCGATCCGGGCCATGGCCTCCCAGCCCACGAACTCGTGAAGCACGTTCACCAAGGCTTGCTCGGTGATCTCGGCAGCGGCGGCCTTGCCGTCGGCCAGCTCGTGGTAAATGATCTCCCAGTCTTCCGCGTCGAGCGCCGGGATGCCGGCCTCCGGCCAGGCCGCCGAGGCCAGGCGAATCCGAAGGATCAGCTGTTCGACGTCCTCGCTTCGCGCCTCCAGGGGGACTTCCTCGGCCAGCAGCTTCGAGACCAGCATCGCCTCCGCCTGGGCGCGGTCCCACTCGGCCGGCGGCAGCGGTTCGCGGCGTACCACCAGGCCACCGACCTTCCACTGGCGTTCCTGGACGACCCGCTGCCTGGCCGTCTCCCAGCTGCACACGACCTCGGGCTCGCCGCGTTCGCCGACCCAGTCCGGCAAGCACGGCAGGTAGAGGGGAATGGAGACTTGGCGGCTCTGGCCGGCTCCGCCCACCTCGTGCAGCTCCAGCGCGAGGATCAGGTCGCCGGGCTGTCCGCCGGAGGTCACCATGCCCTTGCGGCCGTCGGCCAGCAGATACGCCTTGTCTTGCTTGGCCGCGAGGCGGCTGTCGAAGGCTAGCAGCCAGGCCTTGGTGACGGCCCGGCGCCGGTCTCGATCACCTGGCGAATCCGGCGCGAGCGCCTCCTCGGACCCGCCGCGATCCGCCTCGGAAGGCCTGGCCAGCTCAGTCAGCTGGCGGTAGGTCTCACCCACCTCGCGCCCCCAGGTGCGGGCCCGCGGATCCTGAACGAGCGCGACTCCGAGCCGGTAGAGATCCCCCTCGTCGGCGACGGACTTGCGGTCGGCGGCTTCCAAGAGGGCAATCATGGCCGCAGCCAGGGTCGCGCAGTTCGCCTCGCGCGCCGCCATGAGCACGCGCGCCAGCGCCGGAGGCAACGGGAAGCGCAGCAGGCGCTTGCCCAGGGGAGTGAGCCGGCCTTGCGCGTCGAGGGCGTCGAGGTCGCGCAGGCGCTCTTGCGTGCGCGACCAGCGATCGGCGGGCGGCGGGTCCAGGAAGATCAAGGGCTCAGGCAGGGCGGCGCTGGACAAGGCCAGCCGCGACAGGTCCAGGCGCGAGATCTCAGGAGCCATGGCCTCGGGCATGGCGGTCTCGTGGGTCTTCGGCCAGAGCCTGAGGCAGCGTCCGGGCCCGAGGCGGCCGGCGCGGCCCGCGCGCTGGATCGCGTTCTGCCGGCTGATCAGGCCCAGGTGCAGGGTGTCGAGATCGCGGTGGGGATCGTAGGCGGCGTGGCGCGCCAGCCCGGAGTCGATCACGGCCACCACCCCGGGGATGGTCAGGGAGGTCTCGGCGACGTTGGTCGCGACGATCACGCAGGGCTCCGTGCCCGGCAACTCCAGCGCCCGCTGCTGAGCGTCGGGCGATTGCGAGCCGCTGAGCTCGAGCACGCGGAAGCCGCGATCGCGGCAAAGGGGCTCCAGGGCGTCCACCGTGCGGCGGATCTCGCCGACTCCCGGCATGAAGATCAGCACCGAGCCGTCGAGGCCCTCCGAGAGCAGATGCCGGAAGCCCCGGACGGCCTGGCTCCAGAGCGGCTCATGCGGCTGCGGGGACTGGTAGGCGATCGCCACCTCATGCGTCCGGGCGTCGACCTCCAGGAACGGCGGCCGGTCCAGGTACTCCGACAGGGCCTCGCCTTCGAGGGTGGCAGACATGACGACCAGCGAGAGGTCGGGGCGCGAGCCCTCCTGCAGCTGCTTCAGCCAGGCGAGACAGGCGTCCGCCTCCAGGGTTCGCTCGTGGAACTCGTCGAGGATGACCAGCGAGATGCCTGACAGCATGGGATCCTGCTGGATCCGCTGCCAGAAGACGCCGTAGGTCGCGAAGATCACGCGGGTGCTCGCCGAGACGCTGCGCTCGAAGCGCACCTGGTAGCCGACGGTCTGGCCGAGGGCCTCGCCGCGCTCCGCGGCGACCCGGGCGGCCAGGGAGCGCGCAGCGATCCGGCGCGGTTGCAGCACCATCGCGGTGGAGGCCTCGCTGAGCAGGAACTGCGGCACCTGGGTCGATTTTCCGGTGCCCGGCGGAGCCGAGAGGATCAGGCGCTTTTGCGCGGACAGCGCGTTGCGGATCGCGTCGGCGTATGGGTGAATGGGTAGTCGCATCATGGCGAGCGGCATGGTACCACGACGGGACGGGGCTTTCACAGCGGGCGTTCGCGCGCTAGACTCGAAAGTCGACGTGAGAAAGCGCGAGGCATCAGCATGAAGGATATCCTGCTCGTCGGGATCGGGGGGGGACTGGGGGCGATCGCCCGCTTCGGGATGGGGATCGCCATCGTCCGCTGGCTCGGCACGGGCTTCCCCTGGGCGACCCTGGCCATCAACGTCATCGGCTGCCTGCTGATCGGCATGGCCCTGGGAGGCGATCCCGGCCCGGCGGGCTTCCTGTCGCGCGAGCTGCGCCTGCTGGGCGTGATCGGCTTTCTCGGGGCCTTCACCACCTTCTCCACCTTCGGCTACGAGACCCTCTCGCTGCTGCAGGGCGGCAAGCCGATGCTGGCCGCGAGCTACGTCCTCGCCAGCCTGGTTCTGGGGCTCGGAGCGGTCGGCCTCGGGATCTGGGCCATGCGCGCATGGGCGTGAGGTATAATGCGGATTGCCGAATCGGCACGACGACCTGGAGCTGACATGCAGAATCACTCGGTCCCGTTTCCCCGCCATGATGCCTGTCTCCGGGTTTTCGCGGCCTTCCTTCGCTCGAAGCATCTCGACGCCTTGGCATGCGAGAACCTTCGCCTCGTGCGCGCCTACGACGTGAAGCTGCTCTCGCTCTTCACGCACCTCGATGACGCGCAACTCCAGGCCCTCACCCGCGACGGCATGGATCGCTTCCTGAGCGCGGTCGAGGAAGGAAACGCCCTGACGGTCGCATCCGAGGGGCTGCGCCGCTGGGAAGCCGGAGAGGTGCCCGAGATCCCGGCCGAGAAGGTCGATCCCCGCGACCTCGTGCTGATCTACGCGGCCCAACGCCGGGCCATGCTGGCCTTCGTAAAGGACTTCACCGAGGACATCGCCACGGTCATGGACGTCGTCGACGCGCTCGACGATTACTACCGGCAGGTCCAGGAAGCGGTCTTCGAGGCGATGTCCCGGGTTCGCGAGGAGGCCGTCCGCCTCCGCATCGAGGGCAACCGCGAGTTGAAGAAGACGGAACACCTGCTCACCCAGGCGCAACGGCTCGCTGAGCTCGGCTCCTGGGAATGGAGCCCCGCCACCGGGAGCCTCGAATGGACCGACACGCTCTACCAGATCTATGGCCGCTCGCCTGATACCTTCACGCCGACGTTCGAGAGCTTCCTCGACTGCGTCGTGGAGGACGATCGCCCCGGGGTGGTCACGGCAATCGAGCATGCGCTGGGCGTGGGCAGCACGTTCAGCTACGGCGAGCGCATCATGCGTCCAGACGGCACCGTTCGCCACCTCCAGACCCGCGGCGAGGTAATCCGCGACGAGCTCGGCCATCCGCTTCACGTCTTCGGGGCCTGCCTCGACGTCACCGAGGCCAAGCTCGCCGAGGCCGAGATCCTTCGCCAATCGGCCGAGCTCTCGAAAGCCAACGAAGCCTTGCGGATGGCCGATCGCTACAAGGACGAGTTCCTCTCGGTGATCAGCCACGAGCTGCGCACCCCGCTCAACTTCATCACGGGCTTCGCCAGCATCCTCGACGACGAGGTCCCGGGTCCCCTGAACGCCACCCAGCATGAGTACCTCGACAAGATCCTCATCGGCTCGGATCGCATGCTGTCGCTGGTCAATAACCTGCTCGACATGAGCCGCCTTCAGGCGGGCAAACTCAATCTCGTTTGCATGGAGACCGCGTTCGAGCCGCTGGTTTGCGAAGTCATCGGTTCCCTGAAACCGCTGGCAGACGATCTGCAAGTCCGCTTGATCCCCGAGTTCGAGGCATTGCCCCAGCTCCATGCGGATCCGCAGCGCATCATCCAGGTCCTCACCAACCTGGTCGATAACGCCATCAAGTTCTCCCCGCAAGGCGGAACCGTGCGCGTCACCTCCTTCGTCCGCGGCACCACGGATCCGGAGCTCGTGACGGAAGTCAGCGACACGGGCGAGGGAATCGCCCCCGAGGACCTCGGCAAGCTCTTCCAGCGCTTCCAGCAAGCGGACATGAGCTCGACGCGCAAGGCCAGCGGCACGGGGCTGGGCCTCTCGATCGCCAAGGCCCTGGTCGAGGCCCACGGGGGCACGATCGGGGTTCGCAGCGAGCTCGGCAAAGGCAGCACCTTCTGGTTCACCTTGCCGCTGCCAGCCGGCGACTGAGCGCCTTGCGCCCCGGTTGCGCATCGCGCAGACGCCGCGCGCCGGCCTTGCTCGCCATCTGCCTCGCCCTGGCAGCCGGCCCGGCGACAGCTCACCAGGCCCCGGTCCCTCGCCTCCAACGCCTGCTCTCCGAGGCCTTGGCGAGCCAGAGCCACCTCGGCTTCGAAGCGCGAAGGCTCTCCGGCGAGGTCCTCTACGCGGTGAATTCCAGCAAGCTGTTCAGCCCGGCCTCCGTGCTCAAGCTTGCGACCACCTACGCCGCGCTACGTCAGCTAGGCCCCGAGACCCGCTTCAAGACCGAGCTGGTCACGACCGGCTCGGTCACGAACGGCGAGCTTACCGGCGACCTCTGGCTAAAGGGCTACGGGGATCCCACCCTGCGCAGCGAGGATCTCGGCGCGTTCGTCGCAGCCCTCCAGGAGCAAGGTCTGGCGCGAATTTCCGGCGACCTGATCGCTGACGCCGGCCTCTACACGGGGCCGCGCCATCCGGCCGGCTGGATGTGGGACGACCTGGGATACGGCTTCGCGGCGCCACTGAGCGCTTTAAGCCTCGACTCCAACGCGGGCCTGGCCGATCCCATGAGCGAGCCTCCCGAGCTGCGGGCAGCCCAGCGCCTGAGCGAACGCCTGGCGCGAGCCGGGATCGTCCTGGCCGGTACGGTGCGCGTGGGGCGCTCGCCGGCGGACGCCACGGTCCGCTACCGGCATGACTCGCCTCCGCTCTCGGAGATCGTCCAGCGGACCAACAAGGACTCCAACAACTTCTACGCCGAGACCCTCGTCCGCCAGCTGGGCCTCGCCCAGGCCACGGGTTCGCTTGCTCCCGGCACGCATGCCGCCGGCATGGAGGCCCTGCAATCGACGTTGGCGACTTTGGGCTGGGAGCCCGGCCGCTACCGCGTGAGCGATGGGTCGGGGCTCTCGCGCTACGACGCCGTGACTCCCTCTCAGATGACGGGTCTGCTGGTGGCGGCAGCCCGCATGCCGCAAGCCTCCCACTTCCTCGCCTCGCTGCCGGTGGCGGGCGTCGACGGCACGCTGGCCACGCGCATGCGCGGCACGCGCGCGCAGGGGGTCGTGCTGGCCAAGACCGGCACCATGAGCGGCGTGAGCAGTCTCTGTGGGTACGTCCTGCCGCCCGGCAAGGAGCCTGTGGCCTTCAGCCTGATGATCAATGGCTTCGTGGGATCGGCCAAGCCCGTGCAGGACCTGCAGGACGCCGTGATGGACGCCCTGGTCGAGGCCCTGGATTAGCGCGGATCGCTTAGCGCTGTAGGTAGTTCTCGAAGCCCCCGCAGAAGAACTCGACGCCCCCGGGGAAGAGCCGCTCGTAGCGCCCCATGATGGGGGAGGCGGGGTCGCTGGGCGGCTCCTTGAGCACGACCGTGACCTTGGGAACGAAGCCGAAGAAGCCTCGGAAGAGCAGGTAACGGATGTTGGCGTCCGACTCGCTCAAAGAGTAGCCGATGAAGACGACTTCCTTGGCCTGCGCCAGCTCCCACTCGGCCTTCTTCCAGAGGGCGGAGAGGAACGGTGATGGCGGGATCTTCAGCGGGGTCGGCGGGATGATGAGCACGCGCATCGGCCCCTCGCAGGTGGGGCAGACCTCGTCCGCGCGCAGGCGGCGCTCGTGGGTGAGCACGGTCGAGAAGCATGACGGGCAATAGCCCCAGTTGAGGGAGCCATGGAGCTTGTAGAGCTTGAGGGCCCCGCGCGACGGCTGGGGAGGGTGGCCTTCGAAGAAGTCGAGGGCGTAATCCGGCTGCATGCCCAGCTGGAAGAGCGCATGATCCAGCAGGAGGTCGTAGTTGAGCGAGATCAGGCACGTCTCCTCGGCAGGAGCGCGCGAGAGCAGGGTCCGGTAGAGGCTATGCTCCTTGGAGCCGTTGGTCTGGACGTCCAGGGTGTCGCCGATGAAGTCGTAGATGCAGCTGACGAGTTCCTCGCGGCACTTGGCCAGCTCGGACAGGCTCCATGACTGGCCGATGGGCTCTCCCTTGGACAGGCAGTTGTCCAGGATGGAGAGCAGCTCTTCGATGTAGGGAAGGTGAATGCCGTCTGTGAAGCCCCAGCCCGCGAGGAAGCTGCGCAGGGTCTGGTACTGATCCGCGCGACGCGACAGGCCGCCGCGCAGGAGATCGATGCTGGTGGGCGCGGCGGGCTCCTCGGCTGCGCTGGCTCCGGCCCCGAAGAAGTAGATGGTCTTGAATCGTCTCATGCGGCACCAGGAGGGGTCAGGAGGCCTTCTTGGGGGCCGGGGCGTGGCGGTTCAGCAGGATCCGGGCCTGCTCCGCCTCCTTGGAGCGCGGAGCGCGCTCGACGATCGAGCGCAGGGTGGCGAGGCCCTTCTGGTAGTGGCCTTCGTGGCTGGGGCGGCCCCACATGATGCCCGAGGCGTAGAGGTAGTCCCAGCCGATGGCCAGCTTCGCCGCGAGCAGGTGGCTGGACTGGGGGTACTGCTTGATGAAGGCCTCGTAGCGGCGCGCATCCGTCAGGGCGAGGCCGGTATCGGGGTCCCACTCGTTGGGGGCAATCTCGTCGGAGGCGATCAGGCGCCATGCGGCTTCATGGGCGAGGGCATGGGACGGGTACTGCCTGAGGAAGACGCGGTAGGCGTCGCCCATGTAGCGATAGCGGCCGCCCGGCTCGTAGTAGGCGAAGGTGGCCATGTGCTTGCCGGCCCAGCGCTGGCGGGGGCGGAGGTACTCCAGCCATTCGGGGTTCTTGGGGTCCAGGCGGCGGCGCTGGCGCCAGCGGGAATTGATCTGCTCGACGTAGGCCTCGGCGGATTCGCCGACCATGAGGAGCACGCGCGGGCCGCGCTCGCTCTGGAGCACGTTCGCGTTGCGAGCCAGAGGGGCCAGGGCCGTCAAGGCTTCCTGGTAGTTCTTCCGGGCGATCGCCTTCTCCGCCGGCTTCAGCGAAACGGGCGCCACATCGGCCCATGCCGGGCTGATCATCCCGGCTGCAAGCAGGACGGCCCAGGCCATTCGGGAGAAAAAGCGCATGTTCCGCTCCTTTGAACCCCAGGGTAGGCCCATGCTCATGTAAGAGTCACCCCCGCATCTCATGCTAGCAAACTAAGATGAAGAGCGTATTAAGAAAGCATGTCTCCGGCGTGAAGCGCTCCACGACCCGCCGGTCGTGGTATGTTAGGGTAGACAGCCCCCCGACGCAAGATGTTCCTGGGATTGCGGCCAGATTACAGTTCGTGTGCCAGGGTTTCGGCGGCTGGGAATCCGGGTAGTTTAACCCTTGTATGCTAGCTAGGACCCTCATGGACGAGGAGCTGGCATGGCGGAGACAACGTGGAACCTTCGAGCGTCGATGACATGATGGACCAGCCGATGCCCCTGGATGGGGCGGAACGACTCGCGGAACTGATCCGCCTGCTCATGGCGCATGCGCCCGCGGCGATCGCGATGTTCGATCGCGACATGCGCTACATGATGGCGACTCCGCGCTGGCGAGAGGACTTCCGGCTCGACGATCAGGAGATCATCGGGCGCTGCCACTACGACGTCTTCCCCGAGATCCCCGATCACTGGAAAGCCATGCACCAGCGCTGCCTGCAGGGCGCCTCCGAGCGCAACGAGGAAGAGCCCTTCCTTCGCTCGGACGGCCGCATCGAGTGGGTGCGCGGCGAGGTCATTCCATGGCGGGACGGCAACGGCGAGATCGGCGGAGTGATCATGTTCTCCGAGGTCATCACCCAGACCCGGCGTGCCGAGGAAACCATCAAGCGGATGGCCCATTCGGATCCGCTGACGGATCTCCCCAACAAACAGCTCTTCATGGACCGGCTCAACCAGGCCATCGAGCATGCCGCCGTCACGCAGCGGCAGGTCGCCGTGATGTTCCTCGACCTCGACCGGTTCAAGCTCATCAACGACACCCTGGGCCACGACATCGGCGACCTCCTGCTGATGGCGATCGCCGAGCGGCTCGCCGACGTCATCAGCTCCTCGGACACGGTGGCCCGCCTCGGGGGCGACGAGTTCACCATCGTCCTGGGAGACGTCACCGACGCCGCCCATGTCGCCCAGATCGCCAAGATCATCCTCGATGCGCTCGCCAAGCCCATCCGCGTCCGCGATCAGGAGCTCTTCGTCAGCACCAGCATCGGCATCAGCATGTACCCGGGCGACGGCGAGCACTCCGTCCACCTGCTCAAGAACGCCGACGCCGCCCTGTACCAGGCCAAGGAGCACGGCAACGGCTACGAGTTCTACGTCTCGGAGATGAACGCCTCGGCCACCGAACGGCTAGCGCTCGAGAACAGCCTGCGCCGGGCCCTGGAACGCGGCGAGCTGACCCTTCACTACCAGCCCCAGCTGGACCTCTCCACCGGACGCATCGTGGGTGCGGAAGCCCTGGCCCGCTGGCAGCACCCCGACTGGGGCATGGTGCCTCCGGCCACCTTCATCCCCCTCGCCGAGGAGACCGGCCTCATCCTGCCCATCACCGAGTGGGTGCTCCGGACCGCCTGCCTCCAGAACAAGGCCTGGCAGAACGCGGGATTGCCGCCGATCCGCATCTCGGTAAACCTCTCCGGGCGCTCCTTCAAGCAGCGCGACCTGGCCTCCATGGTGGACCGGGTCTTCAGCGAGACCGGCCTGCTGCCGCATCACCTCGACCTCGAGCTCACCGAGAGCAGCCTCATGGAAGACGTCGAGGCGACCACCGCCACGCTGAACCGCCTCAACGCCATGGGCATCCAGCTCTCGATCGACGACTTCGGGACCGGCTACTCCTCGCTGAGCTACCTGAAGCGCTTCCCGCTCTCCACCCTCAAGATCGATCGCTCCTTCGTGAGGGACCTCGCCAACGACCAGGACGACGCGGCCATCGTCAAGGCCATCATCGCGCTGGCCCACAGCCTCGGCCTGCGGGTCGTCGCCGAAGGCGTCGAAACCGAGGCTCAGCTCGATTTCCTGCGGGCCGAGAACTGCGACGAGATCCAGGGCTACTACCTCAGCCGCCCGCTGCCGGCAGACGCCTTCGCCCAGTTCCTCGCCAAGCAGCCGTCCATCCTCTCCAACGCGTCCATCAAGGCCAGCGCCTCCTAGTCTGGCGCTTGCAACCCAGGGAATGAGTCGAGGGCTCCGGCGATGCCGGAGCCCTCGAGCGTTACGGGGATCAATCCAGGAGCTGGTAGCTGGCGAGCGCCATGTGTCCCAAGGGCTGCTCGGCTCCGAAACCGGCCACCTGGGAGTCGAAGCTCCAGGCCTCCAGCCCGGGCTGCGACACCACCTTCACCTTGCCGCCAGCGCCCCGGTAGGCGTCGTAGCCGGAGTAGAAGTGGAACAGGGTCGGGATCACCATGTAGAGCCGATCCACAGGGCTGGGCATGGGGACGAACGATGGAATCGCCCAGAGCACCACCGCCCCGACGAAGTGCATGACCCCCTTGGTCGGCTCCTGGTTGAATACCCACTGCCCGAGGCCCGGGATCACGAGCGAGGAGACGCCTGACAAGACCGCGCGAAGCTCGCCGACGTCCTCGTCCGAGGCCTCCTGCGTCTTGACCGTCTGTTTGCGCGCCTGAGTCACCTGGAACGTTTCGTCCGCGCCTCCAGCCACGGGCGCGTCCGCGGCGAACGCGGGGAGGGCCGACCCCACCATCAGGGTCGCGGTGAGCAGGCCAGCGAAGCATTTCCGTTGCATCCCATTCTCCTTCGTCGTCTCGATGATCGTGACTGCCTCCTGACGAGCGATCGCTCGTGAGTCCAGTTTACCGTGTTTCCGCCAGGAGGAGGGGGGCTCGTCCGGAATGCCGGATCCCCGCGCAGAGAGGCGATCAGGGCGTTCGAAAGCATGGAAAAACCCGGCTCCGCACGCTTCCGCAGGGAAGCATCGAAGCCGGGCTCGCGTGCCGTCGGCGATGAGGGGAGTCGGAGGATCTAAGAATTCTCGGTGAAGGAGAAGCCCTTGCCCGCTGCCGCCCGCTGGATCGCCCGCAGCAGCTTGTCGGAGAAGTCCTTGATCATCTGGTTGAAGTTCCACTGGCCGTAGCGCATGAAGCTCGCGAGGGCGTCCTTGCCGGTCACCGTCTCGCCCTGGACGTCCTCGCCCATCTCGTTGCGGCGGCCCATGCCGGTGTTGACCACCTTGGCCCACTCTTCGAGCGCATTGGTCGGGCGGAAGTTCGCCCAGTCCTGCGAGGCCCGGATGTCGAGCTGGGTGGTGAGACGGGAGGAATCGAGCCCCAGGCGATCCATGAGCTGCCGCTGGAAGCCGAGCTTGCCGCCTTCGAGCTGGCTGAGCTTGGACTCGGCGCTGGAGAGGCGGCTCCTGGCGGAGGAGACCTGGCTCTCGGCGCTAGACAACGCGGAGCGCGCGCTGGAGAGCGAAGCCGTCAGGGACTTGGCCTTGGAGCCATCGGGGTCGTTCGTGGAGTTGAGAGAGGCCAGCTGCGCCTCGAGCGAGGCCACGCGCGAGCGCGCGCCGCTGAGGTTGCCCTGTGCCGAGCTCAAGGCGCTCTTCGCCTGGGAGACCTCGGTCTTGGCCTTGTCGATTTCCTTCTCGTAGGATTCGAGCTTGTCCCAGGCCTGGAGGGTGGTGTTCACCAGCTCATCGGCGCCCTGCTTGTCGCTGAGGAAGACGAAGCCTCGGTTATCGACCCCGGTGCGGCGGGAATACGCCTGGACGTCTGAAAGATCAACCATTTCAAGCCTCCCTGGGCCGCAGTTCCATCACGGCGTTCCTACTCTTATTTATCCCGCGATCCCGGAGAACCTTTCATTAAATGCTCGTTGGGCGCAATAAATCTTCGTTGCGCCCCGCGTCATCCGCGCAGGGAGTCGCCTTGCGCGAGCATGGCGAGGGCCTCGAGTGCGCTCTCGCGGACCTCGGATCCCTGCACCGCGCGGGTCAGGTAGGCGAAGGCCGCGTCGCCGCCGAGGCGTCCCAGGGCCAGCAAGGCCTGGGTGCAAGGATAGAACCATTCCCCGTGGCGCTCGTCCGCCAGGGTGATGAGATGCGGCACGGCCCGGCGATCGCCCAGCTCGCCCAGGGCGGTCGCCGCGGCTCCGGCCACGAAGCCGCTGGCATGCGCCAGGAGGTCGATCAGCAGGTCGAAGGTCTGCGGGTGGCGGATCTTGCCGAGAGCCGCCCCGATGGACATCAAGAGGCCGTCGGGAAGCGCGTCGGGATCCCGCAGGAAGCCCGCCAGCGTCGACTGGGCCTCGGGAAACGGGAAGTCGACCACGGCGGTCAGGGCCTCGAAGAGGCGCTCGTCGCGCTCGAAGGGATCGCCATCCCGGGCCGACTCGGTTACGTACGCCAGCCAAGCCTCCGGCCCGCGGGGCTCGCCCATGCGCAGTAGCCCCCGCACCCCGGCCAGCTGCACGGCAGGGTCGGGATCCGTCGTGGCGCTTGCCAGGATCTGCCGGATTCGCTCGCGGTTCATCGCGCCCTCCTCTCGGGGACCAGCTGCCTCACGGCCTCCACGACCGCCCGGTTGGTCGAGACATTCACGCCCAGGCGCTCTCCCAGGGCGACGATGCGCCCGTTGAGGGGCTCGATCTCGGTGGGCCTTCCGAGCTTGACGTCCTCCCACATCGATCCGCGGTGGTTGCCGGTCTTGGCCAGCAAGGCGAGGGCCTGCTCCTCGAAGTCAGGGCTCAGCTCCACTCCGTCGGCAGCGGCCACGGCCATCGCCTCGTGCAACATCGGCATGAAGCGAGGATCCGCCATCACCTCCGCGATGGTGCGGCCGCCCAGGGCGCAGAGGGGGTTGGTGATGGCGTTGAGGATGACCTTCTCCCAGGCGAACTTGCGGATATCAGGCGTGTAGGCGGTCCGGTGGCCCGCGTGGTCGAGCAGCCCGGCGATCGCCGTCGCCTTGGCCGCGTCGCCAGGGCCTCCGATCAAGGTCGGGCGGCTCCAGAAGGAGACCATGATGCGGGCGGGCGCCACGCGCGTGGCCCCCAGGTAGAAGATGGCGCGATGGACCCGCTCGGCGCCCAGCGCCTCCGCGAAGTCGCGCTCGGGGTCGAGCCCGTTCTGGCAGACCAGCACCCGGCTCTGAGGCGGGATCTCGCGGGCCATGCGGGCGATTAGTTCCGGGTTGTAAGGGGCCTTGGTGGCCACCAGGTAGAGGTCGGCCCGGGGCAGCGCCCCCGAGCCGGTCTCCACGGGCAGGGAGAGGGCGATGGCCCCCTCGATGGTGAGGCCCTCGGAGGCGATCGCCGAGATGCCGGGCTCGCGTCCCCAGAGGACGACTCGCTCACCGGCATGCGCCAGCTGGGCCGCCAATAGCCCCCCGATGGCTCCGGAGCCCAGAACGGCAAGTTTCGTCTCGATGCTGACAGTCATCCCCCCATCCTATCAGAACCCATGATTAAAGCCATGGATTAAAGCCATGGCGGGCGCGGAGGCCCGCCCTACAAGCACCCGGGACTTGCCTGTCCCAGAAGCATCCTGGAATTGCCTGTCCCAATTGCACCATGCCTTAGGGGAAACTTAGCCTTGCCTTAACGTCAGCGCGAGCCAAGCAGCCGGATAAGAGAGAAAGCCCCCTCTCTCGAAAGGAGCAAGAGATGTCCCGTAAACGGATCACGACGCTAGGAGCCGTCCTGGTTGCAGCAAGCCTGACGGTCGCGTGCGGGACGTCCCCCACCCAGGTCGGCCAGCTCAACGGCCAGAACGCCAGCTCGATCAAGCGCTTCGCAGCCAAGAAGGTCGATCGCCAGAGCGAGGCCTCGCTCGGTGAGGTGGTCCTGCGCGTGCCTCGCGGCACCTCCCTTGACGTCGGCAGCAGCGAGCTCGATCGCTTCACCTTCGGCGACAAGGAGTACGTGCTGCTCGAGGGCGGCAAGCAGGTCAACGCTCTGATCGCCAAGTACGGCGCCTCCCAGGGCGTGCTGGGGGCCCAGCGGAACTTCAAGCGCTTCGCGCTGGAGGACGCGCCGCGGACGGCCGTCGAGCCCAACGACGAGTTCTATCACCTGCAATACAGCCTGAGCCAGCAGAACATCTCCCGGGTCTGGAACGTCGCGCGCGGAGCCGACACCCTGGTCGCCGTGGTGGACACCGGCGTTGACCATTCGCACCCCGACCTCAAGGGCACGGTCATCGACAGCCCGGACATGACGTTCACCAAGAAGTGGTACCAGTTCGGCAAGAAGAACCCCGGCTCGATGGATCGCGATGGGCACGGCACGCACGTGGCCGGCATCATCGGGGCGATCGCCAACAACAACATCGGCGTGGCCGGCGTCGCTCCCAGCACCAAGATCCTCGGCGTCAAGGTCCTCGGCGAGAACGCCACCATGTACTCCGTCATGAAGGGCATCGCCTACTCCGTCAACCAGGGCGCCAAGGTCATCAACCTCAGCCTCGGCGGCGCGTTGACCGACAGCGTCGAGCGCGCCTTCTACGAGGAGGACCTCGCCCGGCACAACGTGCTCATCGTGTCGGCGGCCGGCAACGACGGCATCGCCAACATGGGCTTCCCCGCCTCCTTCAAGAACGTCATGGCCGTCGGCTCCGTCAACCAGACCCAGAAGCTCTCGACCTTCTCCTGCTACGGCTACGGCATGAGCGTCGTGGCCCCCGGCGAAGGCATCCTGAGCACCTTCCCCGGCGGCACCTACGCCATGATCGACGGCACCTCCATGGCCACCCCCTTCGTCTCGGGCGCCGCCGCCCTCGTCTGGAGCAAGCACCCCCAGTGGACCGCCCAGCAGGTGCGCCAGCGCCTCGAGCAGACCGCCACGGACCTGGGCGACGCCGGCTTCGACCCCAAGTACGCCAACGGCCTGATCAACCTGGAAAAGGCGCTCGCCGACTAACCATCCACCCCATTTCCGACGGCCCCGCGGATCGCTCCGCGGGGCCGTCCTCGTGCTTGACGCGACCGCGGATTGCGCTTATCCGCATCACATAAAAGCCGCATCATCACTAGGTTTCAGGCCGTTTTTTTCGGTACTAAGTACGGTTCAGGCCGATTCCGACTGCTGGCATGCTGAATTGGCCCCCTTTCGTCTTCTCTGGCCGATGGCCAGGCGAGGCGGCGCGCTAGAGATGGAGCCCATGAGCAGCATCGCGATCGAACTCTATCGCTCGGTAGCGGTATCGGCCTGCGAGGCCATCAGCCCCGAAGCGGCAGTCCTGAACTGCCTCACGCGGATTTGCCGCCTGATGGACTGGCAAGTGGGGCACGTCTACCTCCCCAGCGAGACCATGGACTCCCTGGCCACCGGAGGCCTCTGGTACCTTTCCAACCCGATTCGCTTCGGCGCCTTCAAGGCCTACACCGAGACCCTGGTCATCACCCCGGGGACAGGCCTGGTCGGAACGGCCTACGCCTCCGGAGAGGCCCGCTGGATCTCCGACGCCTCGCATGCCACGGGCTTCCTGCGCGCTGTTCAGGCCCTGGAGGTCGGCCTGCGCTCCGCCTTCGCCTTCCCGATTCGAACCCACGATGAGACGCTGGGAGTGATGGAGTTCTTCAGCTCGCGTTCCGTCGAGGCCGAGCCCGAGCTCTTCGCGACGATGGAGGACGTGGCGCACCTGCTCGGCGAGGTCATCAAGCGCAAGCAGATGGAGTCCGCGGTGATGAAGCAATCCGTCAACTCCGACCCGCTGACCCACCTGCCGAATCGCGCGAACTTCAGCCAGCGCCTGCAACAGGCCATCGCGGCCGCGCGCCGCACAGGCATGCCGGGAGCCGTGCTTTTCCTCGATCTCGACCGCTTCAAGGTCGTCAACGAGACGCTGGGCCACGAAGCCGGCGATCGCCTCCTGCGCGCGGTCGCCGAGCGCCTCTTGCCCTTCGGCCGACAGTTCGACCACCTGGCCCGCCTCGGAGGCGACGAGTTCACGCTGCTTCTCCCCGGGCTGGAGCGGCCGGAAGACTGCCGGAAAGCCGCGAACGCGATCATGGAGACCTTCGAGCGCCCGTTCACGCTGGACGGCCACTCCCTCTACCTCACTGTCAGCATCGGAGGCAGCCTCTTCCCGCAGGACGGCGAAGATGCCGCAACCCTCATGAAGCACGCCTGCATCGCGCTCGAAGCGGCCAAGAAGCAACAGAGCACGGTGATGTTCTACCACCCCACCATGCACTCGGCCACCTCCGAGCGCCTCATCCTCGAGCACCACCTGCGCAAGGCCTTGGACAGCGACGAGCTGGTGCTTCACTACCAGCCCCAGGTCTGCCTCCACAGCGGGGCGATCGTCGGAGCGGAAGTGCTGGTCCGCTGGCAGCATCCCGAGATGGGCCTGATTTCCCCCGGCAAGTTCATCCCGCTGGCCGAGGAAACCGGCCTCATCATGCCGATGACCGAGCAGATCTTGCAGAAAGTCTGCCGGCAGGGACGAAAATGGCAGGACGAGGGGCTTCCCCCCGTTCGTCTCGCGGTCAACCTTTCTGGCAACCACTTCAAGCGCACGGGGCTCGACGAGTCGATCCTGGGAATCATCCGCTCGAGCGGCTTTCCCGCCGATTGCCTCGAGCTCGAGCTGACCGAGGGGATCATGATGGAGAACGTGGAAGGCACCATCGCGACCCTGACCCTCCTCAACGCGCATGGCATCCAGTTCGCGGTCGACGACTTCGGCACCGGCTACTCGTCGCTCAGCTACCTCAAGCGCTTCCCCCTCAGCGTCCTCAAGATCGACCAGTCCTTCGTCCGGGACATCGCGACCGACCCCGAGGATCGCGCGATCGTCAGCGCCATCATCGCCCTGGCCCACCGCTTGCACCTGGAGGTCATCGCCGAGGGCGTCGAAACCGAGGAGCAGCTCCGCTACCTGCAAGATCAGGGCTGCGACTACGCGCAAGGCTACTTCTTCAGCCGGCCGCTCGCCGAGTCCTTGTTCAGGGCGCAGCTGGAGGCGGAGCGCCTGCGGCCCATGGGGGCCTCGGCGCTGCAGGCCATCGCCAGCTAGCTCACGGTCGATTTCGCGCCGGCTCGGGCGCGGGAACGATAACCTCGTAGATCGAGACAGGCTCGGATTTCCCCTTCACGACCAGGCGATCGATGAAACGGGTCTCGAACGGGCCCTGGAGGCCCTTGAGGGCGTACTCGCTGATGATGAGCGGGAGGCGGTAGTCCTTGGTCAGGCTCTCGAGCCGCGAGGCCAGGTTGACCGTGTCGCTGATGACCGTCCCTTCCATGCGGCGCTGCTCGCCCACCGTGCCGAGCATGAGGTCGCCCGAGTTGATGCCGATGCCGATCTCGATGGGCACGTAGCCCGCCCGCTTGCGGCCCTCGTTGTAGACCTCCAGCTGGCGCAGCATGGCAAGCCCCGCCCTCACCGCGTCATCCGGCCCCCCCTCGAAGAGCGCCATGATGGCGTCACCCATGTACTTGTCGATGAAGCCGCCGTGCTCCCGGATGATCGGCCCCATCTGCGACAGGTAAGCGTTGATGAACTTGAAGTTGTCCAGCGGTGTCATCGTCTCGGAAAGCGTCGTGAACGAGCGGATGTCCGAGAAGAGCACGGTCATGGTCTTTTGCACCTGGTCGCCGAGCTGGACGTCCACGATGCTCTCCTTGTTGAGCATCCGCATCAGCTCATGCGGCACGAAGCGCGAGGTCGCGATGTGGTAGCGCGACAGGTTGAGGTGGGTCTTGATGCGCGACAGCAGTTCCGGCTTGGAGATGGGCTTGGTGAGGTAGTCGTTGGCCCCCGAGTTGAAGCCGTCCACCAGGTCCGAGAGCTGGTTCTTGGCGGTCAAGAGCAGAATCGGCAGCTCGTTGGCGGGGTAGCGCTCGCGAATCTTCCGGCAGACCTCATAGCCCGACATCCGGGGCATCATCACGTCGAGCAGGACCACGTCGAAATGGCGTCCCTCGTCGATCAAGGCGAGGGCCTCCAGGCCGTTCATCGCCTTGGTGACCGTGTAGTTCTGGAGCGAGAGCTGGTTGATCAGGACCTGCAGGTTCACCAGCTCGTCGTCCACCACCAGGATGTGCACCGGCTCGCCCTCGGGTTTGCCGGCAGCCTGCGGGACCGTCTGGGTGAGCACCAGCTCCCGGGAGGCTTGCGGCGTCTCCTGGATGCGGCTGAGCGCTAAGGGCTCGGGCCGGCGCTCGGCCTCCGCGGAGGCGAGAGGCAGCGTGAAGTGGAAGCGCGAGCCCTCGCCCATGACCGACTCGACCCAGATGCGGCCGCCGTGAAGCTCGACGAGTTGCCTGGTGATGCTGAGGCCCACACCCGTCCCACCGTACTCGCGAGAGACCGAGGCGTCCACCTGCTCGAAGGACTTGAAGATGTCCTCGAACTTGTCCTCGGGGATGCCGATGCCCGTGTCGGAGACCGTGACCGTGACGAAGGCGGGCGGAAGGCCCGAGGCCATATCCGAGAGGGAGGCGGAGACCGTGACCGCACCAGAGTCGGTGAACTTGAGGGCGTTGCCGATCAGGTTGTGGAGGATCTGCATCAGGCGATCCTCGTCTCCGTCGATGGCCGGGAGCGCGTCGGGGATCGCGTTGTGTATAGTTATCGCCCTCCCGGCGGCCAGCGGCCTCGACAGTGTGAGCACCACCTCGGCCACCTGGCGCAGGTCAAGCGGCTTGCGCTGCAAGGTGAGGTCATGGTTGCGCAGCTTCGAGAAGTCGAGCATGGAGTTGACCAGGTTGCCCAGACGGCGGCCGCTGGAGGCGATCATGCCGAGGTTGGCGACGGTGGCCGGAGGCAAAGGCCCGGTCGCACCGTCGATCAGGGACTCCGCCAGCCCGATGATGCCATGCAGCGGCGTGCGCAGCTCATGCGAGGTGTTGGCCAGGAACTCGTTCTTGAGCGTGTCCAGCGAGAGCAGGCGCTGGGACATGGCCTCGATGGTGGCGAAGGCCCGCGAGAAGCGCTGCGACAGCAAGAACGACTGCGTGAAGATGAAGACGATCAGGCCGTAGGGCACGATGTAGGCGCCGCCGATCAGGTGCTGGGTGACCAGGATGTCGTTCACCGCCGCCGCGAAGAGCGCGAGAAATCCGATCAGCGAGGCCGTCGCCCCTTCCCGCTTACGGACGACTGCCAGCACGATGCCCCCCACCACGAAGGCTCCCGCCAGCAGCGTGAAGAGCGAGACGGGCAGCAGCGAGTGCTGGTAGACCTCGTTGGGCGTGGCGAGCACGATCAGCGACGCGGCTCCCAGCAGGACCTGGGCCGCGCGGACCAGCCAGAGCGCCAGCTCCCCGGGGTAGACGGCCCGCATGAACATCAGGAAGAAGGGAATGGCCAGGTAGAAGGTCAGGTACTCGATCTTGTTGACGATGCTCCAGGTCAGATCGGGCAGCAGGGTCAGGATGAAGTAGTCGTTCGTGCAGATGCTGCGCAGGGCGACCACCAGGCAAAGCAGGCCGAAGAAGAGCGTCGAGGGCTCGTTCCGGCGCAGGACGTAGAGGCCCAGGTTGTAGAGGCCCATCAGGAGGATGCTGCCGAAGAGAAAGAGGCTCAGCGCCAGCTGGCGCTGGCGCTCGGCGTTGATCGTACGTTCGGAACCCAGGAGGAAGGACTCGGTGAGGCCGCCTTCGGGCTGAAAGTAGTTGGAGACCTGGATGGTCACGGGGGTGACGGAGTCGCTGAGGCTGAAGAAGCCCGCCCCCGGGAAATGATGAGGGAAGGGGCCGCCCGGGGCGCTTTGCACGCGGCCGGCCTCGTAGATGAGGCGATCGCCCACCCAGACCCGGGTGCCCTGAGGATGATTGAAGCGCGCGACGCCGACGAGCTGGTGCAGGTCCTCGGTCTTGATGCCCAGGCGGTAGGTTCCGTGGCCATGTGCGGGAAGGCCAAGCCCCGTCCAGGAGCCGGGAACCGGCAGGTAATGGGTCGGCCGGGGCTTAGTGCCCTTGAAGTCCTTGGGCTCGAGCAGCTGGTTCCAGTAGAACTCCCACTCGCCGTCGAGGGGCAACGAGCCGTCCCGCTCGAAACTGTAGCCGCGCAGGTCCAGGACGCCGCGCGAGGCCTCCGGAGTGTTCATCACCGGCGGGAGGGGCTGGGCATGGGCCCCCAGAGCCATGAAACTGACGGCCAGGAGGAGGACCCAGGTAAAGATTGCGTGAGGCATGCGGTCTCTTTGCGGCGAGGTTTGTGCGGCGCTTTCAACGGGTAGGCATGGTTATGAGGCTTGCTTGCCTAGTTACTTCTCAACCCGTAACTGAGCAACCTTAAACGATTCCCCTGCCCCTTCTCGCTCGAATGGCCTCGTAACGTGACTGTGAAATCCTTGCTCACCACCATCCTCAGCCTGGCTTTCCTCGTGGCTCCCGCTCGCGCGGAGGACGGGGATTCGCGCGTGCGCTTCACGGAGTCCTACGGGCCGATGGCGCCCAAGTACGCCCGAGAGCTGACGGAGCTCGAGCATCTCGAAAGCCCGGACCTGGAAGCCTGGCGCAAGCGAATGTTGACGCTACGGAACCTCAAGGACGCCACGTTCACCCTGCGAGGCGACCGGATTGACGTTTCCTTGACGGAGGCGCCCTACGTCGTGATCTCGCCGAAGGTACTGCCGTTCGTCTTGCCGGTCGGGCTGGAGCTGATCGCCGAGGACTGGCGGCTGGGCGGCCAGTACTACGACTTCAAGGCCTGGGGGGGCTACGTCTGGAGCGGGGTGACGCTTTACGAGCCCGATCAGCGCGAGGCGGCGCCGCGCGGGAACCTGTCCTACAACTTCGCGGAAGCGTACGCTCGGGCGGGCGTCATGGTGCTGCCGTACACGCGGCTCTACCTGGAAGGCAAGGTGGCCGGGGCCGACATGGCGGGCAATGCGGCGATCGCCTCCGACTACGGCACGCTTGGCGGGGCGATGGTCACGGTTTCGCCCTTCTTGCGGTTCGACGACACCGACCATCCGGACATGCCGCGGCGCGGCACGCGCGTGCGAGCAGGCGTGCTCTTCGGGCCCAAGGCCCTGGGCAACACGGGGGATTACCTGCGCTACGACGGGGTCTTCCAGGAGTACTGGCCCCTGGGCGAGTTCGACAGCCTGGCCTTCGGGCTGCACGGGGGCGTCGGAGGCGGAGAGCTGCCCTTGCCCCAGGCCTACTGGCTGGGCGCCGGCAACTTCCTGCGCGGCTACACGGGCTCGCGGTTCGTGGGTAATCAGATGCTCGCGCTTAGCCTCGAATTGCGCCATGCCCTCTGGCCGAGCATCATGGGCAGCGGGCTCACCATGTGGAGCACGGCCTTCGTGGACGCCGCGCGGTCATGGAACCAGGGCGCGGCGATCGCCTTCCCCCAGGACATTCGCCCCTCCGTTGGAGGCTACCTCGGCCTCAGCCTGGGCACCTGGTACATCGGACGGGTCGAGGCGGCCGTCGGCGACGAAGGCCCCTTCGTCAACATCGCCGCCGGCCTCCCCTTCCCCTGGTGATTTGAAGCCGTCGCGGATGATAGCCTTCGCGGGCGCAGAGGCCCGCGCCACAAGCCCCTTTAATCCTGAACTCAAGCGCCCCTATGATCCGGATCTCTGGCTCGGATCGCTCCACATCCTATGCAGCATGTCCTTGTCGCCCAGGACCTTGGCGCGCAGGTCGGCATTCTCCACGAACTGCTTGCGGAACCCCGCATCCAGGAAGAGCCGCGCGGCTCCTCTCAGGGGATTCGGATGGGCGGGATCGGCGTAGATCAAGTTTCTCAGCGTCTGGTTCTCCACGAGCAACTTGCGGAACTCCGGATCCTCCTCGAGCACGTCGCGGAAGTGATGATCGTTGTGCAGGAGGTTGCGCAGGCGGTACTCGGCGGCGATCGCCGCGCGCAAGTCCGGGTTCTCCAGCAGCGTCTGACGGAAGCGCGCGTCACGCGAGACGGCATGCGAGTAGGTCGGATCGACCAGCGGCCGCCTCGCCTTCTCGTCGCGCAGCATCATGGACTTGAACTCCGGCTCGGTCAGGATCCGCTGCCGCAGACCCGCGTCGCGCACCAGCATGGTCCGGAAGACCTGGTCATGCATGACCACCCGCGCCAGGTCCGCGTCCGTCCGCAATGCCTCCGCGAACGCCGGATCGCTGCCCACGGCCCCCTGGTACTGCGATTCCGTGACGATGGGATACGGTGGCGCCAGGACCTCCAGCGCGTGCGAAGCGCCGTCCGCCGCGGGCGCACCGCCCGCATGCGGAGACGGCGTCGCGCAGGCGCCAAGCAGCAAGACCAGCGGTATCCAGCCAACTCGCATGGGTTTGACCATGGTTCAAACGCCTCCCTACCCACTCGACCCGTAGCCGCTCTCAAGCGAAGCGGCCCCTTGGAGGAGAACCATACGCCAATCCCGTTTTGCGCAGGCGGGACGAAATCGCTAGTAAGTCATCCAGCCATTCCTCGATTGCCCGAAGCTCCAGCCGCCGGCCCCGTACGACTCCGGCTCCGCGGGCTCGGCGGCAACCATGCGCGCGTCGTAGTCCCGCCGCACCTGCGCCCGCATGCCCGGATCGGCCATGAGCTTCGATCGGTAGGCCGCATCGGAGGTGAAGCGCTCCCGGAAATCGCCGTCCTTCGTCAGCATCGTCCGGAAGCCCGGGTCGAAGTACAAGACCCGACGCAGCGCCCCGTCCGCGACCATCTGCCGGCGCAGCGCCTCGTTCGCGTTGAAGACGTGACGGAACGCATGGTCGCGGTGCAAGAGGTTGCGCAGCTGATGCTCCTCATGCACCCGCTGACGCAGGTCGGCATCCCCCATCAGCACGCCGCGAAAACGGACATCCTGGGCCACCACCCCGGCGTAGTCCGCGTCGTCGAACGGCCGGCGGAAGCGCTCCTCCTGCACCAGCCGCTCCCGGAAGGCCGCGTCGTTGAGCACGTGCTGCCGCAGCGCCGGGATCAGCACCAGGCGGCTCCTGAAGACCGTGTCCCGGTTGACCACGTCCCGAAACGCGGAGTCGCGGTCCATCACCTGCCAGAAGGTCGGATCCTGCATGAGCGCGTTCTGGAACTGCTCATCCGTGGCAATCGGAGGCCGCAGCCCCGTCCGGTGCCACTCCGGCACCTCCGTCGCCTGGACCTCCAGCACGACGGGAGGCTCCGTGGCCACGGGCAACGTCCCGCACGCGGCGATCGCCGCGAGCGCCATCACGCATCCCACCTGTATCCCGTATCTCATCGCAGCAGCCCTCCTCACGCCGTCCCACCCAATCCCGAAGCCGGGGCGCTCACCAAGAGCGAGGCCTCGCTTCTGGTAATCTAAGCGATCGCATGAGGTGCGCGACGAAGCAGGATGACCAGAGTTTCCCGCGTCGAATTATCGATTGACCCGTTCACGATCCCGCCTCGCCTCCCGCGCTGGCACATGTGAGGTTACTCACATGCGCGCAGGAATCAGGGGGAGGAGGGGGAATAACTCATGCGTTGACGCTTCAGTGATAGGAGTCATGATGTCGAACTGGAATCCCGAAACCCTCAACCAAGCCATCGAGCAGTTCAAGCAGCGAGCCGCCCGTGACGAGCAATTCCGGGCGCTCGCCCTGAAGGATCCCGCGCTCGCCGTCAAGGAGCTGACGGGCAACGACGTCCCCGAGGGCTTCACCATCCTCGTGCAGGAGGCGCAGGGCGCCGACCTGACCATCGTCCTGCCGGATCTCAAGGCCGACTCCGACGCCCTGGACGAGTCGGAGCTCGAGCTCGTGACGGGTGGCACCAGCTTCTCCTCCTTCATTCTCTACGGCGAAGGCGACCTGGCCCCGAAGAAGAAGAAAAAGAAGTAGCCCTCCGGTTCTTGCCGGGCGACCGAGGCATCTATGCCTCGGTCGCCCGATGCTCACGAGGTCCTGCCCCTTGCTTGCGATCGTTCCCCTGTCCCCGGCCGTCGCGTCGCCCTACGCGTCCTTCACCTACCGCAAGTTCCGACCCTGGCTGCTCGACGAGCGCCACCCGGACGCCCCCAGGTTGATCGCGCTGGGAGTGCGGCGCGGGGAGGAGCCCGTGGGGCTCGTCGTCGCCGGGATCGCGGCCGACGGCGACGACGCGACGCTTTGCTCGATTTTCGTGAAGGAGCGCCACCGCCAGAGCGGAGTCGGGGCGTACTTGCTCGGGGCGCTGGAAGCGGCATGCCGCGCGCGAGACCTCCCTCGGCTGGCGACACGGTTCCACGCCACGGGCGACATGACGGGCCTGCACCGCCTCCTCGCGCGCGGGGGCTGGGCGACGCCGCGCCTCATCAGCCGGTACCACCGCTTCGCGCTGCAGGCCCTTCTGGGAGCGCGTTGGCTGACGCGCGAACACGCGTCGGCCCGCTACCGCATGGTTCCCTGGGCGCAGGTCGCGCCGGGCGACTGGGAAGATGCCGAGCGCGCCCTGGAGCATGAGACGGACAACCCGGAGTACTTCCACCCCCGCCGCCTGGCGGAGGTGCTCGTACCGGCCTGTAGCTTCGCCTTGTTCGAGGAGGATCGGCTCGTCGGGTGGTCCCTGGTGGATCAGGAGATCCCGGGCACGCTCTACTACCGCAGCCTCTTCATTCGCCCTTCCTACCGCAACAAGGGGCTCGGCATCGCCCTGGCCGCCACGACCGCCCGAGGCGCACTCGACACCGGGGCCACCCATGGAGTCTTGCAAGTGCTGGAAGAGAACCTCGAGATGCGGAAGATCTTGCAGCGCCTGGTCCTGCCGCTGCAGCCGCAGATCACCGACTACCTCGAAACGGAACGGATCCTCTCGCCGCAGTGAAGGCCGCCGGATTCCGGGCCATGACGCGGACAAAAGGCACTGGGAGTCTGGTATGATCGGGAAAACCCCGATCTTTTACCAGGAGATGCGTGTGTCCAACTTCGTTTCAACGTCCTCGCTCGTCCCGGAGTACATCGAGAAGCTGATCCCCTACAAGGCGGGCAAGCCCATCGAGGAGGTCAAGCGCGAGCTCGGCCTGGAGCGGGTCTACAAGCTCGCCTCCAACGAGAACCCGCTGGGCCCCTCGCCCCGGGCCGTGGAGGCCATGCGCGACGTCATGGCGGAGCTGCACCTCTACCCCGACTCGTCCGGCTACAAGCTGCGCAATGCCCTGGCCGAGCGCTACAAGGTCAAGATGGAGAACGTGGTCCTGGGCTCGGGCTCGGAAGGCATCATGGCCACCATCGTCCGGACCTTCCTGCACGGAGACGAAGAGGTCCTGACCTCCGACGGCACCTTCGTGGGCTTCATGGTCCTCGCGCGGGCCCAGGGCGTCCCCATCGTCACCGTCCCGCTCAAGGAGTACGGGTACGACCTCAAGGCCATGGCCAAGGCCATCACCCCCAAGACCAAGGTCATCTACCTCTCCAACCCCAACAACCCCACCGGCACCATCTTCAACCGCAACGCGTTCGAGGTCTTCCTCGACCTGGTGCCCCAGCATGTCCTGATCATCCTGGATGAGGCCTACTTCGAGTTCGTGGGCGACCTCTACGACTACCCCGATTCGCAGCTCTACCGCGCCGACAACGTCATCACCCTGCGCACCTTCTCCAAGTCCTACGGCCTCGGCGGCGTGCGGATCGGCTACGGCCTCGCGCACGAGAGCCTGATCCATCAGCTGATGAAGGTCAAGCTGCCCTTCGAGCCCAGCACCCTCGCCCAGGCCGCGGGCCTCGCTGCGCTGGAGGACGAGGACTTCCTGCGGCGGACCCTGGAGCTCAACGAGCGGGGACTCAAGCGCTTCTACGAGGCCTTCGAGGCCGCCGGCATCCCCTACGTGAAGTCCTACGCCAACTTCGTCATGCTCGACCTCGGCTCCGAGGAGAAGGTCAACCGCATCACCGAGGAATTGCTGCACGAGGGCATCATCGTCCGCCCGTTGAAGGGCTTCGGCCTGCCGCACTGCCTGCGCGTGAGCGTCGGCCTGGACCATGAGAACGAGGCCTTCCTCGAGGCCTTCATCCCGCGCATGTAAGCGATTCGCCACTGCAAACCAAGGGGCTGTCTCAGCAATGGAGACAGCCCCTTCGGACGTCATTCCCGCGAAAGCGGGAATCCAGTGGACTACCGCCGGAAGACCTCGTCGTAACCCGCCTGCATCCGCCCGTGCTCCTGCTCCAGGCGGCGGGCCTTGTCCTGGGCCCGGTGATTCTCTCCTTGCAAGCGCCCGGCCGTGGCCAGGGACTCGCGCAGGGACTTCGGGGCCGTCACGCTCTTGCCGGCAGCTGCCGCGAGGGCCTCGAACTTGCCCAGCAGCTCGGTCGAGCTGCCGAAGTAATTGAGCTTCAGGGCGTTCTCGGCCTTGGCCAGCTCCGCCTTGGCCGCGGCGACGGCGGGGCTGGCAGGCAGGGAGTCGAGCTCGCGCTTCGCCTGCGCGAAGAAGTCGGCGAACTGGCCACCCACCTGGACGACCGCTTGCTGGTAACGGGCCAGGGCGTCGCCTGCCGCCACCTTGGCCTGGCTGAACTCGACGCCCTTCGCCTGGATCTTGGAGCGCTGCTCGGCGGCATTCGATAGGGTGTCGACCTTGGACTGCGCCTGGATCAGATCGCCGCGCAGCGAGTAGAGCGAGGGAGTCACCTTGGAGGCGGCGAACCCCGCCCCGTCGATCAGGGCGTTGAGCTTTGCGAGCACGTTCTGGGAGCCGGGTACGGGCTTGCCCCAGTGAAGCTGGTTTCGGCTCTGGCCCAGCTCGTTCAAGGGCTTCAGGGGGGGATTGAGGATGGTGCGCGCGTCCGCCATGTCGCGGCGGTAGGCTTCCACGTCGGGCGGATTCTTGGAGAGAGACTTCTCGGCCGCTGCCAGCTCGCCCTCGAAGCGCGCCTGACGACCGACCTTGAGGCCGTCCACGGCCCCACCCTGAGCGAAGGTCAAAGAACTTGCCAGCTGCCGGATCGCCTGGATTTCCTTGAGCGCGGACGCGCGCATCGCGTCGAGCGCCTGGCCAGCGCCCTCGAGTCCGCGCGTGGCCTCAGCCATGACCGCGTCGACGGTCCACTGGGTGTTCGAGGTCGGTACCAGATCCTTGCTCCACTGGGACGATGCGTTCCCGGTGGAGCCCGAGTCAAAGGTCCACCCGGCGGTCCAGGAGCCGCCCGCAGGCTGCGAGGCACCCAGATTGGCAGCAGCCGCCCACTGGCCCGAGGCCGCCGCCTGGAGAACGCTGGCCCCGTTGAAGGCTCCCTCGTCACCCGCAGGACCGGCAGGCTTGGCTGGGGCTGTGCCCGTCGGCTCGGCAACCGGCTGCGGAGCCTGGGGGGCTGCTTGCGTCCCACCCAGGCTCCAGAGGTTGGTCTTGGCGTTGCCAATCACGGAATCACTCATGCTCAGATCCTCATGCATCACGTCTGCTAGTAAGAGTTATGCCTCGAATCGGCATGGCGTGACGTGATTTAACGAACCCTTTGCAAAGAATTGACAGCCGCCAAATCGCCCGCTAGCGGATCGCCGGCTGGTAGACCGGACGGGCCAGGTCGAAGCGGTCGGTGGTCCGGGCGTAGGTGGCACCGGCCATGCGACCCACGGCCTGCAGCTTCTCCGGATCGATCCGGCCCTTGTCGTAGAGCTCGTCCCAGACGTGGAAGCGCAGGACCTCGCCGATGATGAGCGTACCGCCACCGGGGCCATTGCCGACCTCGACGGTCTGGATCAGCTTGCACTCCATATTGATGGGGCTCTCGGCTACCCGCGCAGGACGCACGACCTCGCTGGGCAACGGGGTGAGGCCGGCCTCTTCGAATTCGTTGACGCCGTGCGGGAAATCCGCGGAGGTCACGTTCATCCGCTCCACGAGGGGCTCGTTGACGATGTTGACGACGTACTCGCCGGTCTCCTCGATGTTGCGAAGGGTGTCCTTCTTCAGGGCCTCGGGGCCGCGGCGCATGACCGAGAAGACCACGGACATGGGGCTGGATCCCACGACGTTGAAGAAGCTGAAGGGAGCCAGGTTGAGCTCGCCCTGAGCGTCCATCGACGAGACGAAAGCGATGGGGCGAGGCACGACCGAGCCGTTGAGGAGCTTGTAGCGGTCCTGATGGGTCAAGGTCTGGGGGTCGATGATCACCGCGCGACCTCTTTCGTCGGAGCCATGTCCGGCTTCCAGGAGTTCACGTAGTCGGCCCATTCCACGCCCTCGGCGGCCTTGGCGACCTTGAGGGGGTAGCGGGTGTCGAGCATGACGGCGATCTCGTCGGTTCCTTCCTTGCCCGCGGCCTTCTCGGCGGCCTTGGGATGGGGACCGTGGTGGATGCCCTGGGGGTGCAGGGTCAGCATGCCGGGCTTGATGTGCTGGCGGCTGAAGAAGTCTCCGTCATGGTAGAAGAGCACTTCATCGTAATCGATGTTCCGGTGGTAGAAGGGAACGCGCATCGCCTCGGGCTCCGACTCGAACGGGCGGGGCACGAAGGTGCAGATGACGAAGTTGCCGCCCAGGAAGGTGGTGTGGACCGAGGGGGGCAGGTGGTAGCGGTGGCTCATGATCGGGCGGATGTCGCGCACGTTGAGCTTGAACGCGGTGAGGTCGCCCTTCCAGCCCACGACGTCCATGGGGTTGAAGGGGTACCAGACCGAGGTGTACTCGCCGAGGCGCTTGATCCGGACCTCGTACTCGCGCGAGTCGTCCAGAATGGGGGCGGGCTCGGGGGTGACCAGCACGCCCGGGTCGAATACGGCGTTGGGGCCCAGGGCTCCGCGGTCGGGGATGTCGATCTCGCCCTTGGACTCGATGATCAGGAAGAAGTTGTCCTTGGTGCGGGGGACCACCCGGTAGGTGGTGCCGCGGGGGATGACGAGGTAGTCGCCGCGCTCGAAGTCGAGGGGGCCGAAGTCGGTCTCGATCACGCCCTCGCCCTGGTGGACGAAGTAGACGTCGTCGCCGTCGGCGTTGCGGAAATAGTAGGGCATGGGCTCGGCCAGGCGCGAGACCTTGAGGGCGACGTCGTCGTTGTAGAGGACCGTGACCGGCTCTCCGCGCAGCGCGTCCTGCGCGTCGGTGGGCGCCAGCTCCGAGAGGTAGTAGGCATGGGGGCGCAAGGGACCCTCGATGCGGGTCCAGTCGGTGGGGCGGTGCGTCCGGTAGAGGTGGCTGGTCTTGCCGAAGAAGCCCTTGCGGGCGTGCTCTTCTTCGTAGGTGCCCTCGGGGATGTTGACGTGGGCCTGGGGGGTCACCTTGCCTTTAGACAGCGGGAACATGCATGCCCTCCTTCACGGGCGCGCCGACGCGGTTGCGCAGGACGCCCAGGTTCGTGATCTCCAGTTCGATGAGGTCGCCGGGCTGCACCCAGCGGTCGAGTTCGTAGCCGCAGCCGCCTCCGACGGTGCCGGAGCCGAAGACGTCGCCGGGGTAGAGGGTCTCCGAGCGCGAGACGTAGGCGATCATCTGGGCGAAGGTCCAGTGGGACGTGCCGGAGTTGCCGTCCGACCAGAGCTCGCCGTTGACCTTGGCGGTCATGCGCAGGTCGCGGGGATCGCCGACCTCGTCGGGGGTGACGAGCCAGGGGCCCATGCCGGTGGCGAAGTCCTTGCCCTTGGCGGGGCCGAGGCGAAGCTGGACCTCCTCCATCTGGACGTCGCGGGCGGAGAAGTCGTTGAAGATGGTGTAGCCGGCGATGTACTCATGGGCGCGTTCGACCGGGATGTCGCGGCCTTCCTTGCCGATGACGCAGGCGATCTCGAGCTCGTAGTCGAACTTCCGGGTGAAGGGCGGCCACTCGACGGTGGTTTCGGGACCGACGATGGAGCGCGGGTTGCCCTTGTAGTAGACGGGGATCTCGTACCAGAGCTTCGGGAACTCCTGGCCTCGCCGCTCGTAGCCCTTGCGGGTATGGGCCTCGAAGGCGAGGAAGTCGCGGATCAGGTTGGCCCGGGGCAGGGGGGCGAGTAGCGTGACGTCCTCCTGGCGGAAGATCGCGCGTTCGCCGTTGGGCCCCTGGGGGTCCTGGCCCATGAGGGGCATGAGGGCGTCCAGGGCTTCGCGGGCGGCGTCCATGGCGGGCTTGCCACCCTCGAGGAAGGCGAGCATGTCGGCGGGGACGAGGGCGTCGGCGACGCGCTGAGGGCGGCCGTGGCCACGTTCGGCGAGCAGGCGAGCGGTGGCGATGTTGAGGTCGACGACCGCTCCGTGGGACAGGGCACCGATGCGGCGCACGCGGCCCAGGGGGGTGGCGAGTTCAAAGGTGACGAGCTTCATGGCAGCGTCCTTATCAACGAGTGGAAAGCGTCAGGGGGTGACCCCGATCGTAGCACAGGGAGGGGGCGAGAGCCAGTTGGGGTGAGGTCAGTCACTGAGCGAAGCGGTATAATAAACGCAGCAACCCGTTTAGCGCCCGCGGCTGTTGCGTAAGGCAGCGAAGCTGACCTGAAGCGACGCAATAGGGACGCGAAGCGGCTCTAAAGCAACGACAGCTAGTAACCGTGGAGGCTCCATGTCGCTTTGGTCGCCGTCAAATATCTTCGCAGGCCTGGTCCTGAGCATTCGCCGCCCGTTCGGGCTGGGCGACCGGATTCGCTTCGGGGAGCACGAGGGCGAGGTGGTGGAGCTGGCGTGGCACTTCACGCGGCTGCGCACGGCGCAGCAGATCGAGGTGATCGTCCCGAACGGGCTCTTCCTGAAGGCTCCTGTCGAGCAGCTCTCGACCGAGAACGGGTTGATCGTGAGCTGCGTGGTGCGGGTGGGCTACCATGCGGCGCGCGAGCAGGTGGAGCTGATGCTGCTGGAGGCGGCGCAGCGGGTGGGGGGGATCACGGATGATCCGATGCCGTTCGTGAGGCTGGCGGGGCTGGACGAGCGTGCGATCACCTACGAGCTCTGCGTGCACATGCAGAGGCCCCAGTCGAAGGACCACCTGCTTTCCGAGTTGCGCAGCATGATCGTGGACGTCTTCGCCGAGAACCGCGTCATGACGGCTTCCGCGCCGGCTGCGAGCGAGCGGACGTAGCGAACGAGCGCCTAATTCCACGACGCATTTCGTCTTCCCGTCCAGGGTTCCCCTTGGCCTCCCCCCTCTAAGATGAGGAGGGGCGTGCCCGCGCCGTTGCGCCCGGGTTCGACACGGGGAAAAGGGAGGCAGCATGACCGGGACCGGAGTCGCGATTCCCGAGGTGAGCCCGATCCTGGCCATCCGGGACATGGTGGTGTACCCCGGGGTGGTCGTCCCGATCACGATCGGGCGGGAGAAGTCGCTGAGGCTCTCGCGCGAGGCGATGGAGGGGGATCAGCTCCTGACGGTCGTGACCCAGCGGGACATGGACCAGGAGGAGGTGGGGCCTGGGGATCTCTACCGGGTCGGGACCCTGGCGAAGCTACACCACTTGCTTCAGCTGCCCAACGACACGATCAAGATCATGGTCCAGGGGATGGAGCGCGTGGAGATCGGCGAGTACGTCGACACCGAGCCTTACCTGAAGGCCCGGATCGCGGCCCTTCCCGAAGCCGGCACGGACGGCCCCGAGGCGCGCGCGCTGATGGCAGCTATCAACCAGCAGTTGCTGCGCTACGCGGAGTTGGTGCAGGGCTTTCCCGAGGAGCTGGCGACCATCGCGCTCAACCTCGAGGATCCGGTCAAGCTCGCGTACCTGATCGGCTTCAACCTACCCATCAAGCTCACCGAGCGCCAGGCGGTCCTGGAAGCCGAGGGGGGCCTGGAGAAGCTTCGCGAGATCTCGCGGATCCTCAGCTCGGAGATCCAGATGCAGGAGCTGGGCCAGAAGCTGCAAACCGACGTCCAGGCCTCTCTGGGCAAGACCCAGAAGGATTTCTTCCTGCGCGAGCAGCTGAAGGCGATCCAAAAGGAGCTAGGCGAGGCCGACGAGCGCACGGCCGAGGTCTCCGAGCTGCGCGAGAAGCTCGAGGCCGCCGCCCCTCCTCCTGAGGCCCTCAAGGAGGCCGAGCGCGAGCTCGGGCGGCTGGAGCGCCTGCCGCCGGGCTCGGCCGAGCACTCGGTCATCCGCAGCTACCTGGACTGGATCGTGGACCTGCCCTGGAACGCGGCCACTCCCGACAACCTGGACATCACGCGCGCGCAGGAGATCCTGGACGAGGACCACTACGACCTCTCCAAGATCAAGCAGCGGATCCTCGAGTACCTGGCGGTCTACAAGCTCAAGCACGACCGGCTGGGCGAGACCAGCCTGAAGGGGCCCATCCTCTGCCTGGTCGGCCCGCCGGGCGTCGGCAAGACCAGCCTCGGGCAGTCAATCGCCCGGGCGCTGGGACGCAAGTTCGTGCGCATGAGCCTCGGCGGCATGCGCGACGAGTCCGAGATCCGCGGCCACCGGCGCACCTACATCGGCGCCATGCCCGGCCGGATCCTCCAGGCCATCAAGCGCGCGGGCAGCCACAACCCGGTCTTCATGCTCGACGAGATCGACAAGCTGGGCGCCGACCTGATGCGCGGCGACCCCGCCTCGGCCCTTTTGGAGGTGCTGGACCCCGCGCAGAACCGCGACTTCCGCGACCACTACCTGGACCTGCCCTTCGACCTCTCCAAGGTGCTCTTCATCGCGACGGCCAACGTGCTCGACCCCATCCTGCCCGCCCTGCGCGACCGCATGGAGATCCTGCAACTCTCCGGCTACACCCACTCCGAGAAAAGCGAGATCGCCCGCCGCTACCTGATCCCCAAGCAGGTCGAGGAGCACGGCCTGCAGATGAGCGAGTTCACCCTCACCGACGAGGCCCTCTCCACGCTGATCTCCGCGTACACCCGCGAGGCCGGCGTGCGCAACCTCGAGCGCGAGATCGCCAGCCTCTGCCGCAAGGCCGCCACCCAGATCGCCTCGGGCGCTGTCCAGGCCCTCAAAATCACCGATCAAAACCTCCGCGATCTGCTGGGCAAGCCCCGGCACTACCCGGAGGCCGCCGAGATGCTCGACCGGGCGGGAGTTTCCACCGGGCTGGCATGGACCGAGGCCGGCGGGGACATCCTCTTCATCGAGGTCACCCGGCTTCCCGGCAAGGGGCATCTCAAGATCACCGGCCAACTAGGCGACGTCATGAAGGAATCCGCCCAGGCGGCCCTGTCGTACCTGGCGTCACGAGCCGGAGAGCTGGGACTCGACGAGGCGCATTTCTGCGAGTACGACTACCACCTGCACGTGCCGGCCGGCGCCATCCCCAAGGACGGCCCCTCGGCGGGCATCGCCATCACGGCGGCGATCGCCTCCCTCGTCTCCGGACGCCTCGTCCGACCCTCCATCGCCATGACCGGAGAGGTCACCCTCCGCGGCAAGATCCTCCCCGTCGGAGGCATCAAGGAAAAAGTCCTCGCCGCCCGCCGCGCCGGCATCTCCACCGTCATCCTGCCGCGCCGCAACGAAGCCGACCTCGACGACATCCCCGACGAGATCCTCCGCACCATGCAGATCATCCTGGTCGACGGCATCGACGAGGCCCTCACCCATGCCCTCACGCCCCTCGCCCAGCCAGCCGAGACGCCCGCCCAGAGCCCCGCCCAATCTTGATGCCCCGCCGCTCCGGTGCTAGCATGAGGGGCCTTCCCTCCCGCCTGAACACCGGAGCCGCATGCCCACTCTCCACATCCCCCCAGCCCTGGAATGGCCCCTCGTCCTGCTCGCAGCCGGCCTCGCCCACGTCACGGGCATCGCGCTCTACCGCTTCGTCTTCACCCCGATCCTGCTCTGGGCCCTGCGCGCCAACCCCCACCGCGCACCCATCGCCGTCAAGCGCCTCGCCGGCCCCTACGCCCTGTTGGTAGCCGTCCTCGCCGCCAACCTCCTCCAGCTGAAAGCCGGCCCGAAACTCGACTTCTGGCTAGGCGCCCTCACGATGCCCGCCCTCCTGCTCTTTGCCATCGAGGCCCTCCGCCTCGCCGTCGTCGACGTCGTCATCGCCTCGAAACGCGGAGCGCCCATCCCCAAGATCCTCAAGGACATCGTCTTCGGCCTGCTCTACCTCATCGCCGCTCTCGCCTGTCTCGGGAGCGTCTTCAAGGTCGACATCGCCCCCTTCCTCACCACGTCGGCCATCCTCTCGGTCGTCCTCGGTCTCGCCCTGCAAGACACCCTGGGCAACCTCTTCGCCGGCGTCGCCATCAACCTCGACCGCCCCTTCGCCATCGGCGACTGGGTCGAGGTCGACGGCCAGAAGGGCCAGGTCCACGAGATCACCTGGCGCGCCACCAAGATCCTCACCCGCCAGCACCACATGATCGTCGTGCCCAACTCCCAGATCGCCAAGGTCCGGATCGTCAACTTCTCATCACCTACCCCCACCTACGGCGAGGTGATCGAACTGCGCGCCTCCCTCGCCGTCCCGCCCAACCAGATCCGCGAGGCGGTCTTCGAGGCGGCCTCCAAGATTCCGGGCATCAAGCAGACGCCGGCCCCCGAGGTGAACCTCCTCACCTACACCGAGTCGGCCATCGTCTACCGGCTGGTCATCTGGATCGACGACGCCGGCCGCGCCATTCAGCTGCGCGGCGACTTGCTGGAAAGCATCTGGTACCACTTCAAGCGCAAGGGCATCGCCATGCCGTTCCCGATCCGAGAGGTCACCCTGCGCGATGCCAAGCTCCAGGAGGCAGGCCTCTTCGACGAAGCCCAGGCGGCCCTGCGAAAGGTGGACTTCATGCGGGCCTTCGGCTCAGCCACGTTCGAAGCGATCGCGCGCCACGCGCAGCGCGCGGTGTACGCCCCCCAGGAGACGATCTTCCGCCAGGGCGATCCGGGCGGCAGCCTCTTCGTCATTCTCCGCGGCGAGGTGATGCTGCACCTCACCGACGCACGAGGCACCCAGCCGCTGGCCAACCTTCACGCCGGGGCCTACTTCGGAGAGATGTCCCTGCTCACGGGCGAGACGCGCACGGCAACGGCCAGCGCGGCCACCGACTGCGAGTTCCTGGTGATCGATGACGTCCACCTCGCGCCACTGCTCGAAGCGCACCCGGAGGTCCTGGAGTCCGTCAGCCGGATCATCGCCCAGCGGCGAGCCGGCATGGACGAAGTCCGGCAGAGCATGGCCGAGCGGCAAAGCCGGATTCCCCAGCCGCTACCCGAGGCGGCTAGCGTGGACGCCGCCTCTCACGAGCTCCTGGGCCGGATCCGTTCCTTCTTCAAGCTGAACTAGCGATAACGGGAATTACGGCAGGACTTCCTGCCGCTTCGCGACGCGCCCCTCCAGGAAGGCCTCGCCGTCGAGGTAGGCCTTCATCGCCCCGTTGGCGGCCGCCTCGATGACCGGCAGGAGATGCTTCGCCGAGTCCAGGCGTGGCAGGTAGACGTAATCGGCACCGGCCTCGTAGAGCGCCTGGACCTCGGTGGTCTTCACCGCATTGGTGATGATCACGGCCTCCGGGTTCATCGTCCGCAGGCTCCGGGTCAAGGCGAGATTGCTCGTGCCCTTGAGCAGGTCGTCGGGAACGGTGCAAACGATCAGGCTGGCCTTGTCGACCCCCGCATGGCGCAGGGTTTCCAGGTTGGCGATGTCTCCGTAGTGCGCCGTCGCCCCGCGCTTGGCGATCTCGGGATGCAGGGCCACGTTGAAATCGACCACCAGCACCTTCTTCAGACGTTCGGGGTCCGTGTGCTCCAGCTCGTAAAAGAGCGACGACGCGACGCGGTGGAAGCCCAGAAGAACGATCTCGAACTCGTCCTCCTGGCCCTCCTCACGACGGGGATCGCTCGGAGGCTTGATGCCGATGCGGGTCAGCAGGGGGGCGATGCGCGTGTACAGTCCATCGCTCTTCTCGAAGAGCGCGGGGTAAATCAGAGCCGTGATGACGAAGGCGAAGATGATGGCCGCCACGGTCTCGGCCGAGATATGGCCGAACCCGAGCCCCAGGTAAGCGATGACGAGGCCGAACTCCGAGATGGGCACCAGCCGGGTCGACGAGACGAACGACGCTCGCCGGTCCAGTCCCGTCGCATGCAGGACCGGGAAGAAGACCAGCGCGCGCGACAGGACGGCCAAGCCGGCAATCAGGGCGGCGAAGAGCAGCACGTCCATTCCCTCCGGACGGGGGATCCCCATGCCGAGACCGACGAAGAACAGGGTGACGAAGAAGTCCCGGACCGCGGTGACCTTCGAGACCACCTCGTAGCTGTAGGGCAGGGAGGCGATCGCCGCACCGGCAATCAGCGCCCCCATCTCCAGCGAGACATGCATGGGCAGATGCAGGCCGAACGCCTTGAAGATATCGCCGAGGTTGTCTCCCAAGAAGCCGATGCCGAAGCACCAGCCCAGGGCCGCGATCAGCATCAGCTCAGGTGAGCGGGCGATCCAGCGGAAAGCCGTCGGCAGAACGTAGCGGGCGAGCAGAATGGCGATGCCGGCCAAGAGCGCGATCCCCAGGAAGGTCATGAGGACCGGAGCCAGGTCCGGCTTCGAGAAATTGGGCTGCACGGTCAACACCACCATGGCCCAGAGGTCCTGGAAGATCAGGATGCCGAGCGCGAGGCGGCCGACCATGGTATCGAGCTGGTACTTTTCCTGATAGAGCTTGACGATCAGCAGGGTCGAGGAGGCCGCGATCACGATGCCCGTGTAGAGCGGCACGAACGGGCCCTGCAGCGCTTGCCAGCCCGTCTGCTGCAAGAGCCAGCCGATGGAGGCTCCGAATAGGACGCAGAGCGGGAACTGCAGCAAGCCCGTGAGAATCAGGGTCTTGCCGCTTGCGAGAAGCTTCGAGAGGTTGATCTCGAGGCCGATCAGGAAGAGCAGAAGAACCAAGCCGAGGTGCGAGATGGTCTCGATGTTGGCCTGATCCGAGACCAGGCCGGTCACCAGAGGGCCGACCAGCACGCCTGCGAGCAGGTAGGCGGCAATGGTGGGAACCTTGAAGCGAGCGAAGAGAGCGGCCAGCAACGCGGCGAACAGAAAGGAGAAACCGATGTCGAAGACCAGGGAATTGGCGGCATGAGCCGCGGCCGCGACGGGAAGGGTCAGTAGGGGTAGCATGCCTCTGGCGATCGCCTCTCTCGAGCTCACGGTGCAAACGACAGACGGGGCACGGCGCCGCGGCGCCTCGTCCTGGTGTACGATCGTCACCCGAAGAACGGCGCCCCGTCAAGCCTTTAGCGCTGGAGGCAAAAAAGGGCCCCCCGCGCATCACACAGAGGGCCAGGGGATGAAAGCCGATGAGTGCTTAGCTGTACGGCGGATCCCCCCTTGATCGTTCAGGATACACATTCGTACGCGCCTTGCCATCCGTAGGCGCTACGGAACGTGAGCGCTCACTGCGGAAAGGGCACGGTCACCGTTCGCTTGGCCAGCTCGCGCTCGACGAGCACGAAAGCGGGAGGCTTGGTGCCGGCGACCGACACGGAGTGCGAGGCGTTCGTCATCTCCACGGAGAGTCGCGTGATCGGAGCGTCGGCAATGCCGGCATCCAGACGCTCCGGCAGGTCGACGAAGCGCTTGTCCCCTTCGGCCTTCACGAAGACCGTCCCCAGCAGGGTCTGCATGGCGCTCGGGCTAAGCGAGCCCGTGGCAACCATGACCGGCGGCTTGTTCAGATTAGCGGAGAACGTCCGCTCGGCTTCCCAGCGACCATCCCCGTAGACCCGGAGGGTGTCGACGTTCCATTCCGTTTCGGGAACGAAGCCATCCATCCACTGGTTCACCATCACGGGAGCGGTCGCGGACGTCACCCAGCGCGGGGTCGTGTCCGGCGCCCCGATCCCGAACGGCAAGCTGGCGCACGCCGTCGTACATAGGGCTAACGCCCCCAAAATCCAAGGCTTCATCGGCTTCTCCTTTCCTCGCTACTCCCCTTGTAGCAGCTCCCGATCACGGGATCGATCACGCAAGCGCAAAAAAAGACCGGAATCATGACGGCGGTCATGACTCCGGTCCAAGCGGGCTGGCAGTTTGTTAGTGGGCAGCGGCCACGGACATCGGGCGGTAGTACTTCTTGGCGTAGTTCTTGACGAAGAGCTTGAGGCCGAGGAGGTAGGTGTGGAAGCCGTAGGCCTTCATCTCTCCGTAGGCCTGCTCGTAGTCCCAGTTCTGGACCTTCACGCGGTAGGCGAGGGCCATGGTCCCCGTGCGATCGCGGCCCTGCATGCAGTGGAAATAGACCGGCTGCTGGGCGGGGTCCTGGGCGATCGCCAGGAACTGATCGAGCTTCGCTTCCTTGGGCGGAACGATGATGCTCATCGGGATGGAGTGGAACTGGATGCCGTACTTCTCGGCCCACAGCTTCTCCTGGGCGACCACCTTCTTATCGTTCTCGAGGGACACGATGGTCCGGACACCCATGTCGGCGAGCTTCTTCATGCCGGCCTCGGTGGGACGCGCGCCGCGGAACACTTTCTCCGTCAACTGGCCGAAGTTGCCGAGATCATCCTTGGGAGGACGCGGCCAGAAGTCGGCGCCAGGCTCCTGCGGGGCGTTGTCGATGAGCTGGTCGGGAGAAGCCGCCTCGAGCCGCTTGAGCTCGGACTGGCTAGGCACCCGCTCCGCAGCGAAGCTGCCGAAACTCTGGTAAGAGGCCTGAGCGATCGGCTGACTGGCCAACCCGGTACCGCAGCCCGCCAGCGACAGGGCCGTGATGAGGGTGATGACTCCACGAAGCATGCGCATGGTCGCTCCTTGTGTTTGCGTTCGATTAAAGACGTTTTAAGAGAGTATAGCAAACCAAGGACATGGTCTTGCTCGCTTGAACGAAGAAAAGCCAGGAGGCCCTGCGGCCTCCTGGCTTTTGGATGAGGTAAAACTGAAGAAGGGCTTAGCGCGTGGCCGCGGCCTCCCGCTTGCCCTGGCGTTCGCGCAGGGACTTGATCCAGGACGGCAAGACGTCCTTCAGGTCGCCGACCAGCGCATAGTCGGCGAGGGCCATGAGCGGGGATTCGCGGTCGGTGTTGACCGCCACGATGGTCCGGGCGCCGGCCATGCCGCCCTGGTGGTCGAGCGAGCCCGACAGGCCCACGCCGACGTAGAGGTCGGGTTTGACCTTCTTGCCCGCCAGGCCGACCTGACGCGAGGCGTCCACGCAGCCGGCCGCGACGGCGCCCTTGGTGCCTGCGACCTCGCCGCCGAGAGCCTCGGCGAGTTGCTCGACGAGCGCCCAGTTCTCCTTGCCGACCCCCTTGCCGCCGCAGACGACGATGCGAGCATTCTCCAGATTCACGCCCTCGCTCGGCCGCGACTCCAGGATGCGGGCCCGCACGTCGGCCTCGCTGAGCGTGACGTCCACCTTGGCGACCTCGCCGGCACGGAAGCGATCGTAATCGGCCTCGCGGAACGAGCCGCCGCGCACCAGGGCGACCTGGGGCTTGCGCTCGGAGATCACGGCGACGGTCTGGATCTTGCCGCCGAAGGTGGAGCGGGTGACGCGAAGCAGGCGCTCGGCGTCGTCGAGCTCGAGGTCGATGGCATCGGCGATGTAGCCGGTCCCGAGGCGGGCCGCCACCTGAGGGGCGAGATCCTCGGCCAGCCGCGTCCCACCGAAGAGCAGGATCTCGGGTTTGTAGGTCGATACCAGCTCTCCCAGGGCCTTGGTGGCAAGCTCGAGCGGCGCTCCCTCCAGCAGCGGATGCGAGGCCCAGAGGACGGTGTCGGCCCCGTAAGCGACGAGGTCCTTGGCGAGGGATTCCTCGCCCCCGAAGAGCACGGCCTGCACGCGGGCGCCCAAAAGGTCGCCGATCTCACGGGCCTTGTTGAATACCTGACGGGTCTCGGAGGAGACGAAGCCCCCCTGCAATTCGGCGTAGACCCAGATGTTGCGGTACTCGTTGCCCGTGTTGAGGGTGCCCGAAACCGTCATCTGGGATTCCTGGGTCATGGCCCAGGCGAGCCAGGGATTGTCCATATCAGAATTGCTCACCTTGCCTCCTTAATCACGCGTTGCTTCAGGCGAGCGCCTTGCGCAACAGCCGCGGCGCTAACTTAACAGGCCCTTGGCCGCGAGCTTCTGGTTGAGCTCGGAGCAGGCCGCGGGGTTGGCCCCTTCCCATGCCTGGACGCGGCGCTTCCGCTCGGGAGTGGCGACGCGGGTAACCTTGGTGACGGCTCCAGCGAGGCCGACGCCGGAGGGCTGGAGGCCGAGGTCGGCGAGGGTACGGACGGTCATGGGCTTCTTGGCGGCCTTCATGATGCCCATGGCGTTGGCGAGGCGCGGGGCCTTGGCCTCACGCGAGACGGTGACGACCGCGGGAGTCGCGGCCTCGACGACGCGGACCTCCTCGTCCCACACCTGCTCGGCGAGAAGCTGGCCGGCGTTGAGGTCGAGCTTGCGAACCGCCGAGACCAGCGAGACCTTGAGCAACTCGGCGAGCATCGGTCCCACCGCGCCGCAGGAGCCGTCGACGGAGCGGCGGCCGCAGAGAATGAGGTCAGGCGCCCCGATGCTCTCGATGGCGGCTGCCAGGACCTTGGCGGTGGAGGCCACGTCCGAGCCGACGAGCGCCGGATCCGAGATCAGGACGGCCTCGTCGGCGCCCATGGCGAGGGCCTCCTTGAGGGCGTCCTTGGCCGTCTCGGGGCCCATTGACAGCACGGTGATGGTGCCGCCGCTCTTGTCACGGATGCCGAGGGCCATCTCGACGGCGTACTTGTCCTCGGGGTTGGCGATGCCCTTGTTGCGATCGCGCTTCAGGATCCCGGTGACCGGGTCGAGTCGCACATCGGTGGTATCCGGAACCTGTTTGACCAAGACGATGATCTTCATCCGTCCTCCATTGGGAACGCAAAAGGAAACGCCCCGCCGCCTTTTCCGGCGGCGGGGCGGAAGGCCTTAGACGCGGGCGACTTCCTTGGCGAAGTCCTTGAGAACCTCGCGAGCGACGACGAGCTTCTGAATCTCGTTGGTGCCCTCGAAGATCTCGCAGATGCGGGCGTCGCGGAACATCCGCTCGATGGGGTACTCGGCCGAGTAGCCCATGCCGCCGTGGATCTGGAGCGCCTTGTCGATGATCCAGGTCGAGTTCTCGGTGCAGAAGAGCTTGACCATCGAGCCCTCGAGGGTCACGCGCTTGCCCTGGTCGGCGAGCATGGCGGTGTAGTAGACCATCTGCTCCATCGCGAAGATGCGGGTGGCCATCTCGGCGATGTAGAACTGGATGGCCTGGTTCTCGGCGATGGGCTTGCCGAACTGGATGCGGGTGGTCGCGTGCTTGACCGCCAGGTCCATGGCTTCCTTGGCCGCGCCGAGGCAGGAGGCGCCGAGCGAGAGGCGGCCGATGTCGAGGATCTTCATGGCGGTGACGAAGCCGAAGCCGACCTTGCCGAGGACGTTCTCCTTGGGGACGCGGACGTTCCGGAAGAAGAGCTCGCGGGTGTCGGAGCCCTTGATGCCCATCTTGGGCAGCTTGGGACCGTGCTCGACGCCGAAGTCGCGCTCGACCAGGAAGGCCGTCACGCCGCCCTTGGCGCCCAGCGCCGGGTCGGTGACCGCGAATACGGTGAAGAGGTCGGCGATGCCACCGTTGGTGATCCAGATCTTGTTGCCGTTGAGGATCCAGTCGCCGTTGGCGTCGCGCTCGGCGCGGGTCTTGATGGCGGCGGCGTCGGAGCCGGCGCCGGGCTCGGTGAGGGCGAAGGCGGCG
>JAKFCW010000012.1:0-9314 GCA_036676455.1 Candidatus Sericytochromatia bacterium
AAGCTCCAGGTAGACCTTGCCGTCGAGCATCTTGGCGATCGCCTCGCGGGCCTGGGTGCCGATCTGCTTCAGCATCTCGCCCTTGTGGCCGATCAGGATGCCCTTCTGGCTCTCGCGCTCGACGAAGACCGTCGCGTGGATGTAGGTGGGCCCGGTCTCGCGCTCCTCGAACTGGTCGATGCGCACCGCCACCGAGTGCGGAACCTCCTCGGAGGTCAGGCGCAGGACCTGCTCGCGAATCAGCTCGCCGGCCAGCGTCCGCACCGTCTGGTCCGTGACTTCCTCAGGATCGTAGAAGGCGGGGCCCTCGGGCATGCGCGAGATCAGGTCCTTGACCAGTTGCTCAACACCCTTGCCGTAAAGCGCGGAGGTGACATGCGTGCCCACGAACTCGCCGAGATCCTTGTAAGAGGCCTCGACCTCGGGATCTGCCTTGCCGGAGTCGAGCTTGTTCATCACCAGCAGGACCGGCTTCTTCACCTGGGAAACCAGTTCGGCGACGTAGCGATCGCCCCGGCCCGCCGAGGTGCGCCCATCCACCAGAAAGAGGACGAGATCCACCTCGGAGAGGGTGTCCACCGCCGACTTGACCAGTTGTTCTCCCAGCAGATGCAACGGCTTGTGGATGCCCGGCGTGTCCAGGAAGACCACCTGGGCCTCGTCCCGGCTGAGCACGCCCCGGATCCGGTTGCGCGTGGTCTGCGCCTTCGACGAGACGATGGCGATCTTCTGGCCGACGATCTTGTTCAGCAAGGTGGACTTGCCGACGTTCGGCCGGCCGACGATGGCGATGAAGCCCGAACGGAACCCCGTGCCCGCCATCATGCCTGCTCCAAAGCGACGTTGTTGAAGCCTAGCGGCAACAGCTCGGTCAAGGGAAGCACCACGGGCTCGGCATGGCCGGCGTCGAGGATGACCTGCATGTCGGGATTGAACTCGTAGAGCACCTGGCGGCATGCCCCGCAAGGCGCACAAGGCTGGGCTTTCGGTGCCGCGATGGCCACCGCGACGACCTTTCCGGCGCCCTGGGAGACGGCATTGCCGATGGCCGTGCGCTCGGCGCACATGCCGAGCGGATAGGAGGCGTTCTCCACGTTGCAGCCGGTGACGATCTCCCCGTCCTCGGTCAGCAAAGCCGCCCCGACCGGGAAGTGGGAATAGGGTACGTAAGCACGCTGATAGGCTTCTCGGGCCGACTGAATCAGCGCTTCGCGGTCAACGATCACGGCTTACCTCGCTTCCATGGCGGTGGATTCCTCTGCCTGGGCGGCAGTGGTGGAGGCCATCGCCTCCACGAAGCCCAGGAAGAGGGGGTGGGGACGATTGGGGCGACTCTTGAACTCAGGATGGAACTGGCATGCGACGAACCAGGGATGATCGCGCAGCTCGACGATCTCCACCAGGCGGCCGTCCGGGCTGGTGCCACTGACGACCAGGCCCTTCGAGACGAGTTCCGGCAAGAAGGCGTTGTTCACCTCGAAGCGGTGGCGATGGCGCTCGGCAATCTGATCCGCGCCGTAGACGCGACGCGCCTGGGTCTCGGGCTTGAGGTGGCAGGGATAGCTGCCGAGACGCATGGTGCCTCCGAGATCCTCGACGTCCTTCTGCTCGGGAAGCAGGTCGATCACCGGGTAGGGCGTCTCGGGGTCGATCTCCGCCGAATTGGCGCCCTCTAGCCCCGCGACGTGGCGCGCGTACTCGATCACCGCGGTCTGCATGCCCAGGCAGAGGCCCAGGAAGGGGATCTTTCGCTCGCGGGCGTAGCGGATGGCTGCAATCTTGCCCTCGACGCCGCGGGCGCCGAAGCCGCCCGGGACGAGGACGCCGTCAACGTCCGAGAGGAACCGCTCGGCACCTTGTTCCTCGACCTCCGAGTCAGCGTGGACCCAGCGGATGTCGATGCCGACCCCGTTTGCAGCGCCGGCGTGGCGCAGCGACTCGATCACGGAGAGGTAGGCATCCGAGAGCTCGGCGTACTTGCCGACGATGCCGACCGTCACCGAGCGAGAAGGCTGCTTGAGGCGTTCGACGAAGCGGTCCCAGCCGTTCCAGTCGACCGGGCGGCCCACCGGCATGCGCAGGCGCGCGAGTGCTTCCAGGGCCAGGCCCTGGGCTTCGAGCATCTCGGGGATCTCGTAGATGGAGGCGGCGTCGCGCGACTCGAAGACCGCCTCGGCGTCGAGATCGCAGAAGAGGGCCAGCTTTTCGCGCACGGGCGTCGGCAGGGGGACCTCGGTGCGGCAGACCAGGATGTCGGGCTGGATACCGATGGAGCGCAGCTCCTTGACCGAGTGCTGCGTGGGCTTGGTCTTGAGCTCGCCGGCCGCCTTGAGGGAGGGCACCAGGGTCACGTGGAGATAGAGGACGTTGTCGCGGCCGACGTCCTTCTTGAACTGCCGGATGGCCTCCATGAAGGGGAGGCTCTCGATATCGCCGACGGTGCCGCCGATCTCGACGATGGCGATCTCGGTCTTCTCGCCGACCTTGCGGATGCGATCCTTGATCTCGTTGGTGATGTGCGGGACCACCTGGACGGTGCCCGAGAGGTAGTCTCCGCGGCGCTCCTTGTTGATGACGTCGAGGTAGATGCGGCCGGCGGTGACCGAGTTGCCCTGTTCGAGGTCGGTGTCGATGAAGCGCTCGTAGTGGCCGAGGTCGAGATCGGTCTCGGCGCCGTCCTCGGTGACGAAGACCTCGCCGTGCTGGTAGGGGCTCATGGTGCCGGGATCCAGGTTGATGTAGGGATCCAGCTTGAGCACGCGGACGTCGAAGCCCCGGTTCTTGAGCAGGCGGCCCAGGCTGGAGGCCACGATCCCCTTTCCGATGGAACTGACCACGCCTCCGGTGACGAAAATGTACTTGGTCGCCATAACTCCTCTGTCTCTAGTCTTCACGCGAATGGGTCTCGGTTTCCGATCCCTCGACCAGAGGGGCGGTACCGAGGCGGTAAATCTGGACGCGCACGAGGCGGCGGTGATCCACCTCGTGGGCGATCATGCGGAGCTTCCCGTGGGTGACCTCCTCGCCGGGGTTGGGGGCGCGTCCGAGCAGGCCCACCACGAAGCCGCCGAGCGTGTCGAAGTCCTCGGTGGGCAGGTCGACGCTGAGCAGCTCGTTGACGTCGTCGATGGGGACCATGCCGTCCACCAGGACCGAGCCGTCCTCCTGGTGCTGGACGGGGAGTTGCTCCTCGGCGTCGTACTCGTCCTGGATGTCGCCGACGATCTCCTCGAGGATGTCCTCGATGCTGACGAGGCCGGCGGTGCCGCCGTACTCGTCCATGACGATGGCCAGGTGGATCTTGGCGCGGCGCATCTCTTCGAGCAGGGCGTCGACGGGCTTGGACTCCGGGATGTAGTACGCGGGCCGGACGTAGGCCGTGGGAAGCAGGTGGGGGCGTTCGTCGGCTTGCAGGAAGGCCAGGAGGTCCTTGACGTAGAGGACGCCGATGATGTTGTCGGACGAGTCGCGGTAGATGGGGATGCGGGAGTGGCCGTCGTGGATGGCGACCCGGACCGCCTCGTCGAAGGTGGCGTCTTCGGGGAGGGCGACCATGTCGATGCGCGGGACCATGATCTCGCGGACGGTGGTGTCGCCCAGCTCGATGATGGAGCGGATCATCTGGGATTCTTCCTGCTCGAGGACGCCTTCTTCCTGTCCGACGTCGACCAGCATGCGGATCTCGTCCTGGGTCAGGAAGGGCGTGGCTTCAGGCGGTTCCTTGCGCAGCAGGCGGTTGACGGAGCCGAGGATGAGGCCGGTGAAGGCGGTGAAGCCCCAGATGACCGGGGAGGCGACGCGGACGATCACCTCGAGCGGGGGGGCGACCGCGAGGGCGTAGGCCTCGGAGTTCTGGGCGGCGAAGGTCTTGGGGGTGAGCTGGCCGAAGAGGACGACGAGGGTGGTGACGGTGAGGACGGTGAGGACGGCCAGGGGGAAGGGGGCGAGGACGTCGCCGAACGCTTGCATGGTCATCCAGGAGCCGATGGAGCTGGCGGCGATGATCAGGAGGTTCTCGAGGAGGAGGATGGTGGCGAAGAGGCGGTCGTGGATGAGGAAGAGGCGCTGGAGGGCCTTGGCGCGGGGGGCGCCTTTTTCGGCGAGGTTGCGCAGCCGGATCTTGTTGACCGAGATGAGGGCGGCTTCGGCACTTGAGAAGAAGGCGATGCCCAATAGACAGATCGCGAGAAGGGCAAGTCCTGTGGACGGGGACACGGGGGCGGTGGGGAGGGTGGCTTCCATCCTGGGTGCTAAACGCCTCGGTTCTGATCGGGGGCCGCGCGACGCCGCGCTCGCGGTCATTATAGCACAGGATGCCCGCGCTCCGAGGCCCGCCGAGTGGGGGTCACGCGGGGGCGTCGGGGCGCCGAATCGGCAGGATTTTGCTGGCCAAACGCGCCTTAAGGAGCCGGCATCGCCGTGATATGCTGCAGGCGCGAAGCGAAAGGGGAGGGAAAGCCGTGCAGATCTCCGCCCAGTGGGTGGCCGAGGAGACGTTCCAGGAGCTTTTGACGCGCTACCAGGAACTGCTCTGCCCCTACATCGTGCATCCGGAGGTGTCGCTGCGGAAGCGGGCGGCCCGTTTGGGGCGGGGGTTGATCGCGCGCGACCTCGGTCCGGACGTGTTGCTGGCGATTCACGACATGGCGCTGCGAAACTGTCCGAAGGTCAGCGGCGAGGAGGCCGTCAAGCGGGCGTCCGACCTCTTGTTCGAGGCGCTGGTCGCGTTCACGACGGCCTACCGGGGGCTGGCTCGCGAGCGGCAAGAGGACGTCGAGCGCCTGGAGCGCTACGCGAAGGCGCTCGAAAGCTTCAACCAGGACATGCTGCGGCTCAACCATGAGCTCCAGGAGCAAAAGGCCGAGCTGACCCGCTCCAAGGACGAACTGCAGCGGCTCGCCAACCAGAAGAGCGATCTGCTGAGCACGGTCAGCCATGAGATCCGCACGCCGCTCACGTCCCTGCTGGGCTACGGGGAGTTCCTGGAGGAGGGGTTGTACGGCGAGCTGGATCCGCAGCAGATCGAGGTGCTGCGGCGCATGGTCCAGGGGGGGCGCGACCTGCTCGAGCTCATCAACAACCTGCTCGACATGTCCAAGCTCGAAGCCAACCGGATCGAGTTGCACTGCGAGCCAGTGCGGATCGGCATCCTGATCTCCAACGCCCTCGAGAAGATCGCCCCCATCGCCCAGCGCAAGGGTGTCAGCCTCAGCGAGGCGAGCCTCCCCGACGACTTCCCGCTGGTCGAGGTCGACGCCATGCGCATCATCCAGGTGTTGGTCAATCTGGTCGGAAACGCGGTCAAGTTCACCGAGCCCGGAGGCAAGGTCGAGGTCGGTGCGAACCTGGTCGGCGGCGAGGTACAAGTCTTCGTCAAGGACTCCGGCATCGGCATCCCCATCGACGAGCAAAAGCGGCTCTTCGAGCGCTTCACCCAGGCCGAGAACATCAAGCGGTACGGAGGCACCGGGTTAGGGCTCGCCATCAGCCGCGAGCTCATCGCCCTGCACGGCGGGCGCATCTGGCTGGACAGCACCCCCAACAAGGGCGCGACCTTCACCTTCTCCCTCCCCCTCTGGCACGAACCCGCAGGGTGACGAGACTCGCCATGAGTCATTCCCGCGAAAGCGGGAACGACTCATGGCGACAGGGGCTAGGTGCCAAAAAGGGTGAGGCCGAAACGCTTCAGCAGGGGCGGCCCGAGCAGGATCACGCCCACCAGGATGGCATTCACGGCCGCCGCGAGCACCGCCGCCGCCGCCACGTCCTTGGCCGCCTTGGCCAGCGGATGCCTGCGGTGCGTCGCCAGGTCCACCGCGTTCTCGATGGCCGTATTGAACATCTCACAGATCACCACCAGCGAGCTCACGACCGCGATCAGGGCGAGCTCGAGGCGTGGCAATTGCAAGTAAAGCGCCAGCATGAAGATCGCGAAGCCCGAGGCCACGTGGATCCGCATGTTCCGCTGCGTGCGCAGCATGAAGTAGATGCCGGCCGCCGCGTACTTGAAACTAGCAAAGAGGCTATGCGCCTTGAACCTCACGCGTCCCTCCTGGGCTCAAGCGCCTAGCGCGACACTCCGAGGCGATCGAGCAGGATGCGCTGCTGCTCGCGCATCTCGATCTCTTCCTCGGGGGTCTCGTGATCGTAGCCTAGGAGGTGCAAGAAGCCGTGCACGAGCAGGAAAGCGATCTCACGCTCCTCGCTGTGGCCGTACTCCTCGGCCTGACGGCGCGCCGTCTCGACCGAGACGACCAGGTCGCCCAGCACGTGCGGCATGCCTTCGGGAAGCTCCTCGTCGGGCTCGAACTGCGGAAAGGAGAGCACGTCGGTAGGGCGATCGATCCCGCGGTGCTCGAGGTTGAGCGCGTGGATGGCGGCATCGTCGACGAACGTGGCGGAGACCTGCGCGTTCTCGGGCAAGCCTTCGAGACGCATCAGGGTTTCGAGGCGATCGCGCCAGAGCGCTTCGTCAATCGGAAGGGGCTGCGAATTATCCAGGTAGACTTCCAAGTTTCTTTTCCTTAGGTTCCCGTTTGAGGTCCTTCATCAGCTGCTCGGGGTACTCGATGCGCTGGTGATAGAGGCCCTGCACAATCTTGAGGAAGGTCTGAGCGATGATCTCGATCTCGGCGAGCGACAACGGAGCCTCGGCCAATTCCCCGTCGTTGAGGCGCTTGTTGATCAGGCGACGGATGGTCTGCTCGATCTGCTCGGGAGTCGGGTTCTTGAGCGTGCGCACCGTCGCCTCGCAGGCGTCAGCAAGCATGACGATGGCTTCTTCCTTGGTATTGGGGCGGGGCCCCGGATACTTGAAGTGGTCCTCGTCGACGTGGTCCGAGCCGTCGGCCTCGCAGGCCTGGTGGTAGAAGTAGGCGATGCAGGACTTGCCGTGATGCGTCGAGACGAAGCGCGTCACGTCCGGAGGCAGCGCGTACTCCTTGGCGATCTCGAGGCCTTCCTTGACGTGGGCCTGGATCACCAGGGCGCTGAGGTGAGGCGAGATCTTGTCGTGCGCATTCTCCATGCCCATCTGGTTCTCGATGAAGAAGTAAGGGCGCTTGGTCTTGCCGATGTCGTGGTAGTAGGCCCCGACCCGCACGAGCAGGGGATCGGCGCCCACCGCTTCGGCGGCGGCTTCCCCGAGGTTGCCCACCAGGATCGAGTGGTGGTAGGTGCCGGGCGCCTTCATCAGCAGGTAGCGCAGCAGCGGCTGGCTGGGGTTAGCCAGCTCCATGAGCTTGAAGGTGGTGGTGATGCCGAAGAGGCCTTCGAGGTAGGGCAGCAGGCCGACGGCGAGGATGGCCGAGCCGACTCCCCCGACCCCGGCCCAGAGGGCATGGGGGGCCCAGAGCATGGGGTGGCCGCCGGAGATCATGCCGATCACGCAGGTCAGGGTCGCCCCGAAGAGGCCCGCGATCAGGCCCGCGCGGGCCAGGTCCGCCCGCTGGCGGATGCGCGGCACGGCGAAGACCGCCGCCAGAGAAGCCCCGATGGACACGATGGCGGGCCCGAGGCCGGAGCTGCCGTGGGCCACGCCCCCGAGAATCGACATGACCGCGGCGGTCACGATGGCGACCACCGGGTTGACGAAGATCTTCAAGAGCATCGCCGCGGCCGGCATCGGCAGGAGGTAGGGCGAGGCGTGTAGGGAGTCCAGGATCCAGAGCAGGCCGAAGGTGGCGACCGAGACGAGCGCCAGCAGGTAGATGCGGGGCAGGTCGCGGCTCACGACGGGTTCGTGGAGGCGCAGGAAGGTGGTGTAGAGGTAAAGCGCGATGCCCACGAGGCCCATGAGCCCCAGCACCGAGACGGCGTTGAGGGGGACGACGGGCTCGACGAGCCACCAGTCGGGCCGGACGCCGCCGGGCCACCAGTTGGGACGGATCTCGACCAGGATGTAGACCACGGCCAGCCCCGTGAGGATGGGCGCGAGCCACTGGTGGGTGGCGCGATCGCCCCACCAGCGGGAGAACCATTCGGGGGCCTGGGGCAGGGGCTTGAGGTTAGCGATGAACCGATTTGCCAAGCTGTCGTTCCTCGTATTCCTCGTAGGCCTGGACGATGCGCTGCACGAGATCGTGGCGGACCACGTCCTGCTTACCGAAGCGGATGAAGGAGATGCCGGGGATCCGGCCCAGGAGGGTCTCGATGCCGCGCAGGCCGGAGTTCTTGCCGCGCGGCAAGTCGACCTGCGACGCGTCGCCGGTGACGACCACGCGCGATCCGAAGCCGATGCGGGTCAGGAACATCTTCATCTGTTCCGGGGTGGTGTTCTGGGCCTCGTCGAGGATGATGAAGGAGTCGTTGAGGGTGCGGCCGCGCATGTAGGCCAGGGGGGCGATCTCGACGACGCCGCGCTCCATCAGCTTGCCGAAGCGTTCGGCCTCGAGCATCTCGTGGAGGGCGTCGTAGAGGGGGCGGAAATAGGGGTCGACCTTGGCCTGGAAGTCGCCGGGCAGGAAGCCGAGGGATTCTCCGGCTTCGACGGCGGGGCGGGTGAGGATGATGCGGCTGACGCGCTTCTCGCGCAGGGCGTTGACGGCCATCGCGACGGCCAGGTAGGTCTTGCCGGTGCCGGCGGGGCCGAGGCCGAAGGTGAGGGTGTGCTCGGCGATCGCGCGGACGTACTCGCGCTGGGTCAGGGTCTTGGCCCGGACCGGCTTGCCGCGCGGCGTCGTGAGCAAGGTCTCGGCGTAAAGCGAGCCGACCGGGGCTTCCGGCTCGGTGCGCAGCTTGCGCAGGGCGTACTGGAGATCCGAGGTCCCGACGACCGTCTCCTCGCTCCAGGCTTCGAGCTCTTCGAACAGCCGCTTCCCGATCGACAGGGAGGCCTCATCGCCGGCCAGCTCGATGCTTTCGCCGCGCAAGTTGGCCTCGACGCCCAGCTCCTGTTCGATGAGCCGGAGGTTCTCCTCGTTGACGCCTGCGAGGCTGAAGAGGCGTTGCGAGCTGCGGATCGGGATGGAGAGGGTTTGGGTCATGCTGTCCTTCTCGGGATTCGGCGGTTTCAGACGCTCCATCATAGCGCGTCGACAGACGAAAGGACAGAGCCTGGCGCGCCATGCTCTGTCCTTTCGCGGGTCTTTATCGCGTTTGCGCCGAAGTCGACGGTGGCCGACTACGAGCGGCGCTTCCGAGCGGCTTCGGACTTCCGCTTACGGCGAACGCTCGGCTTTTCGTAACGCTCACGACGCTTGATCTCAGAAAGAATGCCGGCCTTCTGGATCTTCTTCTTGAAGCGCTTGAGGGCGCTTTCAATCGACTCGTTTTCTGCGAGGCGAATTTCTGCCAACGGTATCACTCCCCTCGTG
>JAKFCW010000013.1:0-53862 GCA_036676455.1 Candidatus Sericytochromatia bacterium
GGCCAACGGCATCCCGACGGCCGATGCGCTGGCCTACGATCTTCGCTACGCGCCCGAGCCTGACGCCCATGAGGTTTCACGCCTAGCAGCGGAGCGTCTCGGCTATCCGTTCGTCCTGAAGGCGGATAATCAGGGCTCTAGCTTCGGGGTCTACATCGTGCGCAGCGCCGCGGAGTTCGCGGAGGCCTGGAAGGGCGCCGCCACGTACAGCCCGGAGATCCTGATCGAGCGCTTCGTGCCCGGCACCGAGGTGACCTGCGGCGTGATCGGCGGAAACGAGCTGGTGGCGCTGCCCATCGTCGAGATCGTCCCGGCGGGCGAGTGGTTCGACTTCGAGGCGAAGTACACGCCGGGCGCCGCCGAGGAGATCGTGCCGGCCCGCATCAGCCCAGAGTTGACCGCGCGCGTCCAGCAGCTGGCCGTCAGCGCGCACAAGGCGCTCGGCTGCTGGGGCATGTCGCGCACGGACATGCGGATCACGCCATCGGGCGAGATCTTCGTCCTGGAGACCAATACCATCCCCGGCCTCACGGAAGGCAGCCTGCTGCCCAAGGAAGCGCGCGCGGCGGGGATCATGCTGCCCGAACTCTTCGACCGCCTGATCTCCTTCGCTCTCGCCCGGCATGCCAGCCGGCGGCCGCTGGGCTCCACTCCCATCTAAGCCCTCAGGATACCCATCCTGACGCGTTAACCAAAGCCCGCCGAGGTATGCACTCGGCGGGCCTTCTGCGTCTTAGCCTCCCAACTGGAGGCGCTCGACGATTTCGGGCGCAGGCGTGGGCTAGGAATCGCCAGGCATGGGGTTTTCGCCTATCAGACTGCCAGGCAGAGCTTACTAAGAAATATTACGTATTGATTGAAATACAACAGGTAACCCCGTAAATAGGTTAAAACCGTTTTATCATTCCTTCATCAAATCTCAGTACTTTACCCCCATTCGTACAAGGAGACTTACTTGTCATTTCTTCGTAATAGTAGCCTCATAGGGGTCGCCGGTTCGCTGATGCTAGTCGGCTGCGCCACGCCGGCCGTCGTCAAGGTGGAACCTGCCACGACCGCCACCGGGGCAAGCCAGGTGGCGTCTTACAGCCTCCAGGGAACTGCAACCAATCCGGCCTCCGAGTCGTTTACCATCAAGGCAAACGCTCCCATCACTCCATTCGAGGCCGTCGCTGGGCTGCCCGAGGGTGAGACCCTGCAGCTCGGTTTCAAGGCTGCCAAGAGCAATGGCAAGGCCGGGCGCTTTCAAATTGTCTACGCGGAGGGCTTGGCCTTCGACCTGACCTTCGTGTCGGCGACAAGCTTCGAGGTCATCGATGGTGACGCCACCGACGGCAAAGCGACCGTGCAGGTTCCGTCCGGCAGCTACGACGTGTACACCAAGGCGAATGGAGGCAAGAACGGGTCGGTCGCCGCGAGCGATCCCCTGTACTTCCAGGCTGGCAGCCTTGCCTCGACGGGCGATCGGGGCTGGGCGCACGTGGGCGTGCGGTCATTGCCCTTCTCGTACAGCAAGGTTCTCGGCGAGTATCGTCTGAGTTTCCAGGCCTCGGGTGTCACAGGCTTCAATGCTGCCCTGGTGACCAGCGGCGCCGCGGCCCAGGTTCCGCCCTTGCCCCCGTCGATCCTCAGCCTGACGGGACCTGATTCGGTCAAGGCAGGCAAGACGGCCGACGTGGTGGCTGCAATCGAGGCTCGCGCGGCGGACGCCCTCACCTATACCTGGTCGACCACCGATCCGGCTGGTGTGACCACGCTCGGCAATCCGGTCGGAGATACGAACGCGGTCTTCACCGCTCCCTCGGTGACCGGCCAGTACCAGATCGGGTTGCGGGTGGAAAATGCCTACTTCTCCACCCAGGCGGCCCAGCCGCTTTCCATGACGGTGCAGCCTAACCTCGTCTTGAGGGCGTCGGTCGGCTACGGCCAGTGGGGCTGGGACATCGCGAACTGCAACGTCGCGGGGCTGGACATGTCGCCCATCCTCTGCAGTGATGGGCAGTTGCACGTGCCCAACGGCTTCCGTGCCGACCTGGTGGGTGGCTTTCCCTACTACATCCATGCGGCCTATCCTAACTGGTTTGATGCGACGCTCGGGAACGGCAACTTCCAGTGGTGGACGTACGGCGGCTACGGGCGCTACTTCAAGAACCGTACCGTCAGCGTCCGGGCCACCTACAACCAGGGTAATGTGACGGGGCAAGGCCCCATCCAGGGTACGACCACCTTCACGAACTAGCACGCACCGCCTCTGCGCTACCGGAAGCCTCCCCCCAGGGGGGAGGCTTCCGGCTTGCATGCCCTCAAGAGCAAGGCCCGCCGGTGATTCCGGCGGGCCCTTTCTCATGCGGGTTGCTTGGCGAGCGCTTCCACGCGCGCCGCGATGTAGTCCGGCACCTCGTCTCGCGCGATCCCCAGCGCGAAGGAGATCTCGCCGAAGAGCAGATCCTCTGCCTGCTTCATGTACTTCTTGTCGATCTGCCCGAAGATCCGGCCGTGCTGCTCGATGAACTGCTTCTTGGCGTAGATCGACATGGTCAGCCGCAGCAACTCCTCGCAGTCATGGGTCTCGATGGCCTTTTCATAGCGCTTCACGAGGTCCTTGGCGGTGTCGTCGCTAAAATCCTCCGCCGTGAGGGAGGGGATCAGCGCGATGAGGCGCTCGGCCTCCTCCGCGGTGATGGTCGGCCGCATGAAGACCTTGGTATCCACCGGCGTGTAGATCACGCAGTTCTCATGCAGGGGCTTCAGGACGTAATAAAGCTGGTTGCGCGCGACCTTCATGTCCTCCGGGACCTTGATGTCCGTGATCTCGCACGCGCCCATCTTTCCATACATCACGACGTCCTTGATCTTGTACATTCCTGCCGCCCCCCTCTCTTCATGACCGACCCCATAACGAAAATAACGTTGACGCCCCTCATCCGGGGCCATACATCAATCAACTATTACTCACGCGGCGATCATAGCCAAAAAAGCCACGATATCCGCCACATCCCCAATTAATTCCCCTATATGCACTATCTTACCACGAATCGGATTTTATCGTAAGAAAATCCCTGCCGTATAAACCGTTCAGCATGCACATAGCGCGCCCAGGAAGGCCTCCGAGCGAGCGAATGACCAAGGGGGCGCGAGCCTTCCTGGCACTTGCACGCAAGGCGCACAGGCAAGCTCTAGATTCTGGTACAATGGCACGGGGTCTCCTCAGGAGGGTCATTCCGTGCCTACGTCATTGCAGCCGTTGTTCTACCTCGCGGTGCTCGTCCTCATGGCGATCGCCCTCATCCTCGCCTTCGTCCCCCGCCGTCTCGGCCACGCCCTCGCGTGGATCTCGGCAGCCGCCTACGGGGCCTGGATGGCCTTCGCCGTCGGGGCCACGCCCTTCCGCCTGGTCGCATTCAGCCTCACCATGGCCATCACCGCCCTGGGCTTCTTCATCGAGCCCCTGACCCGCCGCTTCGACCTGCGCGTCCGCTGGGTCGGAGAACGCACCGCCTGGGGCGCCCTGATCGGCGTCTTCATCGGGCTCTTCCTCGGAGGCAGCCTGCTCGTTGCCATCCTCGGAGCGCTGATCGGAGCCGTCGTCGCCGAGTTGACCGACAAGCGCGCCCTGGACCATGCCTTCCGCTCGGGAGTCGGGGCCGTCCTGGCCCTATTCGGCCCCCATGGGCTCCGATTGCTCTTCACTGTCGCCATCATCAGCGTCTTCATGTCGACCTGGGGACGGTTCACCGTCCCGGCTCTCTAGGAGGGGAAATGCTCGTTCGTGACGTCATGACCACGGAAGTCTGGACGGTGTCCCCGTCGCTGACCATCCAGGAGGTCCTCGAACTCTGGGAGAAACACCGCGTCAGCGGCTTCCCGGTAGTCGACGGGGACCGCGTGGTGGGCATCGTGACGGAAGGTGACCTGATCTTCCGCGATCGCCCGCTCAAGCCGCCCGCCTACCTCTTCCTCCTGGACGGACTGATCCAGCTCGACAACCGCGAGCACGTCATCGAGGAGATCAAGAAGACCGTCGGCGCCCGGGTGCGCGACGTCATGACCAGCCCCGTGGTCACCGTCTCGCCCGACTCCGACATCGCCGAGGCCGCCTCCCTCATGGCCGACCGCGGCTACAACCGCCTCCCGGTCGTCGATGCCGCCGGCCGACTGGCCGGCATCATCAGCCGGGCGGACATCGTGAGGACGCTCATCAAGTCGTAAGAGGAGGGCGCATGCGCAAGGGCTGGCTCGTCGCGATTCTCGGCTTCCTCTTGGCATCGGCCCCTGCGGCCGGCGCCGCTGCGAAGCCCCTGGTCATCGGGACCGAAACCAACTTCCCCCCCTTGTCCTACATGGATGGCAAGCGCATCGCGGGATTCGAGATCGACCTGATCCAGGAGCTGGCCAAGGGCATGGGCGAGACGGTCCAGCTGCAATCCGTCAGCTTCGCCGACCAGCCCAAGCTGCTGGCCTCCGGCAAGCTGGATGCCGCCATCTCCTCGTGGACCATCACCCCCGAACGCCAGCAGACCCTCGCCTTCTCCGAACCCTACTTCGACGCGGGCCAGGCCGTCGTCGTGACCAAGGCCTCCAAGCTACGGACGCGCCACGCGCTCAAAGACCTCCTGGTCGGCGTCCAGCTGGGCACGACCGGCGAGGCTGCCGCCGAAACCCAGCTCAGCACGCAAGGCCTCAAGCGCTATCCCGATATCGCCCAGGCGTTCGGCGATCTCGAAGCGGGGCGGATCGGGGCCGTGGTGGTCGACCTGCCGGTGGCCCTCGACGCCCTGAAGCAGCGCCGAGCGCTCAAGATCATCGGCGGCACCCTCACCGCGGAGCGCTACGGGATCGTGGCCTCCCCGCGCCAGAAGGTCCTGATCCAGCGCTTCAACGCGCAGCTCGCCAGGATGAAATCCGACGGCCGCTACGCGAAGCTTTACGCCAGGTGGTTCGGCCTCTGATGACGTCTCCGACCCCGGTCCCGACAGGCACCCTGCTGCCGCCCCCGCCGCCGGACGCGCCACGGCGCGACGGCGTGCAGCTCATGGCCTTGGTGACCATCCTGCTCCAGGCCTTCTTCAGCAACCTCGGCGTCAAGCTGATCCTCTTGATCCTGGCCATTCAGACCCTCGTTGTGATGAGCCTCGTCACCGTGGTGATCAACCACCAGCGCCAGGAAGCCCTCACCCAGCTGCAGGGCGAGCTGCGCTTCCGGGCCAAGGCCATCAACCTCGGGATCATCACCGAGACCGACCTCTACAACGGCCCCAAGCTGACGCACCTGGTCTCCGAGGTCAGCCAGCTTCCCAACGTCCTCAACTTGCGCCTGGTAAACCGCGAGTCCGTGGTCATCGCCAGCACCGACCCCGGGGAAGTCGATCAGACGACCGACCCGGCGGATCCCGAGGCGATCGCCCCCCTGCGCGAGCTGTCGACCGTCCTGGAGACGCGCGAGCCCCTTTCCGTCGAGGAGCATGGCAACAAGGGCCACACCCTCCGGATGATCGCCCCCATGTTCGTCCTGGATCAGCCGGCGGCGGTCGCGGAGATCGAGTTCTCGCTGGCCTCGCTTGACCAGAAACTCGACCTCTTGCGGATGCAGGCGCTGCTCATCGGCATCCTCTTGGTGGCGCTAATCTCGGTGGGGCTGATCATTGGTCTCAACCGCATGGTCATCTCCCCGCTGCGCCGCCTCACGGCCACGACCCAGCAGATCGCCGCCGGGGCCTACTCGCCCATCGGGATCACGGCGGATGGCTCGACCGACGAGGTCGGCAAGCTCCACCGCGCCATCGACCAGATGGCCGCCGAGCTTCAAGAACAGCAAAAGCAGCTCCTCGAGCAGCAGCGTTACCGCCAGGAGCTGGAGATGGGCACCCGGATCCAGCAGTCCATGCTGCCGCAGACGCCCCCGGTCATTGACGGGGTCGACATCGCGTTCTACCTGAAGCCCGCGGACGAGGTGGGCGGGGACTACTACGACCTCGTGCCGCTCGACGAGACGCGGCTGGCCGTCGCCATCGGCGACGTCAACGGCCACGGCCTCGGCGCCGCCCTCCTGATGGCCATGGCCAAGAGCGCCTTCCACATGCAGGTGGGCCGCGATCCCGACGCGGCCACGGTCATCACCGGGCTCAACGAGATGGTCTTCTCGGCGACGGCCGAGCGCCGCTTCATGACGTTCTTCTACGCGCTGATCGACCTGCAGGAGCGCCGGATCCACTACACCAACGCCGGCCACCACTACCCCTATCAGCTACAGGCCGATGACGGGCGGTTGATCTCGCTGAAACCCTCGGCCTATCCCCTCGGGGTTCGCCCCAATACCCAGTTCCCGGTACGCGAAGGCAGCATCGGGCCCGGAGACGTGCTGGTCTTCTACACGGACGGCATCATCGAGGCCAAGAACCCCCAGGGCGACGAGTTCGGCTTCGAGCGCCTCGAGGCGCTCATCTGGCAGCACCAGCGCCAGTGCGCCGAGAAGATGCGCGAGGCCATCCTCGCGAGCCTGAGGGAATTCCAGGCGGGGCAAAGCCAGGATGACGACGTGACTCTCATGGTGCTGAAGCTGGATTAGAGCCCTGGCGGGCATTATAACCATGGCGGGCGCGGAGGCCCGCCCCACAAACACCCTTACTGGGGAATCTGGTCCAAGGGGGGGGGGCGGCCCGCCCCACAAACACCTCTGCTTGAGAACCTGGACCAAGGGGGGGACGGGCCCACCCTATCGTCATTCCCGCGCACGCGGGAATCCAGGGCAAGCCACCCGGCGGGTGCTCACAACAGAACAGGGGCTGCCTCGCGTTGGCGAGGCAGCCCCTGTTGAGTCTGGAACTTACTTGACGGCGGCGGCGGCGTCCACCAGGCCGTGGCCGAAGGTCTCGTCGAAGCCGGCAGCACCGAGGTCCTGGGCGGTCTTCTCGAGGTGAGCCTTGACCTGAACCTGCGAGAGGTTGGGATACTTGCTGCGGATCAGGGCGACCACGCCGGCGGCGGCGGGGGAGGCCATCGAGGTGCCGCTCATCTTCTTGTAGTTGCCCGGAACGGTCGACAGGATGTCCACGCCGGGAGCGGCGACCGAGACGGTCTTGCCGTAGTTCGAGAAGCGGGCCTTCGCGTTGTTGACGTCGGTGGCCGCGACCTCGATGACGCCGGGGTAGGTCGAGGGGAGGTGAGGAGCCTTCTCGGGGTCGTTCAGGGCGTTGTTGTTACCGGCCGAGGCGACGAGCGAGATGTTCTTGTCGAGGGCGTACTGCAGCGCCTCCTCGATGACCTTCGAGCGCTTGTAGAGGCCGAGGCTCATGGTCATGACGTCGGCGCCGTTGTCGGCGGCCCAGACGATGCCCTCGGCGATGGTCGCATCCGACCCGCCACCGCTGGCGTTGAGGACCTGGACGGGCATGAGGCCGGCGTCAGGAGCGATACCCGCGATGCCCACGCCGTTCAGGGCAGCGGCGGCGATGCCGGCGCAGTGGGTGCCGTGGCCGTGCGAGTCACTGACCGCCGGGGTCTTGGTGAAGACGTTGTAGGACTTGACGATCTTGTCCTTGAGGTCGGGGTGGTTGAGGTCGGCGCCGGTGTCGATGACGGCGATGATGGTCCCGGCGTCACCCTTGGTGGTCTTCCAGGCGGTGGTGGCCTTGGTGTTGGTCAGCGCGTACTGATCCTTCATCATCGGATCGACGGCTTCCTCCTCGAGGATGACCTGGTTGACGTAGTCGACGTACATCACGCGACCGGTCTTCTGGAGGTCGGCCATCACCTGCTCGGGGGTCTTGCCATCCGGCACCTCGACGACCATGGTGTTGATCGAGGGGATGGTGCGCTTCACCTTGATGCCGAGGCTCTTGGCGCCGATGCCGGGGGTCAGCTTCACCACGATCTCACGACGGGAGGTACCGTTGCCGCGGAAGTCGTTCTTGGAGACGGCGGGGCTGTTGGCGCCCATCGGGGCCATCGACGAGGGCATCCCGCAGCCAGCGAGGATGGCCGAGGCAAGCAGGGTTCCGGTCAGCAAGCGGATGCGGTTCATCGAAGCAAGTACCTCCTACAACGGGGTGACATTTTCCCGGGTCGGGCCGGGGCTGAGTTAATTATAGACAACCAAGACTTAATCTTGCCTTCATCTTCGTAATTTTCTCCAATTATTTTCACGGAGCGAGGCTGGGCCGGGGTTGTAACCCCGGCCCAGCCTCTGTCTCGCGCCGATTGGGGCGATTAGCGGATCAGATCCTCTTTGGAGAGCTTCTTCAGGGTTCCGAAGGGCTTCAACTCGGCCTCGATCTGCTTGGCTGGTGCAACGATGACCATGGCGTAGTCCGTAGAGGGAAGGTACTTCCGGGCCACACGGAGGATAGCCTTCCGATCGACCGCCGAGACCCGCTCCGCATAACGGCTCAGGTAATCATCTCCCAGGCCGTAGAACTCGATCCGGGTGAGCATGCGGGCGAGATCCGGGTTGGATTCGAGTTGCATCGGGAAGCTACCCAGCATGGAGGACTTGGCATCGGCCAGTTCCTTGGCGGTGACCCCATCCTTGGCCATGCGCGCGAGCTCGCTCTGGATGCTGGACAGGGCTTGTTTGGTCGAAGCAGTCTTGGTCTGAAGATTGAGCATGACGGCCCCGGCGGTGAGCTCCACGCGGTTATAAGACGAGACCCCGTAGGCGAGGCCCTGGCGATCGCGCACTTCCGAGAAGAGGCGGGAGTTCATGCCGCCTCCCAGGATGGAGAACATCACGTAGGTCGGGAAGTAGTCGGGATCGTTCCGCTTGAAACTTTGGTTGCCCCACATGACGTAGGACTGGTTCACGTCCATGTCGATCAGGTTGACGTGCTTGCCCTTGATGGGCGCAGGCGGCTGAGCCGGCTGCACAGCCATCGCCTTGCCCTTCCAGTCTGCCAAGGCTTGCCCGAAGCGGGACTCCACTTCGGCGCGAGTCACGTCTCCCACGATCACCACGAAGGCTCCGTCGGGGCGGTAGCGGTCCTGATGATACGCGACCACGTCCTCGCGCGTGAGGCCCGCAAGGGAGGCCGCGGTGCCGAGGTCGCTGCGGCCGTAGGGATGCTGACCGAAGACGGCGCGGTCATAAGCGGTTCCCAGCACTGCGTCCGCATCATCGAGGGAGCTGCGAAGGCGGGCGATCGCCTGCCCCCTCGCCCGATCGAGCTCCTCGGCGCTGAACGCGGGATGCGTCAGCACGTCTGCGAGCAGTTCCAGGCCAGTAGGCAGATCCTTCTTGGCGACGGCCAGGCTCGCGATCGCCATGTCGGTACCCGAATCGACCGAGAGCGCGCCACCGACGAAATCGATCGCGTCGGCGATCTGGGTCGCCGTGCGCGAGGCCGTGCCCTTGGTGAGCAGGTTCGCGGTGAGATTCGCAACCCCCGCCTTGCTGGCGGGCTCGAAGAGGCGGCCGGCGCGGAATACCACCTGCACCTGAACCAGAGGCAAGTCGTGCCGCTCGACCAGGAGGACCTTCAAGCCGTTGGCGAGACGGAACTCCTGGGGTACGGGGAGTGTCTTGGCGGCCTGGGGCTGGGGCTTGGCTGGGGCCTGGGGCTTGGCTTGAGCCGGCGCCGCGAGCGCCTGGAGAGGGGCGGCCGGCTGGAGCAGCAGGGTGGCGGCCAGCAGGAGGCCGGCGAGGACGGGGGCTTTCATGGTCGGGATCACTTCTGCTCCTCCTTCGAGCCGGGGGCGCTTGCGGGAATCAGGGTCACCACCGAGCGATTCTCCTTGGTGAAGTAGGTCTTGGCCACGCGCATGACGTCCTCGGCGCTCACCGCTCGGACGTGATCGACGACCTGGTTGGCAAGCCGGTAATCCTTGAGGGTCGCGGCCTCTCCCAGGATGTTGGCCACCTGCTCGGCCTTTTGCTGGCCGAAGAGGAAGGAGGCTTCCACCTGGTTCTTGGCCTTCTGGAGCTCGCGCGCGCTCACGGGTTCGGTCTTCAGGCGCTCGATCTGGGCGTAGAGGCCATCTTCGAGGGCGGCTAGATCCTTGCCCGGCAGCAGGGTGCCGTACAGCAGGAAGAGGCTGGGGTTGATCTGCTTGGACATGGAGGTGCCCACGTCCTGGGCGATCGCCTTCTCGTAGACGAGATCCTGGTAGAGGCGCGAGGACTCGCCGTTGGCGAGCAGGTTCTCCAGCACTTGCAGGGCGTAGAGGTCGTCATGCCCGTAGGCGGGGATGTGGTAGGCCACCATGGCGCTCCCGGTCTGGACCGGGCGGACGATCTCCGAGCGCCGCTCGCCCATCTGCTTGGGCTCGACGGTCACGACCCGGGGAGGCACGGGGCCCTTGGGGAGCTTGCCGAACGTGCGCTGGATGATCGGCATCGCCTGCTTGGACGTGAAGTCTCCCGAGACGACCAGCGTCGCGTTGTTGGGATGGTAGTAGCGCTTGTAGAAGTCCCAGGCGTCCTTGCGCGTGAGGGCATCGAGATCGCTCATCCAGCCGACCACCGGCCAGCGATAGGGGTGGGCCTGGTAGGCCGTGGAGCCCAGCACTTCCCACATCATGCCGAAGGGCGAGTTCTCGGTGCGCCAGCGGCGCTCCTCCTTGACCACCTCGACCTCGGAGCCGAACTTGGCCTCGGGAATGAGCAGGCCCGTCATGCGGTCCGCTTCGAGAGCGAGGGCGAGCTCGAGCTTGTCCGAGGCGAAGGTCGCGTAGTACGCGGTGACGTCCTCGGTGGTGAAGGCGTTGTAGTCGCCGCCGTTGGCCTCCACGAGGTCCTTGTACTTGCCCGTGGCGTAGTTCTTGGAGCCCTGGAACATCATGTGCTCCGTCACGTGGGCGAGACCGGTCTTACCGATCTGCTCGTTGCGCGAGCCGACCCGGTACCAGACCTGGACCGAGACGACCGGAGCCTTGTGGTTCTCGACCAGGAGGACCTTGAGTCCGTTGGGCAGGGTGTGCTCCTGCACCGGGATGCGCACGGCGTCTGCCGCGCGGGTAGCGGAGGCGGCCTCGGAGGCGCCTGCAGCTTCGGCAGTCATGGCTGGCATCCCCGCGCCGACGAGCAAGCTCGCCGCCAGGGCAAGGGCAGATGCGTTCTTCAATGGGACCTCCATGGTCGGCCGGGAACCGTCAGCCAGCCCCCCGGCAGCGTCAAACCCCCTCAGTCTACCGAGAGCATGGGCATCGCGCCAGACGCACTCAAAAAATTAAACAAGCGATAAATCTTCTTCAGATCTCGATTGCGTCACGCTGAAACGGATGAAATCCGTCCATAAGAAAGATAGGGCATCAAGCAGAAAGGCGCAGCGCATGGACGTGAAGATCAAGTGGGGTGATACCCTGAGCGGCCTGGCCCGGAAGTTCGGCACCTCGGTGCAGCAACTGGCCCAGGCCAACGGCATCCAGAATCCCAACCACATTCTCGCCGGTGCCAACCTCAAGGTGCCCGGCGACTCCGCCCGGACTTCCGGGCAGGCCGCGAGCCGCTATGGCGGTTACAGTGGCGTGCAGGCCATGTCCGGCACGGCGCCCATGACGGGTGGTCCCGCAGTCCGCTCCGGCAACGTCCCTCTGATCAGCCAGTACAATCCTTCCGGCAATAACGGCTCCTACTGGAACGGCCCCGCCAACTGCGGGCCCACCTCCATGGCCATGTTCGCCCGCTCCCGGGGCTACGGCGAAGGCATGACCGACGCCCAGCTGATCAACCACCTGGGTAAGATCGGCGGCACGAGCGGCCAGGGTACCGGCGTCAACGGCATCGTCTCGATGGCGCAGGCCATCGGCGCCCCGGCTCAAGCCAAGTACGGCGCCTCCGTCGACTGGATCGCCGACCAGCTGCGCGCCGGCAAGCAGGTCGTCGCCAACGGCAACTACTACGCCATGCCCCCGCATGAGAATGGCGGCAAGAACTCCGGGCACTTCGTGGCCGTGGTCGGGATGGACGACAAGGGCAACTTCCTCGTGAACGATCCGGCCGACCCCAAGGTCAGCGTCGTGAGCCCCCAGGCCATGCAGCAATTCCTGCGCACCCACCAACTCGGCGGCAACGCGATCGCCCTGGGATAGTCCCCGCGCGCCAAACGACCCTCACGAGCCATAGGAGTCATTCGTGTCAGACCAAGCATCGAACATCTGCACCATGTGCAAGCAGCCCGAAGGCCCCGATCGGCTGGGGAACTTCTACGACGCCGTCAGCGAAAACGGCATGCGCCTGGTGCACTTCTGGGTCTGCAACCCCTGCGCCATTCCTCTGGGAGTCGGGCAAGGGCCCATCGATCCCGAACTCGGCATGGACGTTTCCTGAGCGTCCCCGGACGTTCGACGACGCCCGCCGGCCCGATTGGGCCGGCGGGCGTCGTCGCGTCTGGCGGCATGTTAGCCGATCGAGATCTGGTAGCCCCCGTTGGGGTTGGCCCGGATGAAGTCGGCCAGCTGGCCTCCCGTCAGGGCGATGGGCGCGCCGCCGTTCTTCCAGGCCGGGTCATGAACCAGGAACCGGCCCTGGTCGTCCAAGCCGATGACCGCCACGTAGTGGCCGCCGGTCTTGGCGTTGTTGATGTGAGGGTACATCGCGTGGTAGTCGCCGTTGGCGACGACCATCTTGCCGGCGCGCAGCTCGGAGGCGATCCAGTCGACGTTCGCCCCGGGTCCCTTGGTGATGGCGGACTTGCCGATGCCCCTGGCCATCGCCGCGATGCCGTTGACATTGGTGCCGTTGCCGTTGGTGCCGCCCATGTTGCCCAGGTGGTTGATCAGCTTGGCGTCGGACATGCCCTGGCCGTAGCCGAAGGCCCGGGCAATGATGGCCATGGAGGTCGGTCCGCAGTTGGCGGGGCCGTTCCAGTAGGAGCCATCGTTGCCGGCCGGCGAGTACTGGTTGATGTAGGGCGCCTTGCCCGCCTGGGAGGTGCTGGGGCGAGGCGCTTCGACCTTCGCTCCGCCTGGAAGCTGCAGGACCATGCCGGCCTGAATCACGTTCGGGTTGGAGCCGATGACTCCCTGGTTGAGCTCGTAAATCTCGCGCCAGCGCTCGCTGTTCCCCAGGGTGGCCCCGGCGATCTTGGAAAGCGTGTCCCCGCTCGCCACGGTGTAGGAGGCGGGCTTGGGCTCGGGTTTCGGCTCGGGTTTGGGTTCGGGTTTGGGCTCGGGTTTGGGCTCGGGTTTGGGCTCGGGTTTGGGCTCCGGCTTGGGCTCGGGCGTGACGGGCGGAGCCGCCGGGGTGGCCATCTCCAGCCAGCCGACGCCCAGCGGGTTCAACTGCGCGGACGTTTGCTGCTGAACGACGACGGGAGCCTCGACCCAGCTGACTCCGAGCGGATTGCTGGGCGTGGAAACGACGCCAGGCGCCTGCGGAGCGTAGGTGGCGGTAGGCACGGGTGCCGGCAGCACGACCTGGGGAGCGACGACGGGATAGCTTGGCGCGTAGACCATGGCCTGAGCAGGCGCCGACAGGGAGAATTGGTCCGCCGAGACGCTGGGATAGCTCGGAGCCGGCTGGGGCGTCGCCGAAGGGTAAGCGGGCGCGGCACCGGCCATCTGACCGAGGCGCTGGAGCATCCCTTGATAAGTCGTGGCGTTCATCGGCTGCATGGAGATTCCCCCTTTACAGGGTTATGGCCAGAACACATTTCGATCCGGTAAACGCCAAGTTAAATCATGAGAAAAATCGTTTAACCCCCGAGCGTACGCCTATTCGTGGCGCAGGCACTCGATGGGCGAGAGGTTCGCAGCCCGATGGGCCGGATACCAGCCGAAGACCAGGCCGGTCACGAGCGAGAAGGCGAATCCGAGCGAGGCCTGAACGGGGGCGAAGATGAAGGGCCAGTAACCCAGCGTGGCGGTCAGCACCAGGGAAAGCAGCCAGGCCAGCAGGCTGCCGCCGATCACACCCAGCAACCCGCCGACGGCGGCGAGGATGGCGGCCTCGATCAGGAACTGGCGGCGGATATCGGCCCTGGTGGCGCCCAGGGCGCGGCGGATGCCGATTTCGCGGGTGCGCTGGGTGACGGTCACGAGCATGATGTTCATGATGTTGATGCCGCCGACGCCCAGGCAAACCAGGGCGATCGCCAGCTCTAGCCCACCGACCAGCAAGGTGGCCACCTGCATGCTCTGGGCGTCCTTGAGCGGATCCGTGACGTGGAAGTTCTCCACCCCGCGGTGCCGGTTCAAGACGATGGCCTTGGCCGTATGGGCCAAGCGCGCCAAGCCAAGGGATTCCAGGGCATCAGGCGAGGTCCTCAGGACGATGTCCTCGATCCCCCGCGAGCCCGAGAGCCGATCGGTGAAGGCCGGCTCGTTCACGACGACCGCCCCGTTCCAGGTCCAGAAGCCGCCCTTTCCCAGGGTCGGCTTCGGCGCGAGCACGCCCACCACGGTGAAGCGCACGCCCTTGAGCTTGATCTCCTGACCCAGCGGGTCCCCGGAGTCGATCAGCTTCGTCGCGGCTTCCGAGCCGAGCACCGCGACCCGATCCCGGCTCCAGACGTCGGCCTGGGTGATGAAGCGCCCCTTGGCGACTGCCAGCTCGTAGAAGGCGAGGGCCTCCGGGGTGGTGCCGACCACCTGCACCTGCTGGCCCTCGCGCGTCCCGTAAGGCAAGCGCTGCGTATAGGTGTTCAGCACCCGGGAGCCTTCCAGGGCAGGCGCGGTCTTCAGGGCCCGCGAGTCGAAGCGATCCAGCGGTTGGGCGGTCTTGTCGGTCTTCTCGTCGCGCCAGCGCCGGGAGACCGTGATGATGTCCTCTCCGGTGGCCGTCCGCAAGCCGCGCTCCATGTACTTCCCCAGCCCCTCGATCGCACTCGACAGCAGGACCAGCGTGCCGACGCCCAGGATGATCCCCAGCAACGTGAGGAGCGTGCGGACGCGCTGGGCGTTCAGGGTGGCGAGGATGCTTCTGAGCTGTTCGAAGAAAGACATGGCCTACTCCGAGCGCAAGCAGATGATGGGATCGAGTCTGGCGGCCTGGCGGGCGGGGTACCAGCCGAAGAAGAGGCCGATGCCCGCGGACGCGAGGACGGCGATGGCGATCGCCGGCTGGCTGACGATGCCCACCCAGCCCTTGTTGAGCAGCGGCCCGACCCAGGCGGCGAACTGCGCCAGGCTGACTCCCACCCCGGCCCCGATGAGCGCCCCGAAGAGGCTAAGCACCACCGCCTCGACCAGGAACTGCCGCATGATGGCGGACTGGGGAGCGCCGACCGCCTTGCGCAGGCCGATCTCGCGCCGGCGCTCGGCCACCGCCACGAGCATGATGTTCATGATGCCCACCCCGCCGATCACCAGGCTCATCCCCGCGATCAGGCCGACCACCAGGATCATGCCGTAGAAGACCGCGTAAAAGCCCTTGAGCAAGCCCCCGAAGTCCAGGAAGCGGAAGTCGTCCACCCCGTTGTGGCGATGCATCAGGAGGGCGTTGGCGCGGTCCAGCAGCGGCGCGTTTCGGGACGGGTCCCGGCTGGTCAGGGTGATGGACGAGACGCGGCCCTCGGGGCTCGGAACGGTCAAGGGCACGAGCGCGAGGTCGTTCCAGTCGAAGCCGAAGTTCATGCCGGATTTGGACGCGTAGCCAAGCCGGCCGACGACCCGGTAGCGCTCGTCCTTGAGAACGAGCTCCTTGCCCACGGCCTCTTCGCCGGGAAAAAGCCTGGAGGCCAGCTCGTCGCCGACCAGCACCACCCGGCGGCGATCGCGCATGTCGTCTTGGTTGAGGTTGCGGCCTTTCACCAGCGTGTAGGCGAACGCGTCGAGGAAATCCGGGTCGGTGCCCACCATGTCGGTCTGGCGCTCGCTCTGGCCAGGCCGACGCACGCTGAGCCGGCCGGCCTGATGCAGCACCGTCGCGCGCTCGACGTCGGGCAGGCCCTTGAGGACCTCAGCATCCGCGTAGGTGAGGCCCTTCAGGTAGTTGGAGGTCTTGCTGGCCGCGCGCTTTGGCTGGTCCGGCCAGAGCATGACGAAGCGGGTGCCGCCCACCTCCTCGACGCCGCGTACCAGGGTCGCGAGCCCGCTCTGCGCGAGACTGGTGAGCAGGATGACGGAGGTCACCCCGATCGTGATGCTCAGGACCGTCAGGAACGACCGCAGGCGGTTCGCTCGCAGGGTCTCGAACGCCAGGCGCAGGTACTCGCCGAGCATGCTAGAACTTCGCGGCGTTGTCAGCCGAGGAAGCTGGCTTGATCAGGACGGCGTCGCCCTTCTTCAGGCCCTCGACGACCTCGATCTGATGATCGTTCGCGAGCCCCAGCGTGATCGTGCGGACCTCGGGCTTCGCATCCTTGCTCTTGGCGGGCAAGGTGACCGTGGCTTCGTTCCCCTTGCCGCGAACCACCGCTTCGACCGGCAAGTAGAGCGCATTCGGCTTGGTCGTCACCTGGATGTCGAGATCGGCCGTCATGCCGGGCTTCAAGAGTTCGGTCTGCACGCCGGCCGACGCCTGCAAGATGGTCTCGACGGGGAAGGTCTGGAGGCCGTCCTGCGCGTTACCGCTGGCCTCTGCCGCCGGGGCCACCTTGTGGATCGCGCCCATGAAGACCTTACCCGGGGCCGAGTCAACCCGGACCTCGACGGCGAGACCCTTGGCGACCTTGCCGATGTCGATCTGGTTGAGGCTGCTCTTGAGGATCAGGCGGTCGAGATCCGCCACGGTCAGCATGCTGGTGCCCTGCGCGGTGGCCGAGACTCCCGGCGAAACCATCTCGCCCACCTCGATGCCCCGCCTGATCACGGTACCGGCCATCGGAGAGCGAATCGAGGCGTAATCGAGCTGATCCTGAGCCGCTCGCAGGGCCACCTCAGCCTTGGAAAGCTGAGCCCGCGCCTCCATGAGCTCTTCGGAGCGGGCGCCCGCCTTGAGACGAGCCAAACGCGCCTTGGCCGCGTCCAGCTGGGCCCGCGCCCCGTCGGAGTCGTTGCGCGCGGACTCGGCGTCGCGCAGCGTGATGGTCTGGGCCTTCAGGGCCGCCTGGCTGCGCTGGTACTCCGCCTGCGCGCGCTGGTAAGCGGACTCCGCCTGCACCAGCTGCGCCTGCGCCTCCTGGATCTCCTCGGGGCGAGACCCCGCCTCCAGCATCTTCAGGCGCGCCTGCATCATGTCGCGATCGGCTTCCGCCCGGGCGCGCTCGCGCTCCATGTCGGTCGTGTCGAGCTGCAGCAGCAGCTGCCCCTTCTCCACGCGATCGCCCACGTCCACCAGCAGCTTCGCCACCTGGCCCGCCACCCGGCTCTTGATCTCGACCTTGGTCAACGGCTCGATGGTCCCCGTCTCGGCCACGACGACCTTCAAGGGACCTTGCTCCACGTTGACGGTCTCCTGCTTGGGCGCGGCGCGCTTGGAGCCGAGCACGGCGGCGGCGCCACCGCCCCCGACCAAGAGAACCAGGACACCGGCGACGATCAGCTTCTTGCGGCGGGACAGGCGCTTCACTCAGGGCTCCTTTACTCGGACCTGCCCAGCGCGAGCGAAAGCTCGGCACGGGCAATCTGGAAATCGACTTCGGCCTCGATACGCTGGGTGCGGGCCGTCAGGAGGCTGCGACGGGACTCGTGGACCTCGACCAGCAGGGAGTAGCCCTGCTCGTAGCGCGCCTCGACCCAGGAGAGGGTCTTCGCCGCGACGCCGCTCGAGCGACCCGCCAGGGCCGCGCGCTCCTGCGCGCTCCGGGACTTGATCAGGGCCACGTCGATGCCAGTTCGCACCTCTCGGCGCGCCTTCTCGAGGTTGGCCTCGGCGATCGCCAGCTCCGCCTCCGCCTTGGCGACCTCGCGCCCGATCTTACCGTTGTCGAAGACGTTGAGGTTTGCCGACACCCGCGCGTCCCACGTGCCCGAGAACGAGCCCAGTCCCCGCGCCCCGCTCAGCGGATCGAAGGGGTTGTTGCCGTGCTGGTACGTCGTGATCAGGGCCAGTTGCGGCCAGCGATCCCCCTGGGCCGCCCCAACACCTGCTTGGGCCGCCTCGACCCGGGCTTGGGCGGCTTGAACCCTGGGATGTGCCGCGAGCGCCTGCTCGATATCGGATAAGGAGGGGGTTTCGGGCATGCGAGGGGCCTGCGCAAGCGCGACGGCCGGAGTCGCCGGCGACCCCGCCGCGAAAGCCACCGGTGGGGCGATCGCCAGCTCGGAAGCAGGCATCCCCAGCAGGGCGGCCAGCCGTACTCGCGCCTCCTCGGCCTGCGCCTGGACGCGCAAAAGGGAGTCCTGGGTGTTGAGCGCGTCGACCTCGGCCCGGTCGACGTCGTTGGACGTCAAGCGCCCCAGACCGTAGCTCGCCTTGGTCAGCGACAGGGCGCGCTGGGCCTGGACGATCGTCTCCTGCTGAACCTGGCTCAGGGCTTCCTGGCGCGCCAGGTTCCAGAAGGCCCGCTTCACCTCGTAGGCCAGCTCCGAGCGGGTCATCGCTCCCTGGTAGGTCGCCGCATCGCGGTGGCGCTCCGCCGCGCGCATCCCCTGGGTCAGCTTGCCCCCCGTGAAGATCGGGACGGTCAGCCCCACGGTCCCGTTGATACCCGTTTGATCCGTGCTCGTCCCCGGGACCATGTCGGCCAAGAGGCCGGTCTGCGCATGGCGCCCCAGCACCGAGGCATCCGCCGAGAACTGCAACCGCTGGGCGTTCACGTCGGCGACGCTCAAGCCGGCCTGGTCGACCTGAGTGCGAGCGATCACCGCGTCGGGATGCGTCGCGATCGCCTGGGCGATCGCCGCTTCCAGCGTCAAAGGCTGCGTTGGAAGCTTCGCAGACGCCGCCGCGGCCTGGGGAGCCGCCTCGGCAAGAAGCGAAGGGCCGAAAGCCAGCGGAGCGACGAGCATGGCCGCCGCGAGCGACGTCGTGAACAAGGACTTCATGCGTTTGCCTTCCCCCGGATCGTCCCGCGCGTCTCGTCGGAGAGGATCCTCCCGTCGCGGAAGCGAATCACCCGCTGCGCGTACTCTGCCACGTCGGGCTCGTGAGTGATGAGCACGACCGTCATGCCCTGGCGGTTGAGGTCGGTGAAGAGGGCCATGATCTCCTCGCTGGTCCGGGAGTCGAGCGCTCCGGTGGGTTCGTCCGCCAGGAGAATCTTGGGCCGGTTGACGATGGCGCGGGCAATCGAGACCCGCTGCTGCTGCCCGCCGGAAAGTTCGTTGGGTTTGTGCTCCTTGCGCTCCAGCAGGCCCACCCGCTCAAGGGCCTCGAGAGCCCGCTGCCGGCGCTCGGCAGGAGCGACCCCGGCGTAGAGCATCGGCAGCTCGACGTTGGCCACGGCAGAGGTGCGAGGCAGCAGGTTGAAATTCTGGAAGACGAAGCCGATCTTCTGGTTGCGAATCCGGGCCAGGGCGTCGTCCTCGTAGCGGTCGAGCGACAGGCCCTCGAACTCGTAGCTGCCGGAGGTCGGAGTATCGAGGCAGCCGAGGATGTTCATGAGGGTGGATTTGCCGGAGCCCGACGCCCCCATGATGGCGACGAACTCCCCCTCGTCGATATCGAGGCTGACGCCGTCGAGCGCGCGGATCTCCTGGTCTCCGGTCTGGTAGCGCCGGGTGAGGTCCCTGATACGAATCATCGCGTTCCCCATGTCTGCCTCCAACCCCCGCATGATAGCGCCTTTACGCCTGGACGGACAGCGGAGCCGCCTCCTCGGGGGGTTTCACGCGGGCCACCAGGCGCTCGATCATGCGCTTCGGCTCATCCGTGAAGAAGTGGATCTCCCGCACCGGGGGCGTCTTGCCGAGGGCTCTGTCGAGCGAAAGCGGCTCGTTCAAGCGGATGAGGAGGTTGGTCTCCCCCTCGATGGCCAGGAACGCCGCCTCCCCCTCGACTTGAAGGCCCTCGCCCGAGCCGGGGACCTTGGCCATCGCGACCATGGCCTCGACGATCCGGTCGTAGGGAATGAAGGCCCCCGCGAGCACGCCGTAGCGAAGCCGGAGCCCGCTGGGTTCCAGGCGGTGCGGCATGGAGCGCAGGCTCGCGAAGAGCATGATGGACCAGAGCATGGCGTAGAGCACCCCGACCACGGCCGTGATCCGCAGCAACGGCCAGGGAATCACCAGGTCGACGAGGGCGATCGCCAGCGGCGCCGTGAGCACCATGATCCCCATCACGAGGGCGAGCTTGGAGCGGCCATGATAGGGGAAGGCGTCAGGGCCGAGAGGACGACGACGCATCCACGCATACAGGCTGGCCCAGAGCTGGGCTTCCATCTTGATGAGCTTGAAGATCAGAGCCACAGCAGAATCAAAGCCCATGATTAAAGCCATGGCGGGCGCGGAGGCCCGCCCCACAGACACCCATGAACTGAGAGACTCCCAACCCCGCCCCACAATCACACATGAACTTGGAGACTCCCATCATCCAACCAGGGAACTGCCAGTGGCGCGGGCGTCCCGGCCACGTTATCATCATGCCATGCAAACCGTCGATAGTCTCACCCTCGCCGCCATCGCGCGCGAACTCAATGAGCGCCTCACGGGCGCCCGCATCGAGAAGATCCACGTCCCGACCGCCACCGAGATGCTCTGGCAGCTGCGCGGCAACCGGGAGGTCTTCCGCCTGATCTTCTCCGTGCGCGGATCCTTTTCGCGCGTGCACCTCACCGAGAGCCGCCCGGACAACCCCGCGCAGCCTCCGATGTTCTGCATGCTGCTGCGCAAGCACCTGGAGGGTAGCCGGATCCTACGGGTAGAGCAAGTTGGCCTGGAGCGCGTCCTGCAAATCGTCACCACCGGCCGCGACGAGCTGGGAGATCCCATCGAGCGCGTGCTCGTCGCCGAGCTCACCGGGAAGCACTCCAACCTGATCCTGCTGGACCGCCCCGACGGGACGGTGCTCGGCAGCCTGCGGACCGTGACGGCCAGCATGAGCCGGGAGCGCCAGATCTACGCAGGCATCCCCTACGACCCGCCGCCCGTCCCCGCCAACCGCCGGGATCCGCGCGACGTCGCGGGCAGCGACCTCATCGCCTTGCTCGCGGCCGGCGGCAGCCTCGAAAGCGCCATCCTGGCCGGCGTCCACAGCCTGAGCAAGATCGCGATCGCCCAGATCTGCGAGGATGCCGGCCTTTCACCCAAGACCGACGCTCAGGGGCTGGAGTCCGAGGCACTGTCGCGGCTATCGAGCACCTGGGACCAAGCCATCGCCAACATCCGAGAGGGCCGCTTCCATGCCAAGCGCGAAGCCGGCAAGCCCTGGGACTACCGCGTGCTCTGGACCGGGGCCGAGGCGCCCCCTCCTTCCGACGCCAACGCCTTGCTGGACGCCTACTACCTGGGCATCGAGCGAAACGAACGGCTCGAGGCGATGCGCGCGACGCTGGCCAAGGAGGTCAAGGAGCGGCTCGCCAAGCAGACGACGCGCCAGGAGCGGATCCGCGAGGGCGTGCTGGCCGGGGAGCGCTCCGAGGAGCAGAAGCAATGGGGTGAGCTGATCCTGGCGTACGGCTGGGGACTGCCGCCCGGCGCCAAGCAGCTCGAAGCGCCCAATCACTACATCGATGGCTCCCCGACCGTCCACATCCCGCTCGACGCGAGGCTCACGCCGTCCGAGAACGCCCAGCGGTACTTCAGAAGGTATCAGAAGGCGAAGGCGGGCATGGAAGTGAGCCAGCGCCTGCTGGACGAGGGACAAGAGGAGATCCGGTACTGGGAGTCGGTGGCGACGGCGATCGCGCAGGCGACGCGGCTGGAGGACCTCTCGGAGGTGCGCCAGGAGTTGACCCCGGAGGCTCCGAGCAAGGGTCGGCCGCCGCGGGGCACGAAGAAGGCTCCGGAAGCGCAGCCGACGCGGTTCGTGTCCAGTGACGGGCTGGAGATCCTGGTGGGCCGGAACAATCGGCAGAACGACATGCTGACCTTGAAGATCGCGCGGCCGGATGACTGGTGGTTTCACACGCAGATCATCCCGGGCTCGCATGTCCTCGTGCGGGGCGTGGGCGGCGAGCTGCCCGAGCGCACGCGCGACGAGGCGGCCATGCTGGCGGCGTGGTTCTCGCAGGCGAGAGCGTCGAGCAAGGTGCCGGTGGTTTTCACCAAGAAGCGCTTCGTGAAGAAGCCGTCAGGCGCGAAGCCCGGCATGGTGATCTACGAGCAAGAAAAGACGCTCTACGTGACGCCGGACGCCGAGGCGATCGCCCGGATCGCGCAAGAGGGCGAGCTGACGACCGGTCATTAATCCAGAGTGAGCCGGGGGGCTTGCCGATCGGCCGGGGCGAAGAGGATGGGTCCCAGTCCGGGGGCCGTCGTGCCCAGCTCGAGCCGGGAGAGCAGCTCGCTGAGGACATGGGGCGGGGCGACGTCGAGGTGCAGCTCGCTCTGGGCGTAGAAGAAGAAGCTGAGGGTACGTCGGGCGTAGCGCTCTGCGACCAGCCTGAGCAGGTACTCCCAGTCGAAGCTGGCCGAAGAAGCCGCCAGCATGGAGAGCGCGTCGTACCAGTCGCGGCGTTCCTCGCGGTGGGAGAGGATCTTGCGGAAGAGCACGTCCTCGGGGCTCATGAGGGTGAAGGGCACGCCGTCGATGCGGGCGCAGCGGGCGCGCTCGAAGGTCTCGTCCGTGACGCGGATGTTGCCGGTGGTCCAGACGATGAGGTCGACCAGGACGTCATGCTTGATGGCCTTGTAGAGCCAGAAGGCGTCGGTGTCGCGGGTGTGGAAGCCGTGCTTGCCCAGGGCGTCGAGGGCCAGGTGCGGGACGCGGGGCGGGATGAAGAGGTCGATGTCCTTGGTGAAGCGGCGCCGGCCGTAGGCCCAGACCGCCACGCCGCCGCCCACCAGGCAAGGAATCTCGGCCGCCTCCAGGATGCGGCAGGCCTCGTGGCCCACGGCCAGCAGCTGGGCGTCATCGCGCGGGGCCGCCGGGTCGAAAGGCTGGCCGCTCGTCAGCAAGCGACAGGTTTCACGCAGAAGCTCGTTCATGCGCCGCAGGATAACACGCTTCATAAAAATACACAATAGCCCTTTCCAGGTTCTGACGTTGACGGAGGGGCAGTTGCCCGGTTAGATAGAGACGGCTCGCCGCGTCTTGGCGGGAATCCAGGTAGGGTGCGCCCCGCAGATCGTGGTGAGAGGCTGGTTTCGGTCGTGAAGCGTTTCGGTTTTCGTCGACAGGCGCTGATCCTGAGCGTCGCGCTCTGGGCGTCCTCCCTGCCGATGGCGCCATGGGCGTCCGCGCAGGCGCCATCAACTACTCCCGTGCCTGCCGAACGCCTGGCGATGCTGCGGCGCGACCTGCAAGCACTCGAGGCCGAGCTGGCGACGGCCCGCGCGCGGATGCTCGAGGTGCCCGAAGGCCGGATCGTCTCGGATCTGGCCGCGGCCCGCATGGCCCTCGACACGGCCGCGCTGATGGGCGAGATGCGCGACGACCCGCTGCGCGCCGAGAGCGCGCTACTGCAGGCCCGCGAGGCGATGCTGGCCGCGCGCCTGCGCCTCATCCCCTCGCGAACGGTGGAAGCCCGGGGCATCTTCCTCGATGCCGGCGCCCTCCCCAAGTCCCCCGAGGGCGTGCGCTACCTGCTGAGCACGCTTTCCAAGGCCGGCTTCAACCTGATCTATCCCGAGGTCTTCCGCCGCGGCTACACGCTCTACCCGAGCCGCCTGACCGAACAGGATCCCGAGTTCGCAAAGAGCCCGGATATCCTCAAGACCCTCGTCTCCGAGGCCCATGCGCTGGGCATGGAAGTCCACCCCTGGATCTGGACCCTGCGGGTGCGCTCGCCGGGCTTCGGCAACCCGGTTCTTGACCGGCTGCCAAGCCTGGCGTCCCGCCCAGCCACGGCCTCCGAGACGCCGTCGCGCTTCCTGTCGGCCGCCGAGCCTCGCGCGCGCCAGTGGGTGGGCCTGCTCGTCGACGAGATGTTCTCCCGCTACGGCTTCGACGGCGTGATGCTCGATTACATCCGCTACGACGAGACCATTCCCGAGGACGAGTCCAGCCGGACCTACTTCGCGCTCGACTACTTCGCCAAGTACGGGCAGTACCCCCCGTTCCCCGTGCCTCCCAACTCGCAGGCCGCCGCGGAATGGCAGGGCTGGCGCGAGGAGCAGGTGAACCTGCTGGTGAAGGACCTCTCCGAGCGCCTGAAGCGCAAGAATCCCCGCCTGACCGTCTCGGCGTCCACCTTCCGGGGCGAGTCCTTCGCGCGGCTCACCAAGATGCAGCACTGGCGGCACTGGTCCAACAACCGCTGGGTGAACGTCGTGACCAGCATGCTCTACACATCCAAGACCGAGGAACTGGCCACCTGGCTCTCCTGGGAGACCGACGGCTACAAGCGCCCCAACCTCCTGTATCCCATCCTCGGGCCGCTCCGCATGAACGACGCCCCCTGGGAGTCCGTCTCCCAGATCCGGCTCCTTCAGCAGAAGAACCAGCCGGGCGTGCTCTTCTTCGCCATGAGCCACATGCGCCCGGGCCTCTTGTCGGCGCTGTCCGACGGCCCCTTCCGCCGCAAGGCCATGGTCCCGCACCGCAACCCGGCCCTGGCGGCCAAGCGCGTCCTGCAGGATCTCGATGGCGGCTACCTGCGCCACCTGATCGCGGACGGGGACTTCGAGCTCTCGGCCTCGGCCCGCGCGCTCAGCCTGGAGGTGCAGGCCCTCTCCAGCATGATCCCGAATCGCGATCTGCCTTTCACCGGCAGCGCGAGCGTGATCAGCCGCATGGAGGAGTTCAAGACGCTCAGCGCGGGCCTCGTCACCCGCAAGCAGCTTCCGGGGGCGATCGCCCAGGAGCTCAACGAGCGCATGGCCTACGCGCAGAACCTCATGCGCGCCAACGCCCACGACGTGGCCGTGCGCGGCTTCATTCCCTCCACCCGCCCGCCCATCGAGGTGAAGGTCGACCCCAGCGAGGCACGCGACTGATGCCCGAGCTGAGGCTGCCCGGCGGTCCTGTCGCCGGCCGCGCGCTCATCTTCGACAAGGACGGCGTCCTGGTCGACTTCCATGCCTTCTGGGGAGAGGTCTCGCGCCTGCGCGTCACGCACCTGGCCCAGTTGGCCGGCCTGAGCGAAGCCGACACGCAGGCCCTCACCCTCGAGCTGGGAATCATCGACGGGCGGGTCGATCCGACCGGCCCCCTGGCGGTCGGCACCCGCCTCGAAGAGGAGGCCATCGCCTCGGCCTTCCTCTACCGGCGAGGGATGTCCTGGATCGACGCGAGGCCCCTGGTCGAAGCGGCCTTCGACGCGGCGGAAGGCGAACTCGACTGGAGCCAGGCAGTCAAGCCGCTAGGAGACGTCCAGGCGGTCTTCCAAAAGCTCTCCGACGACGGCTGGAAGCTGGCGATCGCCACCTCGGACCTCAAGCGCAACGCCGCGCGCCATGCCGAGCTGCTGGGCGTCGACGCTTATCTGGGGGCGATCGCCGGCTCGGACTCGGTCTCTCGCTCCAAGCCCCATGCCGACCTCGTGCTCAACTGCTGCGAAGCCCTGGGCATCCCCCCTTCCGAGTGCCTGGTCATCGGGGACACGCTCGCGGACCTGCTCATGGCGCGCGCGGCCGGCGCAGCGGCGGCCATCGGCGTGCTCTCCGGGGTCAGCCCACGCCAAACCCTCGAGCCGACCGCCGACGCCGTGCTGGAAGGCATCTGGCAGCTGCCGGACCTCAGCCGTCCGACCGCCGAGGCGGCGCCCGTGGCGATCGATCCCGGCCGGCGCTACGTCATCAACACCGACGGGGCCTCCAAGGGCAATCCCGGTCCCGCTGGGCTCGGAGTGGTGATCGCCACCGAGGACGGCCGCGTTCTTCGCGAGATTGCCGAGAGCCTGGGCAGCACCACCAACAACGTGGCCGAGTACCGCGCGGTCATCCGGGGGCTCGTCGAGGCCGCCCACATGGGCATCCGCCGGCTCGTCCTGCGCTCCGATTCGCAGCTCGTCATCCGGCAACTGCAGGGCAGCTACGCTGTCCGCCATGCAAATCTGGCGCCACTCTATCACCAGGTTCGCGAACTTCTCGGCAGCTTCCGTGAGGTGAAGCTCGAGCACGTCGAGCGCGAGCAAAACGCCCGTGCGGATGCGCTGGCAAACGACGGCGTGCTATCGAGTCAAAAAACTGAACATGAAGGGAGCTGACAAGCTGTCGCAAAGCAGGTAGACTAATGATTAGAAGGGGTAAAGGGTCTGTGAAGAATCCTGGCATCCGGCGCCCCGGCTACGTGTCCGAGTATCCGCAAAGATGGGAAAGTCATGAGTGAACCGCTTCGCGCCCTGGTAGCCCGGCGACTCCGCCAGTACCGCTCCTCCCTGGGCCTGACCCAACCGGAACTCGCCAAGCGCCTGCGCGTCTCGCGCAACACGGTCATCGAATGGGAAAAGGAAGACGGTCGCTCGCAGCCGAGCTGGGAGCAGTGGGAGAAGATGTGCTCCTGGACCGGCATCTCGCCCCAGTGGTTCGTGACCGACGACTCGTTCAACTCCGAGGTGGTGGACTTCGCCGTCCGGGTGCAGTCGCTGCCGGATGCCGTCCGCGAGGGGCTCTACGCCCTGGTGCGCTATCAGTACCAGGCGCCCAGCAAGGCCAAGGCCAAGACGGTAGGCTAAGCCCAGCCCAGTAGGCGCCACATGACGAGCCCCCAGGCTTCGACCGCGATCCCCAGGACCGCGACGAGCCAGACGAGGGGGCTCTTTTTGTTGCCCGCCGAGGCGATCAGGACCATGGCGAGGGGAAGCCAGTCCATGGCGTAGCGCATGCCGAACTGGGTAGCGCCGGTCCAGTAGTAAACGAGGTAGACGGCCATCATGGAGGCGATCGCCCCCAGGGCCAACCAGTTCCGCCGGTGTCGCCAATCGGCCAGCGGCATCAGGAACAGCGCGGGGAAGACCAGCAGCATGCTCATCTCGAACTGCGAGGGCTGGAAGAAGGGAAAGCCCGCGATCCGCTCGGGTGCGCTCAGGAAGTAGGCATGCAGGTTGCGCGGCAGGTACTCCAGGCTGAAGACCCCGTGGGGGATCATGTGCGGCGCGGTGATGGCCATGATCACGCGCTCGTAGCCGGTATCCAGGGGGTTGCCCATGCGCGCCCAGTTGTAGGCGAGGGTGAAGGCCACACACGTCCCCAATCCGGCAGCCAAGCCCCCGGCATGCGGCCACCCTACCCCGTCACTCCCGCGAAAGCGGGAGCCCAGTGGATTCCCGCTTTCGCGGGAATGACGCTCAAGGGTAGGCCTCATCGCCCCCCTGAAGAGGCTCATGGCGGCAATGAAGGGAATCGCAAGCGCCGCCGGCTGCCGCGTCAGGTACGCGAGGCCGAGCCCCAGGCCGACTCCGAGGCCGCTGACCAGGGTCGCCGGGCTGAATACCGAGCGCAAGGCGACCAGCAAGCCGAAGATGGTGACGATGTGCATCAGCGGCCAGGTGTTCCCGCTCTGGACCGCGTAGAAGAGATGGGGGCTGCCGAGGCCGAAGAGGACCGTGAGGGCCGTTCGCAGGCTGCCCGTGGCGCCGAGCCGGCCCGCGAGGCTCCACATGAGGGCCACGTTGAGGGCTCCGAGCGCCATGCAGAAGGCACTCTGATCGGTGGCGAGCCCCCAGATCGCCACGAAGGGTAGGAGCAAGATGGCGGGGCCGGGGCCGTAGGGGATGATGGCGCCGGTCGGACCGGGCGCGTGCTCGAGGTAAGCGGGAAGGGTCAGCGGGGTGACCAGGCCCGAGAGCCAGGCATGCGCGAGATGGACGTGGGCATTGAAGGGAGTCGCGGGCCCCATCGAGAGCAGCGCGTAAAGGGCCAGGGTCATGACGAAGACCATGCCCATGCCAGACCATTCCCTTTGCAGAGCGATGGGTGACGGGCAGGCCTTCTCAGTCAAGCGTGTTTCACTCAATCTCACGTATTCACCCGCGGGTGGAACTACCATATCAGGCGAGGGGAGAATCATCAAAGCAAAATGACGATCGGCTCTTGACTTTCGGACAAATTTGTCCGAAAGTAACATCATGAAAGGCAAGCAGTTCGTCAAGAAGCTCCGTAAAGTTGGCGTGACCATCACGGAGAGCCGGGGCAAAGGGGGACACGTTCTCGTTACCATTGGCGAGAAGTGGACGACGGTTCCGACCCACGGGGACGCGGATCTCAGCCCGGAGTTTCTCAAGAAGGTTTGCAAGCAACTTGGCATTGATCCCAAGGACGTACTCTAGGAGGTGCCTATGCAATTGGCTTATCCCGCAAGCCTGACTCGAACCGAAAGCGGCACCGTGATCATCGAGTTCCCGGATGTACCCCAGGCCCTCACTGAAGGCCACGATGAGACCGAGGCCCTGGCCTGGGCTCAGGATGCCTTGATAGTGGCTCTATCAGGCTACCTGGATAGCGGGAGTCCTCTCCCTAAGCCATCGAAATTATCGAAAGGCCAGGTATCGGTTCCCCTACCTCCCTTGGTCGCGGCTAAGCTCGCAATCTTCTCCGCCATGCGCGAGCAGGGGATTTCCCGCGTCGACCTCGCCACGAAGTTGGGGAGTGACGAGAAGCAGGTTCGTCGGTTGCTCGACCTGGATCACAATTCTCGGTTCGACCAAATTGAATCCGCTTTGAAGGCGCTCGGCAAGACGCTCGTGATCGAAGTGCGCGACCTCGCCACTGCTTAAACCGAAAACGGAAATTCCAATACCTACGCGCTAACGTGGAGCCAGTGCAAATTTCGACTCGATACGAGGGTTCCGATTGAAAAATGACGCAATGCTTTCTCCATTAAATCCCATCAATTGGAGTAGGCAGGCCTCGAGCAACAACACCAACCTTTCTGACAACCAATACAACTCCTCGCCATCGACAATGACAGGCTCCTTCGCATCGTAATGCGTTAAGTAATTTCGGAGCGTGACGACCCGATCCACGAATCGACGTCTCTCCGGAAGATAGGCAACCAAAGATGAGCGAAATGGCTCTATAAGTTGCTTGAGGCGCGCCCTTAGGCGTAGCTGATTACTATGCTCCAATTGACTAGCGAGCCAAAGTCTATGTTCATCAGGACAGACGTCTAGTATCGCCAGTAATCTGGCTTGGTGCTCATCATCTGGAAGGTTAAGACCGCCATACCAACGACGATGCAGCGTCTCGAGCGCCTGACAGACAGATAGAAAGCGGAACTCGACGCCTATTTGATTCTCACGCCCTCTAGCCGCAAAGTAGAGATCATAAACGGGCTCAAGAAGCTCAGCATTGGCATACCAGATTTTGAGAACCTTCTCAGGAGCTTCTCCGAGATCCCGGAGAAAAAACAGTAGCTCGTGAGGGTGAAACCCCTTATTTGATTTTGATTCCTGCAGGGGCGCCGGATAGACGATCATAATTTGCGGCTGATAAATACGCCCTTGCACCATGCTTCTATTGGATTCTGAGGTAGCTGATACCTGCTTGAGAATGGGAACCCGACCGGTCGCCATGGTAAGAAACTGGCGGATTCGATGAATATCCCTTAATACCGTGTTAAACGTCACTTCCGACTTGTAGTTAAAGACAAGCATAGTCGTTGTTTCGATAGACGCAGAAGTTTGTAGGGCCGTTTTCGATGGCCCCTTTACACTCAGATCGAATGTAAGGCTTAGTTCGTCACTCAAAGGCACGATCAGTGGCGATGGCTTCCGATACTCAATGGTGGCCCGAAAAGGCGGTTCAGCACTCCAGGATAGATTAAAGCCATCAAACGAACACCATTCATCTAGACCTGAGAGTGCAATTTGAACCCGATTCAACCTCACTTGTGAACGGTCTGGAAAATGATGCCCCGAAAGGTAAGCATGAGCAATAAGAGTTTCTGTCGCGAAACCAGAAAAGCCCCAGTTAGCTCGGTTCACGGCACAATTCACTAACGTGATCGGCAAGCCATTACTTGGCATGCCATGAATTACCTCAAACTCCTCTGAAGAACCGAACGCAGCCGAATCGCTCAAGACCCCGATCAGTGAAAGTTCGAGCCCTTCCTCTGGGTCATAAGTAAGCGTTCCGGGAATCTTCCTCTCAGGCGCTTCAGGCCTCCACCAAAGTCCACTGACATCAAACGAATCAAGCAAATGTAAACCTCAATTCGCGGGCATAGAGGCCCAAAGCAATTACAATCATATTTTTCACAACACCGATATTTGACCAGACACAGGATTAAATACAGTCTTAACCAAAGCTACGCCCGCCAGGAATCGTTTCCGTCTCGGACCAGCACTCCCAGGGCTTCGAGGGCATCGAGGCGTTGGCGGATGGTCTCCTTGCGAGAGCTCTTGAAGCGACCTTGAATCTCCTCGGGAGTCCAGGGGCGCGCGTCTCCGCGTAGCAGGTTGCGGATGGCGGTGAACTGCTCGGGGATCTCGGCGGGCCAGGCCTGCTTCTCGGTCGACTTAGCGGGAGCCGTTTCGGCGGCTGCCTTGGCCGGTGACTTCACCTTGGGCTTCGTCGCCGGCTTCGCCAGGGGGACCTCGGTGGAGATCTCGGGAAGCGTCGGCTGCTTGGTTTCCTTGGGCGGGTTCTGGAACTCGGGCCGCAGCCAGCGAACATGGCCATTGGCCTCCTCTTCAGCCCGCTGGGCATTGAGTTCGACCAGATGCTCCAGAATCTCCTCGTCGCTGATGTTACGGGGCCAGCCGTAGGCCTCCATGACGGCCGCGTCCAGATCATCGTGAATCTGCGCCAGGATGCTGGTCAAGGCCTTCTCGTGAAGTACCTTCTCCTTGGCGGTGAAGGGCTCGCCAGCGCGGAGCTTCTCCAGCAGGTTGTACATGCCCGTGAGGGTAAGGTCCGGGTGCGCCGCCTGGCGTTCCTTGCGGAAGACGTCGAGGCGATCGCCCAGCTCCCGAATGCGCTGACGCAGTTCGGACGAGGGTTCAGGGAAGGGGAACGGGTCGAAGCATGAGGTCTTTAGATAGCGTGGACGATCCTCTAATGTGCCTCCTGCCGCTAAAGACCATATGACGTGCACCCGACTCGAGAGAGTTGCCAAGGCGTAGGCATCATCCATAGCGATAGTAATTAGTGCGTCATCCGGCAGCACATTCCCGTCCAAGAATACGAAACACCGATGCTTCGCAGTAACCGGCGTAACAATAAAGCGAGGTAGCCCCTCCAGCATCTTTCGCAGTGCTGGATTCGGCTCGCCAAACAGCCACCAATTCAAGCGACGAAAATCCCGATTGTTGGTATCTCGCTCTGGCTTCACCCGCTCGATCACCCGTTGGAATGGCTGCGAATAGCGAGCTGCTTGATCCTGAGTCATCCCAAAAAAATCGATCACTAGAACGTCTCTTGATGTCGCCATCAGATCGCGACCATTGCAGTAAGGCTTGATCACCCGAGCCAAAGCGAGCGGTCCGTCATCATCGGCTCTATACGCCCATGCAGTTGCTTCTTCTCGCGTAACAATGAAGCCCGCACCAAAAAGCATGACACCTCGGTTCGATAGGCCCTGGTTCGCACTCAAAATCTGCGAATCAGTAAGCTTCGCTCCGGCCTTCAGGTTGGCGTGGAGTTTCGGAAAGATCTCCTCGCTGAGTTCGACCGCTAGTGCATCTTCGCCACATTCGCGTTCCGCCTGAACCGACAGCAGACGCGCCTGAACATCAGATTCCTTGGCACCCACGCAAGTCATGGCAATCCGCACCGCCGCTCCATCCGAACTATCCACCCAAGGGTGGTCCGGAATCGCCCACAGTAGCCGAAGCGGAGCCTTTCCCTCCAGATGAAGTTCGATCACCCGGCGATTGAAAGCCTGGGTGATGCTGTTGGTCGAGATGAAGCCGAATCGCCGGACGCCACCAAGGCGCGCGGCCTCCGCCGCCTTGTGCCACCAGTACATCACGTAATCCGCGCTTTCTGGCACAGCCGTCTTATATGTGTTGCGTACAGCCTCCGTATAACCATCTCCAAGTAGGAAGCGTAACCTCTTGGCTCCGATGAACGGCGGATTCCCCACGATAAAGTCCACCTTCGGCCACTTGGCGGCTTTCGGATTCACGTAGCGCACGCTTTCGATGAGGCCCATCTCGTCCGGCACCAGCGCTCCCGTGGCCGGGTGCGGCTTGAAGGTCTTGCCGTCCCAGCGGGTTCGCACCTTCCCGGTCTTGGGATCCACGTCGGGCTCGGTGCCGTCCCAGGTGATCAAGGCGTCGCGCCCCTCGATGTTCTTCAGGTCCTTGAGCACCGGTTCCAGCGGCGGCTTGTCCCCGTTGATCCGGTGATGCCACTGCAGGTAGCCGATCCAGATGACCATCTCGGCGATCTCGCGGGCCCAGGGCTTCACCTCGATCCCGTAGAACTGGGCCGGGTTGACGGTCACGGTCTCCATCTCCAGCTTCATCTGGCGGAAACCCAGGTCCTGCAAGCGCTGCAGGACTTCGAGCTCCAGGCGCTTCATGAGGTCGAGCGTCACGTAGAGGAAGTTCCCCGAGCCGCAGGCCGGATCAAGCACCTTGACCTTGGCGAGCCGCTGGTGGAACGCCTGGATCCGCTCAATGGCCCGGTCCTGTGCCTGGCGACGGGCCGGCGTGTCGGCTCCACCCTTCTTCTTGGCGTCGAGGTCGCGCATGTCCTGCTCGACTTCCGCCTGCACGGCAACCCATTCATCGCGTAGGGGCTCCTCGACCACGACCCGGACCAGGCGCTCGATGTAGGCGCGTGGCGTGTAATGGGCGCCCAGCTTGTGGCGCTCCTCGGGCAAGAGCGCGCGCTCCAGCAGGGTCCCGAAGATCGACGGTTCGACGTTCGCCCAGTCCATCTTGGCGGCATCCGCCAGCAGCTCCAGTTGCTCGGCCGTCAGGGGCAGGGCATTGGCCCTGGCGAAAAGTCCGCCGTTGAAGCGCAGGAGCTTACTGACGAAGCCGAAGCGCTCGCCCTTGTCCATCGCCTCCCAGAGGGCCTCGGCGCCGGTCGGGAACTCCCTGGGGTTGGGCTGCCAGATCTCGGAGACGGCCCGGGAGAAGAGGTTGTCGGGCAGCATCCCGATGTCCTCGACGAACATCGTGAACAGGCAGCGAATCAGGAACTTCGCTACCTTCTCGGGGGAATGGCGCTCCTCCAGGGACTTCGCCAGGACGGCGAGCTTGCCCGCCACTTCCCGGGTGATCTTCGCCGAGACCCGGGTGGGGTCCTGGGCTTCCGGCTGCGTGAAGAGATCATGGAAGAGCTTGAAGATCTCCGGCTTCGCCAGCTCCTCCAGCATGATCCGGCGACGAGCGCCGTAGCCCCCGTAGTTACCGGAGAAGGCATCCCAGACCTCGAAACAGTACCCGATATCGCAGGTGAGCAGAAAGGGGGGCCGACCCTCGGGCAGATGGTTGGCGTAGTTGAGGGCCTGGATGAAGGCCGCCTCCATGACTCGGCTCCACTCATAGGTACCACGGACCGCCGAACCCTGGCTCTGGCCCCGCTCACCGCCCTGCTTCGCCTCGATGACGAAGTGGCCCTTCTTGTAGAAGTCAATGAACTTGGTGGTGGACTGGGCGTCGGCAAATGTCGTGTCTTCGGCCTTCTTGCGGCCACGGGAGGCGGCGCCTACGGTGACGACCGTCTTCTCGAAGCAATAGCCCGGATCGTTCGGCCTGGGCTTGGCGACTCCGAGCGCCTCACAGAGCTCGCTGAAGAAGGAGTCCTTCTGCGCCCGCTCGCTGCCGTGAGCCCCCTGCCAGCGCGCGATGAAGGCCTGGACGCGCTTGGCGTTGTAGCTCTTGGGAAGCGATTCATCGGAAACGGCGAGGCGCAAGTCGAGACTCCTGAACGTGATCCAGCGAGGGAGGCCCTTCATTATAGCCCGACTGCCCATTCAAGGGGATGCACAAGGAAACCCGCTTGATCTTGGCTGGCCTCATCCTGACGATTCACCGTCGCGAGACTATGCTCTCCCCGCAGTGAGAACTGAGAAGGAGGTCGAGCATGGGCATTCCATTGCGCCTAGCGGGATTGAGCCTGCTCTTCGGGGTCATCGCATGTACCCAGCCGCCGGCCGTGGTCGGTCCGGCGGGGCAGGACGCGGGACGCGCCGGCTTGGCCCCGGAGTCTCGCGAGATCCAGCAGGCTCCGTATCCCTATTACGGGCGGTACGGCTCCCGGTACACGCGGCGGGGCACTGCCATCTGCCAAAACGCCTACCGAGACTGCATCACCCGGGATCAGCAGGCCAATCCAGGCGCCCCCGGGCAGCTTTTCGGCGGTTCGCCCGCGGGACGCGAGGCATGCCAGCGCGACCTGGACTCCTGCTACCGGCGCTTCCGGGTGCCCACCTCCGAGCCCCGGATCAACTGAGCGTGACACCTCGCCATCCCGCTCGGGATGGCGAGGACGTGTCGTTTGGGTGCTTTCGGGCACAATAAAGCCAGCAACGCGCCAGGAGAATGCCCATGTCGACCGCACCCATCCCCGCCCAGCTCACCGAAAAGATTGAACACGTCCTCTTTCCCGGCTGGGAGGAAGGCCCGACGCCCATGCCACCCTCGTTCAAGGGGCGCATGCTCTGGATGCTGGAGCGCTTCGCGGACTGGTCCATCCTCATCCTGGCCATCCTGAACCTGGCGGTGGTGGTCTTCGACTTCACCTACCTGGACGTCCGGCACCACTACCTGAAAGTCGTCCCCCAGCTCGTCGAGCGATACGACCCCGTCAAGGGCGTCGCCCCGCACCGGATCACCGAGACCTACCTCGACCGCGCGGACCTGACCTTCGCCCACCTCAAGGTCAGCACCACCAGCTCCGAGTCACTCTCCCTGTTGCAGGAGATGCGGGCGCACTCGGCCACGCTGATCCACGAGGATCCCTTCGCCGGGGCGGGACTGAGCGGCGTCCTCGAGCAGATCAAGAACAAGATGCGCCGACACACCGGCCGGGAAGCAGCCAAGGAGGGATTCCAGGCCTACTGGACCCCCCAGAACATGACGCCTGCGCGGGTGGCCGCCGAGGCGGCGTTCTTCGAGCGCGAGATCAAGCCCCTCATGGCCCGCAACTACTACCGCAGCCTGGGCGAGAACGGCAAGCCCTTCGACGCCTTCTGGATCATCGACCTCCTGTTCGTGCCCTTCTTCGCCCTGGAATTCCTGGTGCGCGGTGGCGTCGAGATCGGCCGAAAACGCTACCCGAGCTGGAAGGCCTTCTGCTACGCCCGCTGGTACGACCTGGTCTACTTCCTGCCCGTCGGCGCCTACCTCATTCCCTTTGGACAATCCGGCTGGGTCCACCTGGTTCGCGGCGTCTCGGTCGGCAACCGCATGCAGCGCCTGGGGCTGATCAACCCGATCACGGTGCCCCAGGAGTTCGCCGGCAAGGTGGTCGACCTTGTCACGGACCTCGTCAGCGTCCGCTTGCTCAGCAACGCCCAGGACTCGGTGCGAAAGTTCGATCTCGACGAGACCATGAAGACCCTCACGCCTGAACAGCGCGAGGCGGTCATGGGCTTCTTCGACCAGCAGATGCGCGTGCTCCTGAGCCGCGTCCTGCCCCAGGTCACGCCCGAGCTCGAGGGGTTGCTCACCTACGCGGCCATTCAAGCCCTCAACGAATCCCCCGCCTACCAGAACATCCGGCAGATCCCGATCCTCGGGTCGCTTCCGGAGCGTTACCTGCCGGATCTGATCGCCGAGGTGGTGGCGGGAACCCAGCGGATCGCCATCAACTCGCTGCAGGACGCGGCGCACCGCGAGCAGGTGAGCCGGCTCGTCGACAAGGCCACGGCCATCATGCTCGACGAGATGCACCACAACGGCACCGAGGAGCACATGAAGGCCATCATGGTCGACCTGCTCGAGCAACAGAAGCGCAAGCTGCTGGCATAACCCAAGCAAGAAGGGTCCCCCCGATCGGGGGGACCCTTCTTGCTTGAAGCGAGTGCCTACGCCCCCTTGAGCTTGTCGAGCGGCATGCGCGAGACGGCGGCGAGGCCAAGGGGGGCGAAGCGCCCGAGCCTGTAGAGCTCGCAGCCCAGGCCGGCGATCATGGCGGCGTTGTCGGTGGTCAGGCTGAGAGGCGGGATCGAGACGGTCCAGCCCCGCTTCGCAGCCTCCGCGCTGAGCCGCTCGCGCAGCTCGCGGTTGGCAGCCACGCCCCCAGCCAGGGCCACGGTCGTGATGCCGTGGGCCTCGGCGGCCGCGATCGTCTTGCCCACCAGCACGTCGGTGACGGCGCGCTGGAAGGCCGCCGCGGCGTCCTCGGGCTTGATGGCGATGCCCGCCGCGCGGCTCTTTTCGACCATCCGCAGCACGGAGGTCTTGAGGCCGCTGAACGAGAAGTCATACGTGCCCGGCAGCCACGAGCGCGGGAAGTCGTAGGCCTTGGGATCGCCGTCCTTGGCAAGCTTATCGATGATGGGCCCGCCGGGATAGCCGAGTTCGAGGAGGCGTGCCGTCTTGTCGTAGGCTTCGCCGGCGGCGTCGTCGAGGGTTTCTCCCAGCGTTTCGAAGTCCTCGGGGCCGCGGACCAGGACCAGGGAGGTGTGCCCTCCCGAGACCAGCAGGCAGAGGAAGGGCATGGGGAGGTCGGGGTTGGCTATCTTGTTGGCCCAGATGTGGGCGGCCAGGTGATGGACGCCGACCAGGGGGATGCCGCGAGCCCAGGCGATCGCCTTGGCCGAGGTGAGCCCGACCAGCAGAGCACCCTGCAGGCCGGGGCCGAACGTGGTGGCCACCGCCGAGAGATCATTCCAGCCGACGCCGGCCTCGGAGAGGGCCTCGTTGAGCAGCGGACCGATGGCCTCCATGTGGGCCCGGCTCGCCACCTCGGGAACGACCCCGCCGTAGCGACGGTGGATGTCGATCTGCGAGGAGATCAGGTTGCTCAGGACCTCCGTGCCGTCCTTGACGACGGCGACGGCGGTCTCATCGCAGGAGGACTCGATGCCGAGGACGATGGTGCTCACGATTCGGTCTCTACCCGCCTGGCATCGGCCTCGATGGGCTCCACGGCACGACGGACGGGAACCTCCTGGGGCGCCACGCGCTTGAAGTACTCGATGGCTCCCTTGCCCATGGCCAGCGTGCCGGAGTAGCCGACGCCCGCACCGACGATGGCCCCGACGGGAATGAACTTGGCCACCTGGCGAGCGACCGCGCGCAGCGCGAAGCCGCCGCCGACCACGGCCAGCAGCTCGCGGGCCCGCTCCACCGAGATGGGCATGTCGAACATCGCTGCGATCCGCAGGATCATCTTGAGCTGGTTGGCGGTCATCAGGGGCAGGTCCGCGCCGGGGATGGGAATGGCGCCGAGCATGGCGTTCTGCTTGGAGGTCGCGTTGATCTCTTCCCAGGCGGCCTCCTCGCGGAGGATCGGGAACTGCCGGGCGAGCGGGATGGCATGATCCGAGAAGCGCGCGATCAATTGCTTGGCGAAGGGGCCGGCGAGATCCCGCAGGCTCTCCAGGATCAGCACCCGGTCCTCGCCGAGTTCGAGGGCATGCAGGGCCTCGCGCTGGCGGGCCGCCGCCTGGTGCTCGGGCACCGAGACGAGGGCAATCAGGACCTTGTCCTTGGGAAGCCGCTCGATGACCGGGAAGGCCTGGGCCAGCGGGACGGAGGCATCCGAGGTCATGAAGACGTAGACGTCCGCCGGGGCGGGGCGGTCGGCCTGGGGCTCGACGAGGTGCAGCATCTCGGGATAGAGCGAGTTGATGAGCAGGGCATCGCGCCAATGCTCGCGCTCGGGGCCGGCTTCGGCCACCAGGGCTAGCGTCGCGGGACGGTTCGCCGCTCCCTGGATCTCCTGCCAAACATTCCAGACCTCTTGTAGCGGCTGGGGCAACGCGATCATTCTGCACTCCCTCCTGTTCCGGCCAGTCAGGCTGATTGGGGCTTTGGGCATCGTTGAATACGACGCCCATGATACCATGCATGCGCCCGCCGCCCTCTCCTCTCGTCGCCCCCGTCCCGTCGCGGGAGCGCGCGCGGACGCCCACGCTTGCCTAATCGGGCCAAGCCCCATAAGATGAAGCTAATCGACGCCCCTCGCCCTCTTGAGGAGACTTAAGCCGTGTTAAGACGCGCCTTTCTGGCTGCCACCATCTGGTTGGTAGGCGCCACGGGGACCTTTGCAGCCCCCGTCGGCCTGACCATCTTGCATACCAACGACACGCACGATCACCTGCTCCCCTACGACGCCCGTCAAGGCAAGAGCCTGGGTGGCGTCGCCCGCCGGGCGGCCCTGATCAAGCAGATCAAATCGCAGACCCCGGCCACGCTGGTGCTGGATGCCGGCGACGTCTTCCAGGGAACGCCCATCTACACCTTCTACCAGGGCGAAGCCGACTACAAGACCATGGACCAGGCGGGATACGACGCCACGACCGTGGGCAACCACGAGCTCGACAACGGCCTCGCCAACCTCCTCAAGCAGGCCAAGGGGCGCTCCTTCAAGGTCATCAACTCGAACATGCTGGATCAAACCGGCAAGAACATCTTCCTGCGCAAGCACATCTTCGAGCGCAACGGCCTGAAGATCGGCGTCTTCGGCGTGCTCGGCGACGACGCCCAGGGCGCGGTCGCCAAGAAGCACCAGAAGGACTACGTCTTCGTTCCGCCGCTATCACTGGCCCAGAAGCTGACCGACGAGCTGCGCAAGGAAGCGGACCTGGTGGTCATGCTCAGCCACAGCGGCCTCGACGAGGACACCGCCCTGGCCAAGCAGGTCAAGGGGATCAACCTGATCGTCGGCGGCCACTCCCACACCAAGCTGGACGTTCCGCGCGAGGTGACGAACGGCGACTGGCGCACGCTCGTCGTGCAGGGCTTCCAGTGGGGCGAGTATCTCGGCCGGCTGGACCTCAAGGTCGAGGATGGCAAGATCGTCGGCTACGACGGCAAGCTGCTTCCCATCACCCGCGCGATCCAGGAAGACAAGATCGTCGCCGAGACCGTCGAGTCCTACAACGCCAAGATCGCCAAGGAGATGGAGGTCGTGGTGGCCCAGGCCCCCACGGGCCTCTCCTCGGAGGGCAAGTACCAGGGCGACTCGCCGCTCGGTAACTGGACCGCCGACATGCTCAAGCAGATCAGCGGCGCGGAGATCGGGATCGTCAACTCGGGCGGCCTGCGTGCCAGCCTCCAGCCCGGACCCGTCACCCGCGGGGCCGTCTACTCGGTCTTCCCCTTCGACAACGCGGTCGTGACGATCGACGTCGACGGCAAGCTCCTCAGGACCATCCTCGACACCACGGCCTCCTACCTGGGTGGCTCGGGCTTCCTGCAGTTCTCGGGCGTGACCTTCCGGATCGAGGACCAGAAGGCGAAGGACGTCCTGGTGAACGGCAAGCCCCTGGATCTCGCGAAGACCTACAAGGTCGCGACGATCGATTACGTGGCGCAGGGTGGCGATCGCCAGCCTCACTTCGCCGAGGCCAAGAACTACCAGGGCCAAGGCGTGTTCCTGCGCGACGCCGTCCTCGACTTCCTCGCGAAGAACCCGTCCATCACGCCTCCGGCCACCGGACGCATCAAGGTTCCCGCCGCCAAGGCCCCGAACCGGATCCGGGACTAACGACCGAACCCATCCCCCAGATCAAGACCGAGCCCCTGATGCGTTGGCGTCAGGGGCTCGGTCTTCAGGAATGCATCGCGGTCCTACAGCAAAGCCTCTAGGGGGAGGTGAGGCGGACCAGTACCACGGCCCTGCCATCGGCCCCCCGGCCGACTCCGAAGATCCGGTAGCGATCTCCGGAGACCTCGTAGACCAGCGCGCCGAAATCCGTGGGCTGCGCGATCGTCCGGGCATCCTGGCCCGGCCCGATCACCCAGCGCTCGTCACCGCCGGCGTCCACGGCCTGCAGCAAGTCCGCGGTGACCCCGAGAATACCCGGCTGCACGCCGCCCCACGGAGAGCGCGGAAGCTGTCCGCCCTCCAGGCGAGGCAGGACCTCTCGGTTGAAGGCCTCGGCGCTGGGCGGAATCCGCCCGTGCTCCCGGCGATAGGCCTCCAGGGCCGCTTGCACCTGGACCGCGTTGGCGAGCACGCCGCCGTTGAGAACGGCGTCGTCGCCATGCGCGCGAACCGTCCCCTGGAAGAGCCCCCCCGTGGCGGAGACGCCCGTGGGTCGGTTGAAGCGCTGCCAGGCGAGCACGCCGGAGACGGCGATCACGACGAGCAGGGTTCCCAGCAGGATCTGTCGGCGGCGGCGGGCGCTCGTGCGCCGCTGCGCGCGCAGCTTCGGCGTGAGCGGGGGCCTCGGGGGTCGTGAAGACGGGGTTCTCTGGGTCATCGACAGGCTATCCTCCGCGCCCATGTTACCATACAGGCAGATAATCAAAGTCATGGCGGGCGCGGAGGCCCGCCCCACTGGCAGCTTAAATGGGCTGGTCACCATCAGGCTTAATCCAAAGTTCAACCAAGGTTTACTCAGTTCGGCGCGTAGAACGTCGATAGGACTCTAACCGGGCCAAACTCGGGAAAAGGAGGAGCCATGCAGATTCGTTCGCCGCTGACCGGAATCGTCCCGACCTTCCCGACCGTGAAGGCCGGAGGCCCGATCCCCGAAGAATTCAAGGCCCTCCATGCGCACATGTACGATCCTGGCAACATGCCCGGTGGTAAATTCACGCCGCAGCCCCCGATTCACGTGCCCGAGGTCCTCTCGGTGCAGGCGGGCGGCGTCCCCAAGCCCCGTGTCATCTCGATGCCCTCGCCCAACTACAACAGCCGGCCTGCGGGCACGGACATCGACACCATCGTGCTTCATCACACGGCCACCGGCGGCACCGCTCAGGGCGTCGGCAACTTCTTCCAGAACCCAGCCGCCGAGGTGAGCTCCCATTACATTGTCGGCAAGGACGGCGCCATCGTGCAGTCGGTGCCCGACTCCAAGCGCTCCTGGCATGCCGGCACCTCGGAATTCAAGGGCAAGAGCGACGTCAACGACTTCTCGATCGGCATCGAGATCGTCAACCTCGGTAACGGCTCCGACCCCTACACCGAATCGCAGTACAACGCAATCGTCGACCTGGTCGCCTACCTCATGGAGGCGCACGGCGTCCCCATGGACCGGATCACCGGCCACAAGGACATCGCGCTTCCCCGGGGCCGCAAGTCCGATCCTTCCAATAACTTCGACTGGGGCCGCGTCCGCCGTGGCGTCGAGGCCAAGCTCAACGGCAAGTCGTCCGCGCCAGCTCCCCAGCCCGCGCCCAATCCCGGTCCCGGCGGCAGCTACACCGTGCGCAAGGGCGACTCCCTCTCCAAGATCGCCCGCGACGTGCTGGGCGACGTGAACCGGTGGCGCGAGATCTACGACCTCAACAAGAACGTCATCGGCTCCAACCCCAACGTCATCCACGCCGGCATGACCCTGAAGATGCCCGGCAAGGCCGAAGAACCCAAGCCCGAGCCGAAGCCTGAACCTAAGCCCGAGCCCAAGCCGGAACCCAAGCCGGAACCCAAGCCCGAGCCGGCTCCGCAGCCTGCCCCGCAACCGGCTCCCCAGCCGGCACCCCAGCCGGCGCCCCAGCCCGCCCCGCAGGCCGCCCTGCCACCGTCGACTCCCGTGCTCCTGGGAGTCTCGCCCTCGGCGGTCTGGCAACAGATCCAGGCCATGAACGCGATCACGACTCCGGCTGTGACTCCGCAACCCTTGCCGCAGGTCGCCTACCAGCCCCTGCCCCAGATCGCCTATCAGCCCTATCCGGCCGTGAGCACCCCGCAGCCCACTTACCCTCAGACGACCTATCAGCAAGCCTACCCGCAAGCGGCTTACCCGCAGACGGCATATGCCCAGCCCAGTTACCCGCAGGTGACGGCTCCAACCGTCGTCGCGCAGTCCCCGTACTACCCGGCGCCCGCCACCGGGTGGACCGGCCCGATGGTCGCCCAGGCGTACCCCGCGACACCGGCCACCTACCCGTACGCGCCCCAGACTTACGCCCCCCAGGCGCAGACCGCGCCTGCCTACCAGGCGCCCAACCCTCTGGGAGTCGAGTGGGTCGGCTAAGCCGCCCGAGTTTCAAGCCGAGAAATCAGTCTCATCCAGATCCAGGGGCAGGGAGAACCAGCAGGTTCTCCCTGCCCCCGTTTCGCTCTGAATCCCGCTCTCGCCTCCATGCGCCGCGATGATGTGCTGGCAGATGGCGACGCTCATGCCGGCCCCCTCCTCCGCCAGTCTCTCGCCAGAATGTTCGATCTCGCAGCGGACGGAAGCCACGTCACGCCGGAGCCGCATGCCGATCCGGCCTCCAGGCGGCGTGAGCTTCATCGCGTCGGTGAGAGCATTCACGAGCACTTGCTCGATTCGCTGAGAATCCAGCGTCAGGATCTGAGGTTCATCCATGGGCTCGACCACCAGGTCGATTCCCGCGGCCTTCGCCGGCTCCTGCAGGCTCTCCGCCGTCTCTCGGAGCAGCTTGCCCAGGTCGGCGACCTGGAGGCGAAGGGTGAAGCCATTCGTTTCGATCCGGGCGTAGTCCTCGAGGTCGTTCACCATGACCTTGAGGCGCCGGGTGTTGCGCTGGATCTGGAGGAGAAAGTCCCGCTGCATGGCGGTCAACGGCCCTCCAACCTCGTCGTCGAGGAACTCGGCGTAGGCCTTCAAGCTGGTGAGCGGGGTTCGCAGGTCCTGGGCGAGCGCGTTGACGAAGTCGCTCTTCAAGCGGTGGAGATCCTCGGCCATCAGGAGTTCCGCCGACTGGCGAACCAGCTCGCGCTCGGCCCGCTTGCGCTCGGTGATGTCCTGAATGATCCCGATGAAGCGCATCGGCTTCCCGGCGACGTCGAAGGTCATCTCGCCCAGCTCATGGACATGCCGCTCGGAGCCATCCGGACGCACGAGCCGCACCTCTCGGTCGAACGGCATGCGTTGCTCTAAGGCGACCTGGATGCTGGCCGCCACGGCTTCCCGGTCCTCCGGATGCACGATCGACATGAACGTCGCGAGGCTCGCCTCGTCCCTTCCCCGCGTGAGGCCGTAGATGCGATAAGCCTCATCGGACCAGTGGATCTCACCGCTGGTCACGTCCCAGTCCCAGCTCCCGAGACGAGCAATCCGCTGCGCGTGGTTGAGCAAGCCTTCGCTGATCCGCAAGGATTCCAGCGCCTCGCTCAGGTCGCGCGTGCGGGCCTCGACACGCCGCTCCAGCTCTGCCTGGTAATGCTTGAGCATCCACTCGGCATGCTTGCTGGCGGTGATGTCCCGGAAGATGCCGCGCGTGGCGACGGGCTTGCCGTCCATGAACCGGCAGCCGATGTTTCCCTCGACCTCGATGCGCTTCCCGTCTTTGGTGAGCATGGCCATCTCGAGCCAAGGAACGCTGTGGCCTTCGAGGACCAGCCTGCGGATCTCGCGGAAGTGATCGCGATAATCCGGATGGATGACCTCCATGACCTGGAGGCCTTCCGCTTCTCGCTCGGTGTACCCGAGCGTCGTCCGCCAGGCGGGGTTGACGAGCTGGATCCGGCCATCCAGGTTCACGACCTGGATCAGGTTCTGGGTGTGCTCGAAGACATCCCGGTAAAAATCCGCCTCCGCACGCTCCAGCTCCACGTCATGACCCATCGCGCCTCTCCCGTCGCCTCGCGCCCTCGCAAACAACCGTTACAAGCCGCCCCGCGACAACCAAGCTGCGTGCGCCTTTTCGTGGGCATCTCTGCACCGAAAAGGGTCACCATATTAAAACCTCATTAAAAGGATGATACCGCATTCGCGGGGCATTAAAACGGCATTAATCCGAAGCCCCGTCTGAATTCGCCAAACTTATCCGCGCAGCCACGTTTCTTGTTCAATAATGAGAGAAGTCACGAGGCCGATTGCGCACCGTTCCGGCGCATCGAGTGCCAGCTTCCACCGCGAATCACGAAAGGGGATCCCGATGAGTCAGCTCGCTCCTCGCTTCCGCATCAGTGAGGCCAACCTCGAATTGAGGAAGCAGTTCCTCCAGCTAACCCCCCGGGATATCGCGGTTCTGAAGCAGCTCGAGCGCTGGGCCGAGAAGAACGCGGATAAAATCGCCTTCGAGTTCTACGAGCACCAGTTCGGTTTTCGTTCCACGCGGGCCTTCTTCGAAAGCCAGTCGGCCCGCAAGGGCATGAGCCTGGATGCGCTGAGAGGGCACCTGGAGCGCGCCCAGGCCGGCTACTTCCGCCAGATCTTCCATGAAGCGGCAAGCGGAGGCCGCTTCGGCCTCGACTACTTCGAGAAGCGCCTGCACGTCGGAAAGCTCCACAACATCATCGACCTTCCCCTGAAGTGGTACGTCGGCAGCTACGCAACCTACTATGACCTGGTTCGCAAGCACCTGATCCGCAGCTACCCGCACCGGCCGCTGCTGCGAGCCCGGGCCGAGCGTGCCCTGACGGTCATCTTCAACTACGACATGCAGGCCGTCACCGAGGCCTTCCTGCATGACCAGTTCGAGTCGATCGGGCTCGACCTCGCGAGCATTTCGCTCGCTCACCATGAGCACGATCTCTCGGATGCCTACGGACAGATCAAGGCCACGCTCAAGAACTCCCTCACCGAGGCCATCCGGACGATCGACATCCTGGCCGATACCACCGAGCGGCTTTCCAGCGGCAGCCGACAGATCGCCGAGACCATGGCAGAGGTCCGTCACGCGATCCAGGCGGCGGCGGATCATGCCCATCACCTGGCGGCCAACGTGGACGAGACATCCTCGTCGATCGAGGAGATGACGGCGAGCATCCAGCAGGTGGCCGGCAATGCCGACCGACTCTCCTCCTCGTCGGGGGAGACGTCAGGAGGCATCGACCAGCTGGTCAGCAGTATCGAGCGAGTGGCGGGGAACGCCCAGGACGCCAGCCAGGCTACCGGCAAGGTGTCGGCCGCAGCCGCCGAGGGAAGCGTGGCGGTGCGGGAGACGATCGCGGGCATGGGCCAGATCGACCGGAACATGCGCGATGCCGTCGAACGCATCGAGAGCCTCGGGAAGCGCTCGGAGGAAATCGGGGCGATCGTCGAGGTGATCGAGGACATCGCCGATCAGACCAACCTCCTGGCCCTGAACGCAGCCATCGAGGCGGCGCGCGCCGGAGAGCACGGCCGGGGCTTCGCGGTGGTCGCCGACGAGGTCCGCAAGCTCGCTGAGCGCTCGTCGAAAGCCACCGGCGAGATCGCCGAGCTCATCCGGGAAGTTCAGCACGACATGGGCCGGGCGATCGACGCCACCCAGATGGGGGACGTCGCGATTCGAAAGGGCAGCAAGCTGGCTGAAGGCGCCGGCCTCGCGCTCGATGACATCGTCAAGGCCGTGGCCCAGGCCAAGGACCTCATGGAGCAGGTCAATGCGGCCGCGAACGAGCAGGCCGCGACGTCCGGCCGGATCTGCCAGGTGACCCAGTCCATGCACACGCTCTCGCAGGAGGTCACGCTGGCCACCCGGGAGCAGGCCATCGCCTCCGAGCAAATCATGAGGGCCGTCGCGTCCATGATGCAGTCGGCACAACAGTCGAGCGATGCCGCCCAAGCGCAGTACCAGGCCTATCAGGAAGTTGGCGGGCGTATCGAGGCGATCAGCGCCACCAGCCAGGATCTTCAGATCCAGTTGCAGGTCCTCGAGGCGGCGATGCGCAGCTTCTCCTGCCTGCGTGCGCCCCAAGCCCTGTCCGTGCAGCGGCCCCCGCTTCTCGCCTCCGCCACCTCGCGGTGACCTCCACCGGTCTCCTCTGTTCAAACGACTACAAATAAGTTAAAACTAGGTACTGCGTTTGGACGGTCGCGAGGCATCGCCAGGGGGGCACGCATGAAGTACAGGCTCGTCATCTTCGACTTCGACGGAACCTTGGCGGATTCGTTTCCGTGGTTCGTGGGGATCATCAATCAGGTCGCGGACAAGTATCGCTTCAAGCACATCGCCGATCACGAGCTGGACACCCTGCGCGGCTACGATGCGCGGAGGCTGATGCAGCACCTGGGCGTGTCGTGGTGGAAGATGCCCCTGATCGCTCGGCACGTGCGCAAGCTGATGGCTGAGGACATCCACCACATCTCGCTCTTCGCCGGGGTAAGCGATCTGCTGAAGCGGCTGACGGATGACGGGGTGACCCTCGCCGTGGTCAGCTCCAACTCCCAGTCCAACGTGCTCCGGGTGCTCGGCCCCTCGAACGCCGCCTTGATCTCGCACTTCGGCTGCGGCGTCTCGCTGTTCGGCAAGCAGGCGAAGTTCCGGGAGATCCTGAAGAAAACCGGCATCTCGCCCCGCGAGACGCTCTGCATCGGGGACGAGACCCGCGACATCCTGGCGGCCAAGAGCGAAAACCTCGCCTGCGGCGCCGTGACATGGGGCTTCGCCACGACCGAGGCGCTCCGGGCCCATGCCCCCAACGAGGTCTTCGCCAACGTCGGCGGCATCCTCGAAGCCGTTTACTAGCCGTAGCTTAATTCCCTCATTAGCGATAGTTAATCCGGCGTTTACCGGATCCTGAGCCCTCCCTGGCGATAATCCCCATGACGGGCGCATGCCTGTTATGCGGCAACTCGGCCTAGGGGGAAGAACGATGTCCAGCGCAGCCAACACGACTTACCAGGGCATCCTGCAACGCCTGCAGTCGTTCGTCTCGCCGTCGGCGGCTCCCGCCATGCCGGCCCCCGCTCCGATGGGCGCAGCTCCTTCGGCCGCCGTTCAGCTTCCCGCCGCCGCGCCGGTCATGGCCGCGGACTCCTTCGTGAGGACCTTCGGCTTCCAGATGCCCCCGACCGGGAGCTTCGTGGTCGGCAACTACGGCCCTCAAGTCGGCGCCCTGCAGACGCACCTCGCGTCTCTCGGCTACCTCGCCGGCATGCCTGACCAGATCTATGCCAACGGCACCGTCGAGGCGGTATCGTACTTCCAGATGGAGTACGGCCTGCCTGTCACGGGCTTGTTCGACATGGCGGCTTACCAGACGATGATGGCGGTCTTTTCGGGGCAGCTGCCCTGGCGGCGGGCGGCGGCTGTCGTCCAGCCCGCACCGCAAACCGTCCAGCCCAACCCCCTGGGCATGGACTGGGTCAGCGCACCTCAGCCTGCCGCTTCGCAGCCCGTCGCCGCACAGCCTGCGCCGCAGCCTACCACCCAGAACCCGCTGGGGGTCGACTGGGTCACCGCTCCGCAACCGGCAGCACCGCCTCAGGCCTCGCAGCCGGCCCCCAAACCCGAGCCCAAACCCGAGCCGAAGCCTGAGCCCAAGCCGGAACCGAAGCCGGAACCGAAGCCGGAGCCGAAGCCCGAGCCGAAGCCCGAGCCGAAGCCTTCGGCCCATGAAGCGGCGATTGAAGCCCTGAAGAAGCTGACGCCCGCTCAACTTACGCAGCTGGGGGCCAAGGACAAGAAGGGGTTCTTCGCGATCATGCGTCCGGCCGCCGAGGAGTCGGAGCGCAGTCATGGCGTGCCCGCGGCGGTGACGATGGCCCAGGCGGCGCTCGAGACGGGCTGGGGCAAGCACATCATTCCGGGCTACAACATCTTCGGGATCAAGGGGAAGGGGCCGGCGGGCACCGTCTCGAAGGAGACCTGGGAGCATTACAACGGCAAGGACGTCACGATCACGGCCAACTTCGCGAAGTACCACAACTTCTACGAGGCGGTCTCCGAGCACGGCAAGCGCTTCCACAACGGGTACTACGACAAGGCGATCGCCGCGTACGCGAAGAACCCGGATCCGTTCCAGTTCGCCCGGAACATCACGGGGATCTACGCAACGGATCCGAACTACGGCGACAAGCTGATCTCGATCATGAAGACGTACGACCTGGTCTAGGTAGGCATGTGCAAAAGGGGGGGGAGGCAGCGGCTGCCTCCCCCCCTTTTTGTGCGTCTAGCGCCCGCGGCTATGCATTAGCGCCTGCAGCTAGGCATTAGGGACTCGGCCGGCCCTTGCCCTCGAGGTCGTGGATGGAGGCGGCGACGTCGTGGCGGGTGGGCACCCAGTGGACCTTTCGGCCGCCCAGGGCGCGGACGCTGGCCACGAGGAGGTGTCGGATGAAGAACGGAGAGTAGAGCAGGGCGGAGATCATGTGGCCGTCGGCCCGTTCGAACCGGAGTCCGGCGGCGATGTAGGCGACGAAGCCCATGAGGGCGATCGCCCAGATCGACCACGGCAGGACGCCTTCAGGCCAGACGAGCGCCATGATCCCGGCGAGCATGAGGCCCACCAGCAGCACCGAGCGCGGGAGGATGGCCAGGACGTAGCAGAGGGCGTCAAGCGATCGTCCCTTGCGGCGCAAGGCGCTCCAAAGGAGCGGGAAGAACTGGGTGGCGGCGAGGCCGAACTTCCCTTGCAGCCAGCGGGTGCGCTGGCTGGCCATGGCCGAGAAGTCGCAGATCTTCTCGTCGTAGATGACGGCGTCGGGGACCCAGCGGATCTCGGTACCCTCGCGCATGAGGCGAAGCTGCCACTCGCAGTCCTCGACATGGGTGGACGTGCGGTTGACCAGGCGGTCGAAGACGTCGCGCCGGAAGGCCACGCCGGATCCCGACAAGAGGCCCGAGAGGCCCCAGAAGTGGCGACCGGCGGCCACCACCTGGTGGTTGAGGGCCTCGGCCAGGGTGTCGAGGGCGGAGGCGGGGCTGTGATCGGGGTTCTTGGAGCGGCGGACTCCCTGCGCCACTGGGGCGCCGCGCCCCAGCTGGGCGTCGAGGGCCGCGAGGAACTGCGGATCGGCCAGGTTGTCGGCGTCGAGCAGGACCACCGCGTCGAAGCGATAGCGCCGCTCGCCGAGCTGCAGCCAGAGCCATGCCAGTGCCTGGCCCTTGGAGCTGATGCCCTTGGCATGGCGCTCGAAGACCTCGGCCCCGTGCGAGCGGGCGAGCTCGGCGGTGGCGTCGCGGCAGTTGTCCGCCACCACGAAGCAGGTCACGAAGTGCTCGGGGTAGTGCTGGGCCGCGAGGCTCTCGAGCAAGGGGCCGATGACCAGCTCCTCGTCATGGGCGGGGATCAGGACCGCCATGCGCTGGGGCCGGGGATCGTGGAAGCGTGAGACACGGCGCGGGAAGCGCCGCGCCAGGATGGCCCCGACGGTGACGAAGAGCAGGTAGGCCAGGTTGAAGAGCAGCAAGGCCTGAACGAACATCGCCACGACCTTTGCTGCGCCCATGACCCCCTCATACATCGATCATGCCCCCCTTCTCGGCGATCCCTCGCCCGGACGCGAGCTCCAGGTAGAGCGCGCCTGTCGCTCGCAGCATCTCCGACAGCGAGAAGCGCTGGCGGACCCGCTCCTGCCCCCGCGATCCGAACGCGTCGCGGACCTGCGGGTGCGTGATCAAGAAGGCGATCGCCTCGGCCAGGGCCTGGGGATGCTCCGGCGGCACCAGCAGCCCCGTCTGACCGGGCACGACCACCTCCACCGAGCCGTCCACCGCCGAGGCGACCACCGGCCGGCCGGCGGCCATCGCCTCCAGGAGGCAGATCGGCAGCCCTTCCCAGAGGCTGGGCAGGACCACGATGTCGGTCGCCGCCAAGAGGCGCGGGACGTCCGAGCGGAAGCCCGTGAAGAGGACCCGCTCGGAGATGCCGCGCTCCTGCGCGAGGCGCAAGAGCATCTCGCGGTCCTCGCCGTCGCCGACCAGCATGAACTGCGCCGGATGGCCCATCAGGCGGGTAGCGGCCTCCAGGAAGGTCGTCTGCCCTTTCTGCTCGGTCAGGCGCCCGAAGTGGGAGACCAGGACGCAGTCCTCGGCCAGGCCCAGCTCGGCGCGCGCGGCCAGGCGGTCCTCTTCGCGGGGCATGAAGGCCTCGGTAAGCACGCCGTTGGGGATCACCCGGCTACGCGCCGCGTCGAGGATGCCCAAGCGCAAGCCAAGCGCGCGATCGGAGTCTCCCACGCAGATCACCCGCTGCGCGACGCCCGCGATCAGGCGCTCCAGCATGCGCGCGACACTCTCGAGCAGCTGCGAGCCACGCGGGTGGAAGGACCAGCCGTGGACCGTGTAGATCCGCGCTCGCCCGGTAAGGAGGGCCGCGGGAGCGGCCGCCAGGCCTGCGCGGGTGCCGTGGAAGTGGACCTGGTCGATGCGCTCGCGCCAGATGATCGAGGCTAGGGCCATGATGGCGAGGGGATTGAGCTTGCGCGTCATCTCCACCCGGTGCGTCCGCACGCCGAAGCGCGCGAGGTCGTCCAAGAGAGGCCCGTCGCCCGAGCAGGCGACATGCAGCTCGAAGCGCTCCGGATCGAGCCCTCCGACGAGACTGAGGAGGTGCGTCGTACCGCCGCCCACCGCGCCTGAGGCCAGCACCTGAAGGATGCGGATTTTAGATCCCGGGTCTCGCTTCCCGGGCTTGCCCAGCTTGCCCAAGCGTCGCTTCCTTTCGAAACCCCTAGCCGCGGGTGCTCCCCGTTTCAGCCGCGGGTGCTCCCCGTTTCAGCCGCGGGCGCTCCCATGCCTCTGCGGGCGCTGAGGCGGAGTCGCCCCCAGCCTAGGACGGCAGGGGGCAGATCGGAAGGGCGGGATGGGGAAAAGGCTTGGGCGACCTCGACGAATCGCGGTGGCGGCGCTAAGGGGCGAGCGAGCCGGTGGGCGTGCGGCGAGCGCCGCTGCTGTCGAGCGCTCGCGGCTCGGAGACGACCGGAACGGTGAAGTGGAAGCGCGAACCCTTGCCCGGTTGCGACTCCACGCCGATGCGGCCGCCGTGCAGCTCCACCAGCTGGCGGCAGATGGCGAGCCCGAGGCCCGTCCCGCTCACGCGCCGCGCGGCGGGATCGTTCACCATGTAGAAGCGTTCGAAGAGGCGCTCGTGGTGCGCCTCGGCAATGCCGATGCCGGTGTCGACCACCTCGAAGCGCAGGCCGTCGGCCTCGGTGGTCGCCGAGATCGTGACGGAGCCTCCGCCGGGCGTGAACTTCAGGGCGTTGGAGATGAGGTTGGTCAAAACTTGATGCATGCGCCCGAAGTCCACCCGGATCAGGGGCAGGTCATGGGGCTGCACCAGCGAGAAGCGGACGCCCTTCTTCTCGGCCTGGGCCCACTGGAACTCCATGGCCGCCGAGATGAGCTCGAGGGGATCGGTGGGCTGGAGATCCAGCTCGATGCGGCGGGCCTCCAGCTTCGAGAGGTCCAGCACGTCGTTCATCAGATCGGTAAGCCGGCCGATGCCCTCGAGGATCTTGGCGAGGGCCTCCTTCTGCGAGGCGGTCATGGGGCCGAGCAGGCCCTCCTCCATGGCGGAGGCATGGGTCATGAGGTAGTGCAGGGGCGTGCGCAGCTCGTGGCTCATGTTGGCGAAGAAGGCCGAGCGCTCCTGATCCTGCTCGCGCAGCTCCTGCAGGGCCAGCTGGAGGACGTGGGTCTTGGAGGCGACTTCCTGGTCGACCCTGAGCGAGAACTGCTGCTCGAGGCTCATGTCCTGGTAGACGACGACCCGCCCCTCGGAGTGTCCGGCTACGAGGATCGGAGCGGAGTAGGCCTTGTAGAAGTCCTCGCCGGACGGGCGGGTCATGGCGGCGACGATGGAGCGGTCCGGGTTGCTGACGGCGCGGTCGATGAAGCCCCGCAAGCTAGAGGCGTCCTCATGGGTGCCGATGCGCAGGCGCAGCTCGTCGAGGTGGGCGGTGGTGGGCAGGCCGTAGAAGCGGAAGCAGGCCTTGTTGGCCATGACGAGCTGGAAGTGGCGGTCGGTGAGGTAGAGGGGGGCCTCGAGGCTGTTGACGACGGCCTGGAGCCGGGCGCGGAACTCGCCGTGCCGGGTGCGGGCGTTCAGCAGCTCGGTGGCGACCTCCGAGGCATGGCGGGCCAGCAAGCGGTTGGTGAGGTGGGACTCGGCGAGGCGGGCCTGCGTTACAGCCAGGCGCCAGGCGAGAGCGCCAACGGCAGCGGCACTGAGGAGGCCAGCAGCCCAGGGGGCCGCCCATGCGGCGAGCGCGGTGGCCGTGCCGAGCAGAGCGAGCGCGGCGCCCCAGGCCAGTCCTCGCCCGATCCGGAATCCGCTTACGGTCTGGCTCATTGCCCCACCCCCTTTAAAACGATATTAACCGCATCTTGGCAGATCAGCAAGCCTTCATGAGAAGCGGACGGACGTTGACTCCTGGGGGGGCCAGACCTAGAATCGGGGCGATCCGCAACGGGGCGCCGGAAGGCCGCGCCATGCCCACGAAGCAGCCCTTCTGTTCCGCGCCACGACCACCCGCATGCTCGGCAAGAGGCTTGGCAAGACCACCCGGCGTCGCCCGGCCTGAAGGGGGTGACGGGATGAGCAAGACCCACCAGTTCTCCGTCTGCTCCAAGTCGGAGGTGCTTTTGCTCCTCGACCTGGCCCGCGAGCACGAGCCCCATATCCAGCTCTCGTTTCGGGAGTACGGGGACATTCTCCAGATCTACCTCGAGACGGATACGCCCGAGCTTTCCGCCTATCTCAACTACATGCTCGGTCGTCTGCGCGAGGAGCAAGGAGCGCTGGCCTCGCGCTACGAGCTGGCGGGCGCCGACGGCTGAGGCGCCGCAGCGGGGCGATCGCCCGGGGATCACGCAGGGGATCACGCAGGAGGATCAGCATGTCGGACGACTTGCCCGTGAGCGATCAGCTGGCGTCGGGTGACGCGCCCGAGACGGGTGACGCCCAGCGGGTCGAGCCCCAGCGGGGCGAGCCCCAGAAGGCCGAGCCCGGGGTCCTCCAGATCGGCAGCGAGATCTACCACATCGACCGCGAGCTCTCGGCGATGCTGTCGAGCGGGATCCCGGCGGTCCTGACCGCCTGCCGGGAGGGGAGGCAGGTCATCAAGCAGGAATCCCTGTTCCTGGTCTCGGCGGACGACGGCAACGTCTACCCCGGCACCGGCTGCGGCATGGGGCTGTACTCCTCGGACACCCGCTTCCTCTCGGGCCTGATCCTGAGGCTGGAAGGGGAGGTGCCGACGCTCCTCAGTTTCTCCGCCGAGCGCAACTTCCTCAGCCAGGTCGAGTACATGAACCAGCAGCTCAGCCTGCCCGACGGCCAGGAGATTGCCCAGGAGACGATCTACGTCTCGAGCATCCGGGCGATCGAGGACTACATGCGCGAGCAGATCCGGGTGGTGAACTACAACCCGTTCCCGCTGAAGCTGCGCCTCAGCCTGGAGTTCGCGGCGGACTACGCGGACATCTTCGAGGTGCGCGGCATGCACCGGCAGCGCCACGGGACCTTCCTGCAGCCGAAGATCGAGCCGGAGAGCAGCCTGGTCCTGAGCTACATGGGCGGCGACCAGCTCTTCCGGCAGACCCGGGTCCGCTTCCTGGAAGGAGCGCCCTTGCAGCGGCTGGAGGTGCTGCCGACGGAGCACTTCTCGACCCGGGCGATCGCCCACCTCGAGCTGGAGATGGGCCCCAACGGCGGCCAGGTGGAATTCGAGTACACCCTCGAGACCCTGCACGGGGACGAGGCGCCCCGCAGCGGCGCGCTGCCGCCCTTCATGGCGTTCGTGGACGAGCTGGACCGGGCGGCCCGCGCGAAGGCCGAGACCCAGACCCGCCTCTGGAGCAGCAACGAGATCTACCACCTCATGCTCGTGCGCTCGATGCGCGACATCGCGTCGCTGACCCTGAACTACGACACGGGCTACTTCCCCTCGGCGGGCATCCCGTGGTTCACGGCGCCCTTCGGCCGCGACGCGCTGATCACGGCCTACCAGACCCTGCTGCTGACGCCGGACATCGCCAAGGGGACGCTGCGCTTCCTGGCGAAGTACCAGGGCAAGGAGGACAACCCCTTCAAGGACGAGGAGCCCGGCAAGATCATGCACGAGATCCGCACCGGCGAGCTGGCACGCATGGGGCTGGTGCCGCACACTCCCTACTACGGCTCGGTGGACGCGACGCCCCTGTTCCTGATCCTCCTGTCCGAGTACTACCGCTGGACGGGCGACACGGCCTTCGTCCGGGAGATCTGGGACGCGGTGGAAGGCGCCCTGATGTGGCTGGAGGGCTACGGGGACATCGACGGGGACGGATTCGTGGAGTACCAGCGGCGCAGCCCGGTGGGGCTGGTGGTGCAGGGCTGGAAGGACTCGGTGAACTCGGTGATCTTCCCGGACGCGACCCTGGGCGAGGGGCCGATCGCCCTTGCGGAGGTGCAGGGCTACGTCTACGACGCCAAGCGCCGCAC
>JAKFCW010000014.1:0-23352 GCA_036676455.1 Candidatus Sericytochromatia bacterium
CCTGGCTTCCGTCCTCTCGGCCGTCTCCAGGAACCTGGTGTACGCGCTCGACGCGGTTCGCCGTCAAAAGGAAGGCGCCTAGCGCCACGTCCCGGCCTCCGGCCTTGGGATTTGTCTGCAACAGTATTTGACCGGCCCCGCCGGTTTTTAAAAGGAGATTGAATCAATGGCTACGTTGACCAACGATCAGATCGTCGATGCCATCAAGGAGAAGTCGCTCCTCGAAGTGAGCGAGCTCGTCAAGGCGATCGAAGAGGCCTTCGGCGTTTCCGCCGCTCCCGCCATGGGCGCCATGATGATGGCCCCCGGCGCTGCCGCCGCCCCCGCTGCCGAGGAGAAGACCGAGTTCGACGTCGTCCTCGAGTCGGCTGGCGACAAGAAGATCGAAGTCCTCAAGGTCGTCCGCGAAGTCACCGGCCTCGGCCTCAAGGAAGCCAAGGATCTCGTCGATGGCGCCCCCAAGGCCATCAAGGAGAAGACCAAGAAGGAAGATGCCGAAGGCATCAAGGCCAAGCTCGAAGCGGCTGGCGCCAAGGTCTCGATCAAGTAAGATCGTCCGAAACTCGCAAGAGGCCCGGCCATTGGCCGGGCCTCTTGCCTTTACAGCCCCTCTTAGCCCCCCGTATAATGATGCTGCCTGTATTGGCGCCACTCCGCACCGCAAGACGAGGATGGGCCTGTTGTTTACCACTTTTTCCAAAAGCCGCCGCTTCCACTTCCTGTCCTTGTCCCTGGCGCTCTCCTTCGCCCTCTGGACGATCCCCGGCGAACCCGCTGCCGCAGCAGAACTCTCATGGCGGCGCATATCGCAGCTCATCGACGCGCAGGCATATGCCGTCGCCCGACTCGAGCTCTCCACGCACCTCGCCGAGCTCAAGGGTGACGACCTCCAGGCCGCCCGCTACTGGCTCGGCTACGTCGAGCGCCGTCTCGGCAACGCCCCCGGCGCCGAAGCCGCCCTCGCCAAGGTCTACCCCCGCAGCCTCTACTACCCCAAGGCCCGCCTCGAGCTCTCGCGCCTGCTCATCGCCGAGAACCGCGTGAGCGAGGGACTTGACGTCCTCAAGCGCCTCATCCCCGAACTGACCGGCGACCAGCGCGACGCCGTCCGCCAATCCTACGCCGACCTCCTCTTCGCTCAGGGCAAGACCTTCGAGTCGATCGACCCGTACCGCGAGCTTTCCGACCGCGCGCTCACTTCCGAACGCCGTGAACATGCCGCTTACGCGTTGGGCTGGGCCTACGACAAGCTTCAGAACCCCGCTAGGGCCATCTGGAGCTGGAAGGAAGCGCTACGCCTCTATCCCGCCAGCCCCCATGCCACGGCGGCCCGCAACGCGCTCGCCAACCAGTACGTCAAGCTGAAAAAGCCCCTGCTCGCTGCCGACGTCCTGCGCGGCTTCCCCAAGGAAGCCTTCACGGGCGAACTGAAAGCCCGCGCTGAGTACCTGGCCGGTGAGGGCTACGCCCAGGGCAGCAACTGGAAGATGGCGATCCAGGCGTATTCGCAGGTCCCTGCGGGAACCAAGTTCAGCGACGAGGCCGCTTACGGCCTAGCGTACGCCCGCTGGCAGGCCGGTGATGCGCAGCGCGCCGCCAAGGACCTGGAGGCCTGGCTGGCCAAGAACCCCAAGAGCCAGACCCGCCCGGCGGCGCTTTACGCGCTTGGCCGCATTCGCGAGGACGCCGGCAGGCTCGACGAGGCCGCCAAGTGGTACGCGCAGGCCGCCAATTTCTCGGTTCCGGCCGGTGCCGAATCACCCGCCAGCGCCTGGGTCGAAGCCGCGCTTTACCAGGGCGCGCGCCTGACCTTCAATCGCGGGCAGCACGCTGAGGCCATGCGGCTGGCCAAGGTCCTGACGGAGCGCTATCCAGGAGGCCGCTTCGACGGCCCCGCGCGCTGGATCGCCGCGGAATCCCTCCTGGCGCTCAAGCAGTACGATGCCGCCATCGTCGCCTACGCGGCCCTGGCCAAGGAGGTTCCCGACCTCAGCTTCCTCGACGCCAAGGGAGACTCGGTCACCTTCCGCCTGGGACTGGCCCACGTGCGCGCGGGCGACGATGCCGCCGCCGTCGGCTACCTCGCGCAGGTGGCCGGCAGCCCCCGCTACGGCGAGGAGGCCACCTTCTGGATGGCCGAAGCCCTCTATCGATCGGGCAGCGTCGACGAGGCTCGCGAAACCTACGAGACCTTCCTGAAGCGCTACCCCAAATCCCTCCGTGCGGGCGCCGCGGCCTACGGGGCCGCCTGGTGCGCGTATCGCCAGGAGAAGTGGGACGTGGCCCGCACAGCCTTCAAGCGTGCGGTCACTCTGCTGAATGAGGCGACCCCCGAGGTCTCGACCCTCAAGCAGGATGCCCTCTACCGCCTGGGCGTGCTATCCGCCAACGCGCATGACTGGTCCGGGGCGCAAAGTGCCTTCAGCCAGTTGCTGAAGCTGGACCCCGATGCCGAGCAGACGGCCGAGGCCCGCTTCCAGGTGGCCTACGCGTCGTACCGCATCGGGCGTCTCGACGAGGCCGTCGTCGGGCTGCAAGACTACCTGGCACAGCATCCCAAGCATGCCCGCTCGGCGTCGGCGCGCTCCACGCTGGGGCAGGCGCTCTTCCGCCTTGGCAAGTTCGAGCCGGCGATCGCCGCCTTCGAGTCGGTCCTCACCGATTCCAACGCCACGCCCGAAGCCATCCTGGACGCCCGTTCGCGGATCGGTGCGGCCAGCTTCAACGCCGGCGACCTGGACCAGGCGATCGCCACCTACCGCGCCCTGCTCAAGGACGCCTCGGGCTCCGCCGAGATCCGCGCCCAGATCCTGCAGCCCCTGGCGCAGGCCGAGCTGGCCCGCGGCAACCTCACCGAGGCTCGCCAGATCGCGTCCCAGGAGGCTTCCGGCTCGCTCTGGAGCGGTGACATCCTCGGCAAGGTCGGCCAGGCCTTCCTGTCGAAGGGGCAGGCCAAGGACGCGTTGCTGGCATTGGAGGCGATCGCCGATCCCACCCTCGACCAGCGCTACTTGCTCTACAAGGCCCGCATGGCCGCAGGCGACACGGCCGGCGCGCTCGCCCTGCTCAAGACCCTCGCCGCCGAGCCCGGCCCCCAGCAGCCCAGCTGGCTCTACGAGCTGGGGGAAGGCCATGCCGAGCGCGGAGACCTGGACCAGGCCCGGGAGGCCTGGGACGAGCTCGCAAAGCGCCATCCCAGCCATGCGCTGGCCTCGAAGGCCCAGGTGACCCTGGCTCAGGCCTACCTGAAGGCCGGCCAGGAGAAGACGGCCCTTGCGACTTACGAGCTGATCGCCAAGCGCTTCGCAGGCGACACCCCGCTCGCGCGGGCCGCCTGGATGCGGATCGGCCAGCTTCGCCTCAAGAACGCCCAGCACAATGAGGCGGCCCATGCGTACCGCCAGGCGGAGCGTCTCAGCGAGAAAGCTTCCGGGCCCGCCGTGCAGGCCCGCTACTGGCTGGGGTATACGCTGGTCGCGGCCAAACGCTATGAGGACGCGGTCAAGGAACTGCAATCCCTCAACGTCTCGCCGGAAGCGGGGCTCGAATGGCAGGCGCTCGCCTGGCTGAAGCAGGGTGAAGCGCTCGAGCAGTTGCGCAGGTGGAAGGAGGCCGAGAAGGTGTACCAGAAGCTGGTCGCGGCCGCGGGTCTCCCCGCCGCCGAGAAACGCGAGGCCAAGGCGCGCCTCGACTGGATCGACTCCAACGTGAATGGGAGGAGCAAATGAGGCGTCTCGACCTCGCGGCCGGCTTCGGCCTGGCCCTTTCCCTGCTCGTCGTCTCGGCGCTGCCGGCAGCGGCCCAGAACGCAGCCGAGCCCGCCAAGGAAGTCATCCAGAAGCCGGCGGCCAAGCCGCCGGCCCCCAAGGCCCCGGAGAAGTTACCGGTGGACCTGCCCTCGGTGTTCATTCGCGGCGAGGACGAGACGGCGGCCCCGCTGAAGGGCGGCACCAAGCTCGCTCCGGTGGATCCCCGGGCCCCGCTGTCCCAACTCCCCGACGCCCCGAGCGCGAAGGCTCCCGGGGCCCTGGAGCTGGCCATCGAGGACCTCAAGCCCAACCTCGCTCCCAAGCCCGAGACGATGCCGACTCCACGCAAGGACTGGACCGAGCTTCAGCTCGGCGTCGGCAGCCTCTACGAGCTGGGCCTCTTCCACGGCCGCGATATCGCCGGAGCCGTGACCGAGAGCCAGCTGACCCTCGACTCGGCGCTGCCCTGGCTGCGGGCCCGCGTGGGCATCGACGCCACCTGGAACCTCGCCACGGCAGGCCTTGGTCTGCGCCACTACCAGGAGGACGTCCCTGGCGGCGATCGCCTCATGGTCCAGAGCATGGACGTGGGCGGCAACTGGCAGCGCGACGATCTCCTCACCGAGGGGGCCGTCGAGTTCGGCCGGGTGCTCGCGCCCGCCAGCCTCAATAACGGCATGCCTCTCAACGAGAATACCTGGACGCGCTCGCTGAACGCCGCGGCGCTCTGGAAGCCGGTCCTGCATGACGCGCATGTCTCTGAACTGTCGGCGACCATGGGCCACCGCGAGACGGATCGGCGCTCGGACCCGACCTTCTACCTGCGGGCCTTCGATCACTGGACGATCACGCCACGCTGGAGCGTCGAGGCCGGCCTCGGCGGCGGTCTCTATGTTGGCGTTCCCGTGCTGGATCCCCTGGCGCGAGTGAGTTACCGCCCCGACGATCCCACCGAGATCACCTTCGGCCTCACCAGCGGCACGGAGATGCCCAGCTTCGAGAGCCTCTACCTCACCCGGCGCTTGTCGGAGGGCAACGGAGGCCTCTTGCCCCAGCGTTCGGCGATCATCGCCAGCGTCGGCGGCTCGCATCGCCTCAATGACCTCTGGTACGCGACGGCCGAGATGAGCTACCAGAAGGTGGACCGGTTCATCTTCTGGGAGGATGCCGACCAGGACGGCCTCTGGCGACCGGTCAACGCAGCGCTCGGGGATTCCCAGGACGTTTTCGGCGCGGACCTCTCGGCACGCTACCAGATCGGGTTGATCGGTTCGCAGACCTTCCACTACAAGCTGCGCTCCGCGCGGCCCCTGGGCCTGGTGTATCAGGAGGCGGGAGCCACGCATCAGCGGACGCTGATCGCGGATCGGTTGACGATGGAGGTGGGGGCGGCGATCGCCCTCGACCAGCTCGGCGCCGCCCAGGTGAACTCCGCCAGCTCGGGCTGGCAGATCCTGGCCAACGCCGGCGTGAATTATCGCCTGAACGATCGCATCGGGCTCTACGGCAAGCTCCAGGATCTACCGCTGGCCATGCGCGCCCCGAGCCTCAACTACTACGCTCCCTTCGGGCTCGCGCTCATCGGGGCGACGGTGGAGTTCTAGCATGACCGAGCGTCCGATTAGCCTGACGGCCTCCGTGGCCCTCCATGCCCTGTTGCTGCTGCTGGCCTTCGTCACGTGGCCGAACACGGTCGAGGAGCCTCTCAGCGAGCCCGTGGAGCTGGTCGACTTGCCCTGGACTGCCCCTGGGGCGGGCGAGAGCGAGCGTCCTGCTCCCGGCAAACCGCGCCCCCAGTCGCAAGCCGTACCGAAGCCGCAGGCCCCGGCTCCGCGCGAGCGCATCGAGGCCCCCGCGAAGGCAGCCGTCGCCCAGGCCCCGCAGGTCAAGATGCCCACCAAGGCCGAGCCGAAGCCTGACCTCGATGCGCTCCTGGAGGAGCGGCTCAAGGAGCGTCAGGAGAAGGAAGCCAAGCGCCTCGGCGAGTTGGCGTCGAGCGATCTGAATGCCGTGGTCGGCACGGGCAAGGAACCGGAATCCGGCGGTCCCCTCCAGGAAGGCTCGGTGAACGCCGGCACGGGGATGCGCGGAGAGCTCGGCAAGCGCGGCATCCTCGCCAAGGTCCAGCCGGAGTACCCTGCCTTCGCCCGGCGCCAGGGCATCGAGGGTGATGTGACGCTGCGAGTCTGGGTCAGCGCCCGCGGCGGCGTGAGCCGGGTGGAAGTCGTCAAGCTTTCCGGAACCCCGGAGCTGGACCGGCGGGCCATGGAGGCCCTGAAGAAATGGAAGTTCGCTCCCCTGCCGGATGAAATCGAGCCCGTCACCCAGTGGGGAGAGATCACCCTTCACTACCGCCTCGATTAGCTTCCGCGGCAGTCTGCGCCAGCCTCGCGGACCTGACGAAACGAAATTGGGTATAAGGGCCTAGATGAAAGACACCGTCCAGCACTTCCTCTATACGTCAAGCGCCAACCTCAACCTCGACGTCCTTCGCACGCTCGAGGAGCGGGGCATCACGTGGCGGGTCATCGACGACCTCGGCGACCTTCACCTGCAGCGCCACCACGGGCCGAAGATCCTGGTGCTGGATCACCACCTGATCGCGCGCCACACGCCTGACGACCTGCTCAGGCTCCAGGAGGAATGGGGCCCGGACGGCATCGTCGTCTGCTCGTATCCCGAGGGCGCCGATCCTCCCGAGATTCCAGACGAGCTGATCTGGGGGTTCCTGCGCGAGCCTTACCACGGGCAGGGCTTCTTCAAGTTCGTCAACAACGCCTTTCTCTTCGTCCTCGGGCAGATGGAGAACGAGCGTTCGCGAGCCGAGATCAAGGACTATGCCATCAAGCTCCAGGAGCTCAACCGGATTGGCATCGCCCTCTCCTCGGAGCGAGAGCCCGAGCGCCTGCTCGACTTGATCCTCTCCAAGAGCCGCGAGATCACCAATTCCGACGCCGGTAGCCTCTTTCTGGTCGAGCCCACTCCCGAACAGGACAAGCTGCTGCGCTTCAAGCTGACCCAGAACGACTCGGTGCCGTTCGAGTTCACCGAGAGCACCATGCCCATCCGGGCATCGAGTCTGGTGGGCTATGTCGCGCTCACGGGGCAGGCGTTGAATCTGCCCGACGTCTACGAGATTCCCCCGGATGCCGAGTACCGCTTCGACCGGTCCTTCGACCAGCGGACCGGGTATCGCACGCGCTCGGTGCTGATCGTGCCCATGAAGAACCGGGACAACGAGACGATCGCGGTCCTGCAGCTCATCAACCGCAAGCGGCGCCGCGACGTGCGGCTCACGGATCCGCGCCATGCCAGCTCGGGCATCATTCCCTTCGACGCCATGTCCGAGGAGCTGGCCAGCTCGCTGGCCAGCCAGGCGGCTGTCTCGATCGAGAACAACATCCTCTACCAGAGCATCGAGGGCCTCTTCGAGGGCTTCGTCAATGCGTCGGTCACCGCGATCGAGTCGCGCGATCCGACGACGTCCGGCCATTCGGCTCGTGTGGCCAGCCTGACCGTGGCCCTGGCTGAGGAGGTCGATCGCCTCGACGTGGGCTCCTTCAGGGATCTGAGGTTCAGCCGGGATCAGATTCGCGAGCTGCGCTACGCCTGCCTCCTGCATGACCTCGGGAAGGTCGGTGTGCGCGAGCAGGTGCTGGTGAAGGCCAAAAAGCTGTATCCGCACTCGCAGGAGCTGATCAAGGCGCGCTTCGACTTCGTCAAGAAGGCGCTGGAGGCCGAGTTCACCGGCCGCAAGCTGAGCTTCCTGCTCGAGCATGGGCGCGAGCAGTACCTGGAGTCGGTGGGTGTCTTCGATCGTGACCTGCGCGCGGAGCTGGAGAGCATCGATGACGCCTGGAGAACCATTCTCTCGGCGAACGAGCCGACCGTCCTCGAAGAGGGCAGCTTTCTCCAGCTACTGGATATCGCGCAGCGGACGTACCATGACATCGACGGGCAGTGCTGCAATCTCTTGCTGCCGGCGGAGGTGAAGCAGCTCTCGGTGCGGCGCGGTAGCCTGGACGAGGACGAGCGGCTGGAGATCGAGAGCCATGTCACGCATACCTTCCGTTTCCTCAGCCAGATCCCCTGGACCCGGGATCTGGCGAAGGTTCCCGAGATCGCTTACATGCATCACGAGAAGCTGAACGGGAAGGGTTATCCCAACCGCCTGCCGGCGCCGGCGATCCCGGTGCAGTCGAAGATGATGGCGATCGCCGACATCTTCGACGCCCTCACGGCGAGCGATCGCCCCTACAAGAAGGCCGTTCCCCTGGCGAAGGCCCTCGATATCCTGCGCTTCGAAGCTCGCGACCAGCACATCGACCAAGAGCTGCTGACGATCTTCATCGAGCACCGGATCTTCGAGCGGGGCCGCGTGCTGAGCCCGTCCTAGCCATGGCTCAAACGACCGACAGCGCCATCTACCGCTCCTGTGAAGCCATCGGAGCCATGGTCGAGGTCTGGGGCTTCAAGCGGGTCATGGGCATGGTCTGGGCGTATCTCTTCCTGAGCGATCGCCCGATGTCCGCCCAGGAGATCCGTGAAGGCCTCGGCATCAGCGCTGGTTTGGTCTCGATGGTCATCAACGACCTGGAGCGCTGGGGCGTGGTCCACAAGTGCTGCACGCCCGGAGAGCGCCGCGAGTACTTCGAGGCCGAGCCCGACATCTGGAGCCCCATCGCCAAGGTCCTGCGCGAGCGCGAGCTGCGGCAGATGGAGGAGACCCTCACCGAGCTGCGCTCCGCGCGCGAGATCGTGAACCGGGACGTCCCCTCCCGCCGCCTCGACGATCTGATCGCTGCTGGAGAGCTCGGCCACCAGCTCCTCGAGCAGTTCATTCACCTGGGCGTTCTCGACGTGCGCGACGTGCGCTCCATCGGCCTGGGCGTCGGCCTCACCCGGACCATGTTCCAGCTCAAGCAGCTCGGTTCGCGTCCCGAGAAGCGCTAATCAGGTCACCTTTCCTTTCACCGGCGGCGTGATCTCGGGTCGCTGCCCCGTGGCCGCCCCGCGCGCCACCTCGAACATGACCCGCAGCTTGCCGACCTTCGGCTCCCAGTACTCGGCCTCGCGTGCCGTCACCTTGATCATGCAGAGATCCGCCTGATCCGGGCCCTGCGGGAACCAGACCCGCCATGCTTCCTTCCAGTGCTTGCGCAAGAAGTCCTTGTCCTGGACCACCTCCACGTCTCCGGTCAACGAGACGTAGGCGTTGTCGCGATCCCGGTGGTAGATCACGCCGGCCTTGGGATTGGCGCGCATCTCCTCCACCTTGTCGCTGTGCATCGCGCTCACGAACCAGAGGTCCGCGTCCGGCTCGCGCTCCTGCGTCATCATCGGCCGGGCATGCAGGTAGCCCTCCGGGGTGACCGTCGTCAGCATGGCCACCGAGAAGTCCTTCAGGTGCTCATGCAACTCGTCGAGCGAAAGCGTCTTCGCCATCTCGTGCTCTCCCTTCTTCCCCCGATTCCTCCCGCTTTTCCGTTCAGGGTGCCCAGGATTCCCGGCCCCCGACCTACCCTAGCAAGGAGCCCCTCCGAGAGCATCGGAGGGGCGGAATGGAAGGCGGGAGATTTTTGCTCGCTAGCCCGGCATCGAGACGAAGGCGACCCCGGTGTTGAGCTTGAACACCCCGGCGCCGACGTAGCTGAGGCCAGGAGTCTTGGCCGCGTTCTTGGGGCCCTCGATGTTGAGCTGCCGGACGATCTCCTCGCGGGTCTTCTTGCGGATATCGCCGCCGAACAAGCGAGCCAGGGGGTCGAAGCCCGAAACCTCGCCTCTCACGCTCTCCTCGGGCTGGTCGATCCAGACCATGCCCTCGCGATCCAGGTAGACCGCAAAATCGAAGCTGACCGCGATGTCATGCCCCTGGTAATCCACGATGCCGCTGCAACGCAGGGTCTTGCCCATGCGCAGGACCGTGACGCCCTTGGGCATGCTGGCTTTCAGGTTCTTTTCGAGCTCGGTCGCCACGGTCTCCAGCACCTGCGTGCGCAGCTTCGCACGCTCGATCTCGGTCTGCGGATCGTTGGTGCCCATGCCGTAGGTGGAGAGATAGTGGTTGATGATCCCCGCCGCCTCGCGCGGGTAGGTGCGCTTCACCCAGCTCACGAAGGGATTCTTCATCATGTCGTCGGAGGCGCCCGCCGGCTCTTGCACCCGGTTGTACACCGGCGCCACCGGAGCCTTCGCCTTCGCCTGCGTCGCGGTCGGAGCCGACCCGCAGCCAACCAGACCCAGGCCCAGCACGGCCAGCAGCCCAAGGCGTGCCATGGCGGAGGCGCTTCTCGAAATGGGCGTCGTTTCAGCCGTTTTTCGCATGCTTCCCCACCTTTCCCCTGCCAGACACCCGGCCAACCGGCCCTTACGTTACTATGGCTGTTAATCAGGTGGAACTTGGTTGTGGTAAGGTTAAATCGAATTTAATCTCAGAAAGGAACGCCCATGTCCGCTTCACCTACCGATGGAAGCCTGCGCCAGAACCTCGAGCTGAAGGCCCGCTGCCCCGATACCGAGCGGGTCTCGGCGGCCCTTCAGCGCCTCGGTGCCCGTGACGAGGGCCTGCTCCTGCAGAAGGACACCTACTTCCACGCTCCTCATGGCCGACTCAAGCTGCGCGAGATCGACGGCTGCCCCGCGCAGCTGATCGCTTACGATCGCCCCGAGGACCAGGCCCAGCGCCTGAGCCAGTTCCGGATTACGGAAGTGGCGGATCCCGAGGGCCTGAAGGCCGTGCTCACGGCCGCCCTCGGTCTGCGCGGAGTGGTCGCCAAGCGCCGCCACCTCTACCTCTGGCAGGAGTGCCGGATCCACCTCGACGAGGTCGACGGTCTCGGAAGCTTCCTCGAGTTCGAGGTCCTCTCGCAGGGTAGCAGCTGTGACGACTGGGACCGCATGGAGGCCCTCATGACCACCTTCGGCCTGCACGATGCCGACGCCATCCAGGCCTCCTATTCCGACCTGCTGGGCATCTGAACGAGAAACGCCACGAGGCCTACCCTCTAAATAGCGTTGCGTTGACTTGAGACACTTGACCTGGAAACGCTATTCAAGGGTTCTACTCCAATATGCCGCGGATGATGGGAGGATCGGTATCGACTTCAATCAAGGCTTGTAACCCACGCTCCCTGTATCACATCAGTGCGACGCTATTTAGCGTCTACGCGTTTGTACGGATCAGGGATGGTGTCTCTTCTCACAGGGAAATCTCTGACAACCTTGCAAGTGACGGAATCAACCTGCTGCCAGCCGAGCTAAAAGAAGCTGCACTCAAGAACGCTGTTGGAGGGATTTAATCTTGAAAGACCTGCACATAACCCTGACGCTTCTTATCGCATTTAGCTTGGCTGGATGCAATTTTTCCTCGCATCCGGGCGAAAGCATGTCGCCGGATGCATCACTAAAGGGCGATGAATACTATAAGAAACACCCAATATTCACCCCTGTCATCCAGAAAACCGGAAGCGTAACAAAGTTTCTCACGCCAGATGGAAGAGAGACTTTGATTCGATATGACTCAAAAAAGCTCGTCGACATTGATAAAAGAAGCCTTGATGGATTCAATATTGCTTCAGTGGCTGCTCAAACTGAATTAGAAGAGACGGAACAGATTATCAACACAGCCGTCGTTGGAGCTTTTCAAGAAGGCTTCTACGCTGATCTACAACCAAACATCGAGACGCCGGTAGGCGAGGCGATCATCAACAGGTCAGAAATCGCGAAGCCCGTCGAGGTCGAGGTGGCAAACGATGGGCTTCTCGAAAAAATGTACGAGGTTCCTGTGGTCTACAACGACAAAGTAGCCGCTATTGCTTGTGTTGGGGAGTATAAGGGTGAGACCGGTTATTCACCGATTTCCTACGCCGTGCCCAACTCGGATCCGTCAACGATGCCTGGCGATGGAATTGTTCCCGTCTACTCGCTTGACACCGCGAAGAGTGAACTTTCCTCCGATTCTACCCGGGGTTATCAAACGCTCTCTCTTACTGCTGGCAGCACACAGTTTAAGCGAATCTACATCAAAACCGAGCCAAGGATTAGCGACAAGGGGAGCGTCATTCTTTTCGGGTCAGACAGCGCTTCTTACGTCATGAATGCATGGGGCGATATCTTTAAGGCGGACGGCTCATACTCGGTTAGCAGCACTGGGCGGAAAATGCCTTCTACTCACCGAGTTAAGCTAACTCAGATCAAATAGTCTGGCCCCCAAAACAGCGTCACCTACTCCGTGATTATGCAACCCCCTTTCGAGAGGGGGCTTCAGGTACTCGCCCTCCGCCTCGAGGCGTCCAATCGGATGAGCAGCCTTCGCGTACTTCTCCGCCAGGCTCGTCTGACTCGCCAACGCATGCGCATCCAAGCTTGGCGATCGCGAATCTCCCGCTCAGCGAACGGGTCAGAGAGGGGTGGTGTTTGTTTGATGCCCTTGGAATGCCACGACCAGACGCTCGTCGCTGTTAGCGGCATCTTCTCGTCGTGAAGTTGCTAACGCCCGCTCGAACGCTATCCGGAGCACCGTTACGCCTTCGGCGAGGCCCCCCGTCGTCCTAGCGACGGGGGGCCTCGTGGTGGGTTCTTGGGCGGTTGGCGGGTTACTTCTTCTTGGTGAACTTGCCTTCCGCGATGACGGAGTCGATCAGGGCGTCGCGCCAGATCTTGACGCTCATCTCGGTGCCGGCTTCGTTGAAGGTCGCCTTCAGGTAGATGGTCGCTCCCAGCTTGTCCTTCCCGAGGCTGCCCTGCCAAGTCTGGCCGAACGGGATCGCGTTGAGGGTCTTGTCCAGGCTGTCCTTGCCGAGCACCAGGTGGGTCTTGACCTTCATCTCGTTCGACTTGCCGACCTGGCTGATCTCGAGGTTGCTCTTGCCGCCGGTGCTGGCCCAGTTGCCCAGGACCTTGTCGAGAGTAAGCGCGGCAGGCGTCGTCTCCTTCGGATCGGGATCCTGCGGAGCGTTCTGAGCTTCCTTGGCGGCCGCTTCCTTCTCGGCCTTGCGCTTGGCTTCCTCTTCAGCTTTGCGCTGTGCCTCCTCGGCGTACTGGCGCGCGGCTTCCTCTTCGGCCAGGCGCTTGGCCTCTTCGGTCTGCTCCGGAGACATGGCGATTGCCGAGGCCTTGACCTGGTTGGCACCCATCGTCTCGCGCAGCTTGCCGGCCTGCAGGGCCGCCTTGCCTCCCGAACCGGCATCGCCCTTGAAGCTGCCGGGACGGTCCGCGTCAGCCTTGCCGATGGCGCTCACGCCCAGCGCGATCCGCGTGTGCAACTCTTCGCGGTCCTCGAGGGGCAATGCCACCCTGCGGTTGGCGGGATCCTTGCCCTGGCTTTCGATCCCGTTGTTGTAGGGGTTGCCGTAGACCCAGGCGGTGTACTCGACGTTGGGGTCGATCTCCTTCATCGTCTCGTTGGTGATCGGGTCCTTCCACTCGAAGCGGAAGGTCTTCTCGCTGCGCGTTCGGTCCTTGAACCGGAAGAAGCGGGTCCAGGGCTTGAGGTAGTCCTGGTCCTCCCAGCGCTCGTAGCGGACCAGCTTGGTGACGGTCCGCGTGCCGCCCGAGACGTACATCTTGTAGGGAACCTTGATGTCCGAGCCCTTCTCGCCGGGCGTGCGTTGGGTGATCTCGTCGGGCCCGTAGACGCGCTCGCCGATGCCGTCGGCATCCGTGGCCTGCTGGGTGACGGAGGATTCCAGCTTGCGCTGGTAGGCGCCGTCCGCGAGGAAGTAGCGCCGATCCTTGACCTCGGCCAGCTTCCAGTAGCCCTGGCCGGGAGCATCCGGGAAGGGCTGCCACTCGTCGATGTCTCGCTGGCCGACCAGGACCCAGTCCGCGCCGGGAGGGGTGGGCTGCCAGGATTCGAAATCCACCTGGTTGACGACGTACCAATCGGGTCCGGGTGAGGTGGCCTGGGCGGGTGCCACGGCCATGGCCAAGATGGTGCCGGCGAGCAGCGCCGCACCCCAAGGCTTTATCGTTTTCTTCGTCATGATGATCTCCTCAATAAAGCGGGACGGGGGTGCTCGCGTTACGGGGCCTGGGGCGTCTCTGCGTCGCGGCCGAACCAGACCTCTTGCATGACGTGGGTCTTGCCGTTCCGGACGAAGGTCGCCTGCTCGATGAGCTCGCCGTCCTTGTTCTTGAGGTAGCGGTGGGGCAGGTGAATCTCGGTGATGCCGAGCGAGGCCAGGGTGTGAAGCTCCTTGGCCTCGGCCTTGCCGTCACCGTTGTCGATCCACATGAGCAGATCGACGAGCTCCTTGCCCTTGATGATGCCCAGGTTCTTGGCCTTGACGCTCGATCCCGCCGAGGCGATCCGGGCTTCGAGATCGAAGAGGCGCGCCAGCTTGAAGAAGCCACCCGGGTTGCCGTCCGCGTCTCCGAAGAGGTTGAAGATCGTCAGTGGCTTGCCCTGGGCCACCAATTGCTTGGCCTGGTTCTTGCGGTTGTCGACCAGGAGGCCGTCTCCGCCCGAGATCCACTCGACCCGCTCGGGCTTGCCCGTGCCGAGGATGTCGAAGAGGACCGAGCCCGCGGCGACGAAGCGCATGTTCTTCTCGGCGCGGATCTTCGCCGAGCTGAGGCCGGTGACGTCGATCTTGCCGTTGCCGTTGAGGTCGAATACCAGCGGGTCGCTGTAGTACCAGCTGCGTTCCTGGGCCAGTTTCGTCACGAGGTTGTGAGCCGGAGAGCCGGAGCCCGAGCCGAACGAGCGGCCGGGAAGCGCCGCTTGCATCGCGCTGGCGAGGTTCGCGGCCTTCTTGCCAATCATGTCACCGTAGTAGGAGTAGCTCGGCCAGCCGTTGTAATAGTTCCCGGGCTGAGCGGCCTTCCAGGTCTTCCACGCGTTGACGGCCGCGATGATCTCGGCGTCCGTGAGCCCGAGCGTCTTGAACATGGCGTCCAGCTCGCTGAGCTCAGCAGGCGTGAGGCCAGAGCCTCCCGGGAAGAGATCCGGGATGCGGTTGACGTAGTCATCCACGGCCACCCAGCGGAAGACCCGCTCCTTGATCGAGACCCAGTAGCCGTTGGTGCCGTTGCTGGTGCCGCGCTCCATGGTCGTGCTCTTCTCGACCCGGTCGGTGGCCGCGACCGCGGCCAGCGGAGCCACCAGGGCGGAAGTCGCCAGGAGGCCCGCGACGAGCCTCGCGATTCGATTCTGCGTCATCTGCGCCTCCCCTACTTGCGTTCCGAGGGGAAGCGGTAGTCGACGTTGTCTTCCCGGCCGAACCAGACCTCTTCGACGAGCTGGGTCTTGCCGTTGCGGACGAAGGAGGCGAACTCGACGAGCTCGTCGTCGGCGGTCTTCTTGAAGCGATGGGGCAGGCGGATCTCGGTGATGCCCAGCGAGGCGAGGGTTTGCAGTTCCTTGGCCTCGGCCTTGCCGTCGCCGTTGTCGACCCACATCAGCATGTCCTCGAGGTCCTTGCCCTTGAGGATCCCCAGGCCCTCGGCCACGTTGGAGCCGCCGGAAGCCACCTTGGCCTTGGAGTGGAACTCGCGGGCGAGCTTCATGAAGCCGCCGGTGTTGCCGTCGGTGTCGCCGAAGAGGTGGGCGATCGAGAGCGGCTTGCCCTGGGACACCAGCTGCATGGCCTTGTTCTTGCGGTTGTCGATCAGGATGCCGTCGCCGCCCTTCACCCACTCGATGCGGTCGGGCGTGCCCGTGCCCCGGATGTCGAACATGACCGAGCCCGCGGCGACGAACTGCATGTTCTTCTCCGCGCGGATCTTCGCCGAGCTGAGACCGGTGACGTCGATCTTGCCGTTGCCGTTGAGGTCGAATACCAGCGGGTCGCTGTAGTACCAGCCACGGCCGTTTGCGATCGACCACATCATGGCGCTGGCCTGGCTCCACTCGTTGCTGTTCCAGGAGTTGGCGGTGCGGCCGGTCGCCCCCAGGATGGCGTTCATCAGGGTGTTGGTGTAGTTGTTGACCCCGTTGTTGCGGTTGGAATAGTTGATCCAGTTGTAGTTCTGCCCCTGGGTGATGGTGCCCTTCCAGGTCTTCACGGCGTTGATGACCGCCGTGAGGATCGCATCGGTGATGGGGCCGACGTTACCCGCCGCAAGGATCGCCTGGATGTAGCTGAGCTCGGTGGCGGTGAGGCCATGGTCCGGCACCAGCGCCGCCACCTGATCCGAGAACTTCCGGTAGGTGTACTCGGTGTACTTGATGCGGATGCCGGGAACGCCCCCGCGCGTTTCCGGGGTCTGGGTCACCGGGCCACGGATGACGCGGTCGGGCTCGGCGAAGGCGCTTCCTGCGGTGAGCATCGAGAATGCCAGCATGAGCCTTGCGAGCCGTCCTACGGTGTGATGCTGCATTGTGACCTCCATGAAAAAAGCAAAATACCAACAGCTCCTTCGTTCCCCAAAGTGCCAGGCAACCTAACCTATTTTCACTCGATTGTTATTGATACAGCCAAGCAAGCGTTAATCGCCCGGCGGAGCGCAGCGTTGAGCTCAGGAGAGATGGTGGGCGGCAGCCCGTTCGAGGGCTCTTTCGGCTTCCCATGACGTGAGGGTTCCGACCTCCAGGTGGATGCCCCAGGCCTGGGTCACCGCCCGGACGAGGGCCTGGGCGATCGCCTCGCGCGACGGCACGGTCCCCATGACCTCCTCCAGGCAGGTGGCCTCGCCGCCCGGCGCGGCGCGGTGCAGCAGGCCCTGGATCTCCTCGGGACGCTGGGTGAGCATCAACGAGCCATGCTGCATGAAGACCCCCTCCCGGCGGGTCTGGGCGCTGCCGACCAGCTTGCGCCCGAGGGCGACGAGGTCGGCCTGGGTGGCGCTCTGGAAGCAGGATGCCGAGCCTGCGCGGCTCAGCTTGCCGGGGACGATGTCGGCGGGGGCGCCCAGGTGAGCGATCGCCGCCGCCAGCACCTCGGTGATCATCCGGTAGGTCCCCGCGACGCTCGGAGGGAAGCCCTCGGACGCGATCATGGCGTAGGTGAACTCGCCCCGGTGCAGGACGGCCCGCCCGCCGGTCGAGCGGCGAACCACCGCGATTCCCGCCGCCTCGCAGGCCTCCATGTTCACGTCCGCCAGCGGCTGGGCGTAACCCAGCGACAGGGCCGGCGGAGCCCAGGAGTAGAAGCGTATGGTCGGAGGAGTCAGCCCCAGGCGATGGGACTCGAGCAAGGTCTCGTCGAGCGCCATGTTCCAGGCGGCCTCTCCCGCCGCATCGGGCAGGAGCCGCCAGGGCTGGGAGGCGAGGGGCATCAGGAAAGGGGTTTGGTTGCCGAGACGATGGCGTTGGCGCCCATGGCGCGGTCATTCACCTGGACGTCGGTGAAGCCCACGGCCTTCAGGCGGCGGGCCAGCTCGCGCTGGTCCACGAAGCTGAGGTTGGACTCGGGCAGGTACTTGTAGGCGTCGCGGTTGCCGCTGACGATCCCACCGATCAGAGGTACCACCTTGAACGAGTAGAGGTCCGCACCCCAGCGCACGATCGCGAAGCGGGGTTTGCCGAGGTCCAGCGAGACCGCCCGGCCGCCGGGCTTCAGCACCCGGTGGATCTCGCTCAGGGCCTTGTCCAGGTCGGTGACGTTGCGCAGGCCGTAGCCCACGGTCACGGCGTCGAAGGCGGCATCCGGCAGGTCCAGGGCAGTCATGTCGCCTTGCACCCAGGTGATGGGACGGCCTTCCAGGTCGCGCTGCCGGGCGATTGCGAGCATGCCCTCCGAGAAGTCGAGGCCGGTGACCGTGCCCGTTTGGCCGACCTGGTCGGCAAGCAGGAAGGCGATATCCCCGGTGCCCGTGGCGAGGTCGAGCGCCTTGCCGCCGGTGGTGAGGCGGGCAAGGTCGACGACCTGGCGCTTCCACAGGCGGTGGGCGCCGGCGGTCATCAGGTCGTTGACGCGGTCGTAGTTGCCCGCGATGGCATCGAACATCGCCTGGACGTAGCGGCCCTTCTCGGGGGCCTGGGGCATCTGGAAGCTCATCGCGCGGCCGGTCCGTTCAGGCGGGCCTGCTCGCTGAGCTGGTCGAGGTACGACTCGAGCTCGTCGCGCGCCGGGGCCTTGGGAAGCTCGTGCAGCCACTTGCGGGCCAGCGCGACCTCGGCCTCGACCTGTTCTAATGTGAGGCGGTAGACGTCGGGCTGGAAGAGGAAGTCCTTGAGATCCTGGCTGAGCTCGGTGGGATACGGGGTCAGCAGCCCGCGCAGGCGGGGGCCCAGCTCGGCATCGGAAAGCGCCACGAGGACCGGCAGCGTGAGGTTGCCTGCCATGAGATCCTGTCCGACGGGCTTGCCGAGGATCTCGGCGTTGCTGGACCAGTCGAGCAGGTCGTCGATCATCTGGAAGAGCCGCCCCAGGTGGTAACCCAGCATGCGGGCGGCTTCCGCCTCGCGCTCCGAGCCGCCGCTGAGGATGGCGGCGCCTTCACAGGCCAGCTCGAAGGGGCCCGAGGTCTTCTTGGCGACTCTTTCCAGGTAAGCGGAGATGGTCACGTCGAGGTTGTGCTGCTGCTCGTCCTGAAGCAGCTCGCCCTCGCAGAGGCCGGCGAGCACTTCGCCCATCCGGCGGCAGAGATGCGGGATGCCAAGGGAGGCCATCAGGATGGACGCCTGGCTCAGGAGGTAGTCGCCCGCCAGCACGGCGACCTTCTCGCCCCACTTGGCGTGGACGGCCGCGACTCCGCGGCGCACTTCGGCCTCGTCGAGGATGTCGTCGTGGACCAAGGAGCCCGTGTGCAGCAGCTCGACGGCGTCACCCAGGCGCGAATGTTCGTCGCCGACCGGGCCTGCCGCGTTGACGGCCTCCCCGACCAGCCGGACGCAGGTCGGGCGGATGCCCTTGCCCGCCGCCCGCAGGAGGTGGCTGGAGGACTCCGCGAGCAGCTCATGCCGGGTCTCGATGCGCTCCGTGACGCCGATTCGGAAGGTTTTCTCGGGGGTTTCTTGGGACGGCACGGTCATGCGGGGGGCCTCGCTGCATGGCTATATAAGGGGCTGTCGGAAGCCATCCTAGCACGCGACCAGACAAGTTTCAAGATTTCTTGAAAGCTAAGGAAACATGCGGTAGAATCCACGTATGGCGCTTGCCTGCATCGATTGCGGCGACGCGTTTTTGGACTTCTCTTGCCCTTGCAGGTGACCCGATGCGCACCCAGACGAGTTTGCTTACCCTCGAGGCCCGAATCGACGTCCTCGATCAGGCCCGGGAGCGGGCTCGCCGGATGGGGTGCCCCGTCCTGGTCGCCCTGGCCACCCGGCCCGTGCGCGCGGATCTCCGCGATCGCTTGCTCGACGCCCCCGCCGCGCCCAAGCTCGCCTGGACCGACGTCACCACCGGAGCCCGCTTCTTGGGCCTCGCGCAGACCGATGGCCTGCGCGCCTTCGACCCCGAATCCGCATGGGAGGCCCCTGGCCTCGCGCAGGCGCTGCTCGACGAGGCCGTCTGCGAAACCGACGTGCGCAAGGACCTCCGCGTCTTCGGGGGCATCGCCTTCGACCCCACCTCCGCGCCCCATCCCGCCTGGCCCGACGGCTCCCCCGCCCGCTTTGTCCTTCCCCAGGTGCTCATCCGCCAAGACGGTCCCGACGCTCGCCTCGTCCTCACCGGCTGGGCCAGACCCGAGGATGCCGACGCGGAGCTGCTTGGCCGCTTTGAGGAGGCCTTGCGGGGCGTAGAGAACTGGCTGGACGCTTGCGCGCCGGTGCCCATGCCCCCGGCCGAGCCCGCCCTGCCCTCCGGCGCGCGTGAGCGCTGGTTCTCCCAGGTTCATGCGGCCCTCGAGCGCATCCAGGCGGGCGAGGTCACGAAGATCGTCCTGGCGCGCGACTTGCCCGTGCGCACGGAGTCGCCCTTCCCCATGGGAACGGTCATTCGCAGCCTCGAGGCCCTCGCGACCTCGGGGACGGTCTTCGGCCTCCAGTTCGAGCCCGACTCTGCCTTCGTGGGAGCGACCCCCGAGCTGCTCGTCTCCGTGGCCGGCGACGTCGTCGAGAGCGACTGCCTGGCCGGCACGTGCAAGCGCACGGGCGATGCCGACGAGGACGATCGCCTGGCCCTGGCCTTGCTGGCCAACGACAAGGAGCGGCGCGAGCACGAGCACGTGATCGCGGCCGTCACCGAGGCCTTGCAGCCCCTCTGCGATGCTTTCGACGTGCCCGAGACCCCGACCCTGATGATCCTGCCCACGTTGCAGCACCTGCACACGCCGGTCAAAGGCCGGCTGCGCGAGGGCGTCTCCCTGGGAACCCTCATCCGCCGCCTCCACCCCACGCCCGCCGTCGGCGGCACGCCGCGCATTCCGGCCCTCGAACTGATCCGCGACCTCGAAGAGCGCCCCCGCGGCTGGTACGCCGGCGCCATCGGCTGGATCGGGGCGGATGCCGCCCGCTTCGTGGTCGGCATCCGCTCGGCCTTCCTGCATCCCCAAGGCGCCGTCGTCTTCGGCGGCTGCGGAATCGTCCGCGGCTCCGACCCGGAAGGCGAATGGGACGAGACCCGCCGAAAGGCCGCCACCTTGCTCGAAGTTCTAATGAGCCCGGTGAGCCCGAATTCAGGCCGAAAGGACCGTCCGCATGATCCCCGCTGAGACGCCCCCCAACCTCAACGCCCTTTGGGCACTCACCCTGATGGACGCCCTGGCGGCTGCCGGCGTTGCGCACGTCTGCATCTCGCCGGGCTCGCGCTCGACCCCCCTTTCCGCCGCAGCCTACCAGCACCCGGAGCTCGCGACCACCGTCCACCTCGACGAGCGCTCGGCCTCGTTCTTCGCGCTAGGCCTCGCCAAGGCTACCGGCAAACCGGTGGCCCTGATCTGCACCTCGGGAACGGCAGCTGCCAACTACCATCCCGCCGTGATCGAGGCCTCGCTCTCTCGCGTGCCCCTGCTCGTCCTCTCTGCGGATCGCCCCCCCGAGCTGCGCCAGGCAGGCGCCGCCCAGACCATCGACCAGATCGGGCTCTTCGGCGGCTCGACGCGCTTCTTCCAGGATCTTCCCGTCCCCGAGGCCGACCTGGCCCTGCTGCGGACGCTGCAGGCGATCGCGCGGCATGCCGTCTCTCAGGCCATCGGCCATCCATCGGGCCCCGTTCACCTCAACGTCCCGCTGCGCGACCCCTTGCCCCCCATCCCGACGGATACCGAGCGCATCGGTGCTCTGGCCGCCGAACTCGCACGCGAGAACGCCTCGCGGCTGAGCCTTCCCGTCGAGGCGTCGGCCCCGCTGCCGGCGGGAGCTGCCATGCTCGCCTTCGCCGATGCCCTGGCTCATAGCACGCGGCCCGTGATCGTCGCGGGCCCGCAGGCCGTGCGCCCCGAAGAGGCGGCCGCCGTGATCCGCTTCGTGGAACGCTTCGAGATCCCGGTCTTCGCCGATCTCGCCTCGGGCCTGCGCTTCTGGGGAAGCCCCATGGTCCTGATGGGCGCGGACGCGTTCCTCAAGCTGGAGGCGATCGCCTCCAAGGCCCCCGACCTCGTCATCCGTCTCGGCGACCTGCCCACCTCCAAGCCGGTCAACCAGTACCTCGCCCGCCACCGTGCCCCGTCCCTGGCCATCGGCGCCGACCGCATGCGCCATGACCCCGAAGCCCTCGTCCACGCCACCCTCGACGCCCCCGTCGGCTGGGCTCTCGACCGGCTCGGCGAGTTGCTTCCCGGCATGACCCTCGATGCCGGCTGGACCACGGCGTTTCAGGCCCTGGAGGTTCGAACGGCCGAACACTTCGCAACCTCCGCCCTGCCGCTGGAAGCCCACGCGACGGCCGCTGCCGTGCGCGCCCTGCCCCCCGGCGGCGCGGTCTTCTTCTCGAACTCCATGCCCATCCGCTACGGTGAGACCTTCGTCAGGGAAGCCGCCCCCGGTGTGCGGGTGCACGTGAGCCGCGGCGCCAACGGCATCGACGGCATCCCCTCGACCGCCGCGGGCATCGCCACCGGCTCGGAGGCCCCCACCCTGCTCGTGACCGGCGACCTCGCCTTCCTTCACGACCTGGGCGGCCTTGCCGGCGCCCGCCACGCCAAGCACGGCCTGGTGATCATGCTGCTGAACAACGACGGCGGCGGCATCTTCAACTTCCTGCCCATCTCGGGCTTCCCGGAGGTCTTCGAGCCGCTCTTCGGCACCCCGCACGGCCTTGATCTCAGCCATGCCGCCCGCCTCTTCGGCTGGCACCATCAGCGCGTCACCGTGGCCCGCGACGTGCAGGGCGCCGTCGAATCGGCCTTCCGCTCAGGGGGCCTTCACGTGATCGAGGTGATGACGAACCGGGAAGAAACCGTGCGCGAGCACCGCAACGTGATCAATCGCCTCGTCGATTCCTTGCAGGGGGTTCCATGCTAAGCCAGACCCTGACCCTCAACGGCCGTCCCTGGACCATCCACCAGACGGGCGATGCCTCGGGTCCCGCCATGCTCTTGCTTCACGGCTTCACCGGCAGCGGGCGCAACTGGGACGAGCTCGCCAAGAAGCTGCCGGGATGGCGCATCATCGCCCCCGACCTGCCGGGCCACGGCGAGACCGCGCCCCCCTCTGGCGCCATGCCCGAGGTCGCGCTTGACCTCGCGGCCCTGCTCGATCAGCTCGGCGTGGATCAGGCCGTGGTGATCGGCTACTCGATGGGCGGAAGGCTCGCCCTTCACCTCGCCGTCCAGGCCCCCGAGCGCGTGCGCGCACTGGTGGTCATCGGCGCGACTCCCGGCCTGCTGGATGCCGAGGCCCGTGCCGAGCGCGTGGCAGCCGACGAGCAGCTTGCTCAGCGGATCGAATCGGACTTCGAGGGCTTCGTCCGGGACTGGGAGGCGCAGTCGATGTTCGCGACCCAGAAGGCCATGTCCACTGAGTCCCAGGAGCAGATCCGGGCAATCCGACGGTCCCATCATCCGAAAGCCCTCGCCGCGGCCCTGCGCTTGCTGGGAACCGGATCTCAGCCCCCGCTGCATGACCGGTTGGCCGGCCTCACCATGCCCGTCCTATGGGTGGTGGGAGAGTACGACCAGAAGTTCCGGGCGATCGCCGACGCCGTCCACCCCCTCTTGCCTGACGCCCGCTTCGCCATCCTGCCTTACGCGGGCCATGCCGTGCACCTCGAGCGCCCCAGCGCCTTCAAGACGTTGCTGCTCTCCTTCACGGAGAAGCTGCCCGAACCCGCCTCCCCCCGACGATCCGACGCGTGACGGATTCGTTTGCTTGCTGATACCGATACAAGGAGATTCTGCGATATGTTGACCGAAACCCTCGATATCGTCTGGGAAAAGGTCCGGGACTTCGAGGACATCCGCTACGAGAAGGCCGAGGGGATCGCCAAGATCACCATCAACCGGCCTGAAGTGCGCAACGCCTTCCGCCCCCAGACCCTGTTCGAGCTGACCTGGGCCTTCACCGACGCCCGCGAGGACTCGCAGGTGGGCGTGATCATCCTGACCGGCGAGGGCCCCCATGCCTTCTGCTCGGGCGGCGATCAGCGCATCCGCGGCGACAAGGGCTACGTCGGCAACGACGGCGTGCCCCGCCTCAACGTGCTCGACCTCCAGAAGCAGATCCGCTCGCTGCCCAAGCCCGTCGTGGCCATGGTCGCCGGCTACGCCATCGGCGGCGGCCACGTCCTGCACATCGTCTGCGACCTGACCATCGCGGCCGAGAATGCCCGCTTCG
>JAKFCW010000015.1:0-31755 GCA_036676455.1 Candidatus Sericytochromatia bacterium
ACCTCAAGTGGTTCAACATGTCCGAGAAGATCCACGAGATGGTGACCGCCGAGAAGGGCCTGGATCCCAACGTCAACTTCTACTCGGCCTCGGCCCACTACATGATGGGCATCGCCCTCGACCTCTACACCCCGATCTTCGCGGTGAGCCGGATCGCCGGCTGGTCGGCCAACGTCATCGAGCAGTACGAGAAGAACCGCCTCATGCGGCCCGACTCGGACTACGTGGGGCCCTCCGAGCGCTCCTACGTTCCGATGAACGCGCGCTAAGCGACATCCCCTCAAGCAACGGGGCCGGCAAATGCCGGCCCCGTTGCTTTTCTCTATTTATCCCCCGTTACGCCTGCGGCGTAGATAGGCTACGCCTGAGCAAGGGGGGACGAGATTAGGAAGATTAGATGGACAGATCGCGGCGGTCGAAGACTTGCCAAGCCACGATCAGGCTCAGGACCGCGAGTCCGCCCAGGTAAGCCCATGCGACCAGGTCGGGCGGAGTGCCTGCGAGCAGGACCTTGGGGTCGTAATGCCGGAAGATCGACCAGACCCGGTAGGGCTCGGCGGTCTTCCAGAACTGACCCAGCGCATCGATGAAGTACGAGACGACGGCGAAGCCGAGCGCCCAGCCAAGGGCCTTGCCGGCTTCAGCTCCTCCCGAGCCGCGCACGCCGGTGATCGCCGAGCATGCGAGCGAGACGGCGCCGATGCAGCCAAAGAGCAGGACCATGCCGATGGCAGCCCAGGCGTATCCCGTTGGCCCGGCGGGCAACGCCTCGCGGTGATAGGCCAGGCCGGCCGCGGTCGCGAGCACGGTGACGAGGGCGAAGGCGATGATGCCGCTCAGCAGGGTCAGGGCCTTGGAGGCGAGCACCTGCGTGCGGCTGAGCGGGTAGGCGAGCGTCAAGCCAAGGGTGCCGCGCTCGATGTCAGCGGCGATCGCCCGGGCCCCGTAGCCCACGGCCCAGGCGCCGTTGAGCGTGAGCCAGACGGGGTGGGTGTAGACGATCGCGAGCACGCCTTCGAGGCCGGTGGCCTTGAGGCGGTCGCCCACCAGGGGCCTCAGGAAGGACGGGACGAGCTTCATGGCCTCGTTCAGCGATTCCTGAATCGACGGCGCGATCAGGGCCATCAGGAAGGCGAAGAGCCCGAGTGCGCCTCCCAGAGCCAGCATGACCCGGCGGTTGAGGCGAAGCTCGTGCAGGAAGAGGCTGATCATGCGTCCTCCTTGGCGTAGTAGCGCATGAAGATGGCTTCGAGGCTGGCGCGGGCGACCTCGAGATCCCTCACGGAGTAGGCAGCCAAACGCTTGACGAGGGGATCGAGCTCGCCGGTTACCGTGAAGGTCCAGCGGCCCTCCCCGTGGGACTCGGCCGATACTCCCGGCAGCGCGAAGGCGTCAGCTGAGGCGCTTTCGGCCAGGGTGACCTCCACCGTGCGGGTGGCGCGGGCCTTGAGGGCCTGGATCTCCTCGGTGACGAGCAGGCGTCCGGAGCGGATCAGGGCCACGCGGTCGCAGGTGCGCTCGACCTCGCTGAGGACGTGGCTGGACATGAAGACCGTGGCGCCCTGACTGCGGGCTTCGGTCAGCAGCTGGAAGAAGGTGTGCTGGATCAGGGGGTCGAGCCCCTCGGTGGGCTCGTCGAGGATCAGCAGGCGCGGGCGGTGCATGAGCGCCTGCACGATGGCGACCTTCTGCTTCATCCCCTTGGAGTAGGTGCGGATGGGGCGCGACAGGCCGGAGGCAATGTCCAGGCGCTCGCAGAGGTCGCGCCGGTAGCCGGGGTCCACGTCGCCGCGGTAGCGGGCGAAAGTATCGAGCGCCTCCATCCCCGTGAGGCGCTCCTCCAGGTGGACCTCACCGGGCAGGAAGCCGATGAGCTTGCGCACCTGGAGGGACTCCTTCTGGCAATCGAGACCCAGGACCGAGGCCGAACCGGAGTCCGGCCTCAGGAAATCCAGCAGAACCCGGATGGTCGTGGTCTTTCCCGCCCCGTTGGGGCCCAGGAAGCCGAACATCTCGCCTTCCTGGACCTCGAGCGAAACGTCCCGGATGCCCTTGCCGGACCCGTAGGTCTTGGTGAGGGCGCGGGTCGAAATCGCGGGCATGGTTCTAGGCACCGTAGCCGCAGGCGCTCGGGGCTAGGCCAGGAGGTGCGAGACGCCGTCACGCTCCTCGTTGAGCTCGGCGAGGGTGGCGTTCAGCTTTTCCTGGCTGAAGGCGTCGATCTCCAGGCCCTTGACGATCTGGTAGTCGCCGTTCTGGCAGGTGACGGGGAAGCCGAACATGACGCCCTCGGGGATGCCGTAGGAGCCGTCGGAGGGCACGCCCATGGTGACCCATTCGCCGTTGGTGCCGAGCACCCAGTCACGGATGTGGTCGATGGCGGCGTTGGCAGCCGAAGCGGCCGACGAGAGGCCGCGGGCCTCGATGATGGCCGCGCCGCGCTTGGCGACGGTCGGGATGAAGGTCTCGCGGTTCCAGGTGTCGTCGTTGACGAGGGCCTTGACCTGCTGGCCGTCGACCGTGGCGAAGCGGTAGTCGGGGTACTGGGTGGTGGAGTGGTTGCCCCAGACGACCATCTTCTTGATGCTGCCGACGGGCTTACCGGTCTTGGCGGCCAGCTGCGCGAGGGCGCGGTTGTGGTCGAGGCGGAGCATGGCGGTGAAGTTGCGGGGGTTGAGGTCGGGGGCGCTCTTCATGGCGATGTAGGCGTTGGTGTTGGCGGGGTTGCCGACCACGAGCACCTTGACGTCGCGCTTGGCCACCTTGTTGAGGGCCTTGCCCTGGGTGGTGAAGATGGCCGCGTTGGCCTCCAGGAGATCCTTGCGCTCCATGCCCTTGCCGCGGGGACGCGCGCCGACCAAGAGAGCGACGTCGGCGTCCTTGAAGGCCACCTCGGGATCGTCGGTGCCGACCATTCCGGCCAGGAGCGGGAAGGCGCAGTCGTCGAGCTCCATCATGACGCCCGAGAGGGCGGTCTGGGCCTGGGGCAGGTCGAGCAGCTGGAGGATGACCGGCTGATCCTTGCCGAGCATCTCACCGCTGGCGATGCGGAAGAGCAGGCTGTAGCCGATCTGGCCGGCGGCACCGGTGACGGCGACGATCTTCGGGGCTTTCATCGTTGAATCTCCTTACAGTATGGCGATGGCATCTTATCTAGCCGCGGGCGCTGGGCCTCAAGCGCGCGCCCGGCTCCCGCCACGACGGGAGCAGGAAGCGAGAGGCGCGAGGCCGCGGGAACCTACCTGGAAGCGAGCGGGGTCAGACCTGATCGTATCACGTAGGGCCCAAAGTGGGGTAGGGGAGCAAGCCGGCTCAACGGCGGGAGAGTTCCTCGTAAAGGGCCTCCCGGAAGAAGGTCTGCACGCCGCGGGTGACCGGGCCGGGCATCCCGTCGCCGATGGGGCGGCCATCGAGCGCGACCAGGGGCACGACGCCGATCACCGCATTGGTGAGGAAGGCTTCGCTGGCCTCGGCCAGCGCTTCGGGGCGGATCGACGCGGTGAGGCAGTTCGACTCGCTCAGCAGTTCGAGGACCAGGCCACGGGCCACTCCCGCGAGGCCTCCATGCTTCAGCGCCGGGGTGAGGATCTGGCCCTCGGAGACCACGAAGACGTTGGTGGCGGCGCCTTCGGCGAGGTAGCCGTCCGTGTCGAGCAGCAGCGCCTCGTCAAACCCGGACAGCTTGGCCTCTTCACGAGCCCAGCGGTACGCGAAGTAGCTGAGGGTCTTGTGTCCAGCGAGAGGAGAAACTGGAGAGATGCGCAGGGTCTGGCTGACGGCCGCCGTCATCGTGCGCGGCGGGGTGGGGAGGGGGGTCGCGTGCAGGGCGAGGGTGGGGGGGATGTCGTGGTCGGGGTTGCCCCGAGTAAGGGTCAGGCGGACGCGGGCATCGAGGAGGCCGTCGGCTTCCAGCAGCTGGCCGATGTCCTCGAGGGTCTCGGGGGCGGTCCGGGGCAGCATGAGGCCGAAGCGCTCCGCGCTCTTGGTGAGGCGCTTGAAGTGGCGCTCGAAGAGGGGGAGCTGACCGCCGAAGGCGGCCATGGTCTCGATCAGGCCGATACCCTGGAGGAGGCCCTCGTCGAGCAGGGAGACGGTAGCAGAATGGGAGGGCGTGAGGATGCCGTTCAGGATTGCGTGCATGCGGCCTCCGGGGGGGTGAGGGGCACAGGGGTGAGAGGCGAGGGGACGGGGGGCGTGATCGCCCGCATGAGGGCGGCGGCCTTGTCGAGGGTCTCCTGGTACTCGGCGTCGGCGTCGGAATCGGCGACGATGCCGCCACCGACCTGCACGTAGGCCCGGTCGTCCTTGACGATGGCGGTGCGGATCACGATGGAGAGATCGAGGCTGCCGTCGAGGCCCCAGTAGCCGATCGAGCCGGTGTAGGGGCCCCGGCGTTTGGGTTCCAGGCCTTCGAGAACTTCCATGGCGCGTAGCTTGGGGGCTCCGGTGATCGAGCCGCCCGGGAAGCTGGCTCGGATGAGGTCGACGGCGTCGAGGCCGTCGCGCAGCTGGCCCTCGACGGTGGAGACGAGGTGCCAGACGGTGGGGTGGGCTTCGAGGCGAAGCAGGTCGGGGACGCGGACCGAGCCGGTCAGGCAGACGCGGCCGAGGTCGTTGCGTTCGAGGTCGACGATCATGAGGTGTTCGGCCTGATCCTTGGGGCTGGCCTTCAGCTCCGAGGCGAGGCGCTGGTCTTCCGCGGGGGTTGCGCCTCGGGGGCGAGTGCCCTTGATGGGCAGGGTCTCGACGCGGCCGTCGCGGAGTTGCAGGAAGCGCTCGGGTGAGGCGGAGACGAGGGTGAAATCGGGGTAGCGCAGGAAGGCGCCGAAGGGCGCGGGGTTGGCTTCACGCAGGCGCAGGTAGAGGTCGGCGGGGTCGCCCTCAACGGGGGCGTCGAAGCGCTGGGAGAGGTTGGCCTGGTAGATGTCTCCGGCGGCGATGTGGGCCTGGACGCGGGCGATCGCCTGAGCGTACTCCTCGCGGGTGAACGTCGAGCTCCAGGGGCCCTTGGCGGCGAAGGGGGCGGGGGCGTCGACCGGCGATTCCAGCCAGGCGAGGGTTTCCTCCAGGCGGCTGAGGGCGTGGCGTTCGCGGGTCCGGGGCGGATGGGGCATGCCCGAGCTGACGATCCAGCCGCGGCCGTCGCGGAAGGCGAAGACGACGTCGTACCAGGCCATCATGAGGTCGGGAAGCTGTAGGTCGTCGTGAGCCTGATCAGGGAGGGATTCGAGAAGGCGGCCGAGGTCGTAGGCGAGCATGCCGACGGCTCCTCCCAGGAACGGGGGCAGCGTCTCGTTCATCGGGAGATCCGCAGGGGGGAGATCCGTGGAGGCGAGGTGCCAGGCCTTGTGGATGGCGCGCATGGCCTCGAAGGGATCCCCGGTGGTGCGCATGGGGTCGCGATCCCAAGCGACATGCGTGAGCGCGTGGCGCGTGGTGCGCAGGCTTTCGCGGGCGCCGAAGCCCAGGAAGGTCCAGGAACTGGGGCCGCCGTCGAGCACGAAGGCGTCAGGCTGGGTGACGACGCGGCGGACGAGATCCGACAGCGTCAAGGAGGCGGGTAGCGGAGCGATCAGCGGGGCTTTCAAGCGGACATCCTTCTACTCACGGGATCGGGGACGTGAGGCGGGGAGCTTTCACTCTAGCATGTAGAATGAGAGGCCCGCGGGCTTTCCCGAAGAGAGAGGAGAATTCATGCGCATCATCTTGACCACGACTCCGCCGGAGGTTGCCCCGCAGCTGGCCCGGACGCTCCTGGAAGAGCGGCTGATCGCGTGCTGCAACATCTTGCCGTCGGCGACGAGCATGTACTGGTGGCAGGGGGAGATCACGACGGACACGGAGTCGTTACTGGTGATCAAGGCGGCCGCCGAGCGCCTCGAGCCCGTGATGAGCCGGATCCAGGAGCTGCATCCCTACGAGTTGCCCGAGATCGTGGTGCTGCCGGTGGAAACGGCGCTCGAGGGCTATGCGGCCTGGGTGCGGGAGTCCTGCCGGGCGACGCTGGAGGACTAGGCACAGCGCACTAGCCGCCGGATTGCTTCCAGCGGACCAGGATGGTCTCGCGCTGGAAGAGGCGGACGGCGACGGGAATCGTGAGGGCCAGAAGCGCGAGGACGACGGCCCAGATGCCGAGGACCGTGCCCATGGTGACGGTGAGGCCGCGGGTGACCTGGATGACGATCATGGCGACCAGCGGGGCGATGAGGACGGCGCCCAGCTGGTTGGCGGTGCGGACCTCGGTGACCCAGGCGGAGACGATGACCAGGAACATGACGGTCAGGAGGGTGAGCGACGGGGCGAGCACGAGGATGCCGAAGAGCCATGGCGCAGAGAGGACGGTCGTCTTCACGACCTCAGGCGGAGCCAGGCGCTGAGCGGCTGCCAGCAGGGTGACAAAGGGCAGCCATGTGAGGACGAGCGCAGGAATGACCGAGGCCAGGGCCTTGCCGAGCAGCAGCTCCCAGGTGCGGATGGGGGTGGCGAGCAGGGGCTCGAGGGTCCCGGCTTCTTTTTCTCCGACGATCGAGCTGGCGGCGAGGATGCTGGGGATGGTGACGGGAAAGATCAGCCCGATCATGAAGAAGGGGACGAGGGCGGCGTACTGGGCGAGGGCCGTCGGGCCCGCCCCTTCGAGCTCGGAGGGCAGGGCGAGGTTGGGAGGAGGCGTCAAGGCTTCGGGGGAGAGGCCCGGGGGGGGATTGCCCGCCACGTAAAGCGCCAGGATGGCCAGGGTCGGGATCAGGGCGGCGGGGACCAAGAGGGCGATGAGGATGCCCCAGTTACGGAGCAGGTCCTGAAGTTCTTTTGTCAGGATCACGAGGGTTCTAGTCAAGTTTCAGGCTCCCGGTGAGCGAGAGGTAGGCCTGCTCGAGGGAGGCCTGTTCTTCGCGTACGAAGCGGATCTCGGCGCCGTGCTCCACGAGCTTGCGGATGAGGGCAGGGTTATGGACGCGCGGGTCGCCGAGGGCGACGGAAAGCACGGGAGGATCGTTCGGAGCGCCGGCTTGCCAGAGGGCACTCGAGACGAAGGGAAGGGAACGGATGGCGGTGAGCAGGGAGTCGTCACGGTGGGTGAGCTCGATGAGGGTGCGGCTGCCGAATCGGCCCTTGCGGAGGCCCTGGGGCGTGTCGATGGCCAGGATCTTGCGCCGGAAGACGGCGACGCGATCGCAGAGGCGCTCGGCCTCCTCGAGGCGGTGCGTGCACAGAAAGACCGTCTTCCCCTGGGCTTTCAGGCCTCCGATGAAGTCGCGGACGAGGTAGGAGGCTTCGGGGTCCAGCCCGGAGGTGGGCTCGTCGAGGAAGACGAGCTGGGGGTCGTGGATGAGGGCACGGGCGATGGCGATCTTCTGAGCCATGCCCTTGGAGAATCGGCCGACGGGCTTGTCCTCGAAGGCTTCCATCTGGAGCATGCGGAGCATGGCGCGGGCGCGGTCGTCGGGATGCGCGACGCCGTAGAGCTTGGCGTAGAAGCGCAGGTTCTCGCGCGCGGAGAGCTTGCGGTAGAGGCCTGGGGACTCGGTGAGGATGCCGACGCGCTGGCGGATGAGGTGTCCTTGGGTGCGGACGTCGAGGCCGGCGACCTTGGCGTCGCCTTCGGTCGGGGCGATGAGGGCGGCGAGCATGCGCATGACGGTGGTCTTCCCGGCGCCGTTGGGCCCGAGGAAGCCGAAGACCTCGCCGGCAGGCACGGTGAGGGTGAGGGAGTCGACGGCGGTGAAGGGCCCGAACCGTCGGGTCAGGCGCTGGGTGGCGATCACGGCGAGCTCCTTTGCATGGGAGGAGCGTAGGCAATCGAGCAAGCGCTGTCAACTCGCGGAGAACAACTTGGCCAAGCCCGCCTAACCCTTCCTTCCCTCGAGGGCCTAGGATGACCGCGGTGACTCCTCGGAGGGCCCTCCGGATTGGGGGGCCTCGCAGAAGCACGTCGCGAGAGGGCGTTGCCGAAGCGCGGCGGGGAGCGCGTCGAGGTGAGAAGCGAGGTGAGATGTCTGCTTTTGCTCGTGGGGTCGGCTTTGATCGTGGTGGGGTTGCTGGCGTGTAACCAATCCGAGGCGTATCCCCCCAGCCGGGCGGCCGAGGCTAGTCCTTCGGCGGAGCGCATGTATCGATCGGACTGGGGGCGGCTTCCGGCGGGCACGGAGCCTAGCGAGTTCGTGGACGTGCGAGCCGAGGGGCAATCTTACCCGTGGCTGTACGGGGGCGCTTGGCGGATCGGGAAGTACGGCCGCGAGACGGTCTACGAGGTGCCCCAGGCGCTGAGGAAGCCGGCCGAGCCGTTGACCTTCCGGCGTTACCGAGGAGAGGCGTTCGGGCCTGACGGGGCATTGCCGCCGCGGTACCGGGTGGAGGCGGAGGCGCGTTCCCTGGGGGGCTCGATGCGCTTCAACGGCTACGGGGAAGTGGCAATGCAGGTCTTCTACGTGAGTCCGACGCGCTACGTGGAGGTCTTGCAGACGGATGAGGCCTTGCTGATGTGGGAGGCGGACAACGCGGCTCCGATGCAAGGCTCGGGGTGGACGCAGCTCGCGCGCGTGCCTCGCGGGGCCAGGGTGGGGCAGTGGGTGCGATTCGGCGCCGAGGTCGATCGCGAGCGCGGGACGATCACGGCGCTGCTGGACGGCAAGCCGGTCGCGACGGCGCGCTCCGGCATGCTGAAGGGGCCCGGGCCCGCTCGGCTGACGCTGCGAGCGACGGGCAACCGCGAGGAGTGGAGGTGGGTGGAGGTCAAGGAGCTGGGCGGGCAACCGGCGGGGAGCGTGTCCCCGGTTCCGGAGGTCCTTCCGGAGGAATAGCGCCTGGCAAAACCCGAGGGTCGAAGTCCTTGATTTGCCAGGAGCGGTAAGGAGGCGACATGCCATCGCTTGAGCAGTGTTACCGGTCGGAACGTCCCGTGGCCGTGGTCTACCCGGCATTCTCCCTCAACTGCTACGGAGTGATCCGGGGGCTGGGGGAAATGGGCATCCCCGTGATCGCCCTCGACGAGAACCCCAACCCGCAGTTCCACTCGCGCTACTGCAAGGGGCTGCGCTGCCCGGATCCCAAGGAGGCTCCCGAGGCGTTCGCGGACTTCCTGGCGGAACTGGGGGCCCGCTTCAAGACGCCTCCGGTCCTCTACATGATGGAAGACCTCTACGTCTGGCTGGCACACCGCTACCGGGAGCGCCTCGCGCCTCACTACCGCTTCTCGTTCGTGAGCGAGGAGACGCTCAGGAACTGCCTGGACAAGCGCTTGACGTTCGAGGTGGCCGAGCGGATCGGGGTGCCCTTGCCCCGGACCTTCTACCCCAAGGACATCCGTGAGCTGATGGAGCTCGAGGGGCAGGTCCCCTTGCCGGCCATCGTGAAGCCGGTGGTGGCCCGCTTCGACTTCCGCGGCGGCGAGGCGAGCAAGATCTGCACGTTCCCCAAGGTCTTCGGGTCCAAGGCGGTGCGCGCGGAGACCTTCCCCGAGCTGGTGAAGCAGTTCCAGCGGGTCGCCGCCCTCGGGATCGAGGCCTGCGTGCAAGAAGAGATCCCCGGGGGGCAGGACCTCCTCTACGGGGCGACCCTTTACGCCAACTCTGACTCCGACGCGCTGGGCGTCTTCGTGCGAACCAAGCTGCGGCAAACGCCGGCGGACTTCGGGACGATGACGCTGGGGCGGGCGATCGCCTCCGAAGAGGTCCGCGAGACCTCCGTGCGCATGGCCAAGGCCCTCGGCTTCAAGGGCATCTGCGGGATGGAGTACAAGTACGATCCGCGCGACGGCCAGTACAAGTTCCTCGAGATCAACCCCCGCGGCGAGCTCTGGATGAACCTGGCCAACCACTGCGGCGTGAACCTGCCCTACCTCAAGTACCGGGACATGACCGGCAATCCCGTCACGGCCACGCAGACCAACTTCACGCGCAGGCTCGTGGACCTGCGCGACGACTTCTCACTGTACTTCCAGCGCTACCGGAACGACCCTCAGTACGGCGTGAGCTTCTCGGAATGGCTCTCCTCGCTGACCAGCGGCGAGATCGAGGAGGTCGTCTTCAACTGGAAGGACCCCCTGCCCGGAATCCTCCGCTACTGGGACTACCTCCAGCGCGTCGCCGCAAAGCGCGCAAGCTCCCTTAAGGAGCCGCATCCCAGGCTCAAACAGGCCCCTTAGTTTAAGGTCTGGTTAAAAACCAAACAAATAGCCGTTAACCCTCTTCCCGCCTTGCTGAAAGCCAGCTAGGCTAGGGAGAGGGTTAACCTTTCGTTAGGAATTGCTTAGCAAGTTTCCAGGCGAGCGGTCTACAACCTGTCAAGAGAGCTTCACCCCCCCGAAAACCCGGGAGCGAGAAGCCGGGATAACCGACGTAAGGCTGAGGAAAGGAATCAACTCATGCGTCATTACCGAAACCCGTTCGCCGCCATCGTGACCGCATTGGCCCTCGGCGCCGCCCTCACTGGTTGTGGCACGCTCCCGACGAGCTTCACGTCGAACTCCGGCGACTCCTTCGCCGCGGCCGGCAAGACCCAGAACAACAAGCCCCAGCGCGAGATCAAGTTCGTCACGATCTCCGGCACCATCTCCGAGCTGCTGCCCGATGACACCCAGGGCAACCCCCACCAGCTCTTCCGCTTCAAGGCCACCATCAAGGGCAAGGTCGAAACCATCCAGGTCGCCCACAACACCGCCCTGGCCCCCTACGTCCCCCTCAAGGTCGGCGACGCCGTCGAGATCAAGGGCGAGTTCATCGAGGAAACCCCCTACGACATCCTCCACTGGACCCACTACAACCCCCGCGGCGGCGAGGGCGGCTACATCTCCCACAAGGGCAAGAAGTACGACAAGCTCTAAAAACCCTCCGTTGGCGCCGAAATTCGGCGCCAACGCTCTAGGGAGCCGCTGAGGGAAGCTTCAGGGTAAGAGCCGATTAAGCTTGAGGTAAATGCCGCAAGCCGGAGTCTCCCCAGAGCGATAACACGGTATTAACGCCCGCAGCAATCGTCACGGTTAGGACTTAGGGAAAGGTGTCGTCAATGAAGTCGATTAACTGGCTGGTGAGTTCTTCCAAGAGCCTCTCCGGCTCCTTAAGCCCCAAGCGTCCGTTGCTCCGCCATGGACTCGGACTGGCCGCCGGCGTCTCCATGCTCCTGGCCTCCGGCTGCGGCATGTTCGGCGGTGCGCCTCTGGCCACCGGAGGCGAAGACCTCGAGTTCCACACCCACGGCAAGAACGGCATCCCCACCTCGGCGGGCGTTCCCAAGCTCGGCCAGCAGCCGCAGCTGCCCCAGGATCCGTCCATCGTCGGCAAGTCGGTGCCGCTGACCCTGCTCTACACCGCGGACGTCCACTCGCGGATCGACCCCTTCCCGGAGGCCTTCTACCACAAGACCTACGCCGGCAAGGGCGGCCTCGCCCGCATCACCTCCATGGCCCGCCAGATCAAGCAGCAGACCCCCAACGCCCTCCTGCTCGACTCCGGCGACTACCTGCAGGGCACCCCTTTCTTCAACTTCTTCAAGGGTGACGTCGAACTGAAGGCCTACCAGCAGGCAGGCTTCGACGCCATCACCATCGGCAACCACGAGTTCGACAACGGCGTCTCCATGCTCCGCAACGCCCTGTCCAACTACAAGGGCCCGATCATCACCACCAACGTCACCTTCTCGCCCGACATGGGCCAGCGCTACGCCGTCCTCAAGGCCGGCAACGTCCGCGTCGGACTCTTCTCGCTGCTTACCGAGGTCTCCGGCCTGGTAACCCCGCCCAACTTCCAGACCGCCAAGTACTACGACCCCATCAAGGTGGCCCAGGCGGCCGTGGAGAAGCTGTCCAAGGAAGCGGACATCATCGTCTGCATGTCGCACGTCGGCATCGTTCCGCCCTGGAGCGAGGACGATCCCGCCGGCCACAGCTCCAGCAAGGTCACCGACGAGGTGATCGCCGCGAACGTCCCCGGTATCGACGTCATCCTCAGCGGGCACACCCACGCCATGGTCAGCAACCCCATCGTGGTCAAGGCCGGCAACCACCGCACCCTCATCGTGGCCCCCGGCTACGGCGGCGGCTACCTGGGCAAGCTCGACCTCGTCGTCAGAGACGGCCAGGTCCAGCGCTACGACAACAACCTCGTCCCGCTGACCGCCTCCGTCGCCCCGGCGCAGGACATCGAGAGCTTGGTCTCTCCCTACCGCGCCAAGATGAACCAGACCATCAAGCAGAAGATCGGCAATGCCCAGGGCGACTTCCGCCGCTACTCCGGCGCCGACTACGAGTCCTCGCTCAACAACCTGATGGCCGACGCCACCCTGGCCGCCGCCCGCAAGATCGACCCCGAGGTGGAGTTCGGCATCTCGAGCTCGGGAACGCCCCGCAACTACATCGTCTCGGGCCCCATCACCATCGAGGACGCCTACTACGCGCTGCCCTTCGACAACAAGGTCGTCATCGTCGAGGCCAAGGGTGACAAGGTCGTCCAGATGCTCACCACCCAGCGCCGCTGGACCGACAACAAGCGCCACTCGATCGCCAACGCGTCCTACACCCTGCATCCCTCGGCCCGCAAGATCTCGGACATCGTCATCAACGGCAAGCCCTTCGATCCGAAGAAGACCTACAAGGTCGCGGTCAACGACTACATCGCCGACGGCGGCTCCGGGTTCAGCATGGTCCCCGGTCTCAAGCGGACCAACACCGACGCCCTGCAGCGCGACGCCCTGATCGACTACATCAAGCAGATCGGCACCCTCTTCCCCCAGACCGGTCGCATCAAGATCGCGGGCTAAGGCCCCAAAAAACTGACCGCCCCCTCTGAATCAGAGGGGGCGGTTCACTTTTGGCGGTCACTCCCGCGAACGCGGGAGTCCACTGAACAAGCACTTCCATGAGCATGACGCCGAGAGGCCGGCCCTCTGGATTCCCGCTTTCGCGGGAATGACGTTCGAGGGGGGATCAGGCCTCGGGCTCCTCCGGGGGCTGATCCCCCTGGTGCTTGAGGTAGCGGGCGAAGTCCGTGGCGGTCACGTTGTCCACGAAGGAACGGAAATCGTCGGTGTCCTGGCTCTGCTGCTCATTGATCTGGTCGATCTCGTCGATGAACTGGCTGACGTCGAGCTGCAGCAGATCCAGCGAGGCCAGCATCGGCAGCCCCTCGACGATGGCGATCTGGATGGCCTCGGTGGCCGTCATCAGCACCCGGCGCACCCGGCCCCGCGGGGTCCGCAGCACCAGGGTGCCCTGTACGAACGTGCCCTCGGTGGGATCCACGATCTTGCCGAGGGGCTTCAGTTCGATCCGGATCAGCGCGCAGTCGAGCTCCTCGAGGAAGGCGCCTAGCGTCAGGGGCAGGCGCTGCGGCACGCCGGGAGGCAGGACGGGGTTGGCGGCGGTGACGATCTGCTCGATGTTCTCGCGGCTCGTTTCCAGCACGAAGCCGCGACCCTCCCGGCGGGAACCCAGGAAGATCCCGTCCCGAACCGGGCTCTCCACATCCTCGACGATCTCAAACGCCCCCAAGAGGGTGACGCGCCGCATTTTGCTCGTTGCCACGTTGGATCCCTGACTCCTTTGACCGTTTTCCACCGGGTAAAGATGTTCATTGTAGCATAAACACCCGTTCCGGGCGCTTTAAGCAGGCCCAAGGCCGCGTGGATTGACGTGCTGGCGGGTTTGCTCCGTGCGGCTGGAAAGCACCCGAACCTCCGTTTGGAGTGGTCGGCAGGCGGGTATGTGAGGGGCAGTCACTCGGCCGCGGCTCACGGGCTTCCGGCTCGCCGGGCTTCCGGTTTGCCGGGCTCTCGGGGCACCACCGGCCCCATTCACGGACGCAACGACAGGAACGCCAGTCAATGACCCGACACATCCAACGCATCGCGGCTTCCACCGCCCTCGTCGCCGCTCTGCTGACGAGCGGCTGCGCCGACCTTCCCGTCGTGGGGCCCGCCTTCGAATCGATCAAGCCCATGCTGGATCCCATCCTCAGTCCCATCAAGGGCATGCTCGGCATGAGCGAGGAAGTGGCCCCGGCCGTCTCTCCGACCCCGCGCGCCCGCCCCCGCCGCGCCCGCGCCAAGGCGAACTCCCAGACCACCAACGCCAGCGGATCCGTCGACGCCGGCCAGGCCGAGACCACCGAGGCGCACTTCGCCCAGGTCGTCGAGCGCAACAAGGAGTTCGACCGCCTGCGCACCACCGGCATGATGCAGCTCTACGGCGGCGAAACCCGCATGGCCATCGAGACCTTCGAGAAGGCCGCCAAGCTCCGCCCCGAGGACGCCCATATCCGCGAGCTGATCGAGCTCGCCAAGAACCCCCCGCGCACCGAGCAACCTGGCATCTCGGGAGAAGGCGTCCCCTCCTTGCCCGGCGGCTTCCTGCAATGAGCGGGGCTCGCATAAGCCGGTGATCCCCTTCCCCCTCGTCGCCGCGGCGGAGGACATTCGCGACCTCAAGCCCTTCCTGGCCTCTGACCCCAACTGGCCCCTCATCGCCTTCTTCGCGCTCCTCGGCCTCATGGCCCTGGGCTACGCACTGTCGCTGGTTTTGAAGCCGAGGAAGGGTCGTGTCGCCCCCAAAGCCCCCCCTTCGGCCCCTGTCGAGCCCCCGCAAACCATCCGGGGGCGCCTGGACGCGCTGCGCGCCAGCGGCCTGATCGAGTCCGGGTCGGCGATTCCGTTCAGCGACCAGCTTTCGGAGATCCTCCGGGACTTCCTGCGCCAGCGCTACGGCATGTCGAGCCGCAGGCTCACCACCTCGGAGATCATGCAGTCGCTGCGCCAGCGCGGCTCCGAAACCCTCTGCCGCGCAGTCGAGGACGTGCTGGTCAGCTGCGACCTCGTCAAGTTCGCCAAGGTCGACGTGGACACCATGGGCCTCCAGCAGATGCTCACCTCGGCCTACCTGGTGCTGGAGTACGCCGACGCCGCCCCGCGGCGAGGTGACGCATGAGCCTCGCAAGTCCCGCCTGGCTGCTCTTGCTCGGTCTCTTGCCCGTGCTGGCGTGGCTGATGCTGAAGCGCAAGCCCAAGGGCCTGCCCCTGTCGACCTACGGCCTGCTCGACGCCGAGGCGGGCAAGCGCGCTAGGCGCAACCGCCTGCTCAGCGCCGGCTTGCGGCTCGTGGCGATCGCCTGCGTCATCCTCGCCCTCGCCCGCCCCCAGGCCCCCGGCCGCTGGATCGAAGAGAAGCAGCTCGGCATCGACCTCATGCTCGCCCTCGACGTCTCGGGCTCCATGCGCGCCGAGGACTTCCAGCCCGAGAACCGCCTCTTGGCCGCCAAGCGCGTCCTCAAGGACTTCGTCCAGCGCAACGCCGACAACCGGATCGGCCTGGTCGCCTTCGCCGGACGCTCCGTCACCTTGTCCCCGCTCACCACCGATACGCCCATCGTGCTGCAAGCCATCGACCGCATCCGCTTCGGGGTCGCCGGCCAGGATGGCACCGCCATCGGGGACGGCATCGGCAACAGCCTTTACCGCCTCGAGGACCAGTCCGCCAAGAGCCGCGTCATCGTGCTACTCTCCGACGGCGAGAACAACTCCGGCTACCTGGCCCCCCTGCAGGCCGCCAGCATGGCCAAGGCCAAGGGCGTGAAGATCTACACCATCGCCGTCGGCAAGCCGGGCGGCGCGCCGGTTCCCGCCGTGGACCGCAACGGCCGCGAGCTGATCGACTCCTCCGGGCGCAAGGTCTATCTCCGCAACCGGGACGGAAGCCCCTTCCTCACCGCCATGGACGAGATCACCCTCGAGCGCATCGCCCAGCTCACCGGGGGCCGCTACTTCCGGGTGACCGACACCGCAGGCCTGCAGGCCGCCTACGCCGAGATCGCCAAGCTGGAGCGCACCGAAATGCCTGCCGAGCGCCGCCAGGTTCCCGACGAGCGCTACCCCTGGGCCCTGGGCATCGGCCTGCTGCTGGTCGCCGTCGAGGTTCTGGTCTCGCGCGGAAACTGGCTCGTGCTGCAAGGAGGCAAGCATGCTTAGCTGGGACCGCCCGCTGGCCCTCTTGGCCCTGTTGCTGCTCGTGCCGCTGCTGGCGCTGAGCGCGCGGGCGATCGCCCGCCTCCGCCTCCGCCGCGCCCGCTACGCCGAAAGCCCTGCCCTCGACCGCATGGCCGTGACCGGCAACGAAGGCGAGATCCTGCTGCGCGGCGGCCTCGTCACCGCGGCCCTGGCCCTCGGCATCGTCGCCCTTGCAGGCCCCCGCTGGGGCGCCACTCTTGGCAGCCTCTTGCCCGGCGAGTCGCCTTCCCTGGTCGTCGCCCTCGACGTCTCGCAGAGCATGCTCGCCGATGACCTCGAAGGCGGCCGCATCGAGCGCGCCCGCGCCGTCATGACCGAGGTGGTCGAGGGGCTTCCCGGCTGGCGGGTCGGCATGGTCGCCTTCGCGGATGAAGCCCAGGTCTATTGCCCGCTGACGACGGATACGGGGGCCCTGGTCACCCTGGCCATGCGGGCTCGCCCCGGCGCGGAGCTGAAGGGCGGCTCCAACCTGGAAACCGCGCTCGCCACCAGCCAGGAGCTACTGGCGGGACGGCCCGGGGCCATTCTGCTCTTGACCGACGGGGAACAGCTCTCCGGAGACGCCGCGCGTGCCCTCAAGCCCCTCAAGGAGGCCGGCACCCTGCTGGTCGCCGTCGGCGTCGGCACCGAGGGCGGGGCCAAGATCCGCTCCGGCAGCGATCTCTTCGGGCAGCCGATCTACCGCACCTACCGCGGCGAACTGGTGATCAGCCGCCTCGATGAGCAGGGCCTCTCGGCGCTCGCCCGGAACGCGGGCGGCCATTACCTCAACTCCGACGCTCCCAGCACGGCCCAGCGGACCATCCAAATCCTGAACGAGCGCTGGGGGGGCGCCCAGTCCGGCGAGGCGGGAATCCCGCTGAGCACCGCTCCGCTTGTCCTTTGCCTCGTGCTCTTGGTCGGTGAGGCCGCCTATTCTGCCCGAACGCGCCTCGCGGGCCTCAGCTTCCCCAGGGTGCTGGACCAGGCACTCAAGCGTTCCGGCCATCTGATCGCTCTGCTGGCGCTCACCCAGGTCGCATGGACCTGGCCCTGGGAGGGTGCGCTAGGAGTTGCCGCTCAGTCCTATCAGAGCGGCAACTACCCCGCGGCCGTCACCCAACTGGAGGGCGCGCTGTCGCGCAAGCCCGACGATCCCCGGTTGCTTTATGACCTGGGATGCAGCATGTACCAGAGCGGGGACTTCGCGGGGGCGGCGATCGCCTTCAAAAAAGCCCTCGATCGCCTACCCCCCGACTCCAAACTCCTCCCCTGGGCCCATTACAACCTGGGCAACGCCCTCTTTAGGCAGTCGGAGCAAGCCAAGGAGGGTAAGCAGCTGCTACAGGAGGCCGCGAAATCCTACGAGGCCGCCCTGGAGATCGCCCCGGAGGACGAGGACGCCCGCCATAACCTGGAGGTGGTCAAGGCGCGCCTCAGCGAGAGCAAGGGCAAAGCCAAGCCGAATGCCTCGCCGCAAGGGAACCCATCCGGGGCGGGAACCGTCCCTGACATGCCGGCACCGGATCAGGCCGAGATCGACGCGACCCTGGACGCCCTGGAGCACGACGAGCGGCAGCGGCAGTCGGAGGCCGCCGAGGAGCCTCAGGCGGGCCCGATGAGCCCGCGCGACTTCATGCAGCAATTGCTGCGGCCAGCTCCCGACGGATCCCAGCCGGACCGCAAAGACTGGTAAAATGTCGTTGAATGGGCTCGCCATCTCGCATGGCATTGGAAGGAGGATCCCTTGAAGCCGTTGATTCCCGCCCTCGCGCTCGCCGCCGCCGCTCCGCTCGCGTTCAGCCCGCTCTCGGCCCTGGCGGCCCCGCCGACGGCCTTCACGGCCACCGGGACGGCCTTGATCCATGCCAACGGCAAGACTCCTGAGACCCGGACTCCGATCAAGGTCTTCTACCAGCGAGGGCAGATGCGCCTCGAGATGAAGACTCCCGGCAACGGGGATTCGGTGGTCCTGGCGCAGAAGGGCAAGACCACCCTGACCCTGATGGATCTCCAGCAGAAGGTGGCCTTCACGGTGAACCCGGAGGTCATGGCGGGCCAGGAGAGCCAGTTGCCGCTGCAGCAGCTCTCGGACCTGACCAGCTGGAAGGGCCTCTTGCAGAAGCAGGGCAAGCGCCTCGCCGGCAAGGAAGTCAAGGCCGGCCAGTCCTGCTCGCTCTGGGAAACCCAGCAGGGTCAGACCAAGACCAAGGTCTGGTTCGCGGATGCCCTCGAGCTGCCCATGCAGTTCCAGAGCTCGGTGGCGGGCAAGCCCAGCTTCACCTTCACCGTGCAGTCGATCACGCCCAACAGCAAGGTCAACGCCAACCTCTTCAAGGTGCCGGGCGACTTCACGCAGGCGGATCTGCAGAACTAATTTCATTCAAGCGAAGCGCCCCCGAGCTGGACTCGGGGGCGCTTCGCTTGAATGGGGGAGCTTTCGGGCCTACTCCTCGGTGGGCTCGGGCATGTTGTCCAGCAGGGTCTGGACTTCGTCCCGGTAGTCCTCGTAGTCCTCGATGCTGAGGGTTTCGCCCTCGGCGTCCTCTTCGAGGGCCTTGGGGTTCTCGCTGTAGAAGGTGATCTCCTCGTCGATGTCCTCGAGGCGCTCTTCGAGCAGATCGCGGAGGATGGTGAGCTGGTGGTCGTTGACGGTGATGGTGTGCTTCATTGAGGGTTCCTTTCGTTGACGAGCATGGTCGTGGCAACTTGGCGGGCAGCCCAGGCGCTGGCGAAGAGCATGGCGATGGCCGTGGCGTCCACCACTCCCGCGAGGACGCCGAAGTGCTCGGCGGGCATCAAGGGAACGAGCGAAAGCCTGACCGGGATCACGATCACGGCTCCCATCCAGCCCAAGAGGACGGCCTCGGCCCGGTAGATCCGGTCCTTCGGCAGTTCGGTGCCCCACCAGTGCCAGAGCGCCACGCAGAAGACCGTGAGTCCCCAGGCGTAGACCCAGCCCCAGTGAACCAGGGGTTCCGCGGGACTCGCGACGTCCGACATGGCCAGCAAGCAGGCCAGCGCCAGCGCCAGGGTCGATCCCAGCGGAAGCGCCGTGCCGAGCCCGGGCAGGCGGATGACGGGATGCGCCGCCGCCAGTGCCCAGAGCGGCATCCCCAGGATGCTTCCCAGCGCGACGACATGCGCCCATCCGCAAGCATACCCCAGGAGCTGGATTCCGAGTAGTAGCATGCCCGCAAGGCACCAGCCTCGCCGGCCCGCCTTGCTCACCAGGGCTGCTGCCCCGAGCCAGCCGAGCGCGAAGGCGGATCCCAGCGCATGGAACGGGCTGGCCATGAGCCCAAGCGGCAGCAGTAGAGCCGCGCCGTTGACCAGTAGCGCGAAGAGCGCGCCTAGCACCAGCCAGAAAACAGCACCTTGCGGGGTATCGACGGGGGAAGGCAGGTTCTTGGCCATGGGGGGCCTCCTTCGAGCGCGTACCTTCCGCTGATGCTACCGGGGCTCGGTTGCCAGGTGTCTGGCACGGCTGGCCGAAAGGCTTCGGCCAAGCCAGCCAATTCCCACGCTAGCCGACGATGCGCTTGGCTTGCTGCCAGAGGTCCTCGAGGGCGTCCAGGTCCAGGGTGTCGTAGCGATCGCCCGCCAGCCGTTCCATCTCCCGGAAGCGGCGCAGGAAGCGTGCGTTCGTCTCCCGCAGGGCCTCCTCGGGATCGACCTTGAGCCAGCGTGCCAGGTTCACGACCGCCATCAGGACGTCGCCCACCTCATGCGCCAGCTTCGCGCGGTCTCCCGCCGGGATCTCCGCCTCGACCTCTTCGAGCTCCTCGCGGATCTTGGCGAGCACGCCCTGGACGTCCGGCCACTCGAAGCGCGCCTTGGCCGCCTTGGACTGGATCTTCTCCGACGCCGACAGCGCCGGCAGAGGCAGGGGCACGCCCGAGATCCGGGATTCGGGCTTGGCTTGCGACGTTGCCGCCTGCTTCTCTTCGGCCTTGATCTCGTCCCAGCGCTGCTTGACCTCGCCGGCCGTCTCAAGGGTATCCTCCCCGAAGACATGCGGGTGGCGACGGACCAGCTTCACGGCGAGGCCCTCGGCGACGTCCTCGATGTTGAAGAGGCCCTCCTCCTCGAAGATCTGCGCCTGCAAGATCACCTGCAACAAGAGGTCTCCCAGCTCCTCCTCGATGTCGTCGGGCGCGTCGCGGTCGATGGCGTCGACCACCTCGTAGGCCTCCTCGAGCACGTACTTGCGAAGGGTCTGAGGAGTCTGCTCGCGGTCCCAGGGGCAGCCGTCGGGCGCGCGCAGGCGCGCGATGATCTCGACGGCGCGGGACAATCCCCGCTTGGAGCGCGGCGGGACGTAAAGGGAGGTGAGGTAATCGATCCAGGGCAGGCGGTCGATCTCGTAGAGGGGCACTTTCAGGACCCGTTCCAGGCCCTCGATGCCCGCCGCCCGGATGACCACCACCTCGGCGTCATCCGGCAAGTGGCGCATCAACGCGAGCTTGACGTCGGAGGCCACGGCCGGCGAGTAGAGCTGAAGCACCAGGGTCGGCACCTCGGGTTGCAGGCTCGCGCCTTCCATGGCGAGCCCGTCGAGGATCCGCAGGCCTTGGTTGGGGTCGATCCCCAGGCGGGCGTAGATGACCTCCAGGGCGCTCATCCCGGGCACGATCGTGACCGGCACCTCGCTCTGCTTGAGGAGGGCATGCACCGTGTCCTCGGCGACCAAAGGATGGCCGGGGACGGCGTAGACCACGTCCGACTCCGCGCCCATGGCGAGCAGGCGGCCGACGATGGTCTGGTAGACCTCCGAGAAGGCGCGGCCTTCCTCGTAGCAGTCGTCGAAGGTCTGCCAGGTGAGGCCCCAGTCCTTGAGGGCACTCACGGTGGGGTGCTTCTCGGTGCGCAGCCAGAGGTTGGGACGGCTGAGGGCGTCCTTGGCAGCGAGCGTGATGAGGCCGGGGTCTCCGGGCCCCAGACCGACGACGGTGATGGCCATATCCATTGCTCCAGTATGCGAATCGCGCCGGCGCGGCGCGGGGCTCCGCCCTCTAGCATACCGCATCCCGGAGGGGGCCGACTAACCTCTCGCCTGCTCGTAGGCCTCTGCGTAGAACTGATAGCCGTTGCGCTGGCGCTTGGCCAGGTACATCGCCACGTCGGCCTTCTTGAGCAGCACCGCGACGTCCTCGCCATCGGACGGGAAGAGGCAAATGCCGACGCTTGCCGAGGTCTCCACGACCTCCCCGGCCAGATCGAACGGCTCGGACAGCGCCATCACGATCCGCGTGGCCACCACCCTCACGTCCGAGTCGTCCTCGACGTCGTTCAGGATGACCGTGAACTCGTCCCCGGCCAGGCGCGCGACCATGTCGCCTCCCCGGACACTCGCGTTGAGGCGCTCGGCGACCTGCTTCAGCAGGAGATCCCCGGCGTCGTGGCCCAAGGTGTCGTTGATTTCCTTGAAGCGGTCGAGGTCGAGGAACATCACGGCCATCTTGCGCCCGTACTGGCTGGCATAGCCCATGGACTGGCGCATCTGCTCCTGGAACATGAGGCGGTTGGGCAACCCCGTGAGCACGTCCCGGTAGGCCAGTTGCCGGAAGCGCTCTTCGGTCGCCTGCAGTTCGCTGGTGCGTGCCCTGACGCGCCGCTCCAAGTTCTCATTGGCCTCCAAGAGGCTCCGCTCTTGCTCGGCCAGCGTGGAGACCATGCGCGTCAGCGACTCCGAGAGCTTGCCAAACTCGCGGATCTCGAAGGCAGGCAGATCGAGCTGGCGCTCGCCTTGCTTGACGCGGTCCGCAGCGGCCGCCAGGGTCCGGATGGGCTTAGCCAGGCGGTGGGCAATGAAGAGCCCCCAGAGGGAGAACGTCGCGCCCAGGGCGAAACCCCAGAGGACGATCTGGCGCTGCAGGTCGAGGGACTCGGCGAAGGCGGCCTCGGCGTCCTGCGTGACCACGACCATCCATCCCAGACCCGGGAAGCTGCGGTGGCCCTTGCTGACGGCGAATCCTGCCAGGACGGCGCCCTGGGGCTCTTCCATGAGCCAGTAGCCATGCTGGAACCGGCGCATGGTGTCGAGGGTCGCGCGTTCCAGGCGCGGTCTCGCAGGCGACGACAGGAGGATTTCACCGTCCCGAGAGACGACGAGCAGCTGCAGACGCTCCGGATCGAGCACCAGGGAATCCAGGATCTCGCTCACCCACGTCCAGTTCAGATGGGCGCCGAGAACCCCTTTCGGACTCCCGTCCGGGCCCTCGATGGGCATGGCGAAATCGATGACCTTGCGCGGCCCGTTCACGTCGGGAGCGCGCGAAGAGAGCGAGGGGGCGTCCTGGACGCTTCCAAAGTAAGGCGCACGCCGGCCCTCACGGAACCAGGCCGCAGCGGAGAGGTCTCGCCCCTCGAATTGGCCGCTGGATCCCAGCAGGACCCGGCCCGTGAGGTCGGTGAGCCCGATCCAGGAATACTCGGGGTAAGTCTCTTGCACCCGGGCAAAGAGCTGCCGGCTTCGCGCCTCATTGGCGGTACGGGCAGGGCCGAGCTCGGAAAGCATCTGGAGCTGGTGAAAGCGTTCGAACATGCCGCGATCCAGCGTGAGCGCCATCTGCGAGGCCAGCTGCGCGAGCGTGCTGCCGCTGTTGGCCTCGAGGCGCGATTTGGAGACCTGGCCGATGATCAAGGCGAGGCAAAGCGAAAGCAGGACCGAAATCCCGCCGAAGGTCAGGGCGAGTCGCCCCCGGATGCCGGGAGCATGCGGAACAAGCAAGGCTCGGATAGGCTCAAACATCCTCATTGAGCGGTTTATACCCTTGACGCTCCTTTCAAATACAGGTGGGGCAACAAAAAGGCCCCCACGCCATGCGCGGGGGCCTTTTTGGAATCGGGGATTGAGCGCCGTGAGGCTTAGTCGTGGCTGCCCTTGGGGTGGCCGTGCTCGTCGAGCTCGACCGGAGCGCCGCCTTCGCCAGCGGGAGCGCCAGGAGCGCCAGGCATGCCGGGAGCCGCACCGGCGTGCGGGTCAGCCTGCCGCTGGTACTCGGGCTTGATGGCGATCTTGGCATCCTTCTTCTGGGTGTCGACCCACTTCTGGAAGGCCTGGTTGCGCTCCTGCGAGAGCAGATTCTCCTTGATCTGGTCCTTGACCTGATCGTAGGTCTCGGTGCGCGCAGGGCGGTACTCGTTGCGCTTGATGATGTGGTAGCCGAACTGGGTCTTGAAGGGCTCCGAGACGTCTCCGTCCTTCATGCTGAAGGCGGCCTTCTCGAACTCGGGCACCATGCGTCCCTTGCCGAAGAAGCCGAGATCGCCTCCCTGGGCGCCGGAACCGGGATCCTCGGAGTGCTTCTTGGCGAGCTCGGCGAAGTCGGCGCCGCCGCGAATCTGCTTCAAGATATCCTGGATCTTGGTCAGGGCCTTGGCCTCGTCGGCCTTGGGATCCTTGGCGGTGGCATCGGTCTTGATGAGGATGTGGGCCGCCGAGACCTCTTCGTCGTGCTTGAACTGGGCCTGGTTCTCGGCGTAGAAGGCCTTGAGGCGATCCTCGGAGACCGAGAGGTCCTTGGTGACGTCCTTCATGAGGGTCTCGATGGTCACGCCCGTGACGACCTGCTCGCGCAGCTCGGCCTCGGTGGTGCCGAACTCGCCCAGCGCCTTCTTGAAGGCGGCGTCGTCGGGGAATTGCTTCTTGATCTCGGCGATCTTGGCGTCGATCTCTTCGGTGGTCGGCTTGATGTTCTTCTTCTTGGCTTCCGCCAGGAGGAAGGTCTGCTCGACGAGCTGATCGACGACTCCGGCCCGCAGCTCGGCCAGCATCGGCTTGCCCTGCTCCGAGTTGAAGTCGATGCCGAAGCGCGCCTGGTACTGCTTCTTGGCGGCCTCGAGGGCCTTGTTGTATTCCTTGGCCGAGACCTTCTGGTCATTGACCGTCGCCACGTAGGCGTTCTGCTGACCCACGTAGTACGTGGCGCCCGCAGCTCCTCCGCCCACCAGGACGGCAGCCGCCACGCCCAGCAGGACCTTCTTCGCGTTCTTCAACAATCTCTCTCCTAATGTGTCGTTGCGACAGGTCAGCTTCGCTGCCTTTCGCAACAGCCGCGGGCGCTTACCAACCGAATCGGGTCGGCTGGCCTCATGGTACGCATGATGTCGAACACGCGGTCGTCCGTCATGCCTAAAGCGTTTTGGCAGGCCTTACTGCCGCGCCTCTCGAAGAACCTGGGCTCATGCGAGACACGCCACTGGGGCACATCTTACCAGAGCCCCGCCTCCTTCGACAGGGTCAAGCGACTTCCGAGAGCGCCGTGGCCCCGAGGGCATCCAGCAGCTTGTCGACAGCCACGAGCAGGTCCTGGCCGTCGCGGCCCAGGGTGAGCTCGCCTTCCGCCCAGTTCCAGCGGGACAATCCCGGCGTCTTCAAGCTGAGATCCGCCCAGCGCGAGCGAGGCAGCGCGATGGCAACCCGGATCAGCTTGGCATCCGAGCGCACCGTGCTGACGCCGACCTCGGTGGCCTTCAGCTTGAGCGAGACCACCCGCAGGAGGTTCTTCACCGGCGGCGGCGGGGGCCCGAAGCGATCGCGCCAGTCGGCTCCCAGCAGCTCCAGCTCCTTGAGGCTCGCCACCGCCGCCAGGCGCTTGTACTCTTCCATCTTGCGCGCGGGAGACTCGAACCAGTCGTCCGGCAGGTAGGCCGCGACGTTGAGGTCGATCAGGGCCTCTTCGCGGGCCGTCACGACCTCCTCGCCCTGCGCCTCCTGCACCGCCTCTTCCAGCAGTTGCATGAAGGTCTCGTAGCCCACCGCCAGCATGTTTCCGCTCTGCTCGGGGCCCAGGATGTTGCCGACGCCGCGGATTTCCATGTCGCGCAGGGCGATCTGATAGCCGGAGCCGAGGGCCGTGAACTGCTGCAGGGCCTGAAGCCGGTCGCGGGCTTCCTCCGTGAGCTCCTTGCCCGCCCGGTAGAAGCAGTGGCAGTAGGCCTTCACGTCGGATCGCCCCACGCGGCCGCGGATCTGGTAGAGCTGCGCGAGGCCGAGCCGGTCGGCGTCGTCCACGATGATGGTGTTGGCGTTGGGGATGTCCAGGCCCGACTCGATGATGGTGGTGGCCACCAGCACGTCGTACTCGCGATCCAGGAAGCCGAGCATGACGTCCTCGAGTTCGTGCTCGTTCATCTGGCCGTGACCGACAATCACCCGGGCCTGCGGGACCAGCTCCTGGATCTCGGAGGCGACCCGGTAGATCGAGTCGACCCGGTTATGCAGCACGAAGACCTGTCCGCCGCGCTCCAGCTCGTGCAGGATGGCCGTGCGCATGATCTCTGGATCGTAGGGGCTCACGGTGGTCTTCACCGGCTGGCGATCGCGCGGAGGCGTGGTGATCAGGCTCATGTCACGGGCGCCCGAGAGCGCCAGGTAGAGCGTACGCGGAATCGGCGTCGCGCTCATGGTGAGCACGTCGATGGAGGCCTTGAGCTGCTTCATGCGCTCCTTGTGCGCGACCCCGAAGCGGTGCTCCTCGTCGATCACGACCATGCCGAGGTCCTTGAAGGCGACGTCCTTCTGCAAGACGCGATGCGTGCCCACCACGATGTCCACGGCGCCGGTGCCCAGCGCGCGCAGGGTCTCGCGCTGCTCCTTGGCGGTACGGAAGCGGCTCATGAGGCCCAGCTTGACGGGGTAGGGGGCGAAGCGCTCGCGCAGGACCTGGTAGTGCTGGTGGGCCAGGAGGGTGGTGGGAGCCAGGACGGCGACCTGCTTGCCGCTCATGACGGCCTTGAAGATGCCGCGCAGGGCGACCTCGGTCTTGCCGAAGCCCACGTCTCCGCAGATCAGGCGGTCCATGGGGCGCGGAGCCTGCATGTCGCGCTTGACCTCGGAGATGGCCCGCAGCTGATCGGGCGTCTCGTCGTAGGGGAAGGCTTCCTCCATCTCCGCTTGCCAGACCGTGTCCTCCGGGTACGCGTACCCCGGCAGGGCGGCTCGCTGGGCGTAGAGCTTGAGAAGGTCGAAGGCGAGCTCCTGGACCGCCTTCTTGACGCGGCTCTTGACGTTGGCCCAGTCGGCGCCGCCCATCTTGTTGATGCGCGGGGCTCCGTCGGCCCCGCCGCGGTAGCGGTGAAGCAGGCCGATCTGGTCGACGGGCACGTAGAGCTTGTCGTCGCCGCGGTAGGTGATGAGCAGGTACTCGCGGGCGAGGCCGTTGACCTCCAGGCGGCTCATGCCCTGGTACTGGCCGATGCCGTGCTTGGCATGGACCACGTAGTCGCCGACGACCAGCTCGCCGATCGCCGCGATCTGCGCCCCGGCGTTCGCTGGCCGCTTCTCCTTGCGGCCGGGGCGTTTCTGCCAGCCGAAGAGCTCGTGGTCGGTCAGGAGGGTGATACCGAGGTCCGGCCAGGAGAATCCGGAGCTGAGGCTCTCGCGGACGATCCAGGTGCCGCCGTAGGGAGCGCCGGGCTCGGGCAGACGGCCGCCGTAGGTGGCATGCGCGCCGCGCTCGTCCAGGATGGCGAAGACGCGCTGGGGCTGGACGCTCGCGATGATCAGGGTCTCACCGGCCTTGGCCGCGGCCTTCACCGAGTCGGCGAGCCGGTCGAACTGGTTGCCGAACGAGAGGGGCGCCGAGGTCTGGATGTTAATAGGGCCGTCGTTGGGCGTGAGATCCAGCTGGGCGTGGGCCGAAAGCGTGGATTGAAGCTCGTCCCAGGTGAGGTGGAGGAGCTGGGGCAGCTTCGGCAGGTCGTTGGCGTTGAGGCGCTTGGAGTAGGTGTCGACCAGCAGCTTGACCCAGGAGGCGTACTCGCTGGACAGCGCCTGCTTGTCCGCCCAGATGACGGGGTGGTGGGCGGGGACGTAGTCCAGCAGGGTGCCGAGCCGTCCGAAGAAGGGGGCGTAGAGCTCGCAGCCCTCGAAGTACTGGAACGATCCGAGCTGCTCCAGGGCGGCGTCGACGATCCGCCTGAGCTTGTTGCCTTCCTCCGGGCGCCCGCCGCCGTTGAGCATGTTGACCTTCTCGCGGGTGGCGGCCTTGATCCGGGCGGCCGCGTCCTCCCAGCCTTCGGCGGGAAGGATCAGCTCGCGGGTGGGCCAGAGCTTGAGCTCGGTGAGGGGGTCTTCGGAGCGCTGGGTGGCGGGGTCGAACTCGCGGATGGCGTCGATCTCGTCGCCGAAGAACTCGATGCGGGCGGGGCGATCGCTCTGGGGCGGGAAGACGTCGAGGATGCCGCCGCGGCGGGAGAACTCGGCCTTGTCGGCGACCGCCGGGCTGGGGCGGTAGCCAAGCTTGATCAGTTGCTGGGTGATCTCGGCGGGCGCGACATTGTCCCCGACCTTCAGGGTCAGGGCGGCGTCGCGCCATGCTTCGGGGGTGGGGAGGCGCATGGCGATCGCCTTGGGCGTGGTGATGACCCGCTTGGCCTCGCCGGAGGCCATGGCGGCCAGGGCCCGCTGGCGCGCGTGCAGCAGCTCCTCTTCGGGGGAGACTCCCTGGTAGGGGGGCACCTCGACGGGCAGGAAGGTCACAGCATCGACGCCGAAGGCGGCCAGGTCGGATTGCCAGCGGCGCGCGGCCTCCGCGCTGGGGGCCACGAGCAGCCAGCCGTCGGCGGGAAGGCCGCCGGCGACGAAGAGGGAGGCCATCGGGGTGAGGCCGCCGACCGTCACGGTCTTTCCGGGGGCGAGGCCGTCGGTGAGACGGGCCGTATCGGGATGGGCGAGGAGGTGACCGAAGAGATCCGAAAGCAAGCTCAAAGGCAGTGATCCATTATCTATAGAAGGGAACGCGCAAAGCCCCAGTTTACCACAGGGTAAACCGGGGCGCTAAGCGCGTCAGACAGCCGTCGCGCGAGACGCGCCGAGGCGCGCGCAGCTAGCGCTCGCGAATACGGCTCTTGCCGTTGGCTTGCTCGTAGCGCATGCGGGACTGGTACTGGCGGCGCAGGTAGGATTGTTGCTCGCTTTCGGTGGAGCGGTAGAGGTCCTTGAAGTCGTCGGCGTCGATGATGAAGATGGAGTTGATCTGATCGAAGCGGACGTCGGTGGAGTTGGTGATCGTGGCGTCGAGGACGTTGAGCTGCTCCGTGAGGCCGGCCTGGGGGAAGATCAGGTAGCCGTCGCGGCCACGGCCCGCGGAGTCGACGAGGCTGATCTTGTTGACCTGATCGACGCGGATGTTCGAGGCGTTGTTGATCGTGACGTTCTGCATCACGTTGACCTGCTCGACGGCATCGCCGAAGACCAGGTAGGCGCCCATGAAGGCCTCCGCGACCTCCCGGTTGCCGCCTTCGGGATGCTCGTCATCGTCGTGGAGGATGTTGACCTTGTTGACCTGGCTGAAGTGGACGTTGGACGAGTCGGTGACGGAGATGTTCAGCATGGCGTTGAGCTGGGCCACGCTGGTGCCGATGCCGAGGTAGCCGGACGTCGACTTACCGCCGTCCATGTAGTAGGTGACCTTGTTGACCTGGTTGACGATGACGCCGACGGAGCCGCTGGAAGCGGGAGTCGACTGGGGAGCCGCCGGGGCGGCGGGCGGTGCCGGGGGCTGTTGCTGGGTCGGTGCGCTCCGGCGGCGGGCCTGGATGTCGGGTCCCTCCATGGTGGGAAGCAAGGAGCAGCCGGTGGCGGCCAGCATGGCGACGACCAGGGCGCTCCGGATCGTGGAATGGCGCATGGTGATTGGTACCTCCCTCTCTCTGCGATCGGCCCCTGGTGGCGACCGATCAGCCATGCCTTCAATTTAAGAGAGAAGTAAGGGTTTGGGGACGTTAGATTGGTAGAAGGTCATTGTCGTGACGTGGCGGAGAAAGCGGGATGGGGGCGCGACTGCGCCCCCATCCGAGGATCCGCGGCTTAGTGGTAGCGCTTTTTCTTCGAGCGGGAGGACGTCGCGTTGACGTTGGCCTGGATGGTGTTGACGTCCGAGGAGTTGGTGATGTTCTGGTCGACGATCACGTTGGCCTGGATGTTGGAGCGGTCGATGAGGCCACCCCCGTGGGATGACGAGTAGCCGTAGGAGCTCCGGCGGCCTTGCTTGTTGATGTTGGCCTGGACGGTGTTGACGTCCGAGGAGTTGGTGATGTCCTGGTCGACGATCACGTTGGCTTGGACGTTGGATCTGCTGAGGAGTCCGGAGCTGAATCCCGAGGCGCTCATGGTAGGCGTCTGGGCGCAGCCAGTGCCGAGCATAAGCACGCCCAGCATGAGGGTTCCGCAAATCTTCAACGATTTCATAGAGTCAATCTCCTCCCAATCTGGCATGAAGTCGGGCGCCCCGCGGCGACCGCTCAAGCACAGCTTCACCGTAACCGAGGGAGGGATGACCTGAAAACGCTAACACGTATAAACGGCCTTGGCGATCTCTTAACTTGCCTGTTCGGGGGCATGCGGAGCGGATGCAGGGTCCAGCAGGCCAAGGGCCCGTGCCGGAGGCGCTCGATGGCGCGGCGAGGGGCTGGGATGGGGCTTTAGTCGGGGAAGATCAGTCCTGGGGCGGGCGGGCGCCCAGGGCGCCCATGGCCTTGGAGATGCGCTCGCGCAGGAGGGGGTCGCGCGCGGCCTGGCGGAAGGCGATGTCGAACTCGCGGATGGCGCCCGAGGAGTCACCGAGGCGCTGGTAGAGGCTGGCGATGCGGAAGTGGAGGTCGGGGTCCTCGTAGCCGAGGACGGTGGCGCGCTCGTACTGGGTGAGGGCCTCGGCGAGGTTGCCGCGCTCGGTCATGAGGGAGCCGAGCTGGATGAGGGCCGCGCGGTGCCGGGGATTGAGGCCCAGGGCCTTGCGGTAGGCGGCGACGGCCTGGTCCGGGTCCTGGCGAATCTGGTGGAGCATGCCGAGACGGTAGGGCAGCTCGGCGTTGGCGGGCTCGAGGGGGATGGCGCGGCGGTAGTAGCCGATGGCCTCGTCGTAGCGTTCGTCCTTGACGTAGCAGTCGGCCAGGAGGGTGAGGGCGGTGGGGTTGGCCGGATCGAGCCGGGAGGCTTCCTTGAGGGCGCGCTCGGCGGCGGCGAGGTTTTCGCGCTTGATCTGCAGGCTGCCCATGAGCAGGTAGGCATGCGCGCTCTTGTCCCTGGCCAGCAGGGATTCGTAGGTGGCCTGGGCTTCGGCGAGGAGGCCGTCTTCTTCGTAGAGACGGCCGAGACGCTTGAGGGCGGCGGGGTCGTTGAGGGGCTTGAGGAGGGCGATCGCGGCCGAGGAGTCGCCGCGGTCCTCGAGTTGCATGGCGCGCTGGAGGGGGTCTCGGGTGGATTGCCAGAGCCACCAGGCGAAGCCGCCTCCGGCGAGGAGCATGGCGGCGAGGAGGGCGAGGGCGATCGCCTTGGGGGGCAGGGGCTGGCGAAGCTTGCCGGGCAGCTTGGGCTTGCCGATGGGTTTCTTGCAGCGGCCGCAGCGGGCGACCAGGAGGCCGGTTTCGGAGCGCACACGGTTGTAGGTGCCGCATTGCGAGCAGATGGCGACGATCAGGGACGGCCCGGTGGCGTGGGGGTTGCGCTGGCGGTCGTAGGCGTCGCGCGTTGCGGGGTCGGAGAGGACGCGGTAGGCCTCGGTGAGTAGCTGGGTTTGCTCGGAGTTGCCCCCCTTGTCGGGGTGGGTGCCGGCCAGCAGGAGGGTCCGGTAGGCCTTCTTGATGATGAGGGGGCTGGCCTTGGGGTGGACCTGCAGGACCTCGTAGTAATCAGGCTCGGACATGGTTCCTCGGTGGGGGGTGAGCGATGCATTGTACCCGGGCGACGCCCGGCCGTCACGCTTGGCCGGTGGGCTAAGCCTATCTTACTCGAAAGCGGCGGGAATGCGCTCGGTCCGCACGGCAAAACCCCTAGGGCATTTCGTCGCGATTGGCCATGCCTCCGGGAGGCTTCCCCGCCTAGGATGAGGAGGATTGGCATCGCCCACCAATCGCGGCTCGAGCGCCCGCGGCTCAAACCCAGCGACCAGATCGAGCGAGCGGATCGAGCGAGCGGATCGAGCGAAAGGAGGGTGCAACAGATGGAATCGACGCCCCGCCCCATCACGGGATACGCCCGCACCTGGCCGCAGCGCCTTCCCTTGCCCCTGGCCGCCCTGGCGACCGGCATGCGGCGGCTACTGCGGCCGTCGGGGCTGGCCGTCATCATGGTGAGACCCGAAGCCGAAGGGACGATCGTGGAGGTGCGCGGGGCCCTGGACGCCCGAGGAGCGCAGCGGCTGAAGCTGGCGGTCGGCATGGCCCTCTCAGAGGGTGCGTCTCGCGTGACGATCGACCTGGCGGGGGCCACGCGGATCGCTCCGCCGGGCCTGGCCGCTTTGGTGGAGGCGACCCAGCAGGCGGGCGGGGCGACGGTCCAGCTCGCGCAGGTCGGAGCGGAGGTCCGCCTCCTGCTGGAGAAGGCAGGCCTGCACATGGTGCTCGAGATTGGGGAGTAGCCCATGAAGGCGATCATTCTGGCGGCTTCGCCGGAGGTCCTGGCATCGGCCGCGCCGGACGGTTTCGGCAGCCAAATCCACGAGTCCCTGTGGCCCCTGCTGGGCCGCCCTCTGATCGACCGCCAGCTCGAAGCCCTTGGCGAGCTGGGCGCGCGCGAGGTCTGGGTGAGCCTGCGGCACCGCCCCTTCGGGCTGGATCGCCACCTGCAGGGGCGCAAGTGCCCTCCTCTCACGGTCGTGCGGCTGGAGCGCAGCGATCGCGGCACGCTCGGCACCCTGGCCCGGGCCCGGCGCTTCATCACCGAGACCACCCTGCTCTGGCCGGCCGACATGGTGCCGCCGGGCGATCTGGGTGCGCACCTGGCTGCACACCTGGCCTCGGACGCCTTATTCACCGAGATCCGCGACGACGCGGGCAACACCT
>JAKFCW010000016.1:0-28710 GCA_036676455.1 Candidatus Sericytochromatia bacterium
GCTGCTCAACGGGCTTCTCAACCACGGGAGGCTGAACGACGGGAGGCTGCTCGATCGGCTTCTCAACCACGGGAGGCTGAACGACGGGAGGCTGCTCGATCGGCTTCTCAACCACGGGAGGCTGAACAACGGGAGGCTGCTCGATCGGCTTCTCAACCACGGGAGGCTGAACGACGGGAGGCTGCTCGATCGGCTTCTCAACCACGGGAGGCTGAACGACGGGAGGCTGAACGACAGGCGGCTGGCTCTGGCCGACAGGAGGCTGCGAAGCGGGCGGCTGGGTGGCCTCGGCAGGCTGCTTGAAGAGGTTGGCAATCCAGCCAATCAGGCCCTTGAGAGCGGTCGTCAGCACCGAGAACATCTGGGTGAGCATCTGTCCGAGGGGCTCGACCTGGTTCTGAGCGGAAGGGGCCTGCGTGGCGCGGGCGGACGGAGCAGCAGTGGCGGGTCCTCCCGCCTGCACGTTACCAGCTGGGGCGGCGCTCGATCGGGGCTTGTAGGGATTCGACTGCGAAACTCCGTTGATCATGGCGTCTACCTCCTCACTCAGGGGTCAACCGATACCTCTTTATCCCGCATTTGCCGGACGCCTTGTGCCTCCCCGATTAAGCTAGAGGTAAGCTACATTCAAGTCGACTTTAATTCTTGAAAGGCCGCATGACAAAAGGCCCCAGATCACTCCGGGGCCCGCTGAAAGGGCGAAGAGGCGACATCGTTTCAGTCAGATCGCGGCCAGCCGCGTGGAAGAGGGTTGCGGGTCGGCGTGAGGGCGAACTAGTCGCGCCCGGTCAAACGACGAACCAGCCAGCAGTTCTCCTTGTTGAGGTTGTAATCCTCGAGCGTGAAATCCAGGGCGGCCCGCATGATCTCGGACTTGCCCACCTTGATCCGCTGCTCCGTGCGAAGCTTGAGCATCACGACCTCCAGAGCGAGCAATTGCTCCTCGGAGAAATAAAAGGTCGCGCGCTGATTGTACTGTTCCTCGACCTCATCGGTTCCCACGTTGGCAGGGGGCTCGACATAATTGGCGGGGGCCTTCTTGGCCGTGGGGCGTCTCCTCATCGTCATCCCTTTCTCTTTCGCGGCAGATCACGCTGCTGAGAAGGCATCGTAACAACCGAACAGCCCACTGGTATGTAAACTCGATCACAAGGTCAACAATCCGCGAACGCGCGTTGCTTTCTTGCGCTGCGGCTTTGCGCAGGCCCGAATCCCGCTTTTGGTGACGCTCGTCACGCTTTCGATCTCCATGGAGGCGCCCCGGTACAACCCGAAGGGGTCAGGGTATAATTCCACCGATTGCTCGATAACCAAGCCCTTATCAATGGAGGACATATCAGGCCATGGGTGACCTAACCAGGAGGCTGGCTCAAGGTGTGGTGGTGGCGGCGCTGGCAGCCACGACTGCCGCTTGCGATGCGTTCATGATGGGGAACCCCTTCCTCCCCAAGGCGAACGTCCTCATCGATGCCGATCCCCAGACCACCGTCATGAAGCTGACCTACGACTTCACCACCGGCGCGTTCCTTCGCGACGCGGAGGCCGAGTCGAAGATGACGATCAAGCCGCGCAGCGGCGATATCATGCCGGGCGTCACCTTCACCGACTACACGCTGAGCTTCAAGGACAACCTCAGCCAGAAGATCGACTCCTACCTCATCCAGGAGCAGCACCTCGGGACCGCGGTTTACATCCCCAAGACCACGGGCACCGGCTCCGGCACGAGCGCCGGCGGCAAGGCGATCGAGATCCCGATCGTCTCCCCGCAGCTCTGGGAGTTCGGCGAGCGCGAAGGCTTCACGACCGGAAGCAGCAACGGCGTTCCTGGCATGGTCCCCCGGACCGCGGCCTGGCCCCAGAACCTGACGGGCGTCGTCACCTTCTACGGCAAGGATGACAACGGTTACCCGATCGTGGCCTCCGGCACCTTCACGGTCAAGTTCGAGACCGAGATCGTCCCGGCCGCCCTCACCAACTAGAGAGAGAGACGATGAAGAAGTTCGCAAGCGCCCTTGTCCTCCTCAGCGGGCTCGCCCTCTTGGCCGGTTGTGACGCCGTGACCCAGAACTGGCTGCCCATCGCAGCCGATCACCGGCCAGTCGTCACGGTGGCGCAGGTCACGGGCTTCGTGGAGGACTCCGCCGGCAACGAACTCGCAGGCGCCATGGTCTCCAACGGCGCGTCCGTCACCTTCACCGGCAGCGATGGGGCCTTCACCCTCTCCAACGTCAGGACCGGCGTCCAGTACATCACCGCCAGCTACGACAACGTGAAGTCCCAGCCCGTCGAGATCGAGGTCAAGGGCGGCACGAACACCATCCCCCGGATCGTGGTCGGCGCCACCGCTCCGGTCTCGGACTTGAAGAGCTTCGTCAAGTTCGTCGGGATCTTCCCCGACACCCTCACCGCCACCTACAGCACCGAGCTCGCCTCGCCCTCGGTCCCCGGGCCGGACGTCGTCGCTTACACCACGCCCAAGTACACCGGCACCAAGGAGATCACCCTCAGCCTCCAGGCTCCCCCCAACGGCGCCGGCCTCCTCATCCGCTCGTACATGGTGACCTTCGCGGCCAGCGCGGCAGCCACCCTCTCGGCCGACTTCTCGCCGATGATCCGGGTGGAGCCGGGTACCGTCACGAGCTCCGGTCCCCTCAAGAACGTGATCGTCAAGAACGTCGGCCCGACCACCAAGGAGTTCGCCGAGTTCCTGGACAAGAGCGACACCGGCCTCGTCGAGGCCGAGATCACCCTCTACACCGGCGACAAGGACAACCAGTCAGCCCTGACGGCGGTGCCCATGCATGTTCCCGAGAAAGGCAAGCCGGACCAGACCACTGCCTTCGGGGCCACGGTGACTATTCAACGCGCCGAGGAGTAAGACCCAAAAAGCAGGAGGCCCGCCGGATGGCGGGCCTCCTGCTTTTTAAATCGGGGCTACTCGTTCAACAGGAACTCGGACTCGACCTGGCCGCCCTGGCCGCCGAAGGCCTCGAAGCGATCGTTGTCGGTATGGAAGACCGCCTTGTCCGCGTTGATCCAGTCGCCCGTGTCGCGGCGAATCTTGACGTTCTGGGTCAGGGTGATGGTCTGCTCCTTGTCGGAATAGACCGCCCGCTCGCTGGTCGCGACCCGGCCCTTCTGCTCCACCCTCACGATCTTGCCCGTCATGACGGCATCGTTGGTGCGCTGGTCGATCTCCAGCTTGTCGCCGGTCATGACCGTCTTGTCCTTGATCACCTTGTCGCGCTCGGCATCAGGCTTGCTGGTGTCCACGATCCCCTCGCGAACCAGCCAATCCCCCTTGATCTGGGTCAGGACGACGTTGCCGTCCATGGTGATCTTGTCCTGGGAGTTGTTGAGCAGGGCATGGTCGCCCGTGGCCTTCTTCTCCTTCTGGTAGGCGTGGACCTTGCCGGTGAATTCCGCGTCCTTGCGATCGGTCCAGTAGGTCATCTTCTCGGACTCGATGTAGGTGTCTTCCTTCTTGAGGGCGGTCTTCACCTTGTCGCGCTTGGTCGGCTCGTTGGGGCGGGCCTCCGGCATGCCTTGGCGCTTCAGCTTCACGCTCCCCTCCACGTAGACCCGCTTCTCGTTGTGATAGAAGGTCATCTTGTCGCCGTTGAGGGTGGTCTTGGGATCGGGGGCCTTCTCCTGGATCAGGGTGAAGGGGAGCTCGATGAACGAGATCTTGGCCTTGGCGTCGTGCCTCACCCGCTCGGTCGTGATGGTGGTGTCCTCCTGGAGGATCTTCACCTTGCCGACCAGGGTCGCGAGCTCGGACTTCCGATCGTAGGAGAGCGACTCCGAGAGGATGCGCACCTTTTTTGACTCAGCTGCGGCCGCAGGTGCGGGCTTCGCCGTGGGCTTGGCAGCAGCTTTCGTCTTAACGGAAGCCTTGACCTTGGCCGCGGGGGTCACCTGAGGGGCAGCGAAGGCATCCAGGGCGCCTCCCAGGGGAGCGCCCAGGGTGGCAGCGAGGAGGGCCGAGAGGGCAAGAGGAGTGAAGAGATAGTGGCGCATGGGAGTTACAGCCCTTCCTGGCTATTGAGGGGACTGGTCAGCTCCACGTTCCCCTTGAGGTCGACCGCCTCGATCTCGATGTCCGCGGTCGCCTGATTGGCCTTGATGGTCGTCCCGTTGTGGCTCACGAGCTCGACGGGTTTCGGCATCCGAACCTCCTTGAGCCGAGCGGAATAGAAGACCTCGTCGGTCTTGATCACGTCCTGCTCGTCGGTGGTAAAGACCGCGTTGCCCTTGATGGTCATGGCCTCCGACAGGGAGTCGTACTCGGCCTTGTCGGCGACCCAGTCGACCTTCCGGTTGGACGCGGTCGCCCCCGGAGTTTGTTCCCAGTTCTTGAGGTTGAAGAAGGTCCCGCGCGGTTTCTGGTCGAAGTAGACGAACTGCTGGTTCTGGGAGGAGGAGACCTCGTCCGCGGTGATGGCCCAGCGTACCGTCCCCTTCTCGCGGCCCTGCATCTGAACTCCCTTGAACTGCAGCTCGATGTGGGGCTCCATGTTGACGGCCGCAGCCGGCAGGATCGGACTCTGAACGGGCTCCTGGAGGCTCAGCCACCATTGCCCCCCGACCAGCACCGCCACCAGGGTGAGGTAGACCGGCCAGGCTCGTTTCAAGTTCGCCCAGATCGCTTTGATCACGAGACCCTTCCTACAACGGCTCTTCCGACCAGCAAGACCGAACCTGCCAGCGCCAGAATGCTCAACCAGTCCCCGAAGCGATTATACGGGGTGCGCTCCGTGACGCCCCGGATCTCGCCTTCCACGACGGTCGGCTCGAACAGGGGGGCCACCTTCACGACCCGCCCCGTGGGATCGACGATACCCGAGGCTCCGGTGTTCGCTGCCTGGATGAAGTACCGCCGATTCTCGACGGCGCGCAGGGCTCCCTGGGCCAGATGCTGCCAGGGCGCGGCCGTGCGCTTGTACCAGGCGTCGTTGGTGACCAGCACGAGCGCGTCGGAGACCGCCGCGGTCTGACGGAGCACGTCCGGGAAGATCGAATCGAAGCAGACCGCGGCCCCGACGCGCAGCCCCTCCACCTGGAAGGGCGCGGGCTTCTCGCCCGGGGTCACGTCATACGGAAGCAGGTTGAGCGCCGCCATGAAATCCGGCATCCACTTCCGCCCCGGGACGTACTCCCCGTAGGGTACCAGGTGGCGTTTGAAGTCGAAACCCAGGTTGCCACCGCTCGGAGCCCAGGCGCTGACGGCGTTGTAGACCTTCCACTCCCCGTCGGTGCCGAGGTCACGGTGGAAGCCGCCGGTCATGAGGGTTTGGCCGCGGGTCTTGGCTTCCTGGGAGAGGCGGTCCCAGACGCGGGGGTCCTCCCGGAGGAACATGGGAATCGCGGACTCGGGCCAGATCACGAGCTTGGCGTCGGCGACCTTGCCGGTGAGGCCGAGGTAGCGATCCAGCATCTTGAGGTGCGGATCGGCGCCGGAGCGGTCCCATTTTTCATCCTGGGTGACGTTGCCCTGGACCACGGCGACCTTGATCGCGGGGCCGTCGAGCGGACGGTTCATGGCCCAGACGCCGTAGCCGCCCCAGGCGGTGAGCACGGCGAGGGCGATCGCCAGCGGCCCCGGGTGCCGGGTATGCCAGATCCAGGCGATCGCCGCGTTGACCGCGACGATCAGGCCCGCCAGCGGGAACGGCCCCACCAGCTGGATCCCCTGCAAGATGGGCAGGTACGCGGTCTGGGTGGTGGCGAGATTGCCCCAGGTGAAGCCGAAGATGCCCTGCGCCTGCGTCCATTCCAGGGCCGTCCACAGCAGCGCGGGAAGCAACACCGCCATCAGGCCGCCCAGGCCCTTCCGGCGGGCCTCCTGGCGGTACGCGATGCCCAGGCACAGGCCGGTGAAGGCGACTCCGAGGGCCATGGCCCCGGCGACGCCCGCCCAGGCGACCGTCACGATACCCAGGGAGAGCGGAACGGTGATCTGGGGGCCGATCCAGGTCAGGGGATGCATGGCGAGCAGCCAGTACATGAGCCCGCCGAAGAGACCGAACCCGAAGGCGAGGGAGATCGTCAGGTAATCACGCTTGCGGCGCGGGACCATCATGAGGGCGAGGTAGGGCGCCATGGCGATCCATGCGAGCCAACCCCAGGCGACTCCGGGGAACGCCAGGGAGAGGACGGCCCCGGAAACGAGGGCGATCGCATGAAGACGCGGGCTCACCGCCTGGGTGGCAGAGGGAACCCGGCTCTTGATGCGGTTCTGGAGGATGCCGTAGGCAGGGAAGTTCATGAACGCAGGCTCCGGCGGAATGCCGCTGATCAGGCGGTTTAGAGAGGTCCTCGGGGAGGCATCTAGGAATTTTACCATGAGGAGATCGCGGGCAGGGACGCCCGCGCCACAAGTCAGGGTGGCCCACGCCACAAGTCACGGTGGCCCGCGCCACAACCAGGGCCCTCGTGTGCCCATGCCCAGCAGGGTGTTTGTGGGGCGGGCCTCCGCGCCCGCCATGGCTTTGATTCACACGCCCGCCATGGCTTTAATCCCTGCGCCGCCTCCCATCCATGGGACATGGTAGAATGAGCGGTCTTATGAGAATCCTGGATCGTTACGTCATCGGCGAGCTCTTTCGCCCCTTCGGATTCGGCGTGGTCGGGTTCATCCTGATCATGCTCTCGGTGAAACTCTACGAGTTCACCGATCTGATCTTCATGGCGGGTGCGCCCGTCGGCACCGTCACGCAGCTGCTGCTGTACACGCTGCCCTCCGTCGTCGTCTTGACCTTCCCCGTCGCCTACCTCTTCGCCAGCCTTCTGGGCATCGGCCGCATGACCAAGGACTTCGAGATCATCGCGCTGCGTGGCTCGGGCGTCTCGTTCCGGCGCATCATCGCGCCGGTCCTGGCGGGCGCCGTGGTGGTCAGCGTCGGCAACTACCTCTTCAACGAGAAGGTCGTCCCCTTCTCAAACAAGAAGGTCGGAGAGCTCAAGGGCGAGTTGCAGACCCAGATCTCCAAGCCGCTGATCAAGCCCAACGTCTTCTTCAAGGGCACGGATCAGCGCTACTTCTACGTCAAGGAAGTCGACAACCAGACCGGCCTGATGCGCGACGTCTTCATCCTGGATCAGACCCAGATCGGGCCTCCGCAGGTGATCACCGCGGCGCGCGCCCGCTGGCTCAACCAGAAGGACGCCTCGGTCTGGGTGCTCGAGGACGGCTCGGTCCACAAGTACAACCAGTCGGGCTACGTCGACCACGAGATCAAGTACGATCAGCTCAACATCCAGTTCAAGCTGCAGCAGGGCGGCTACTACGGGGGTGACCTCGACCCGGCCTCCCAGAACTCGGCCGAGCTCGAGAGCCAGGTCGCGGGCCTCAAGAAGTCCGGCGTGGACACCAAGAACCTGGAGGTCGCCCTCCACATGAAGTACTCGGTGCCGCTGGCGACCTTCTTCGCCGCGCTGATCGCCGCTCCCTTGGGCCTGATGTTCTCGCGGATGGGCGCCTACATCGGCGTGGCGCTGAGCATCATTTTGGTCTTCCTCTACTACGTGATCATGCAGACCTTCCAGGCCATGGGCAACGCCGGCATCGTGCCGCCGCTGGTCGCCGCCTGGACCCAGAACGCCCTCTTCGGCGTGATCGGGCTGGTGCTCATGTTCCGGGTCGACCGGAGGTAGGCGCGTGAACGTCCTGGCGCCCTTCGGCAAGATGCGCAAAGCCGGCGATCGGGTGGGCGAAATCGTCCGCCGGATGCTGCCCCTGAAGATCATCGACGCCTACTTCATCGGAGAGCTGGTCAACCCGTTCACGATGGGCGTCTTCGGGTTCATCGTGATGAACCTGGCCAATCTGCTGTACATCTACGCCAACCTGATCTTCTCGTCGGGGGTCTCGGTGGGCGTGGTGCTGAAGCTGCTGGCCTTCAACCTGCCGGCCATCGTGGTCATCACCTTCCCGGTGGCCTTCCTCTTCGCGACCTTGCTGGCCACGGGCCGCCTGGGGCGCGACTCCGAGGTGACGGCCCTGCGCGCCTGCGGGACCAGCTTCCGGCGCCTCACGATCCCCATCATGATCGGGGCGGTTCTAGTGTCGCTCGCCGGGTTCTGGGTCAACGACGAGGTGGTGCCGCGTGCCAACCGGGGCGTGGTCGACCTGGTCCGCACCATCATGCTGCGCCAGTCCAAGCCCGTCTTCAAGGACAACGTCTTCTTCAAGGGCAAGGATAACCGCTACTTCTACATCAAGCAGGTCGACCAGCGGACCAACATCATGTACGACATCATGATCTTCGATCGCACCGGGGATCTGCCGGTGGTCATCACCGCGAAGGAAGGCACCTGGTCGGGCACGGAGTGGCACCTCACCAACGGCGTGATCCAGCGCTACGGCACCAGCGACTTCGTCCAGACCGAGCAGCCCTTCTCCAACTACGAGGTCACGGTCGACACTAACCCCGAGACGTTCTTCACGCAAGGCGACCTGAGCCCGCAGGAGCAGAACTCACGCCAGCTCAAGGATCAAATCGAAACGATGAAGACCGGCGGGGTGGACACCAAGGCCCTCGAGGTGGACTACTACCTGAAGTTCAGCTTGCCCTTCGCCACCTTCTTCGTGGCGCTCTTGGCCGCGCCGCTGGGCCTGAAGTTCGCTCGTCTCGGCGCCTTCATCGGGGTCGCCTTGACGATTGCCCTGGTCTTCGTCTACTACATCGTCATGTCCATCGCCCGATCCATGGGGAACGCGGGGATGATCGATCCGATCACCGCGGCCTGGATTCATAACTACCTCTTCGGGGTCGTAGGAGCCTTCTTGCTGTGGCGCGTCGATCGAAGCTCATAGGCCCTAGCGGCCCTCGGTCCCGCCCCAGCCTGGGGCGAAGCTGCCTGGCGCTCAGCCTTGCCGCTTTTTTTTGCCTGCATCCCTCGCTTGCCGCCCCCGGCCTGGCGCAGGAGACGCCCCCCGGCGGGCCGCAGGGCGGCGGACCGCAACCCGCTGAACCCACACCCGGCGAGGCTCCGCCCGCCGGACCGCAGGGCGGTGAACCGAGTGCCGAGCCTGGTACCACGCCGGGCGCCGCGCCGACCGGCATGCGCGTCAAGATCAAGGCCGACCAGATCACGACCGATCGCGCCACCGGGATCTCGACCGCACAGGGCAACGTCCGGATCGAGGTGCAGGGCGTCGTCATCACCACCAGCACGATCCAGTTCAACCAGCAGACGCGCACGGTCAGCACCGACCAGGCGTTCACGCTGACCCAGGTCGACGCCCAGGGCAAGACGCAGATCATCAAGGGGAACGGGCTCAGCTACGAGATCCCCACCGAGACGGCGACCGTCGAGGGGGCGATCCTGACCGTGCCGGCCAAGACCCCGGGGCAGGTGGTCTACATCCGGGCCGAGAAGCTGATCTCCTTCAAGAAGGAGCGCTTCCAGGTCGAGAATGCCTACTTCACGACCTGCGACTGGATCGAGGTCGAGCGGGTTCCTCACTACGACGGACGCGCGGAGTGGATGGAGTACGACCCGGACGACTACATGCACGGGCGCAACCTGGAAGCCTACGTCGCCGGGAGGCGGGTGATGTGGCTGCCGTGGTTCTACATCCCCCTGCGCCGCCGGGAGACCAGCTTCCAGATCGGCCGCAACAACGTCGAGGGCACCTTCGTGCGCTCCACCTGGGCGTACCAGCTCAACCCCAGCCATTACGGGAACGTCTACACCAACCTCTTCGAGTTCCCCGGCAACCCGTTGACCCCGCCGGGCGGCACGCCCCCGGTTCCCTACGCTCCCCTGGGGCCAGGCGTCGGCGTCGATCACGTCTGGTCGGCCGTTCCCAACTCGCTGAGCGTGCTGACGTTCTACGGCCTGGTCTTCCCGGACGTCACGGACTACGTCCCGCAGCTGGCGGACCCATCGGATCCCAGCAGCATCATCGAGGCCCAGGACCGGATCAAGAACCCGTGGCGGGTGAACGGGCTGGACCCGGCGGCTCCGCGCAACTTCCAGGACCATATCTTCCGGATCCGGCACCAGCAGCGCTGGTTCGGCTCGAACTTCGTCACGGACACCTGGTTCGAGGACAACAACATGTACGACTTGCAGCGGGTGGGCCCGACCTTCCTGCGCGAGTCCTTGTGGACCAACCCGACCCAGCGCTACCGTGACAACCACTCGGCCTGGTTCGCGGGCCTCAGCGACAACCGCTGGGGCACGACCTACAGCCTGAGCCGGAACTTCCGCGACGAGCGGGGCTTCAGCCCGTACCAGGCCACCCAGGACCAGGCGCAGGCCAGCGGGAACTGGGGCGGCACGTCGGTCAACTTCAGCCTGAACAAGAACACCCAGCAGCAGGGATTGCCGCCGGGTTCTCCCGTGGGGATCACGCCTCCGTCGGCCACGGTCACCGAGACCAACAACCTGACCGTGACCCAGCGGATCACGCCGCAGTTGCAGTTCAACAGCAACACGAACCGCACCTACAACCAGAGCGCCAGCAGCCTCAGCGAGGTCCTCAACCAGACGCTGGACCTGACTCAGAGCGCCGACTGGGGAACGCTGCGGGGAACCTTCGCCAAGCGCTACGACCTGGCCCCGACGCCCGGCAGCACGCTCCAGCAGCAGTACCAGCGGCTGGGGGGCTTGGAGAAGCTGCCGGAGGTCGACTTCACCAGCCGCAACCTGCTCGATCAGTTCCAGCCGTTGACGCTGTCGGCGGGAGTGGGGCGGTACTTCGAGCCGGGGCAGTACCAGCCGAACCTCGAGTTCACCACGGCGCCGATCAACCGGGTCCAGGCGAAGGCCACGGCGGTTTCGCGCCAGATCAACCTGCCCGGCAACTCGCAGATAGACTTCGGGGGCACGGGAGTCGAGCAGCGCCTGTACTCGACGGGGGACGCGGGCGCGCAGTTCTCGACGGTCTCGGCCCTGACGACCAAGTACACGGACTGGGCCAACTCCAGTCTCAGCTACCGGCGGGACACCACGCTGCCGAACAGCACGAGCCCGTTTCGGTTCGACAACTTCTCGATCTCGAAGCAGAACCAGCTGAATGCGCAGGTGAACTTCGTGGCGGGCGATCGCTTCAACTGGACCCACTCGACGGGTTACAACTACGAGAACCGGGTCTACCTGCCCTACAACACGGGCCTGACGTTCCGGCCCAACGCCCGGATGAACTTCACGCTGGGCACGGGCTACAACTTCGCGCAGACCCCGCACCTGGAGTTGAAGGGGGGCACGTGGTACCCGTTGAACTCGACGCTGCTGATCCGTTCGAGCGAGACGGCCTTCGGCGGGCTGTACGGGAAGGACAACCTGACGCCCGGTTGGCAGGTCAACAACACGCTCAGCTACGACTTCACGCGCGGGGAGTTCACGGCCCTGACGAACCGGCTGCAGATCGCGACGGGGACGACCTGGCAGAATCACTGGGAGCTGGTGGTGGAGGGTCAGTTCGACGTCTCGGACAAGACGTACAAGCTGATCGACATCGGGGTCAACAAGGACCTGCACGACTTCATCCTGGGGCTGACCTATAATCGGCGGCTGGAGGCGTACACCGTCAACTTGGCCATGGTGGCGTTCCCGACGCAGCTGATAAACTTGTCGAACAAGAGCTTCGGCGGGATCGGGGATCCCAGCGCGCTGATCGGCGGGGCGACGGGCGGTCAGTGGGGAGGGCTCTAGGTTTGGCGTCGCGCAGTAAGGAGTCCATCATCACGCATCCTCATCGTCCGTGGGGTCTGGCGGGTCTCGCCTTCCTTCTGGTCCTGGGTTCGCTGGCGGGCTGCGCCAACAACGTCACGGGGCTGGCGCGCGTGGTGCTGCGGATCCAGATCCAGACCAAGGGGACGCTGCTGACCTCCAACCCGGCCATCAAGTACTACCTGGTGCTCAACACGACCAGCTCCACGGAGGGTCCGCGGGGCTACGGCGCGTGGTCGAACGACGCTCCGCGTCTGGGCTGGCACCTGCCCTTCTACCTCAGCTCGGAGACTCCGACGTACCAGGGCACCGTGCCGCTTTTGCCGGTGCGCTTCACGGATTACTTCGTGCTGACCAACGTCGCGGGCACCCCGCAGGTGACCCAGGGCCGGCTGGTGGGGCCCAGCGACGCCCAGGGCGTGCCGCAGGCGCCGGTGGGGGGGCTCTTCAACACCCAGAACACCCTGCTCGATAATTACCGGGTGCTTCAGCAAGGGCAGGACTGGACCGTCACGGGAAACACCTGGAACCTGACGTTGACCAAGGCGGATCTCACGACCATCCCGGGCGCCGAGCAGGACGCTCCGATCAGCGCCAACCTCTTCAGCACCAACAACTCTCCCGAGCGCGGGGACCAGATCATCGACCGCTGGACGCTTTCGGAGAACGACTTCTTCACCCTCCAGACCAAGGCGGGCTCGCTCACGAGCGATCGGAACTTCAGCTCCCCCCTGATCCGTCCAGAGAACAAGCCCACGAACGTGGACGCGAACTCGGTGGACTTCAGCGCCTACCAGGTCGAGATCCGCAGCACGCAGTGACGCGCGGGGGCTTTCGGGTACAAAGAGAGGGGAGGGACTACCCATGGCCGCGAGGCAGCTCATCACCTTTATTTCGACCCTGGCCCTGTTCACCGGAGCGGGCTTGGCGACCGCGCACGTGATGCGCCCTCCCGTTTTCTTCGGCATGGCGCGCCCTCCCGCCGAGAAAACCTACGTCGAGGGCGAGATGCTGGTGAAGTTCAAGGACGGCGTGACGGCCGCCCAAATCGCCGCGTTCAACGCCGAAACCGGCTGCGAGGTGGCCGACACCCTCACAGGGCTGGGCATCTACCGGCTGCGGCTTCCCGAGGGCATCGCAGTGCCGGAGATGATCGCGCGCTACGAAGCCTCCGGGCTGGTGGCCTTCGCCGAACCCAACCACCGGGTCTCGATTCCCGTGCTGCCGGGGCCCAAGCCGGGCCAGAACGCGCCGCGCCGCGGTGCCGAGGAGGCGACCTCCGGCCCCGCCGCGGCTGATGGGGGGTTCTCGCTGTGAGGCGGCTCCACGTCGCCGTCGCGCTGGCCCTGATCGCTACGGGCTGCCAGCCCCCTTCCTTTTTGGCGCCGCCCACCACGGGAACGCACCTGGATGACCAGGTGCTGGTGCGCTTCGAGCCCGAGACTCCGGACGCGGCGCGCGCGGCGCTGCGCGCCAAGTACGGTGCCCAGGGCGTCGAGGCGCTTCCGAGTGGAACCGAGCGCTGGCATGTGAACGGCGCCCCGCGGGAGTTGGCGGTGGCGATCGCCTCCGAAGCCGGCGTCAAGGCGGCCCAGCCGAACTGGGTGCGGCAACTTCAGGCCTTCACGCCCCCGGATCAGGATTACCCCACCAAGCAATGGCACCTGCAGGCCGATTACCTCGGCATGAGCGGCATCTGGGACAGCTCCGATTACGGCGCCCAGAGCGTGACGGGCTCAGGCGTCATCGTGGCCGTCGTGGACTCGGGCGTCGACATGAGCCACCCGGACCTCACGGACAACATCGTCAAGGTGAACGGGTCGATGGCGTCCATCGACCTGGTCAACGACACGTTCATCGCCCCCAAGATGGATGGCAACGGCCACGGCACGCACGTCGCGGGCATCATCGCCGCCAAGTCCGACCCCACGCTTCACGGCGCAGGCGACAACACGGGCAACATCCTGGGCGTCGCCCCGGATGCCAAGATCCTGCCCGTCCAGGTCATGCGCCGGGACGGCGGCGGGGACGACTTCAACATCGCCAAGGGCATCGAGAGCGCGGTGGACTGGGTCGGCGACAGTGGCGCGCGCGTCAACCTCATCAACCTGTCCATCGGCGGGGCCGATCCCTCGCCCACCCTGGCGGCCTCGCTGGCCTACGCTGCCAAGAACAACATCCTGGTCGTCACGGCGGCGGGCAACTACAACCAGCCGGTCTACTATCCGGCGGCCTATCCGGGCGCCCTGGCGGTCGGAGCGCTGAATCCCCAGGGGACGCGGGCCTCCTACTCATGCTACGGCCCGCAGCTCGCGGTCATGGCGCCGGGAGGAGCGGATCCCCACGATTCCAGCGAGACCAAGAACGGCTGGAGCGGCATCTATTCGACCTTCCCGAGCTACCCCAGCTACACGGGCCAGCTCTACTACGGGGCGCAGGCCGGCACCTCGATGGCCGCTCCGGTCGTCGCGGGCATCGCCGCCCTGGTGCTCGCCCAGAACAAGACCCTGACCCCGGATCAGCTGAAGATGCGACTGGTGGCGACGGCCGACGACATCGGATCCCCGGGCTTCGACAACCTCACGGGCTGGGGCAAGGTCAACCCCAAGCGGGCCCTCGACTGGACGACGCATGACGGAGGCACGCCATGACGCGCCGGAAGCTCTCCTCGCTCGCCGCATTGATGGCGGGCGCTCTCTTGCTCACGGGCTGCCCCGGCGTCCCGACGGTCAAGCTGGAGCCCATCACCCGCCCCCCGGGCATCGTCGCCCGCGTGGATGCCGAGGTGGAACTCACGGCCCTGGCCCTCAACGGGGGCACGCTCAACATCTCGCTGGTCAAGGCCGGCACCGACGAGCGGATCGCCAACGCCAGCTTCTCGCTCATCGGCCCCACCCTGGGGTCCGGCACGAGCACGCGGGGCACCGAAGTCGCCTTCTCGCCCCTGATCCCGGGAGCGTACCAGTTGCGCGTCACCGCGCCCGGTTACAAGACCCAGGTCGAAGGGAATATTACGCTCGAAGCCAAGCAGACCTTGGAGCGCAGGATCGAACTCACTCCCGAGGGGGGAACGGTGTCGGGGACGGTCACGTCCGGCGGCCAGCCCGTCTGGGGAGCGCGCGTGCTCCTGGGGGATGCCTGGGCGTTCACGGGCCAGGACGGCAGCTTCTCGCTCTCGGGCGTGGGGGCAGGCGCCGGCACGCTCAAGGTTCGCAAGGGCGGCTTCGCGGGGCTGAACCGGGACGTCACGGTGGCCGGCGCGACCGCGGTCGGCAACCTGAGCCTGACGGCAACGGGCGCGGATCGCACGGTGGCAATCGTCAACCCGGGGGATCCCTTCGGCGGTGGCGTGAACACGGTGGGCTCGGAGCTTTCGGACCTGATGAACGCGCTCGACGCGGCCGGAGACGGCCTCGCCAAGGCAGGAACCGTGGGCGGCGCGAACGTTCGCTTGCTGGTGAGCCCCAAGTCGGCCCCGGACGTCGCGGAAGCCAAGAGCTTCGTCGCCCAGGGCGGCACGCTGATCGTGACGGGCGAGTGGGCCGGCTACGGCGACTACAACCCGGAGGCGGTCAATGCTTTGGCCCGGCCCTTCGGATTCGCCGTGAGGCCGGATCTGGTGAGAGTTTCGGGCCAGCAGACCCAGCGCGAGTGGGTTTCGGCCGCGGTGGATGCCACGCTACCCGCCAGCCGGAACGCAGAGGCCCTGTCGTTGTTCACGGGCTGCTCAGTCATGGCGAGCCCGATGGCCACGGCGATCGCCCGCTCGGGGGCGGACGGATACCGGGTCCAGGCCCTGAGCGCCGGGGTACAAACCCTGGCGGCCGCGGTTCCCTACGGGGAGGGCCTGGTGGTACTGGTCGGAGACACGTCGGCGTGGGCCGGAAGCCACCTCGCGCAGGCTGGAAACCGGCAATTCATGCTAAACTTGTTCGGTTGGTAGGTTTGCGGAGGTCCAGGGAACTTGCTTTGCCCCAACTGTCAGGCCGAGAACTCAGCGGAAAACAAATTCTGCTGTGACTGCGGCAAGCCGCTCAAGATCGCCGTGACCGCCGTGGCCTCGCGATCGCACGTCACCCAGCCGGCAGGAAGCGCGGGCTCGGGTGGCCTTCTGGCTCCCTCTACCCTACTACAAGACCGCTACCGCATCACCCAGCTGCTGGGTCAGGGCGGCATGGGCGCGGTCTACCTCGCCAACGATACCCGCTTCTCGAGCAAGGTCTGCGTGGTCAAGGAGATGCTCGACCACTTCCATGACCCCGAGCAGCGCGACCTGGCCACCCAGAACTTCTACCGCGAGGCGGATCTCCTCGCCAACCTCAAGCACAACTCGATCCCCGAGGTCTACGACCGCTTCACCGAGGCCAACCGCCACTACCTGGTGATGGAGTACATCAACGGAACCGACCTCGAGCAGCGCATCAACGAGCAAGGCAACCAGCCCTTCGAGGAGTCCGCCGTGATCGGCTGGGCCATCCAGGTCTGCGACGTGCTCAGCTACCTGCACCACCAGAAGCCCCCCATCATCTACCGCGACATGAAGCCGGCCAACCTGATGCTGACCGACTTCGGGAAGATCTACCTGGTGGACTTCGGCATCGCCCGCTTCTTCAACCCGTCGGCCCGTGGCACCATGATCGGCACCCAGGGCTACGCCCCCCCGGAGCAGTACCGGGGCCAGGTCGAGCCGCGCACCGACATCTACGGGATCGGCGCGACCATGCACTACATGCTGACCGGCCGCGACCCGCAGAACGAGCCGCCCTTCTCGTTCCCGCCCGTGCGCGAGCTCAATCCCGCCGTCTCCGAGGCGACCGAGAACCTGGTCATGAAGGCCCTGGACGCCGAGATGGACAAGCGCTACACCTCCTGCGACGACATGATCGTGGAGCTGATCCGGATCGGTGGAGCGGCCTCCAACGCCGTCCGCCAGTGCCCCCACTGCGGCGAGAACATCTCCAAGACCCGGCAGTTCTGCCCGTTCTGCCGCAACTACATCGCGGCCCACCACGCCTCCACCAACGCGCAGATCTACGAGCGCGCGGCCACCGCCATGAACCTCTCGCTTCCGACGGGCAAGACCGAACCTCCGAAGCGGCGCCCCTGGCTCTGGGCCGTTGTGGGTGCCTCCGCCGCCTTGATCGTCCTCGCGGGCGTGCTCGGCTGGTGGTTCCTCGGTCGCGCTAGCGCCGTTCCCAGCCCCACCAGCCTAGCCCCAGCCAGCCCGTCGTCCACGGCGCAAGCCTTGAACGCCTAGAAAGGAGGCCTCGCCGTGTCGAACACCGTCAAGGAACAAGATCTGGGCCCCCTTTCGCCGCTTGCCGCGGAGGTGCTGCTTGCCGATCGCTACCAGATCGAGCGCTTCCTCGAGTACAAGAACGCCTCCAACCTTTACCGGGCGATCGACCGCGCCACCGGCCTGGTCGTCATCATCAAGGAGAAGGCTGACGAGGCCCCGCGCGCCTCTCGGCTGCCCCAGAGCGAGTGGTCCGACAAGGTCGCCGACAACCCCTGGCAGAACGAGTTCCTGATCCTGCGCTCGGTCTCGTACCCGACCGTGGTCAAGGCCATCGACGTCTTCAAGGAGAACGGCCGCGCCTACCTGGTCATCGAGCAGCTGGAAGGCCGCGACCTGGCCTACCTGCTTCGCAACGAGGTCACCGTCTCGGTCCAGCAGTCGATCGACTGGATGGTCCAGCTTTGCCAGTCCGTCGGCCAGCTGCATCGCCGCCAGATCCTGCACCTCGATCTGCAGCCCCGCTACATCGTCGTCACGCCCGACGGCCAGCGGGTCCGCCTGACGGGCTTCCACCGCGCGGCCATCATGCCCGGCGAAGGCCCCTTCGAGGTCAGCCACGGCTACTCGGCTCCCGAGCAGCACGGCCACCTCGGCGGCCAAGTCGACGAGCGCACCGACATCTACGCGCTGGGCGCCATCTGGCACTACTTGCTGACCGGAAACCCGCCGGACACCTACTGGGACAACGAAGAGACCCGGTTCAACTTCCCGGATGCCTCGGCCTTCCGGCCGACCATCCACCCGCAGGTCGAGCGCCTCGTGCGCAAGATGCTCGAAGTCGACCCCAGCGAGCGCTTCGGCTCGATCAACGAGCTGAAGGCCCAGCTGCTGACGCTGGTCAACAACCCGATCCGCCGGGTCGGCCATTGCTCGGACGTCGGCATGTACCGCTCGGGCAACGAGGACTCGCTGGCCGTCTTCGAGCTCAACTTCACCACCCAGTCGAACCACTCGGGGCTCGGCCTCTACGTGGTGGCCGACGGCATGGGCGGGGTGAACGCCGGCGAGATCGCCTCGGCCCTGGCGGTCGACGAGGTCACCTCCTACGTGCAGCAGGCGCTCACGTCGCTGGGCGACTCCATGGAGGACCCGGGTTCGGAGATCCGCGCCGCGCTGCAGCAGGCCATCAAGAACGCCAACACCCGGATCTACGAGACCGGCCGCTACAACTCCGAGCTGACGGGGATGGGCACCACCCTCACCACCGGCCTGGTCTTCGGCCAGAACGTCTTCATCGGGCACGTCGGGGACTCGCGCGCCTACATCATCAACCGCGACGGGATCGAGAAGATCTCCCGCGACCACTCGCTGGTGGGCCGCCTGGTCGAGATCGGGCAGATCACGCCCGAAGAGGCAGCGATCCACCCGCAGCGCAACTTGATTTACCGCTCGCTCGGCAGCTACCCCAACGTCGAGGTGGACATCTACCAGCGTCCACTCAAGATCGGCGACTGGCTCTTGCTGTGCAGCGATGGCCTGACCGGCCATCTCTCCGACGAGGAGCTTCATGAGACCGTCATGGGCTCCCGGGATCCCTTGCTCGCCGCGCAGCAGCTGGTCAACCAGGCCAACCAGCGCGGCGGAGAGGACAACATCACCGTCATCCTGGTCCACCTGGCCGAGTACATGTAGAGCACCCACAAGGAGGAAGCATCCCATGAGCGATACCCCCTCGAACCCGCTGACGGAGGCCCCCACCACCACGGCCAAGCTGGTGATCACGCGCGGCGGCACGGTTGGCAAGGAGTTCACGGCCGAAGGCGCCGGCGAGACCCTAATCGGCCGCTGGGATCCCGATGGCGGCGCGTTCCCCGAGATCGACCTGACGGGCGACGATCCCGAGGCCAAGATCTCGCGCAAGCACGCTCGGATCTTCGTCCAGGACGGCGAGTTCTACCTGGAGGACCTCGGCTCCCTCAACGGAACCTACGTCAACCGCGGCCCGCGCCTGCTGCCCGGCAGCCCGCACCCCCTGAAGAACGACGACGAGATCGTCATGGGCAAGACCTTCTTCAAGTTCCTGCTCGGCTAGATAGAGGAGTAATCGACGATCATGGTGACCTGCGCGAGCTGTTCGCATGAAAACCAGGCGGGAGTCCAGTTCTGCGACGAGTGCGGAGCGAAGCTGGAGGTCCACGCTGCGATTCCCGCGGCCGAGAAGGTCGCGGCCGGCGTCCCCTCCGGGCTGCCGCCGAGCCTCAGCTCGGGAACCGCCAACACGGCCGCCAAGCTGGTGATCACGCGCGGCGGCACGGTCGGCAAGGACTTCCCGGTGGAGCAGGCGGCCGAAACCCACATCGGCCGCTGGGATCCCGATGGCGGCTCCTTCCCGGAAATCGACCTGACGGGCGACGACCCCGAGGCCAAGATCTCGCGCAAGCACGCCCGGATCTTCGTCCAGGATGGCGACTACTACCTGGAGGACCTCGGCTCCCTCAACGGAACCTACGTCAATCGCGGGCCTCGCCTGTTGCCTGGCAGCCCCGAGCGGCTCAAACATGACGACGAGATCGTGATGGGCAAGACCTTCTTCAAGGTCGTCCTCGCGTAAGCGCTGAAACGCGAGAGGGCCCCGGCCGATGGCCGGGGCCCTCTCGCGTTTGTTACCTGCCGGCCGTGAGCGCCGGAGCCTGGGAGGCCGCCGGAACGCTGCGGGACTCGTAGCGTCCAGACTCGTCCTTGAAGAAGGCGATTGCCTGGGTGAGGGCCTGGGACTGGCGTTGCAGGCCGTGAGCAGCCTCTGCCACCGACTCCGTGGCGCCGTTTGCCTCGCGCGCCGCATGAGTGATGCGTTCGACCGCCTTCACCACCTGCTCGCCGCCCGAGCGTTGCTCGGTGGTAGCCACGGTGACCTGCTGGGTCATCCGGTTCATGGCCTCTACCGCCCGGATGATGTGCTCGGAGCCCTTCGCCTGCTCACGGGTGGCGTCCATCACCTGGTGGGTGAGGCGATTCATCGATCCGACCGCGTCCGTGATCTGAACGGCAGCGCGGTTCTGCTCGGCGGTGGCCTGGGTGATCTGATTCATCAGGGCCGAGACCTCGTGAACCGAGTCGACGATGGCTCCCAGGGAGTCCCCGGCGCTCTGGGCGAGCGTGGTGCCGCGCTGGATGGCAGCGTTGCCCTGCTGGGTGCTCTTGACGGCCTGCTCGGATTCCTTCTGGATGCCCTTGATGAGCTGAGCGATTTCACCGGTGGCCTTGGCGGAGCGCTCGGCCAGCTTGCGGACCTCGTCGGCGACCACGGCGAAGCCGCGGCCATGCTCGCCGGCCCTGGCGGCCTCGATGGCCGCGTTGAGGGCCAGGAGGTTGGTTTGCTCGGCGATGTCATCGATCACGGCGATGATGTTCCCGATCTCGGTCGAGCTCTGGCCCAGGTTCGATATGACGGCGACGACCTCGCCCATCGCCTGGTTGATCTGGGCCATGCCCTGGATCGTCTGATCGACGGCCTGACGGCCCTGCTGAGCGACCGACGCCGAGGTCTCGGCAACCTGGTTGGCTTCCTGGACGTTGCGAGCGACCTGCTGGACGCTGGCCGCGAGTTCCTCGACCGAGGCGGAGGTCTGCGAAACCGCCGCCCCCAGGGTGTCCGCATTGCCGGCGACCTGCTGGATGCTGGCTGCCATCTGCTCGATGCTGCTGGATGCCTGCTCAACCGCAGAGGAGAGGGAAAGGGCATTTCCTGCGACCTGGTGCACGCTGGCCGCCATCTCCTCCATCGTGCTGGACGTTTCCTCGACGGCGGCCACCTGGGACTGGGCGGAGTTGAAGAGCTGCTCCGCGCTCGCCGAGAGCTGGTCGGCGCCCCCGGAGACCGTCACGGCCACGCCTCGCACCTCGGAGACGATCGCTCGGAGCGTGCGGGACATCTGAGCGAACGAGCGGGCCAGGTCGCCCACGTCGTCGTGGTAGACCACCTCCACCGTCTCGGGAAGGTGCCCGCTGGCCATGGCCTCGGTCGTCGCGTTGAGACGTCGCAGCGGAACGGTGATGCTGCGGGCGATCCGGATGGACAGGAACGAGCTGATCGCGAGGCTGAGCACGCCCGCCACCACGATCAGGATGCTCAGGACGTTGGTCAGCTCCTTGTTCTTGGCGATCGCCTCGTCGGCCTTGGTGCCGACGCTCGCCATGACCTCCCCCAGGGGCTTGGTGAAGGCCGCGAAAAGCTGCGGCATGGTGTTCTGCTCGATCTCGACGATCTCGTTCAGGCGGCCCTGGGCGCGGAGGTCGCGCTTCCGGGTGAGCATCTGCTCGACGTCGCGGCGCGCGCTGTCCAAGCGCTCCACGATCGCGAGGTCGTGCGGGTCAACCACCTTCTCCCGCACGACGGCCAGCGAGGCGTCGTAGTCCCGCCGGGCGGGCTCGATCTCGCTAAGCCCCTCCTCCTTACCCGAGAGGATGTAGCCACGCATGGCGATGACCTGCCGGTAAACGCCGCCCTCCATCTGGCGCAGGGCGGAGCGCGCATCGGCGTAGCGCTGGGCCTCGTCCGCCCGGTGGGCGAGGGTGCGGATGCCCCAGAACGCGGCGACCAGAACCAGCAGCATCAGGAACAACGTCGTCCCCGTGGCCACAAAAAGCTTGGTACCTATCTTGAGGTTGTATAGACGTTTCATTCGGCCTCCCTTGATTGAACCTGCCTGCTGTTGGTAGGGACCATGGAGAGTATCAACTGGTTCCAAACCCGCACAAACAAAGGCATCCAAGCCTCACGTGCCACCGAGTATAGCCGAGAAGCGGGAAGCGACCATCCTCCTCAAGGATGATTCGAAGAAAATCCGGGGAGGGAGTCCCGTTCCGGGAGGGATGCGGAGCGACCGAGAGAGAACCGGGCTTGGTTCGAATCGTCCACTCCATGGCTGTCCTTACGTGGCGGCGGCGCTACACTCGAACGCCGAGCGGAAGGTTCCGTGGCAGCAAAGGAGGATCGGCGATGCGCCAGTTCGTGAAAAGCTCGATCGCCCTGGGGGCGATCGCCACCTTGGCCGCCTGCGCCCCCATGAGCCCGCCCGTCACGCCGGCGCCGGCCCTACCGGACTCCGGATACCAGCTCCAGCAGATCAGCATGGTCCGCGCCGGTATGCTCTTGAACTCGCCGGAGGCACGCGCGTTCTCTGCCATCTTCCGGGAGGCCAACGCCTTCCGGGCCGCCAACGGTCTCCCCGCCCTGACCGTGGAGGCGGGCATGATCCGGGCGGCAGCCGGCCACAGCCAGGACATGGCCACCCGTAACTACCTGGCCCACACCTCGCCCGACGGCTCGACTCCCGACTCCCGCATGCGGGCGGCCGGCGTCACGTTCAGCTCCTGGGGCGAGAACGTCGGCTACCAGAGCCCCCCGGACGCCTCCGCCCCCACGCGCATGATGGAGGCCTGGAAGAACAGCCCCGGGCACCGGGCCAACCTCCTCAACGCCAACTTCAAGCGCACCGGCATCTACGCCTACCGCCGACCGTCGGACGGCTACTGGTACTACACCCAGGTCTTCGCAAACTAGCGCTGCAACCCAAAACCCGAGGCGGGATCCCGGTTGGGATCCCGCCTCGGGCTGAGAGCGATGCGATTGGATTGAGGGGCTAGCAGAAGCGCCTGCGGCTAACAGACTTGAAGAATGGCCTCCGAGTGGTTCACCTGGCCGAAGAGGTCCTTCGAGATGATGGCCTCGTGGTCGTTCTCGTAGAGGCGGTTCTGGCACTGGTAGTCGCCGGTGTAGACGATGTTCTCGAGGATGGTCTTGACCGTGTTGGCCTGCCAGCGGCCGCCACGCTTGGTGGCCACGCCGTCGCGGGTCAGGTCGTTGGCGATCTGGCGCAGCGAGCGACCCAGCGAGCGCTCGCGGAAGATCCGCTGCACGACGGCGGCCTCGGTGGCGTTCACGACGAACTGGTTGGTGGCCTCATCCAGCGTGTAGCCGTAGGGGCAGGTGCCGCCGTTGTGGAGCACTTCGCGGGCCCGGACGAAGACCTTGGGAGCCGAGGTGGCTTCCTTGGGGGGGCGCACCCAGCTGGCGACCTGAGGAATGGTGACGAACATCTTGAGCAGCTGCTGACCGTCGGGGCGGCCGGTGTCGATGTTCTCCTGAACCGAGATCAGGCGGATGTCCTTGTGGTTGAACTCGGAAAGTACGGTGGCGACGTCGTGGAAACGACGGCCGAGGCTGATCAGGCTGGTGACGACGACCGTGGTGGCATCGTTGGAGGTCAGCTGCTTCATGCGAGGCCGCTCCAGTGCCGCGCCGAGGGCGCCTTCGTCGATGGCGAACTCCTCGAGGGCGAGGTTGTTCGCATTGCAGTAAGCGTCGAGGGTCTGCTTCTCCGCTGCGAGACGCTTCGCGTCTCCCGTCTGCTCCGGATGGATCCAGAGGTAACCAACCACCTTGCTCATCGTGTTCCTCCAATCGGGACTCGCTCTCATTGAGCCCGTACATGGTCTATCGCGGAGGACGCGCGGGATCTTGCGGCTAGGCGGTTAAGGCGGAATTAAATCTACCCAATCCTGAAATTAAACTTGCCCAGGCGCGCGCAAGTGTCGAGGCTTAGCCCAGGGTGACGATGGTGACGCCGTCGCCGCCCTCTCCCTGGGATCCGGGCCGGAAGGAGGCCACGTAGGGGCTCTCGCGCAGGTAATCGCGGATGGCCCGGCGCAGCGCCCCGGTCCCGCCCCCGTGGATCAGGGTGACGGTCTTGATGTCATGGCCGAGGGCCGTGTCGAGGAAGGTCTCGGCCTCGCCCAGCGCCTCGTGGGCCAGCATGCCGCGAAGATCGCACTCCATGGACGCCTCGCGGGTGCTGGTGGGCGCGCTGGAGCGCGAGGGCCCCGCGACCTTGATCTTGGATAGCGGCTTGGAGGTCGACTTCGGAGCCTCCTTGGCAGGAGCCAACTCCGAGACCTTGGCGGTGACCCGCATGATCCCCACCTGCAGGATCAGCTCTCCGTTGGCATCGGGCTGCGTCTGGACGACGCCCAGCTGGTTGAGGCGGGGCAGGAAAACCTTTTCGCCGACCAGGACCTCGCGAACGACGGGTTCCTTGGGCTTATTGGCCTTGGCCTTCGCCGCGGCGAGCCGGTCGACACGATCGCGGGCCTTCTGGGCCGAGGCGGAGGACCTGGAGCCTTGCAGCTCGCGGATGACCCCGGTGATCTCCTCGCGGGCCGCCGAGAGCTCCTGGTTGAGCTCGTTGCGGGCCTTCTCGCGCATCTGATGCAGGGTCTCGTTCCAGCGCTCCAGCTTGGCTTCGTACTGTTCGCGCAGGCGACGCGCCTCGGCGCGGGCGTCCTCGGCCTCGCGGCGGGCGATCGCCGCCTGGTGCTGCTCCGTTTCGAGCTCCCCGATGATCCGCGCCGAGTCATCCTTGCTCGACTTCAGCAGCTCCTCGGAGCGCGCCACGATTCCGGCGGGAAGGCCCAGGCGGCTCGCGATCAGGACGGCGTTGGACTGCCCCGGGACGCCCATCAGGAGGCGGTAAGTGGGCCTCAGGCTGGCCGCGTCGAACTCCACCGAGGCGTTGCGCACTCCCGGCGTCTCGTAGGCCATGAGCTTGAGCTCGCCGTAGTGGGTGGTCGCCACCAGGCGGGTGCCTCGGCGCAGGAATTCCTCGATGATGGCCCGGGCCAGGACGGCACCTTCCTGGGGGTCGGTGCCGGCGCCGATCTCGTCGAGCAGCACCAGCGACTTGCGGTCGGCCCGCTCGAGGATCCGGATGATGTTGGTCATGTGGCCCGAGAAGGTCGAGAGCGACTGCGCGAGCGACTGCTCGTCCCCGATGTCGGCGTAGATCGAGCGCACCAGGCCCACGACCGAGCCCTCGGCCACGGGAGCGTGCAGGCCCGCCTGGGCCATCAGGGTGACCAGGCCCAGGGTCTTGAGCGAAACGGTCTTACCGCCGGTGTTGGGACCGGTGACGAGCAGGATGGGAACCTGACCGCCGACCTCGATGTCGATCGGCACCACCTTGTGGCCCCCTTCGGCCTCCTGGGCCGCGATCAGGGGATGGCGGGCGGAGTAGAGGCGGGTGAAGCCGTCGCGGCTCAGGCGCGGCGCGCGCGCGTCCAGCTTGCGGCTGAGGCGGGCCTTGGCGACGGTGAAGTCGATCTCGGCCAGCGCGTCGAGGGTCCAGTGGATCTCCTCGAGATCGGCCAGCACGAGCTGGGTGAGGCGCTCGAGGATGCGGGCGATCTCGTCGCGTTCGTCGAGGCGGGCCTTGGACAGAGAGTTGTTGAGCTCGACCACGGCCATCGGCTCGATGTAGATCGTCGAGCCGCTCGCGGACTGGTCGTGCACGAGGCCCGGCACCTGCGACTTGGCATCGGCGCGGACGGGCAGGACGAAGCGATCGCCCCGCACCGTGATCAGCGACTCCTGGAGGTGCTGGGCATGCGTGTTGAGCATGCGCTGCAGCTTCTCGCGAATGCCGGACTGGGCCTGGCGGATGCGCTGGCGGATGGTGTGCAGCGCGGGGCTGGCGTCGTCGGCGATCTCCCCGCTAAGGTCGAAGCAGCGCTTGATCTCAGCCACCAGCTTGGGCAGCGGCGTCACGGGGACGGCGAGCTCGGCGAAGGCGGGAACGGCCTCGGCATGCTCGCCCATGAAGGTCTTGATCCGGCGGGCGGCGTCCATGGTGTCGGCGATCGCCAGCAGCTCGGGCCCGTCGAGATCGGCGCCCTGCTCCACCCGGCGCAAGCCATGGCGAATGTCGCGGATCCCGCCCAGCGGGAAGCCCCCGGTGATCCGGATCAGCTCGTCCGCCTCGGTCGTGAGGCGCAGGGCGTGGGAGACCCCGTCGAGGTCCGTGTGAAATTCGATGGCCTGGCAGCGAGCCTTGCCGACCGTGGTGGCGGCCTCGGCGACCAGCCGCTCGATGACCTTCGGCCATTCCAGGACGCTGAGCGTCTTTGAATCCATTTGCATAGACATACAGTATAGCGCGATCCGCGCTCATTGGCAGGCTCTACACGCCCCGAGGCGGGCGCTAGGCGAGGAGTTTCAGAACCTGATCGCGCCTGAAGTTCATGTGCCCGAGGACGGATTGGGCGGCTTGGGACGCGATCTGGCTCCGCGTCATGCCCAGCAGCTCATGGGCCATGTCGACCCCCATGATCCGGCTCTCGGCGGCGCTCAGGTTCTCGCCGGCCACCATGGAGACGGCCAGCGCATGCTCCACGCGGTTCATGCTCGCCCCCAGGCTGGCGCGTATCGAGCCGGCTTGCTCCATGGCCGCGTCGATACGCAGCAGGGTCGCCGCGGCGCCCTCCTGCGAGGAGACGTCCATGCCGGCCGCCTGGACGCCGAGGGTCTCCGCGTAGGCGTCGAGGGGCGTCTTGAGCTCGATGACCTGGCCCGCGTCCGCCCCCAGCTGGATGAGGATCCCCTGGGACAACGTCTTGGAGCCCGCATCCTCGGGACTCCCCCCGGGGCTGTCGCTGTCTCCGGTCAGGAAGCCGGCGCCTGCATCGTCCGAACCATTCCCGTTGGAATCGGGGGAGATAGCGGTGATGACGAGATCGGCCTGGGGATCCACGCTCGTCAGCACCAGCCGTCCGCCCTCGACCGTCGCGTTCACCCCGGCGTTGGCCGCGGTGATCAGGTTCGCGAGGTGGGCGGCGGCCGTGGCATCGGTGTAGGTGGCGCTGTTGAGGACGCCCAGGGTGATGGGGGTCCCATTGATGGTGATCTGGCCGAAATCCGTGAGCCCGCTGGTCGCGTCCGTCCCCGAGGCCGTCCCTGCCGAGAGACCGAGGACTCCGGTGTCCGCTCCCGAGCCGTTGCTGTCGTTGTTGACGGCCACCGAGAAGGATCCCGCCGTTCCGGGCGTATCGGAGGTCAAGAGGATCCGGCCGCCGCTGACGCTGGCCGTGACGGGCACGCCGGCCTCGCCGTTGATCTTGTCGATGATCCACTGGGCCGCGTCACTGGCGCTCTTGCCGTTGTTGTCGAAGAGCCCGAGGTTGACGGTCGTCGACCCGATCGTGATCGACCCGAAGTCCGTATCGCCCGCGTCGGCGTCCGTCCCCGTGGCGGTCGCGCCTGCCGTGAATCCGTTGCGCAGGCTGGTCGACGCGTCGATGTCGAAGCTACCCGCAGCGCCCATGACCTTGGAGGACAAGCGAACCTGATTCCCACCGAGGGTCGTCGCGAGCACCGGAACTCCGCCCGTGGCGTTGATCTGGTTCACGATCCACTGAGCCGCGTCAGCCGCCGTCTTGCCGTTGTTATCGAAAACACCGAGGTTGACCGTGGTCCCATCGATCGTCACCGACCCGAAGTCCGTGCTGCCCGCGTTGGCGTTCGTGCCCGTGGCGGTCATGCCTGCCGTGAAGCCGTTGTTCCCGTCGTCGCCCCCCAGGGTGTTGCTGTCGTTGGTCGAGGCCGTGATGCTGAAGTTTCCCGCGGTGCCCGCCGTCTTCGCCGTGAGGGTGAGCTGGTTGCCGCTGAGGCTGGCCGTCACGGGCACACCGCCCGCCGCGTTGATCTTGTCGGCGATCCACTGGGTGGCAGCGGCATCGTCGCCTGCATTGTTGTCGAAGAGCCCCAGGTTGACGGTCGTTCCATTGATGGTGACCGACCCGAAGTCCGTATCGCCCAGGTCCGTGTCCAAGCCGGTGGCCGTCGTGCCGCTCGCGATGCCGATACTGCCGTTGTCGGTGCCGTTACTGTTGCTGTCACTGGTGGTCGTGACCGTGAAGCTGCCGGCAGCCCCCACCGTCTTGGAGGTGAGGGTGAGCTGGTCTCCGGTGCGGCTGGCCGTGACGGGAACGCCTCCCGCCGCATTGATCTTGTCGATGATCCACTGGGCGGCGTCCTGGGACGTCTTACCGTTGTTGTCGAAGAGGCCGAGGTTGACGGTGGTCGATCCGATCGTGATCGACCCGAAGTCCGTGTCCCCCGCATCGGCATCCAGGCCCGTGGCGGACATGCCTGTCGTGAAGCCGTTATCCCCGTCATCGCCCCCCAGGACGTTGCTGTCGTTGGTCGAGGCCGTGATGCTGAAGCTACCCGCCGCTCCCGCCGTCTTCGAGGTCAAGCGGATCATGTCCCCGGCGAGCGCGCTCGCCGTCACCGGAACCCCGCCCGTCGCGTTGATCTTGTCGATGATCCAGAGGGCCGCGTCACTGGCGCTCTTGCCGTTGTTGTCGAAGAGCCCGAGGTTGATGGTCGTCGACCCGATCGTGATCGACCCGAAGTCCGTATCGCCTGCGTCGCCGTCCGCTCCCGTGGCGCTCACGCCGGCCGTGAAGCCGTTGCTCCCATTGTCGGCGGCGTTGGCGTTGCTCTCGTTCGTGGTGGAGGTGATCGTGAAGTTGCCTGCAACGCCGGCCGTCTTGGCGGTGAGCTGGAGCTGATCGTTGTTGGTCCCCGCGAGGCTGGCCGTCACGGTGCTCGCTCCATTCTGGTTGATGCGATCGACCATGTGCTGGGCGGCCATCTGGGGGGTGAGCCCCGCGTTCTCCAGCGTACCGAAGGACGTGGTGACGCCGTTGATCGTCACCGAGCCCAGATCCGTCTGGGAGGTGACGCCATCGGTTCCGGTGGCCGCCATCCCCACGACGAAGCCGTTGTTGCCGTCGTCATTGGGATCGGCATTGCTGTTGTTGGCGGCCGAGGTGATGGAAAGGGTGGCCCCGGCTCCCGTGGCGCTGGTCGTCAGCACGAGCTGATCCGAGAACGCCCCGCCCACCGAGGCGCTCAGCGTGCCTGCCAAGCTGCTGGCATTGATCTGCTG
>JAKFCW010000017.1:0-30432 GCA_036676455.1 Candidatus Sericytochromatia bacterium
CTTCTAGGAGTGGAGAACGATGGCTCTTATTAACTACGCCAGCCGCGAGATCAACTGCAAGATCGTCTACTACGGCACGGGCCTGGGCGGCAAGACGACCAACCTCGAATACATCTTCAAGCAACTCGCCCCCGGCATCCGCGGCGAGATGATCAGCCTGGCGACCGAAACCGAGCGCACGCTGTTCTTCGACTTCCTGCCCCTCGATCTTGGCTCCGTGCAGGGCTTCAAGACCAAGTTCTCGCTCTACACCGTTCCCGGTCAGGTCGAGTACAATGCCAGCCGCAAGCTGATCCTCAACGGCGTCGACGGCATCGTCTTCGTGGCCGACTCCCAGAAGGAGAAGTGGGAGGAGAACATGGAGTCGCTGCGCAACATGGAGGAGAACCTTGCCGAGTACGGGCTCACCCTCGACGCGGTGCCCTACGTCCTCCAGTACAACAAGCGCGACCTGCCCAACGTCAACACCTACGAGGAGCTCGAGGGAGTTCTCAACCCTCGTAACGTCCCCTCGTTCGAGGCCGTGGCCGTCGAGGGATCGGGTGTCTTCGCTACCCTCAAGGCCGTCTCCAAGGCCGTCCTGAACCGCCTCAGCTAGGGGCGGGCGAGGGCCCGCATGACCGAGCGGATTGCCGGATATGACCTGATCTCCGAGATCTCCCGATCGCCGTCGGGCCGTATCCTGCTGGCCCAGTCTCCCGGATCCCAGCAGCTGCTCGCCATCAAGGAGATGCTGCTGGAACCCGACTCGGGTCTGTCCGACGAGGAGCAGATCGCCCGCTTCAAGCGCGAGGCGGACATCCACCTCCAGCTCAACCACGCCAACATCGTGAAGGCCTTCGATGCCGGGGTGGACGGCGATCGCCACTACCTGGTCATGGAGTACCAGCCGGGCCACACGTGGCGCGACCTCATGGAGCGCGACCGGCCTCCCCTGCCCCAGATCCTCGAATGGGGCCTGCAGCTCTGCCATGCCCTCCAGGCCCTGCACGATATCGGGGTCGTCCACCGCGACGTCAAGCCCGCCAACTGCCTGATCTCGCCTGCTGGCCAGCTCAAGGTCACCGACTTCGGCATGTCCCGCCGCGCCTTCGCCCCTGGCATCACCCAGTCCAAGATGATGCTCGGCACCCTCAACTACATGTCCCCCGAGCAGCTGCTCGACGCCACCTCCGTCGACGGCCGGGCCGACGTCTTCGCCGTCGGTGTCATCCTCTTCAAGGCCCTGACCGGTGAGCTGCCCTTCCCCGGAGCGAGCCCCACTGACGTGGCGCACCGGCTGCTATACGCCGAGCCCACCGATCCTTTGACCCTCAACCCACGCCTTCCCAAGTCCCTGGCCGAGCGCCTTCTCAAGTGCCTCGCCAAGGACCCCGACTACCGCTACCTCAGCGCCGATAGCTTCGCCCGGGACATCGAGACCGAGCTGTCCAACCCCGAGCTCTTCATCGCCCAGGGGCAGATCCACGCGGAGCGCGGGGAGTGGAAGGACGCCAACCACTGCTTCCAGCAGGCGGTCTCACTGGACACCGGCAACGCCGAGGCCTGGTACCACCTCGGAGAATCGCTCCAGAACCTCGGCCAACCCGACCCGGCCAGCGAGTGCTTCCTCAAGGTGGTCAACCTCGACTCTTCCCATGTGCCCTCGTTCCGCTCGCTGGGCAACTCCTACCGCGCCAGTGGCAACCCGCAGGCCGCCATCAAGATGTACCAGCGGGCCTGGGTCCTGGAGCCCTCGGACCGTGAGACCTGCCTCGCGCTTGGCCTGACGTATCGCGAGGACGGCATGAACGCCGAGGCCCTCGAGCAGCTCACCATCCTCGCCGAGCAGAACCCCGACTGGGGTCCCGCTCGCCTGGAGCTGGGACGCCTCCTCTACGCCGGCGATCAGGTCGAGCGCGCGCGCAGCGAGTTCGCCGCCGCCCGCCGCCTGATGCCCACCGACCCCGACGCCCTCTTCAACCTGGCGTCGGCCTCCCACGAGCTCGGCCTGCTGGCCGACGCCGAGGAGGCCTACGAGCAGTTGCTCTGCGTCATGCCCGAGCATGCCAAGGCCCACCACAACCTGGCTTACCTCTGGCTGACCCAGGACCGCCTCGCCGAAGCCGAGGAGCATCTCGTCGCCGCCATCTCGCATGAGCCCTGGGCTCCGTCCTACCTGTTGCTGGGCTCGGTCCTGCAGCGAACCGGGCGCGTCAAGGAAGCCATCGGGCTGTACCAGAAGGCCCTGGAGCTGGCGCCGCGCAACCCGGACGCCTCGATCGCCCTGGCGCATGCGCTGCAGATCAACTTCCAGCCCAACGCGGCCATCGACGTCATCAAGCAGGCCACCGAGGTCGAGAGCCCGCGCTCGGCCGAGCTGTACTACCAGCTTGCCCTGGCTTACCGGATCAAGGGTGAGGACGTCGAGGCGGCCGGGGCGATCGCCAACTGCCTCGCCTTGAGCCCCGAGCCCGAGCTCAAGGCGCATGCCGAGGCGCTGGCCGCTCAGCTCAACCTCTCGGATCGCCGGGGTACCGGCCGGGGCATCCTCGGGGGGCGTCGCACCGCGGGTGGCCGCTAAGTCGTGATGCCCCGCCTCCTGCTTTCCCTCGTCGCCGCTCTCTTCATCGCCTTTCCCGCCTTCGCTCACCAGATCGACTTCGGCTACTCCGAGATCCTGGTCGAGGGCAAGACCGTCTCCTACCTGATCGAGGTCCCTCCCCACTACCTGCCCATCCCGGGAGTGGATCCCGCCGGCCCGCCGCTCGAGGCTGCCGAGGTGCGCCCGCACCTGGCGGCCATCGAGGCCTTCCTGCGCGAGCATGTCGGCGTCCAGTCGGGTCATGAGGCCCCGGAGCCGACGGGGATCGAACTCCTGGAGTCCGGCCGGGACGAGGCCCTGACCGCCCTGGTCCTGCATTACGAGTTCGAGGCTCCGGTGCGCGAACTGGTGGTCACGCATGACGTCTTCGATCGCCTGGAGCCCTCGTACAAGAACCTGGCCAAGGTGCATGTCGACGGCCGGACCCTCGAGACCATCTTCAACCACGACCGGACCGTCTTTCGCTTCGACGCCCGGGGCTGGCTCGCCCAGGCATGGACCTTCTTTCTGCTGGGGATCGAGCATATCTTCACGGGCTACGATCACCTGGCCTTCGTCGTGGCCTTGATCCTGGTGGGCCAGTCGCTGGGGCAGATCGCCAAGATCGTCACGGGGTTCACCGTGGCCCATTCCCTCACGCTGGTGCTGGCGGCCCTGGGAGTCGTGAGCCTGCCCGGCAGGCTGGTCGAGAGCGTGATCGCGCTGTCGATCGCCGTCGTGGCCGCCGAGAACTTCGTCATTAAATCTCCGGACAAGCGCTGGATCATCGCCTTCGTCTTCGGGCTGGTGCATGGCTTCGGTTTCTCGGGAGTCCTGCGCGAGCTGGGCCTTCCTACCGAGGGCCTGGTCTCGAGCCTCTTGTCCTTCAACCTGGGCGTCGAGGCCGGCCAGCTGGCCGTCGTGGCGCTGATCTTCCCCCTGGTGCTTGCCCTTCGCAAGACCCGCTGGCACCTGCCCGTCGTGCGCACGGCGTCCGCGGCCGTGCTCGTCATGGGGCTCATCTGGTTCGGCGAGCGGATCCTCGGCTGATCCGTATTCTTTTCTGAGTTTTAAAGCGGGCATAAGAATCCCTCCGGGCAATCGGGCGATAACTCTGTTAACAGGGTGTTAGGTTAACGCTGGTGGTTGTTAGGAGGGGGTTCCGATGATCTCAATGCTCAAGGCAAGCGGCATCACTGACGCGGTTCGCCGCCAGGTGACGAACACCGGAGCCCAGGTCGTCGAGAGCCAGGGCAAGAAGATGATCCAGAAGCTCTCCAAGGACGTGGATCAGCTGCTCCTCTCGAACCCCACCGTGCGCAACCAGATCGCCTACCACCTGACCCCCGACGCGTCGCGCCAGGCCATCCTGGACGCCGTGCAGGGCGCCAAGAAGTCCTTCCACATCGAGACCTTCATCTGGCACAACGACGAGGTCGGCAACGAGCTGGTCGAGGCGCTCGCCAAGAAGAAGACCGCCATGAAGGAAGCCGGCAAGGAATTCGACATCAAGGTCCTGATCGATTCGATCGGCCTGCGGGGCGGTTCCGGCGGCTCCAAGGATGCCGTGATCGTCGACAAGCTCAAGAGCCACGGGATCGACGTCCGGGAGTTCAACCCCCACTACGTCTCCTGGGAGGCCAAGGGCGTTCCCATTACCCACCGCAAGCTTTACATCGCCGACGGCGAGAAGTTCATCACCGGCGGCCGGAACATCGGCAACGAGTACCTCAAGCCCAAGTTCAATGGCGCCAACGGCCCCGAGAACTCCTGGCATGACCTCCTCTACACCGTGCACGGCGACGAGGCCGGCCGGGTGCAGAAGGAGTTCTACGAGAACTGGGGTCGCGTCGGCGGCGAGGTGCCCGCGGTGATGCCCGCGGCCGTGCCCCACCCCACGGGGACCGCCAAGGTTCAGACCATCGTGACCGATCCCCACGCCAAGACCTTCGCCATCCGCGAGGCGCACGCCAAGGCCATCCAGAACGCCGACAAGGAGATCGTCGCGATCTTCCCGTACTTCTCGGACGACAAGCTGGTCCAGGACCTGGTCGCCGCCAAGAAGGCCAAGCCTGCCCTCGACGTCAAGGTGCTGCTTCCCGGCAACAAGGAAGCGAGCCGTGAGGGCAGCATGTACTACCACCTCAACCAGGAGTCCGCCCGCCAGCTCCTCACGGCGGGAGTCGAGGTCCGCTTCTTCGATGGCGGCAAGATCGACGGCAAGGATGTCCAGCGCTTCAGCCACTTCAAGGGCATGGCCGTCGACGGCAAGCTGCTCAGCCTCGGCTCGGCCAACGCCGATGCCCGTACCTTCGGCGCCAACCACGAGCTCAACACCCTGATCTCGGATGAGAAGGCGGTCAAGGAGTTCTTTGAGCAGGTGGTCACGCCCGACTGGAGCTCGGCTCGCCCGGCCAGCCTCAAGGATCTGCAGAGCGCCCCCGTGAAGGACAAGCTCAAGCAGAAATTCTACGAGGCCGTCGACTTCCTTCTTTAAATTAAAAAGACGCATGCCCCGCTACCATCACGGTAGCGGGGCATGCGTCTTTCTCATGGGCGCTTCGGGGGTGCTTCGTGCACGAGGATGTCGCTGGTCTCGGCCATGATGCCCTGTCCGGCGGGGAAGGGGCCGAGGTTGCTCGAACCGGGGACGCCGGCGTTTTCCTTGCCGTAGGGGCCGGTGCCCATCCCGCTGGGATCGAGCTTGCCGGCTTTTTCCCGTTCGCCGGGGCGGCGATTCAGATCGAGGTGTTCGTTCATGCGTTACCCCCTTTGCTCGCGGTCGGCCGCGGATGCACTCACGTCACAGGATACGCCGTGCGGCGGCGGAGGCAATCGCTGCTCGCAGCATGGGGCGCGGATGCGGAAGAAGGGGAAAGGCCCCGCGCTTCGCCGAGAGGGGCGAAGCGCGGGGCCCTGATGAGTACCGGGTTAGCGTGCGGTGGCGAGGCTCTGGGCCTTGGCCAGGGCTTGCTCCAGGTCGGCCAGGAGGTCATCGATGTCCTCGATGCCTACCGACAGGCGCAGCAGGCCGTCGGTGACGCCGCGGGCCTCGCGGATCTCCTTGGGGATTGCGCCGTGGGTCATGGTGACCGGGTGGCAGGTGAGCGATTCGACGCCGCCGAGGCTTTCGGCGAGGCTGAAGAGCTGCAGCGAGCGGCCGATCGTTCGGGCCGGCTCCAGGCCGCCCTTGGCGATGAAGCTGACCATGCCGCCGAAGCCGCGCATCTGGCGCTTGGCCAGCTCGTGCTGCGGGTGCGATTCGAGGCCGGGGTAGTAGACCGCCTCGACGGCCGGGTGCTCGGCCAGGAAGCGGGCCACGCGCTCGGCGTTGGCGCAGTGCTGGCGCATGCGGATGGCCAGCGTCTTGATCCCGCGCAGGGTCAGGAAGGCGTCCTGCGGCCCGGGGACGGCGCCGATGGAGTTTTGATGGAACTTCACCGTCTGGTAGAGCTCTTCCGAACGGGTGGCGAAGAAGCCGCCCACCACGTCCGAGTGACCGCCGATGTACTTGGTGGTCGAGTGGACCACGATGTCGGCTCCGAGATCCAGGGGGTTCTGGAGGTAGGGGCTGGCGAACGTGTTGTCGATGGCCAAGAGGACGCCGTGCTTCTTCGCGACCGCCGCGAGGCCCGCGATGTCGACGAGCTTCAAGAGCGGGTTGGTGGGAGTCTCCGACCAGATCAGCTTGGTGTTGGGCTGGATGGCCCGGTCCACGTTGCTGAGATCGGTGGCGTCCACCCAGCTGAAGCTGATGCCGTAGCGGGTGAGCACCCGCTCGAAGAGGCGGTAGGTGCCGCCATAGACGTCATCCGAGACGACGACGTGATCGCCGGCCGACAAGAGCTTGAGGGCGGCGTCGGTGGCGGCCACGCCCGAGGCGAAGGCCAGGCCGTAGGGAGCGTTCTCCAGGGAGGCGAGGCAGTCCTCGAGGGCCTTGCGGGTGGGGTTGGCCGTGCGGGAGTAGTCGAAGCCCTTGTGGACCCCGAGATCCGGCTGGGTGTAGGTCGAGGTCTGGTAGACCGGCACGATGGTCGCGCCGGTGGTCGGGTCGGCGGCTTGTCCGACGTGGATGGCCTTGGTTTCGAACTTCATTACACGCCTGCCTTCAGGGTCTGGGCGCCCGCGAAGAAATCGATCAGGTCAATCTTGGTGAGCACGCCCGCGGGCTTGCCGTTCTTGGAGACGATCACCGCGCCGTCACCCCGCAAGAGGGCATCCGAGACCCGCGTCAGGGACTCGCTCTCGTCGATGACCGTGTAGGGGATGCCCATGAGGTCCTGGACGCGGCGTCCGGTGTTTCCGCCCTGCATGAGGGCCTTGAGCATGGAGGATTCCTGGATGGAGCCGACCACGCGCTCGCCGTCGAGGACGGGAAGCTGCGAGATGCCGTGGCGGCGCAGCAGCTCGATGGCGTCCTCGAGGGAGGTCTCCGGCGAGACGGCGACCAGCTCGGGGCGGTTCGGGCGGCTGGCCAGCAGCTCGCGGATGGTACGGGTGGCGTGAGGCACCTCGAAGAAGCCGTGCTGGCGCATCCACTCGTCGTTGAAGATCTTGGAGAGGTAGCTCTTGCCGGAGCCCGGCAGCAGCACGACCACGACCGCGTCGGCAGGAAGGTCGCGCGCGACGCGCAGGGCGGCGGTCACGGCGTTGCCGGCCGAGCCGCTGACCAGCAGGCCTTCCTCGCGGGCGAGGCGGCGGGTCATGGCGAAGGCGTCACGATCGCCGACCCGCTCCCAGCGGTCGATCAGGTTGAGGTCGACGGTGTCGGGGATGTAGTTCATGCCGATCCCCTCGACCTGGTAGGGCTTGGGGGTGTCGCCCGAGTAGATCGAGCCTTCCGGATCAGCGCCCACGATCACGACGTTGGAGTTCCGCTCCTTGAGGTACTTGGCGGTGCCCGAGATGGTGCCGCCCGTGCCGACCGAGGCCACGAAGTGGGTCACGCGGCCATCGGTCTGGTTCCAGACCTCGGGGCCGGTGGAGAGGTAGTGGGACTCGGGGTTCTTGTCGTTGTGGAACTGGTTGGGCTGGTAGGCGCCCGGGATCTCGCGGGTGAGGCGATTGGCGACCTCGTAGTAGGAGTCGGGGTGATCGTTCTCGACGGCGGTGGGGGTGATGACCACCTCGGCGCCGTAGGCGCGCAGGAGATCGCGCTTCTCCTGGCTCATCTTGTCGGGCATGGTGAAGATGCAGCGGTAGCCCTTGACGGCGGCGGCGATCGCCAGGCCCACCCCGGTGTTGCCCGAGGTCGGCTCCACGATGGTGCCGCCGGGCTTCAGGAGCCCACGCCGCTCGGCGTCCTCGATCATGAGCAGGGCGGGACGATCCTTCACCGAACCGCCGGGATTGAAGTATTCGACTTTGGCCAGGACGGTCGCCTGGATCCCGTCGGTCACGCGGTTAAGCTTGATCAGGGGGGTTCCGCCGATCGCTTCCAGCACGTTTTCGCAGTATTGCATGGGGGGTCCTTTCGGGGGAGTTTCCAACGAAATAGCCGCCGGCGCTAGCACCGTCACATGACCCGAAATCGAAGCCCATGACAATTCGTCAAATGAGAGAGGCAGGGCGGCTGCGTCGGCGCTCGCTACGTTTCCAGTATACCGGGCTGATCCCTTCCGCCTCAAGCGCCGGTGGACCAATGATTAAAAACGCGTTAATGTTGGTCAGGATCCCAGCAAACACTCCGATAACAGACATGAGGGCGTAAGCCCGAAGGTCTGTTTCCGGCGCCGAGAGGCGCGATAACAGACTCCTTGGTTTAGCCCGAAGGTCTGTTTCCGGCCCTCGATTTCCGAGAGTGGTGGCTCCAGTTTCAGGTCCCGATGGGGAGGGTGCCATGCGCGTCAACATCGCCGTCAAACTTGCAGGGGTATTCACCCTGGTCTGCCTGTCCTTGCTGGTCCTGGTGGCGCTCACCGCCTCCGTGATGACCACCAAGGGCCTCAAGGCTGAGGCCTCCAAGCGCCTCGACAACGACGTGGCCGTCACCCTCCACACCTTCGATTACTTTGCCCAGGACGCGCTGTCGCAGGCCCGCATGGTGGCCGGCAACCCGCGGGCGGTTCGCTACGTGATGAGCGGCGCCACGTCGGATCCCGCGGCCATGGAAGATCTCCTCAACATGTTGCCCGCTCAGCGGATCGTCCGGCTCTTCGACGCGTCGGGCCGCCCTCTTCGCAGCCAGGGACTTCCCCCCGAAGCCTCCGATCTGGTGAGCGCCGGCGTCCACCTGGCGCTGGCCGGTGAGGCCGTGAGCGGCGTCGAACCCATCGGCGATCGCGGTCTGGCCATTCGTGGCATCGCCCCGATGCGCGCCAACGGCAAGATCGTCGGTGCCGTCATGGTGGGCTCTTGGCTCGATCAGGCTTTCGTCGACCAGATCAAGGGCATCACCGGCCTGGAAGTCGGCATCGCCGGCGGCAACTCTCGGGTCAGCCACTGGCTCGCCCAGACCATCCAGATTGACAACGCACGCCGCCTCATGGGCGAGGTTCCCCTCGACGTCGTTCACTCGGTCCGCGGCTCGGCCGAGGTCCTCAAGCGCAACGCCACCTTCCAGGACAGCGACTACCTCGCGGCCTGGGCGCCTCTCTTCGGCGATTACGGCGAGTTCGTGGGCCTGCTCTTCATCGGTGAGCCCCTGGCCCCCTTGCAGACCATGGTCCGCCAGAGCCAGTTCCTGATCTTCGGCCTGGCCCTTCTGGGCGCCATCCTGGCCTCGGTGATCGCCACGCTGCTGAGCCGCACCATCACCAACCCGATCCGCACCCTGGTGGAACAGGCCACCAAGATCGCTCGCGGCGAGCTCGACGGCCGGGTGGCCATCAACACCGGCGACGAGCTGGAGCAGCTGGCCCAGACGTTCAACACCATGAGCGAGTCGCTCGCCATCATGAAGCTCAACGATCAGAACTGTAACCCGCTGACCAAGCTGCCCGGCAACGTGACCATCGAGCGCGAGGTCCAGCAGCGCCTGGGCCGCGGCGAGAAGGTTGCCGTCCTGTACCTCGACCTCGATCACTTCAAGGCCTTCAACGACCGCTACGGCTTCGAGCAGGGCGACCGGGTCATCCACCTGACCTCGCAGGCCATCCAGCAGGCGGTCCAGGTGCTCGACCACCCCGGCGACTTCGTGGGGCATATCGGTGGCGACGACTTCATCGTGCTCACGGACCCCATGCATGCCGAGCGCCTGAGCGAGGAGATCATCCGGATCTTCGATTCCGAGGTTCCACTGCTCTACCCCGCGGAGGACCGCGAGCGCGGCTTCATCATCTCGGTCGACCGCCGGGGCCAGGTCCAGAACTTCCCGCTGTGCTCGCTCTCGATCGCCATCGTCAGCAACGAGCAGCGCCCGATCCGGGACTTCCTCGAGCTCTCGAGCCTGGCTTCCGAGGTCAAGAAGTACGCCAAGAGCCTGGAAGGATCGGCCTTCGCTCGGGACCGCCGCAGCGACCGGACGGCGCCGTTGGATCCGTCGGTGCTCGTGGTCTAACCGTTACGTCCTCGACGCGAGGCCCGGCCAACGCCGGGCCTCGCGCTAATTTTCGGGTCGTCGAGTGTTTGATTTCTCGATGATTGGTATTATTTTGGCGACAGTTGTTATAATTCAATTGTATTCGAATAGGCTTTATGGGGCCCTTGTCTTCTGGGATTCATGAAGCCTGTTCGTGGAATGTGCCCGCAATCGATTCATCAATGTAGCAATGGAAACAGCATTCGAGCAAAATATTCAGAGTCTCATAAAGAATCCATTTGTTCTGCAATCTGCCTGGCGCAAGGCGATGACATGGTACCAAAGCGCTGAGTGGACCCCAGAGCCTGAATTTTCTGAGTGGATTCGAGCACCTTGGCCAAAGTTGGTCCAATTAGCTGACGAGCTGGCCGAAGGACGTTATAAACCTAGTCCGATGCCGCAAATCCCCTATCCGAAGCAAGGTGCGAATATTCGGCATTATGTCATGCCGTCAGTGCGTGATCAAGTTGCCCATCTGATTTTTGCGGTCCTTTTGGCTCCCTTTATAGAATCGCGTCTTGCAAACATAGCCTTCGGAAATCGTTGGCATAGAACTCTTAAGCAAGATGAGGGGCCTGCTGATAAGCCACTTTGGACGTCTCAGCCATTTTCTCTGTCCGATCCGAAACTATATAATCCATATAAACGAGATTATGGATTGTTCCGAAGACTGGCGCAGTGGACTGCGAGTTCTTTCTTAGGTACTGAGTACTCGCTTGAAGTAGATGGGCTGGAAGAGCACATTACTCCCGACCAGTATCCCGACTCTGCGCTGCCGTATATCAAAGGACGTTGTAAGGTTTCTGCGTCCCCAGATAGTACATGTTACGCTCGCCTTGATCTGGCGAAAGCATTTCCTTCTATTCACAGGGACGATCTTCGAGCATCCCTGGAGTTGTTGCTTTCGGATTCTGCACCAGAAACAGTAGCAGGCCTAAAGAATTCGTGGGGAATTTTTCGCGACTTATCGAATATATCTAACCTGACATTCTTGCCTGGGATTAAGATTGAGACTATTGATGCTATGGAGTTTCCCTGGCACATCTTGGCCGGCGAGGGTGGCGAGTCATTCAGGCTTGCATTGGCACAGCGTTGGATGGACTTATTAGCAGAAGTCACTATTAGTGATGAAAGTGGTTATTATTTACAGGGTGTATTGGGTTTAAGTAGCGAACCCGAGGAAAATAAATACCAGTCTATAGGCATTCCGACCGGTTTAGCAGTAGGTGGTATTCTTCTGCAAGTTGCTCTTAGTCGGTTAGATTTTGACATTTTACATCACTTAGAGAGCACGTCGAATGCAGCTGGGTTACTAGATTCTGCGTATTTAAGATTTGTTGATGATATTATAATACTTTCTTCCAATTCGCATTCTTTGACTCATACTCTTAATGCCATAATTCATTCATTAAAGCAATATCGTGGAAATAATGACGAGCTTTTCCCGCGCATTAATTGGCGAAAGGCTAAGCCTGAGTCTGTAAAAACTTGGGGACAAGAGGGGGATTTTCAAAAGTACATAGAGTTAGGTGATTCAGAGTATATTACTGCTGATCGACGTGGTGAATTTGTTACCTATCTAGTGGAACGAATGAGTTCCCTACAGGCAGAAAGCATTCTCGATCAGCATACAGGGCGGGCATACGAGCGTGTATCACGCTTAGTAGAGCTTGCTCGCTGGGATATTAAGGATGTTGAGGTTCGCCCCGATACTCGCTTATCGTTCGTAGTAAACTCACTCAATCGTGTTTGGCTTCCAAAGAGATCCCCGTCGAGTAAGGGGATGTCCTCGCAGGCTGCCAATAGTTCGCCAGATAAAAGGGGAGTTGCTGCCGTTCGCGAGATTCGCTCTGTAACAAAGAAAGCACTTGAAGAGCATCCTTGGAAGCATGGATTTTGGCGCTCAGCAATTCAGGCATCCCTTCGCTTGCCCCCAGATGTAACGTTTGATTTTGAACCTGGACTAACTTGGCTTGAAGGAATTCTTGGGAAGATTGCCATATCAGGTTCGTCTTCTTGGGCTTGGTCATGGCCATCAGACGATCAGCCGAAACCACCTACTCGTTGCGATTTTCCTGACGAGCAAACATTCCAAAGTGCGCTTAGTGAACATGACGTTTGGGCGAAGCAGGAGACAGAAGGTTTTCGTGCTGCACGTGCAAGTTTCTTACGGACATGCTTTTGGCGTGAATTGGCCAAGACCCTCAGGGACCTGTACAAGGGTAGTCTTGAACATGGTCGGCGAAGGGATAGATCGTATGCTTGGTACATCCGCGCTATTGGATATCAGGGTTTACGAGAAGCGCTAATTGCGATTGGAAACTTAGAGCGCTGGGCCAAGTTGGTATATGGTGTCCAATCGCCACCATCCTTACCTTGGTGGGAAACACAAGCACTTAGCTTAGTCTGTCGTGTTGCGGTCGAATGTGGGTTAGAGCCCTGTACGTCGCACGGAATCTTAAATGATTTCAGGTCGACTGAGTTACCGCCAGCTATTGATCAGTGGTCAATAGTTGAAGACAAAGTGCGCAATACTCTAATAAATAACACTTCGATTGATTCAACTAAACAGGAATTCTTGCGAGATTCAATTCGAATCCTTGAGGATTTAGTGTCAAAAGGGAAGGATGAAGATCACTACTACTATGCTGCTTTAGGTCTCTATCATAGAATTAGAAAGATATTTCTTGCTAATAATGTCGAAAAAAGGTGGCAGAAGAAGCTTGTAGAGGCAATGGGGGTTTCTTTTTCTGGATCTCGAAAAGCAAATCTATTTCATTTGCTGTGGGGGGACGTAAGTTATAGTCCAGTTGAAAGATGGAAGATTAGTCCTACGTCCGTTCCTGGCTTGGGTCTTTCACGTGAGTGGAGCCTTAAAGTTTTTATAGATCTTTTGTCTGACGATCCTTTGAGCGATAATTTTCAGCCGATTCTTAGTGCTCCTGTTAAAGAACTTTTTGCGAAAAGGCGCCGGAGCGAACTAATCGATGGAGCGCTTACTGAACCAGCAGTTTATGAGGTTCCGAAGACACCTCAGGCCGCTAAGTGGGACGATGGTTGGACATTTCCCCCGCATCCTGTACATTTAATTCCCCAGTGGCGGAGATGGCAAAGGGATCGATCTGTTGCGTGGCATGCTACCTTTGCTCTCTTCTTCTTATTGGATGGCTCGGAAGATTTTCATGATACGGTTTTCCGTCGTTATCCGTCACATGCGCCTTGGTCTGAGGCCCATTGGCTACGATGTAAGCATTTACTCCCTGCCTATGCTTGGGATGAAATTGATTTTGCTCTAGGTGCAAAACAGCAGGATGCCGGGGCACGAAATATGCTCTCACGCTTGTCTTCTAAGGGAAATCTGTTAGAACTTGGATGCAGTGAAACAAGTACTGAGGTGTATTTATTTAAGCGTTACCCATGTGTTCGATATCCAAATATTGATATGGTGCTTGAAGATGTGATGGGTGTTGGGATACCCATCGCTGTTGAGCATAAAGTTCGCCAAGCATACCGCACTGATTTGCGCGTTAGAATGGCCCAAATAAGTGCTGACCCAAATTGGCCTACGCTCATGGAGCATTGGCCAAGCTCTACCGATGTTTTTTGTAGCGAAATGCAGGAACAAGTCTTAGAAGTTCTTGATCCGCTACTTAATCAGGGCAGAGGCTCAATCGGCCCAGACCTAGTAGTATTCCCAGAACTTACAATTCATCCAGAGCAAGCTGATAGAATTGCTAAGGATTTGGCCAGACAAGGTATTGGTATGATCTCAGGCTTGTTTTGGCGAGAAGTCCCCCCGCCCATCCCGCTTCCGAATGGAGTGAAATCTGATCGGAAGAGATACTTTGTAAACGAGGCATTTCTTTCAGTTCCTGATCTGCGTCACCCTCGCTTCAGTTATCCATATCGAATGCGGGTGCAGAAACCGCGTCCTGCTAACATTGAGTATGGTATTCAAAGCTTGCTTCCGCCAAAAGGTACTTGGCAGATAGTGCCAGGAAGGGAGTGGCTAAGTTTTGATCATCAAAAATGGGGGCCATTTGCCATTGCAATTTGCTCTGACTTGTTAGATCCTGCGCCGTGGGCTTCGATGAAAGCTAATATTCTCCACCTATTCTTGGTCGCTTGGAATACAGATGTTGATCTATATCGAGCAATGACTTGGTCTAGATCTTATGAGGTTTATGTCAATCTAGTTGCGGTCAACCACGGGAGCATTGGCGGTTCTTTGGCTTGGACGCCAAAATCGAAAATTGACAAGCTTCTATTCTCGACGGAGGGAGGCGGGCATTTTATTACAACAGATGTTCGCCTTCCTGTAGAGTCGCTTGCTGCAAAACATGGTGAGAGTCTACACGAGCAGTTAAGGCAAAACATCGAGCAAGCACAGAAGATGTTGCAAAGTGGAGACAAGCAAGTAAAGGAGCGTTTTAAGTCTAAGCCTCTTACGCCGTGGCCTCGAGGTAAATTCGCTAATCCAAATGAAAGAGTTATGGCAAATGAGCTATTGCCAAATATGTTGGATGATGTATAAACGATTTTTCTTTTGCAGTTTTTGGTGCTGCCGTTAAGTGTGAGCTAGACAAAGTAATGCCCCCTGCCGAGGCAGGGGGCATTACTTCAAACTTACTGCTGGGTGGTCGGGGCGGCTTCGACCGGCTGCGGGGTGTAGGAAGCGAACATGTAGCCGGTGCCGCGGGCCGTGAGGATGAGCTCGGGGCTGGACGGATCATCTTCCAGCTTCGAGCGCAGGCGCGAGATGTGGACGTCGACCACGCGGGTGTCGGAGTACTGGCTCAGGCGGTAGCCCCAGACCTGGTGCAGGATCTCCGAGCGCGAGTAAGCGCGGCCGGGATTGGTGGCCAGCAGCTCGAGGAGGTTGAACTCCATCTCGGTCAGCTTGACCTTCTTGCCGTCCTTGAGGACCTGGCGCTTGCCGGTGTCGATGACCAGCTTGTCCACCTTGATGATGGCCTGCTTGGTGACATCGGTGTGGGTACGGCGCAGGACCGCCTTGATGCGGGCTTCCAGCTCACGAGGAGAGAAGGGCTTGACCACGTAGTCGTCGGCGCCGAGTTCGAGCGCGGCGATCCGGTCGGTGATATCGCCCTTGGCCGTCAGCATGATGATGGGGGTCATCATGTTCTTGCGGAGCTCCCGGCAAACCTCGAAGCCGTCGATCTTGGGCATCATGATGTCCAGCACGATCAGGTCGGGGTTGTGCGCGGCCGCCTTCTCCAGGGCCTCGACGCCATCCGCAGCGGTGATGACCTCGTATCCGGCCAGTTTCAGGCGGGTCTCGACGATCTGGCGAATGCTCGCCTCGTCGTCGACGACGAGAATCTTTTCCTTATCCATTGTGATCCATCTCTCCCTGTCGGCTTGAAGTCAAAGCGATTGGGTGTATTTCTTCATTAAAAAGATTACGATCTACGATACCACATTAAATCGTCGCACGTAAACCGATCTGAAGTCCGCCGAAGTCCACCGGAGCCGTCTGGACGTTGAGATCCCGGTATCCGAGGTAGCGGACGCCGATGTTCACCATCGGCAGGATGGAAAGGTACCCGCCGACCATCGTTCCCAGCACCGGACGACCCAGGGCGAGCGGGTAGGAAACGTTCGCCTCGCCCTCGAACCAGATCGGCGAGAGGATCGGCGAGACGGCGATCTGGACCTTCCCGATAGGAGCGTGATCCCAGCCGGGGGTGAAGACGTTCTGACCCTGGTAGCCGATACCGGGCTTGAACGAAATCATCGGCAGCATCGAGAATTCTTTGCGCAGCACCACCTCGGCCAGGTTGGCCTGGGTGGTGAAGTTGGTCATGTAGCGGCCCGAGAGATCGAGCAGGCCGAAGGCCGCGCCCGAGGCTTCCAGGGTCAGGCCCGTCGAGCTGGCGGGAACCCGCGCGCTGTTGCCTTCGAGGGTGTAGTCCAGGAACGCGGCCGCCGAACCCTCGATGCCGATCAGGGGCACCGCCTGGGCAGCCGGCGCGAGACCCAGCCCGAGCGTGGCAGCGCAGGCAACCAGGCTAAGACGACGGAGGCAAGAAATCATGCGCGAACTCCTTTGCTGCGTTGACGATCGCCTGCCGGAAGGCTTCCTCCGGCGCGACCGGGCTCTCTATCGGGGCGAAGGCAATGCTGTGCTTCGACCATAAAATATGACCGGTTTCGGCTTCGAGCAGGCGCACGGTCATCGTCACGCATACCCTTCCTTCCGCCGGTTGGGCCTGGTAGCCGGTGACGGTGCCCGTCACGAAGCCCTCGACCCCCTTGGCGCGCGCCTCGGCCTTGAGCCAGGAGCCCGCCAGCTTCGGTCCCGGACGCGGGACCGGAGCCTCCAGGACGCGACTGCCCAGGCGCTCCTTGAGGGTCTGGCCGAAGATCCGCGACAGGTCCCGCGGGACCCGCTGAGGGGTCAGATCCGCGAACTCCACCACGGCCAATCGCCTTATCCCCTGGGCTTCCAGTTCGACCTTGGCCCGGGGACCGCCAAAACCCTGAAAAAACGCGGCACAGCCCGGCAACAGGAGCAGCGCTCCCAGCACCAGACCTCGCGACAGGATACCTTGCACGTGCATTTGCCTCTCGAAGCCTCCGAAATCCCCTACCCTGGCACCTGCGGGCGCCGCAAGACGGCACGAAGGCAGGGTTTCGTCACATGCTGTTTCTCAATGTAACGGAATATCCACTCGCCTGTCTAGCCCGGGATCCGGCTAGGTCCGCCGGATGACCTCGATCGGATCCAGCTGGATCGCCCGGCGTGCCGGCAGGAGGCATGCCAGGAGCGAGATGGCGATCGCCGCGATCGCCGTCACGACGAAGTCCCCGGCCTGCATCTCCACCGGCAGCTTGTCGATGTAGTACACGTCCGAGGGCAGCGAGATCGGGAAGGTCGCCAGAGCCAGCGAGAGTCCCACGCCGGCCGCCAGGCCCAGGGCGACGCCCCCAGCGGCCACGACCATGCCCTCGGTGACCACCAGGGCTCCGATCTGTGCGCCGGTCGCCCCCACGGCTCGCACCAGGCTCAGCTCACGGTTGCGCTCCAGCACCCACATGGCCAGGGTGTTGGCGATCCCCATGGTGGCGACCACGATGATGAAGAGGATCACCAGGAAGATCACCCGCTTCTCCAGCGCCAGGGCGGCCATCAGGCTCTGGTTCTGCGCCGTCCAGGAGCGGACGTGATAGGGGTAGCGCTCCTGGATGGTGGCTGCGACTTCCGGCGCGGCGAAGACGTCCTTCAGCCGCAGGGCGATCCCGGTGACCGAGTCGTCCATCTTGAAGAGCCGCTGCGCCGTATCCAGGGTGACGTAGGCGATGTGCGCGTCGTACTCGTAGAGGCCAGCCTGGTAGATGCCCGTGACCACCACGTCCTGGCTGGTCGCGGTTCCGGTGACCAGCTTCAGGCGATCGCCCATGCCTGCACCCAGCTTCTTGGCGAGCTCTCCTCCGAGCATGATGGGGGTGGCCCCTCCCTCGACTTGGTCGAGGTCTCCGACCAGCACGTAGCGCGTCCAGTCCCGGTTCGAGGCTTCCTGCTCGGGATCGATGCCCCGGATGAGCGCGCCCGATGCCTGGCCGCTGCGCGCCAGCAGCCCCTGCCCGGAGATGTAGGGAAGGGCGGTTTCCACCTCCTCCATCCCGGCGAGCTTCGCTTGCAGCTCCTGAAAGTTCTCCATGCGGCCCGTGACGGAGTTCGTCACCGAGACATGCGGGGTGGTGCCGAGGATCCGGCCGATCAGGTCCGACTCGAAGCCGTTGGTCAGCGAGAGGGCGGTGGTCAGGATGGCGACTCCGACCGCCACGCTCGCCATGAGCATGAGGGTCTGACGCCAGCGGGCGCGCAGGTGGGAAGACGCCAGGAACCAGAGTAGTTGCATCTCTTCACGTTACCATGAAAGCTTCAGGATCGGCGGGCGCAGAGGCCCGCCCCACAAACGGCTCGGGGGACCGGCCGAAGCCGATCCCCCGAGTTGAACGACGGGCCGCGGAAACGCGGCCCGAACGCCCGGATCTAGTAGCGCGAGAGCGAGACCGGGTTGCGCTTGTCGGTCACGTGGACCGAGTCGATGAACCGGATCAGACCGGACTTGGCGCCCATGACCATCGAGTAGGTGCGGCAGCCGGAGCCGAAGTAGCGGACGCCGTGCAGGGTGTCGCCCTCGGTGACGCCGGTGGCGGCGAAGATGATCTCCTCGCCGGGGGCCAGGTCGTTGGTGTGGTAGACCTTGTCGAGGTCGATGCCCATGCGGACGCAGCGGTCGGCTTCTTCCTGGTTGCGGGGCTTGAAGCGGGCCTGGATCTCGCCGCCCAGGCACTTCATGGCGGCCGCGGCGAGGACGCCCTCGGGAGCGCCGCCGGTGCCCATGACTGCGTGGACCGCGGTGCCGCGAACGGCGGCCGCGATGGCCGCGGTGACGTCGCCGTCGCCGATCAGGCGGATGCGCGCGCCGGCCGCCCGGACCTCCTCGATCAGCTCCGCATGCCGCTCGCGATCCAGGATCATGACCGTCAGGTCCTCGATCTCACGGTTGAGCGACATGGCGATGATGGCCAGGTTGGTCTTGACCGGGGCGGTGATGTCGATCTTGCCCGCGGCGGCCGGACCCACGATGAGCTTTTCCATGTAGGTGTCGGGGGCATGCACCAGCCCGCCCTTGGTGGAGACGGCCAGGACCGCGATGGCGTTGGGCATACCGTTGGCCACCAGGTTGGTGCCCTCGAGCGGGTCCACGGCGATGTCGATCTCGTTGGCGTCGTCATGCCACGATCCGACCTTCTCGCCGATGTAGAGCATCGGGGCCTCGTCGCGCTCGCCCTCGCCGATCACGATGGTCCCGCGCATGTTCATCTGGTTGAGGGTGTCGCGCATCGCCTCGGTCGCCGCTTCGTCGGCGGCGTGGCGATCGCCCTTACCCATCAGACGACCCGCAGCCAGCGCCGCCGCCTCACAAACCTGAACGAAGTCATCCGCGTAGCGGCGCTCCAGGGAATTGGCCTCCTGGGTGATTCGGCGGCTCATAGGGGTATCTGCCAGCATCGTTGCTCGTCTCTCCTTTCGCGAAGCGCGCGACCCGGGTCGGCGTTGACCCGCAAGAAGCGTGAATTGGTGACATGGATCTCAGAACGTCTGTTAGGCAGTTTAACATATCCAGAGCGAGCATGGATCGGCCGTTCGGGCCAATCGCGCTCCGTTCTCCGAGACTCGCATGCACGCGCACGCCGCGCCTTGCCGCGTCCCTCGGAGGCTGCCGCTGAGCCAGCAACCCGCCGATCAGCCCCGCGAGCACGTCCCCCGACCCGGCCGTCGCCATCACCGGATCGCCCCCGACGTTCACCCCGTAGCGCCCGCCCGGCTCCGCCACCACCGTGCGCGCTCCCTTCAGCACGACGTGGCTCTTCAGCCGCTCCGCACCCTCCCGGGCCCAGCGAAGCCGATCTGCCTGGATTTCGGCGGCCGAGACGCCCATCATGCGAGCCATCTCTCCCGGGTGCGGAGTCAGCACCCGCGGCCCCCCCGGCGTTTCGCCCGCCGCTCTCAAAGCGTCGGCGTCCACGACCAAGGGCCGCTTCCACTCCCGGTACAGCCGCCCCGCGACGCGCATCGCGCCTTCGCCCTGGCCGAGTCCCGGGCCCACGATCCCTGCGTGGCAACGATCGAGCAGCGGCAGCAGGTCGTGCCAGGCCGCATCGGAGAGGCCGCCCCCGGAGTCCTCGGGCATGGGCAGGACCACGGCCTCGGGCATCCCCGCCGCCACGACGTCCCGGATCCCGGCGGGCACCGCCGCGTAGACCAGCCCCGCGCCGATCCGGGCGGCTGCAAGCGAGGCCATCAGCGGCGCTCCGCTCATGGAGCGCGACCCGCCGACCACCAGCACGAAGCCCGCCTCTCCCTTGTGCGCCGTCAGCGAACGCTCCGGCCACGGCTCCGTCACGATCACGTCGCCGGGCAGCGCGCGCAAGAGCTCGCCCGGGAAGCCCAGGTCACCGACCCAAAGCTCGCCGAGGTGGTCGAGCGCGGCATCGGTGACGAGGCCGGATTTCACGACGCCCAGCGAAACGGTGTGCCGGGCGCGGACGGCCTCGCCGAGGGGGACGCCTTTACTGCCGTCCAAGCCGGAAGGCAGATCCACGGCGACGATGGGAGCCGCCGAGGCGTTCAAGAGTTCAATGGCCCGGAGGGCGGCTCCTTGCGGGGGGCGGTTGAGGCCGAACCCGAAGATCGCGTCGACGTAGACGTCGGCTGCAGGCAGGCGATCGCCAAAAGCCTCGATCGGCACGCCCCAGCGTTGCGCCCAGTCGCGTTGCTGCTCGCATGCCGCCGTCAGCGGGCCATCGAGCAGGCAGACGACAGGCTCGTACCCCCAGCCCTTCAGGAGGCGCGCGGCGGCGATCCCGTCCCCGCCGTTGTTGCCCCAGCCGGCGATCACGCCGATCCGGGGACCATGACGGTCGGCAACTTGCCGGGTCACCTCGGCCACGGCCAAGGCGGCCCGCTCCATGAGCAAGAGCTGGGGCATGCCCCAGCTCTCCATGACGGTATTCTCGAGGTTTCGGGTTTCTTCGATGCTGGCGACGGCGAGTGGCATGGTGACTAGAGTCCTCGTTTCAGGCGATCGCGTAGGCGTTCGATCAGGTCTTGGCGTTGGACCAGATCCGAGCGGTTATTCTCCTGTTCGGCCCGTTCCTCGCGCCGCGCTTCCTGGCGCTCCTCGCGGCGTTGCTCGGCCAGCTCGCGGCGCTCCTCGCGCTGGGTCCGGTCGATCAGGCGCTCGAGCCGTTCTCCTGCTCCGCGCTCGATCCGCTCTTCCAGGCGAAGCTTTTGCTCGATGCGATGCTCGACGGCGCCGCCTCGGCGTTCGAGCCGCTCTTGTTCGCGTCCGGGGCGATCGTCGCGCCGGGAGTCACGCTCCTTGTCGCGGGGGCCACGCTCGCCCGGTGCCCTGTCCGGCCCTCGGCCCGGTGCGTCGTCGCGCTGGCGCAATTGACGCCCGCGCTCGACCCGGTCCATGAAGCCGCGGCCCTCGTCGAGAGTGTCGGGGCGTGCCCGCTCCATGCGCTGGAGCCGGCCCTCGCGATCGGCCCGGACGGCGAAGCCCGCACCGACCATTTCGCGGCCCGCGCCTTGGCGGTCGACGACCTCGACCAGGCCTTCGACGACGGCGACGTGAGAGGCTCCGGACGCTTCGGCTTCCACCGTGAGCACCGTGCCCCGGATCAGTGCGACCGAGGAGGGAGTGCGAATCTCATGCGGGCGTCCGATGGCCTTCTGGAACTGGGACCAGATCTTGCCCAGCAAGAGCATGACGGCCTTCTCGTCTTCGACCGTGGCCTCGGAGAGGGGGTAAAGCTCGAGCGTGGTGCCGTCGGGACGCAGGATGGTGGCCTGGGAGCGGCCCAGGGTGCGGAGGGTGTCGCCGGGATTGAGCGCGCTTCCCTCGGTTGCTTGGCTCCAGGTCGTGTCGCCGCTGCGGCGAACTTCGACGGTGCCTTGAAGGTCCAGCAGACGCGCGATGGCGTCCTGGGCATGGGTCGGCAGGGTGGGGCTCGCCGCGACCAGCACGGCCAGCAGCACCAGGAACCAGGGATTCCGGCGCGGTGGAATCGGATGGGTGATGCGCAGCTTCGCGGTCATGGAGCACCTTCCTGGAATGGCAATCCCCATGGGATGCTACCAGCTAACCACGAATGACGGGAGGCCGTCATCCGCCATTTGGCCCATCGCCGCCCAGGGGCGGGATCATGGTAAGCTGGGGACATGGCATCCTACCGCCCGCGAATCCCATCATCACCTGAGTTCGCAGCGTTTCTCCGCCGCGCGGTTGGGCTGCTGGCCGCGACCCGCAGCCGCCTCGCATGGGGCGGCGCGGTCCTCTTCCTCCTTGTCGCGACGCTTTTCGGCACCCGGCCTCTCGCATGGTCTCTGGGCTCGGGCACCCTCGATCCCGTCGATGGCGTCCTCAACACCTGGATCCTGGCCTGGGGGGCGAAGGCCCTCGGCTCCGATCCGGCCGCTTTTTTCGACGCTCCGACCTTCTATCCTGCCTCCAACGCCCTCGCCTTCAGCGAGAACATGCTAGGCAACCTTCCGCTATTCGGGCCGCTCTTCGCCATGTCGGGGGATGCCTTCTGGGCCACCAACGCCTTCACCGTGCTTTCGGTCTTCCTCACGGCCCTCGCCACCTTCGGTCTGACGGTCCACTGGACCCGTAGCCGGACCGCCGGCATCGTCGCCGCGCTGCTCTTCGCGCTCTCGCCGATTCGCCTGAGCCAGGCGTCACACCTTCAGCTCTGGGGGATCTGGTGGACGCCCCTGGCGCTCTGGATGGCCAGCCGCTTCCTCGAACGCGGCCGCTGGCGGGATGCCGGGTTCGCGGCCGCCTTCCTCGTCGCCCAGTTTGCCTCGTCGATCTACGTCGGCTACTTCCTGCTGATTCTCCTGGGCGTCTACCTCGCGATCCGCGTGCTACTCGATCGATCGCTCTGGCGGCGGGACCTGGCCTTGAGGGGCGGGACGGCCCTCGGCGCCGCCGGTCTCGCTTTGCTGCCCTTGCTGCTGCCGTACCTGCGCGTCAGCGAGACCTGGGGCATGGGGCGCTCTCTGCGGGACGGCACCGCCCTGGGGGCCGATCTCCTGAGTTACCTCACGGCTTGGCCCGGCTCCGTGCTTTACGGTGGCTGGGTTCGGGCGGTCACCCCGATTTACGCCCATGAAAAGCTGCTCTTCCCCGGCCTCCTCGTGCTGGTCGGCGCGATCGTGGCGCTGGCCTGGGCCTGGCGTCATCGGGGGGAACGCCTCGGTCGCGAGGCGCTGGCGGTAGCGGGATCGGGGGCGATCGCCGCCGTCCTGAGTCTTGGCCCCACCCTTCAGGTGGCCGGCAAGATCACCTTCATTCCGCTCCCCTACGCCGCGCTCTTCTACATGGTGCCCGGCTTCGCGGCCATCCGGGTTCCGTCTCGCCTCGGCCTCATCGTCGCCCTCTCCTTGGCGCTACTTGCCGGCGTCGGCGCTTACCTGGCGCTCAAGCGCTGGGGGACGACTCCGGGCCGCCGCGCGGCGCTCGGAGCGCTCGTCATTGCGCTCGCGCTCGCGGACACGCTGTCGCATCCGCTGACGATGCACCCTCAGCCGCAGCCCTCCGAACTCGACGCGTTCCTCGCTCGCCGCGCGGAGGGCCCCGTGATCACCGTGCCGATGCCCACCTACAAGGACGAGGCGGACGGCCGGCTCGAGACCTCTCGCATGATGGCGGGCCTCACCCACGGGCTCCCCATGGTGAACGGCTACTCGGGCTTCTTCCCTCGTAGCTACCTGGACCTGGCGCGTCGCCTCGAGCGGGGTCCCAGCCCCGAGGCCATCGATGCCCTGGCAGCTGTCGGCGTGAAGACTCTGGTCGTACGCCTCGACCAGATGCCCCAGGGCCTCCGCGAACGCTGGGCCCTCGATCGCGATCCCTCTGACCTCGGCCTCGTCCCGCTTTGGTTCGAGGACGGGAAGTCCGCGGTTTACCAGCTCACGCGCACGCCGAAGCCGGCGGACTTGCTTTACGCCACGCTGCTCGTTCCCGAGCGCCTGCCCGCCGGCTGGGACTTCACGATGGGCATGGCCCTCGACGTTCCGGGCAAGACGGTCTGGACGGCCCCCTTGCCGCCCAGCCGCCAGCCGCTGACGGTTCGCTGGGAGGGGCCCGCTCAGAACCAGCAGATCACGAAGTCCGTCTGGCTTCCGTTGACCGTCCAGGGACCTGAGAAGCTAGGCATTCCCCTGCGGACGCCCGCGCGCCCGGGCCGTTACCTGCTCACCGTCGAAGGCGCCTCCCTGAAGGCGACCGCGTCGGTGGAGGTTTCGGACTGGAAGGCCGCGGATAGCCTGTCGCTTCCGATCGACGCGCGTGTCACCTGGCAGAAGCCTCAGCCCGCCCACAAGGTCGTGCCGGGCACGGTCATGCCCCTGCGCTGGGAGGTCGTGAACCAGGGTGAGAATGTCTGGCGGGCGAACACGACCTGGCGGCAGCGCCTCGCCGCGCACCCGGAGTGGCTGCGCGAGCACCCACGCTGGCTCTTCGATCGAGGCACCGGGGAAGTGATGCTGGAGGTGCGCTGGCTGAAGCGCCGGACGGGATCCGAGATCACCGAGGGGCAGTCGCGCGTGCGTCGCTATCCGCTGCGTCACGACGTCTTCCCCGCCCAGCGCTACGTCTTCGAGGAATCCCTCTTCGTGCCGGAGAAGCCCGGAGGGTACGTCGTCGAGCTGCGGCTCACCGATGCCTTCGGCACGATCTCCATTCCGGTGGAGCGCCGCGAAGTCCTCGTCCACGAGCTCGCCGATCTGCGCGATTTCCTCAAGCGATATGAAGGCACCTAGCCAAGGCTATTCCTCCAGGGGAGGGGCCTCCTGGGCCGCGTCGCAGTAGCGGGCGTAGTCGCAGTAGTGGCAATGGCGGTCGGTCCGGGCCGCGTAGCGCTGGTCGCTTTCCAGCTGCTGAATGGTCTCGTAGGCGCCTTCGAGCACGTCTTGCAGGGCGCTTTCCGTGAAGGGGAGCGTGACCCGGGCGTTGCTCGTGAGGTAATGAACCGAGTGGCGACGTGGCGTTTCCTCGAGTCGCGTTTGAATCAGGTGATGATAGATGGCGAGCTGCTGGATGGTGGCCGCTCCGATGGTTTCCGGCATGCGCCCCGATTTGTAATCGATGATCTCGAGGCTCTGATCCGCGTGCCGGTCGACCCGGTCGATGATCCCCAGGAGCATGACGTTCTTGTAGGGGGCGGACATGCGCTTCTCGAGGAGGATGGGCGTGCCTTCCTGCGCGCTCCAGTCGGCGTAGTACTGGGCCAGGAGATCCTTGCCGCGGCTGAGGGCTTCCGCTTCCTGCTCGCGGGTCGCGTAGCCGGCTCCGGTCCACGAGGATTCCAGGGTGCTCAGGCCGTCCTCGAGCTTCTGAGGGCCTCCCGTTTCATGGATCTGCTGCAGCGTCCGGTGCAGGGAGATTCCGAAGCTTTGGTTGGCCCAGGCCCGGCGGGGGAGCTTGCGGATGTACTGAAACCAGTACTGGCGGGGGCAAGTCTGGTAGGTGCCCAGTCGGCTGGGCGAGTACTGAGTTTGGCGAGCCACGGAAACTCCTCATGCCGGGTCGAAGGTGCCTTCCCATGATACCGTAACGCCCCCGGCAGGCACACCCCAGCCTGTCGTGAGACACCGCTGACATGCGGCGATGCCGTACAATGAAAGCCGGTTCACGCAGGAGGTTCGCATGCGACAAACCCTCACCATCTCCACCCATGCGCGCGAGCAGCTGGTCGACATCACCGCTCAGGTTCAAGAGGCCGTCCGCCGCTCGGGCGTCCGGGACGGCCTAGCCGTTGTTTTCAGCACGCATACCACGGCCGGGATCACCATCAACGAGAACGCCGATCCCGACGTCCCGCGCGACATGCTGCACTGGCTGAAGACCCGTATCCCCCAGAACGGCGAGTTTCGCCACGCGGAAGGCAACGCCGACGCCCACCTCAAGACCAGCCTTTTCGGCATCTCCCAGACGATCATCGTCGACGAGGGGCAGCTCGCGCTGGGCACCTGGCAGGGCGTCTTCCTGGCCGAGTTCGATGGCCCTCGCACCCGCAAGGTCTTGGTCAAGCTCATCCCGACGACCTGAGCGTCCTGGAATCCCCGTCACGCTTGACCTTCCCGGTACCGTGGGGTAGCCTATGGCTGTGTGCCACTGGGAAGCCGATGGCGGCGAGCGATCGCCGTAGGCCCCTCAGGGGCCTTTTTGTTTTTCTGGACACGGTGAAAGGGGCGTCGGCGATGGCGTGGTTCTTTTTATTCCTGGCGGGACTCAGCGAGGTGGGCTGGGCGCTCGGGCTGAAGTACACCGAAGGGTTCACCCGGCTTTGGCCCAGCGTCGCGACGGTGGCCATGATGATCGTGAGCTTCGTGCTGCTGGGTCAGGCCCTGCGCACCCTGCCCATCGGGACGGCCTACGCGATCTGGACGGGCATCGGGGCGATCGGCACGGCGATGGCCGGGATGTTCCTCTTCGGAGAGCCTCGCGACGCCATGCGTCTGGCTTGCCTGGGGCTGATCGTCGCCGGCATCGTCGGGCTGAAACTGGTCACGCCCCAGTAGCCTCCCGGAGCCAGACCCGGGAGACGGCGTCCCTCGCCAAGCGTTCAGCCGTCACAGCCTTGTCGCTCCGCGCAGCGTAGGATCGTGCCCAATGTTATGTCGTTTGCTTTCGAAAGGGGTCGCCGATGGATGAGGAGGTCTTGGAAGTTCTCCGCTGCTTGGGGGAATACCAGGTTCTCGAACCGAATCGTCCGGCGCGCTCCGGCAAGGACCCCGTTCGGCACATCGCCTTCACGGGCAATGTCCACTACCGCCGCCTCAGGCGCTTCGCGGGCGAGGCCCTCTGCTCCGCGGCGACCATTTCGCGCTCGGGCGGACGTCGTGTCAACGAGGAGCCGACCTGCCGCGCCTGCCTCGAGGTGGCCCGCCGTCTCACCGAGGTTCCCCCGGTTTCGCCGGGCCGTCCCGCCGAGCACCAGCTCAGCCTCTTCGATCTCCTGGGCTCGGAGATCGCCTAGCATACGCAAGCCCGCAATCATGCCCGCTTGGTGTAAAATGGATCGTTCCCGCTGCGACCGCGACGGGCACTGAGCGGGTGTTAGCCCTGCTCGTTCCGTTTTTGCCAGGATCCCGAGGGTACATGACCCTCCGAGGTGTGAAATCGTGCTAGAGAAAACCGCGTCCAGCGTTCAACACTCCCTGATCGAGGCCGTCCAGACGCGCAAGGCCCGCGTCGGGGTCGTCGGCATCGGCTACGTGGGCCTACCCTTGGCCGTCGAGAAGGCGAAAGTCCGCTTCCCCGTCCTGGGATTCGACCGGAATCCCCATCGCGTCGCGCAGATCAACGCGGGCGAGAACTACATCGACGACGTCGACGCCACCGAACTGACCCAGTTGGTCCAGGAGGGCCAGCTCAGGGCCACCACGGATTTCAGCTTGCTCGCGGACTGCGACGTGATCGTCATCTGCGTGCCCACTCCCCTGACCGAGCACCGCGACCCCGACATCCAGTACATCGTCAACGTCGCCGAGCAGATCGCCAAGGTCCTGCGCCCCGGACAGCTCGTCAGCCTAGAGAGTACGACTTATCCCGGCACGACCGAAGAGGTCCTCTTGCCCATCCTGGCCAAGTCCGGCCTGAAGGTGGGTTCGGACTTCTTCCTGGCCTTCAGCCCCGAACGGGTCGACCCCGGCAACGCCCGCTACACCACCAAGAACACCAACAAGGTCGTCGGCGGCGTCACTTCGGCCTGCCTCGAAGTCGCCAAGACCTTCTACCAGCAGACGATCCTGCACGTCGTCCCTGTCTCCAGCCCCGCCATCGCCGAGATGACCAAGGTCTTCGAGAACACCTTCCGCTCGGTGAACATCGCGCTGGTCAACGAGCTCGCCCTCTTGTGCGATCGCATGGGCCTCAACGTCTGGGAAGTCGTGGACGCGGCCAACACCAAGCCCTTCGGCATCATGCGCTTCAACCCCGGTCCCGGCGTCGGCGGCCACTGCATTCCCATCGACCCCTTCTACCTCACCTGGAAGGCCCGGCAGTACGACTTCCACACCCGCTTCATCGAGCTGGCCGGCGAGATCAACGTGCAGATGCCCTACCACGTCCGCGACAAGCTCATCCGTGCGCTGGGCAAGGTCCGCAAGCCCCTGGCCGGCTCGAAGCTGCTGGTCATCGGGGCCGCGTACAAGAAGGACATCAACGACTGGCGCGAGTCGCCCACCCTCAAGCTGATTGAGATCCTGGCCCAAGACGAGGTCGATCTCGCTTATCACGACCCCTTCGTTCCCGAGTTCACCCACCACGGCCAAACCTACACCTCGAGGGATCTCCACGAAGGCCTCTCCTGGGCCGACGGCGTGGTCATCATGACCGACCACTCCCAGCTGGACTACGCGGACATCGTGCGCGAGGCCCCGATCGTCGTGGATACCCGCAACGCCACCAAGAACGTCACCGAAGGGAGGGAGAAGGTTGTCCTCCTCTAAAACGATCCGCGTCTCCACACCTCGCGTGGCCATGGTCGGTGCTGGCTACTGGGGCCCCAACCTCGCCCGAAACTTCCACGCGCTCGGCGCCCTCCAGGCCCTCTGCGATCTCAACCCCGAGGTCCTGGCCAAGTTTGGCGCCGCCTACCCGGAGATTCGCACCACCCCTGACCTTTCGGAAGTACTGGCCGATCCGAGCATCGATGCCGTGGTGCTCGCCACGCCGGCTCCCACTCACCACCGCCTCGCCATGCAGGCCATGCAGGCCGGCAAGCACGTCTTCGTCGAGAAGCCGCTGGCTCTGAGCCGGGCACAGGCCGAGGAGCTCGCCCGTGAAGCCGACCGCCTGGACCGGGTCCTCATGGTCGGCCATATCCTGGTCTATCATCCCGCCGTCGAAGCCCTGGTCGCCCTGGTGCGCTCCGGAGAGCTCGGCGAGGTGAAGCACGTCCGCTCCGAGCGCCTCAGCCTCGGCAAGCTGCGCAGCGAAGAGAACGTGCTCTGGAGCTTCGGGCCCCACGACGCGAGTCTTTTGGCCGAACTGCTGGCCGGGGATCCCGATTCGGTCCAGGCCTTTGGCCATGCCATCCTGCAGGAGGGCATCGAGGACATCGTCACCATGGATCTGCGCTACCCCGGCAACGTCACCGCCCATATCCACCTCAGCTGGCTGGAGCCCGTGAAGCGCCACCGCCTCACGGTGATCGGATCCAAGAAGATGGTCGTCTTCGACGATACCCTGTCCGAAGGTAAGGTGCGCCTCTACGACTGCGGTTTCGACTTTACGGCGTCCGGGTGGGAGCTGCGTCGGGGTGAGGAGACCCTGGTCCCCTACGAGGCCGGTGAGCCCATGGCCCGGGAGTGCGCGCACTTCCTGGAGTGCATCCGGACGGGCGATCGCCCCCGCACCGACGGCTGGTCGGGCGCTCGGGTGCTCGGCATCCTCGAACAAGCCCAGAGCGATTTGAAGCAAAAAGAAGGAGTGCCTCGCAGATGACCACGGAGGTTCAGAAGTCCTACTTCGTCCACGAATCGAGCTACGTGGACGAGCCCTGCACGATCGGCAAGGGGACCAAGATCTGGCACTTCAGCCACGTCATGAAGGACACGGTCATCGGCGAGGGCTGCAACATCGGCCAGAACGTCGTCATCAGCCCCGGCGTGACCCTCGGCAACAACGTGAAGATCCAGAACAACGTCTCGGTCTACACCGGCGTGACCCTGGAGGACGACGTCTTCTGCGGGCCTTCCTGCGTCTTCACCAACGTCACCACTCCGCGCTCGCACGTGCGGCGCAACGATCCATCGAAGGACTACGCCAAGACCCTGGTGAAGAAGGGCGCTAGCATCGGCGCCAACGCCACCATCGTCTGCGGCAACTCGCTCGGCGAGTACTCCTTCGTCGGCGCCGGCTCCGTGGTAACCAAGGACGTTCCCCCCTACGCGATGGTCTACGGCAACCCCGCCCGCATCAAGGGCTGGGCCTGCGAATGTGGCGTCAAGCTCGCTTTCGCGGATGACCACGCGACCTGTCCCGAGTGCGGCAAGCAGTACCAGTTGACCGGCCCCCAGTCGGTCGTGAGGAAGTAAGCATGATTCCGATTCTCGATCTCAAGCCTCAGTACGAGTCCCTTCAAGCCCAGATGGACGACGCCATCCTCGCGGCCGTGCGCTCGGGCCAGTACATCAACGGCCCCAACGTGAAGGCCTTCGAGAAGGAACTCGCCAGCTACCTCGGCAGCAAGCATGCCATCGGCCTCAACTCCGGCACTGACGCTTTGCACCTGGCGCTTCGCGCCCTCGACATCGGCGAGGGCGACGAGGTGATCACCGTGCCCTTCACCTTCGTGGCCACCACCGAGGCGATCGGCATCGTGGGCGCCTGCCCGGTCTTCGTCGACATCGACCCGGTGACCTACAACATGGACCCCGCCGAGATCGAGGCCAAGATCACCCCGCGCACCAAGGCGATCATGCCCGTGCACCTCTACGGCCAGCCGGCGGACATGGAGGCCATTATGGCGATCGCCAGGAAGCACTCCCTCCACGTCATCGAGGACTGTGCCCAGGCGATCGGCGCGACGATCAACGGTAAGAAGGTCGGCACCATCGGCACGGTGGGCTGCTTCAGCTTCTTCCCCTCGAAGAACCTCGGCGCCTACGGGGACGGCGGCGCCTGCGTGACCGACGATGCCGAGCTTGCCGCTCGCATCACGGCCCTGCGCGGTCATGGCGGCCGGGTGAAGTACCACCACGAGGAGCTGGGCGTGAACTCCCGACTCGACG
>JAKFCW010000018.1:0-2535 GCA_036676455.1 Candidatus Sericytochromatia bacterium
GTGAAGCGAGCAACGGTCACCTTGGCGTTCAGCGCCTTGCCGCGGGCGGCGAGCATGTCCGAGACGGTCTGCGAGGGGTCCTTGATGTAGGCCTGCTCGAGGAGGCAGACCTGCTCGAAGTACTTGTTGATCCGGCCCTCGACGATCTTGGGGCGGACGGCCTCGGGCTTGGACTTGATGTCCTCGGCCTCGGCGAGGATCCGGCGCTCGGCGTCGATCTGCTCGGAGGGCACTTCCTCGCGGCGGACGAAGGTGGGGTTCGAGGCCGCGATCTGCATGGCGACGTCGCGGGCGAGGTCGCGGGCTTCGCTCGAAGCGGCGATGTCCGAGTCGGCCTGCAGTTCGACGAGGACGCCGATCTTGCCGCCGAGGTGGATGTACGAACCGATCAGGTTGTTGCCTTCGGCCTGGAAGCGGGCGAAGCGGCGGAAGTCGATCTTCTCGCCGATCTTGGCGACCTTCTGGTTGATGATCTCGTTGACGGTCTGGGACGCGTCGGTGACGAAGGGCTGCGAGAGCAGGTCCTCGCCGGTGCCTTCGGCCTTCTCAGCCTTCTCGGCGGCCTGGTGGGCGAGATCGCTGACGAGGTCGATGAACTCGGGGTTGCGGGCGACGAAGTCGGTTTCGCAGTTGATCTCGACCAGCGCGCCGACCTTGGCGTTCTCGCTGATGAACGAGCCAACGAGGCCTTCGCTGGCGATGCGGCCGGCCTTCTTGGCGGAAGCGGCGAGCCCCTTCTTGCGCAGGAACTCGATGGCCTGATCCATGTCGCCGCCGACCTCAGCCAGGGCCTTCTTGCAGTCCATCATGCCGGCGCCGGTCTTCTCGCGAAGTTCCTTGACCATCGATGCCGTAATTTCCACGGGTGATCCTCCTAACCGGGCCTCGGGCGATCCCCCCGCGTGGCGGGGCAGGATGCGGCGAGGCGCTCTTAACGAATCGCTAATTCCAGCTTATTATAGCGCCTCCTCGCCAAGCGAGGAAGCGTTCATGCAAAAAGAGGCGGCGGCCCTGAGGACCGCCGCCGGGGAATTTGGGGGAGTTGGGCCTAGAGGACGCCTTCGCCCGAGCGGGTTCTCCACTCCTTGGCGAAGTCCTCGGGGGTCTTCCAGAGGCGGCCGTCGTTCATGTCGAGCTTGGTGGTGCCGTTGACGGCGATCGCCTTGCCGTCGCGGCCGCGGGTGTCGTTGGCCGCGTTGGTGTCGGCATCCAGGCTGCCCAGCAGGCCGTGGACCGAGCCCGAGGGGCGCTTGGCGGAGAGCTCGACCTCGGCGTTGAGGTAGTGGACGCCCTTGGCGTTGTTGACGCGGTTGATCGAGATCTTGTCGCCGTCGGCGGAGGTGATGTTGACCTTGCTGGTCTTGGGGTCGTAGGTGACCTTGCCGCCGCCGGGCAGGTTGATGCCGTGGGCGGCGAACTTCAGGTCGTACTTCTTGCCGTTGATCGTCATCGTGTTGGGGCCGTTGCCGCCGTTGGTGCTGATGGCGATGTTGTTGCCGTCGAGCTTGAAGCCCATGCCGGTGTTGTACTTGCGGCCGTCCTTGGTCTTGGAGATCTGCTGCTCCATGAGGAAGTCTCCCGAGGCGGACTTCAGGGAGACGTACTTGCCGGGCTCGTGCACGCCGAACCACATGCCGTCGCCGGTCCGGACCAGCGGGTCGCCCTGGGTCTTGAAGGTGCGGCCCTCGGCGGGGATGGGCTTGGGTTCGGGTTTGGGTTCGGGTTTCTTGGCGATCGGCTTGGGTTCGGGTTTGGGTTCGGGCTTCTTGGCGATCGGCTTGGGCTCGGGCTGTGGCTCGGGTTTCTTGGCGATCGGCTTGGGTTCGGGCTGCGGCTCGGGTTTCTTGGCCTCGGGCTGGGGGGCAGGCTTGGGTTCGGCGGCGATCTCGTCGAGGCCTTTGAGGATGTCGCTGAGCCAGTCGTGCGGCAGGGGCGGGGGGGTGACCTCGGTCAGCAGGATCTGGGAGGCCTGCTCGGGCGTCCGCGCGGGGATGGTGGAGGAGTCACCCTTGATCTCAGGCATCTCCCATTGCTCGGTCGCGGGCACCGGGGCGGTGGGGGTGGCGCTGGGCATTTCCCAGAGGCCGGTCTTGGAGACCTGGTTCCAGTTGGGGTCAACGACGACGTCCGACTTCTGGGTGTAGACGACCTCGCTCCAGATGGGCGTGCTGCCGCCGTTGACGTTCATGCTCATGGTGACCCCTCCTGATGCGTGATGTGATTCCAGCTAGGGGGGTTATTCCCGGGTCCGCGGGAGGAGTGACGCGATTCAACGAAGGCTTAACGGAGTTTTGATGGCATGCAAGCAAGGTTTTGAGCAAAGGGAAACGCGGGGGGCGTAGGCCCCCCGCGTCGCGGGTTGGTTCGTTTTTGCCGTGCGCTTAGACGGTCGCGGGCTCTTCGGCCTTGGGAGCCGCGGCTTCCTTCTTGGCGTGCTGCTCGCCCTGCTTGCCCTCGAGGACGGCGTCGGCCATCTTGCCGGCGATCAGCTTGACGGCGCGGATGGCGTCGTCGTTGCCGGGGATGATGTAGTCG
>JAKFCW010000019.1:0-17352 GCA_036676455.1 Candidatus Sericytochromatia bacterium
GACGGCGACGTCACGGTTGCCGTTCATGTTGCCGGTGTAAGGGGTTCCCACTCCGCAGCCGGCCAGCGACAGGGCGGTGGCGACGACCGAGAGGGTAGCGACCTTGCGAACGTTCTTCATCCTTTTCTCCTTAAGTGGGGGGACGTCAACTTGGATACCTATGCTCAAGGCGCTCAGCCCTTGAATCGAAGTTGTGGCGGTCCGCCGCCGGGTTAAGGTGGTTAAGACTGGATGTTTAAGGTTAAGACCACCTTAACCGTAGGGTAACTTTAACACCCGCTCAACTGAATTACAATCCTCTAAATGGCGTTTTAACAGAAATTTATCCGACCGCACGGCCCGCCAGCGCCCGAGGTCGCGCGAAAGGCCCGCCATCACGGCAGGGGAGCCGGCTGAGCCGCCTTCGGAGCAACCGGGTATAATCAAGGAAACCCCGGCTTCCGTGACCGAATCGAGCGAGGACATGCCTTGACCCCTCCCTGGCGCTGGCGCCTTCAAACCCAGTTGATGATGGTCTTCATGCTAGCCATCACCCTCATCCTGGCCCTGGCCTGCGGCCTCTTCTATCTCCAGACCAGCGGCTTGATCCGCGAGCAGCTGCGTGAGCGCCTGATGGTGACCGCCGGCATCATCGCCAAGGACGTCGACGCCGAGGCCCACGAGCGGATCCGCTCGGCGAACGATCCCGAGTACCGCAAGCTCTGGGACCGCTTCCAGGGCCTGCTCGAGGTCCATCCCACCATCCGCGTGATCTACACCCTGCGCGCCTCGCGAGGGACGCAGTGGCACTTCGTGCTCGACTCGGAGGATCCCTCCTCCGAGCTCGCCAGCACCTACGGCACTCCCTATGACATCAGCAACGAGCCGGAGATCGCGGACGGCCTCAAGGGCCTATCCGCCAGCAGGACGATCCTGCCGGACGAATACGGCGTCTGGCTCTCGGGCTATGCCCCGATCAAGGACAAGAACGGAGTGGTCCACTCCATCCTCGGCGTGGACATGAGCGCCAAGGAGGTCCTCGCAAAAGAACGTCAGATGCTGCGGATCATCCTGGGCGTCTTCGGAGTGGGCCTGGTAGTGGCCTTCGGGGCGAGTGTCTGGCTGGCAACCTTCCTGAACAAGCCGATCGGCCAGCTGGTGCATGGGACCCGGCTCGCCGCCGAAGGGGATCTCAATGCGCGGGTGCCAGAAGATCGCCAGGACGAGCTCGGAGAGCTCGCGCATGCCTTCAACCTCATGCTCGGCGAGCTGAATCGCCAGCGTGACGAGCTGCGCGAGCAGGAGCGCATGCGCGGCGAGCTGGCCACTGCCCGCCGGATCCAGCAGGCGATGCTGCCGGCGTCCGCGCCAGAGTCCGGCAGCCTGAACATCGACTTCTTCGCGGAGTCCGCCTCGGAAGTCGGGGGCGACTACTTCGACTTCCTGCCGGTCGGGGAGCATCAGATGGCGATCGCCATCGGTGACGTCACCGGCCACGGCGTCCCCGCCGCCCTGCTGATGGCGGTGGTCCGCTCGTGCCTGCACACGCAGGTCCTCACCAACCACCGGGTCACCGACGTCATGAAGGTCGCCAACAACCTGGTCCGCTCGAGCTCGCTGGAGCGCCAGCTGATGACCTTCTTCTACTCGATCCTCGACACCCGGACCGGTATCCTCACCTACGCCAACGCCGGCCACCTTCACCCGTACCTCTTCCGGGCCGCCACGGGAGCGGTGGAGATCCTGCCCAGCGCCTCGTACCCGCTGGGAGTGCGCAGCAATGCCACGTACGCCGAGAAGCAGGTCCAGCTCTACCCCGGCGACCTGCTGGTATTCTACTCGGATGGCATCATCGAGGCGAAGAGCCCCGAGGGCGAGGAGTTCGGCTTCGACCGCATGGAAGGCTACGTCCGCACGTTGGGCGCCAACTCCGCGGATCGCTTCGTGCAGGACCTGCTCGCGGAGTGGCGGCAGTTCGCCTTCGAGGGCAAGGAACAGCCGACCGAGGACGACGTCACGGTCGTCGCGGTGAAGCTGGCCGGAGCGGAAGTCGCTCAGATCGTCTAGTTGCAAGAAGGTGGCCACCCGAAAGAATCGGGTGGCCACCTTCTTACAAGCAAGGCGACCGCGTATACTGAGGGATGCTGCCCCCCGAGACGAGCGAGGACATGCCGTGACCCCTCCCTGGCGCTGGCGCCTGCAAACCCAGTTGATGATGGTCTTCATGCTGGCCATCACCCTCATCCTGGCCTTGGCCTGCGGCCTCTTCTACCAGCAAGCCAGCGGCATCGTCCGCGACCAGCTGAAGGAGCGGCTCATGATGGCGGCTGGCATCGCCGCCTCCAACCTGGACGCTGCTACTCAAGACCGGATCCGCTCCGCGGACGCTCCCGAGTACCGGCAGGTCAAGGATCATCTGAACCGCATGCGCGCGCAAAGCCCAGGCATTCGCGATCTCTACACCATGCGGGTCTCCAGCGGGCCCGACTGGCACTTCGTCGTCTCCGCGGAGCCCCCGGAATCTAAGGCCTTCAGTCCCTATGGCGCTCCGTACCCCGTCGCGGAGGTTCCCGGCCTCCTGGAGAGCGTGTCGGGCCTCTCCGCCAGCCGGGCGGTCTACGAGGACGCGTACGGCGTCTGGCTCTCGGGCTACGCACCGATCCGCGAGCCGAACGGGCAGGTGCGCTACGTCGTGGGCGTGGACATAAGCGCCAAGGAGGTGCTCGCCAAGGAAGCAGCGATGCTGCGGATCTCCCTGGGCGTCTTCGGCCTGGGCCTGATCGTCTCCTTCGCGGCCAGCGTCTGGCTGGCGCGCTTCCTCAACGAGCCGATCGGCCAGCTGGTCCGGGGAACCCGGCTCGCGGCGGTGGGGGATCTCAACGCCCGGGTACCCGAGGATCGCAAGGACGAGCTCGGAGAGCTCGCGCATGCCTTCAACCTCATGCTCGGCGAGCTGAATCGTCAGCGCGATGAGCTGCGCGAGCAGGAGCGCATGCGCGGCGAGCTGGCGACGGCCCGCCGGATCCAGCAGGCGATGCTGCCGGCGTCCGCGCCAGAGTCCGGCAGCCTGAACATCGACTTCTTCGCGGAGTCCGCCTCGGAAGTCGGAGGCGATTACTTCGACTTCCTGCCGGTCGGGGAGCATCAGATGGCGATCGCCATCGGTGACGTCACCGGCCACGGCGTCCCCGCCGCCCTGCTGATGGCAGTGGTCCGCTCGTGCCTGCACACGCAGGTCCTCACCAACCACCGGGTCACCGACGTCATGAAGGTCGCCAACAACCTGGTCCGCTCGAGCTCGCTGGAGCGCCAGTTGATGACCTTCTTCTACTCGATCCTCGACACCCGGACCGGCATCCTCACCTACGCCAACGCCGGCCACCTTCACCCGTATCTTTACCGGGCCGCCACGGGAGCGGTCGAGGTCCTGCCCAGCGCGTCGTATCCGCTGGGGGTGCGCGACAACGCCTCGTACCCCGAGAAGCAGGTCCAGCTCTACCCCGGCGACCTGCTGGTCTTCTACTCGGATGGCATCATCGAGGCGAAGAGCCCCGAGGGCGAGGAGTTCGGCTTCGATCGCATGGAAGGCCTCGTTCAAAGACTGGGGGCTCATACCGCGGATCGCTTCGTGCAGGATCTGCTCGCGGAGTGGCGGCAGTTCGCGTTCGAGGGCAAAGTGCAGCCGACCGAGGACGACGTCACGGTCGTCGCGGTGAAGCTGGCGCAGGCCACGGTGCCGGTGCTTTCGTAATTAAGAGGGCCGCCCGAAATGTCGGGCGGCCCTCTTAATTACCGGATCGAAGTTTACGAGAGGCGCTTGGTCCCGCGGCGCCGGGGGCCGGGACTCGAGGGGGGACGCTGTGCGACCAGCTTCAGCGGCTTGTCGCACTCGATGCACATGAAGGATTTGACCTCGCTGAGGACCTGGTTGGCCTCGCCGCAGTGCGGGCATGTGATCGACTTGGTCCGGGCCTGCATGCCCTGGTAGATCTGGAAGCCGCCGTATCCGCCGAAGCAGGCGCCCATCAGGAGCATGCTCACGCCGAACTCGTTGCGGAGGGTGAGGCTGACGACGACCCCGATGAGGATCATCAGCAGGCCGCCTGCGATGAGGCCGACGCCCTTGGAGACGATGTCGAATTTGGTTTTGGGTTCGCTGCTTTGCGCCAAGGTCGAGACTCCCTAGAAGAACGTGACGAGCATGGTATTCCCGAAGCGAGGGTTTTTTACAAGTCCTGCGTGCGTTCGGGCTCGGATCGCGCGCCCGTTCGAGGAGCGGCTTGAAACTTCCTGTGATCCAGATCCCATGCCTGTTGCAACCTTGACGGAGGGCTCCCTTTCTGGGATAACCATGGAACCAAAACGGCGCCTCCCTCGTTCATGTCGGGGGAATGGCCCTCCGGGGATGTTCCCTGATTCTCGCTTGATGATTCGAGTCGCCTTCCGAAAGGAGTCTTCGTGTTCCAGTTACTCAGTATGATCCAGGCCGGCGGCATCACGATGATCCCGATCCTCGCGGCCTCCGTGATCGCGGTTGCGCTGATCATCGAGGCTGCCTGGACCTTGGGTCGTGCGCGGAAGCGCTACGAGCACCACCTCCTGAATCCGAAGGCTCCTGCGGACGCCTCCAGCCGCGACGTCTTCAGCACGGTGCTGGCCTATCGCCAGTCGCATCCCTATGCCACCCCGGATGAAGTTCGCACCTTCTCGGAGATCGCGTTCGGCAGCATGGAGCGCAAGATTGGCTGGCTTCAGACGCTGGCGGCGATCGCCCCGCTGCTGGGCCTCTTCGGCACCGTCTCCGGCATGATCCACATCTTCTCGATCGTCTCGAGCACCCGGCCCACCAATCCCCTGGCCCAGCTCGCCGGCGGCATCTCGGAGGCCCTGGTCGCGACCGGCGGCGGCCTGCTGGTCGCCATCGTGGCGGCCATCGGCTACAGCACGCTCATCAACCGCCTGGACGCGTTCAGCTCCACGGTGGTGGGCTACCTGAGCGAGCAGCGCCGGGACAGCGCTCGGCCCAAGCGTCCCATCGAGGAGGCCAACTTTGGTGCGTAACCGGCGGCGTCGGGAGGGGATCCGCTTCGAGCTGATCCCCATGATCGACGTGTTCATGATCATCACGCTCTTCCTGGCGGTCATGGCCTTCCTGCCCCAGATCACCGACTCGCTCAAGGCCGAGCTTCCCGCCAGCACCACTGCCGACAAGACTCCGCCCTCGGTGGTCGTCCAGATGTCGCTGGACGGACGCCTCCACTTCCAGGATCAGCCCATCGAGGCGAACGTCCTGCAGGAGCGGCTGAAAGTCCTGGTCCAGGAGAAGCCCGAGACCGCGGTGATCGTCGCAGCCGACAAGAGTCTTCCCTACTCGAAGGTCGTGACCTTGATCGACCAGCTCAAGGAGTCCGGAGTGCGCCGGCTCGCTTTGGCGACCGCCAAGCCTTAGTAAGGGACGCCGTTAAAACACGACTCCCCCCGACGCCACGCGCGGCCGGGGGGAGTCGCGTTTGAGGGGGTTACTCCTGAGCCAGGGGCTCCAAGGTGACGGTGTCGTAGCGGACCTTGTTGCCGTTGGAGATCAGGGCGACCGAGTGCGAGGCGGAGTCGGTGATCATCGGGTGGCGGATCGTGGTCTTGCGATCGCCGTTGTAGGAGATCTCGATCTCGCTCGTCGCGGCGTTCACCTTGGCGCCCCAGGTCACGGTATCCCCGACCTTGAGCTCCGCGGGCAGGTACATGTGCCACTTGCGGTAGGTGGCCGCCTCCCAGGTGTCTCCCGGCCTCAGGCCGTCCACCACCCAGACCATGGCCTCGCGGCCCGTCGCCATCATCAACACGAAGTGCTGGGCGTCCAGGTAGTACGGAATGAAGCCCCAGACCCCGTTGGGAGCCCCCACCATGTCGGCGGGAAGCGCCTGGGTCGGCTCGTAGACCTGCACGACCGCCTCGGCCCGGTACCGCGCCGGGGCATAGCCGTTGGGCAAGCCCAGGGCGTTGCCCGTATAGCGCTGGAGCATGAGGGTCTGGCTGGGGGACGTGTCCGACTGGACGTAGGCGCCGTCCACGATCGTCCAGTTGCCGCTGGAGTAGCGCGTCGAGGCACGTTCCTCGGGGGTCGTCGGATCGGTGAAGGGCGCCGGCCCCGCGTCGAAGGTCAAGGTCCCCGAGTCCATCAAGGGCGTCGCCGTGGGGGCCGGGGTCGGCCCGCCTCCCCCGCCGGGGCTGCTGGGAGCCTGGGATTGGCATGCCGTCGCGCCGAGCGCGGCAAGAAGTGTGAACCCGGTGAAGACTCGCTTCCAGGATTGCATGTCTCCTCCTTTCGCCATGGAGGAGCGTAGAAGGGTTCGTGGCTGCCGGCTACGACGAAATCACCAGCGGTCGTTAACGGCGGGCAAGCGTCAGCACGGGCACGGCGACGATCGATCCGACCGTTTCTTGCCGGTTGTTCCTGAGTTCGGGCGATCGCCAGCCGGTAAGCGCTTTGCGATCCTCCGCCGTGAGCGCACCCAGGCGATCGAGCGTTTCGAGCAGGACCGGCGGCGTCACCCGCCGGTTGCCATCCGCCACCTTGAGTGCCCAGCCCCAGCCCCACTCGCGGACGATGCCCGCGTGCACCGCCTCGCCCCCGCCCTTGCCGATCAGTCGCCCCTGCGTGAGCCGCATCAGCTCCGTGTCGAACCGCCCCGGCCCCGAGACCCGCTCGGGATGCGCCGCCATCGCCCCCACGATCCGCCGCGCGGCCTCTTGCCAGCGCTCAGAGAGGGTCTCGGGGCGACCCAGGCGGGCAAAGCCGCGGGCGAGGGCGCTCAGGGGCATGCGCCAGACGGGAAGCCCGCAGCCATCGATGCCGTGGCTGAGCTCGGCGGGAGAGACCCCCGTGACCTCCAGGATCGCCTCGCGCACCGCCTGCTGCACCGGATGCTTCAGCCGGTGATAGCCTTCCGTCGGCCAGCCCATGTGCGCCGCGAGGGCAAGCATGCCCGCATGCTTGCCCGAGCAGTTGCAATGGAGTAGCTGGGGCTGCTCGCCGCTGCACGTGAGCTCGCGGGCGGCAGCCTCGTCGTAGGGCATGTGCGTGCCGCAGGCAAGCTGGTCGGGCGACAGCCCCGCCTTGGAGAGTACGCTGGCGACTGTCTCTCGGTGCATCCGCGAGCCCGCATGCGAGGCAGCCGTCACGGCCAGCTCTTCGGCAGTGAGGCCCCAGCGATCCGCTCCGCCGCTCGCGAGCAGCGGCAGGGCCTGGAGGGGTTTCAGGCTGGAGCGCGTGTAGAGGAGTGGATCGTCGCCGACCTGCGCGAGCACGCGCCCGTCGGCATCCGTGATCACCAGCCAGCCTTGATGCATGCTCTCCACCTCGCCGGAGCGCAGGACGTGCGCCAGCAGACCAGGGGCCGGCGAACCGGGCGCCGGTGAGCCGGGAGACTGCAGAGCGGCGGCCCGCTTTTCGAGGCTCACTTGGCGACGGCGAGGCTGGCGTCGATCAGCCCCGCTCCGAAGAAGTTGGCGTCATAGCCCGAGCCCGCGTCCCCGGCCACCCGGGTGAGGCCGTTGGGGTTCGCCGCATCCCGCAGGGCCTGCAGCACCTGAGCCGGTTTCCAGTCGGGATGGCGCGCGAGGATCAGGGCCGCCACCCCGGTCACCATGGGGGCCGCCATGGAGGTGCCGCTCGCGTAGGCGTAGGCGCCGCCCTTGTTGGAGGCGTTCCCGAGCTGGGAGGGAACCGTGGAGAGGATATCGGAGCCGGGGGCGGCGATCGCCACGTACGGGTTGAAGCACGAGTACTCCGCCCGCGCCAGCACCATCTGGCCGTTCACCGGGAGGCGCCCCAGCGCTCCCACCGAGATCACCCCGGAAAGGGCGGCCGGGTAGTTGAGGGGGTTTCCGCTCAGGGCCTCGTTGCCGGCGGCGGCCACCACCGTCACGCCCCGCGAGACCGCCCGGTTCACGGCTTCCTGCTCGGCCCGGCTGGCCATGGACGAGCCGAGGCTGAGGTTGATCACCTTGGCGCCCTTGGCCACGGCGTGATCGATGCCCTGGATCAGGGCCGCGGTCGAGCCTCCATCCACGCCCAGCACCCGGATGGGCATGATCGTGACCTGGGGGGCCACTCCGGCGATGCCGAGGTTGTTGTCGGCGATCGCCCCGATGATCCCCGCCACGTGCGTCCCGTGCCCGAAGTCGTCGTAAGGCGTCTTGCCCGGCTCCACGAAGTTCGCCGCCTTGCTCATGTCGAGGTTGCCCGCCAGGTCCTCGTGCTCGGGGTCGATGCCCGTGTCGATCACGGCCACCACGACCTTTCCGCCGCGCTCGGTGTCCCAGGCCGCAGGCGCCTTGATCATGTCCAGTCCCCACTGGCCGGGCAGCGTGGTCCCGACGGGCGCACGGTACTTGGGATCGGTCACGGTCGCCGCCACCCGCAATCCCGTCTCCACGGGCCGGAACCCCCCGACCATCTGGGTCCGCAGCGTCCGGTTCACCTCGGCGAAGCGAATCCCGGGCTGGCTCGTCAGCCGCTTCAGCGCGTCGGCTTCCGTTCCCGCCGGGACGTCCACGAGCCAGAGCCCTTCTCCCAGCGCGGTTCGGGGCTCGGTGCCGGCCTCGCGCAGTTTGGTCTCGGCATGGCTGGCATCGTCGAGGCCGACGATCAGCTCTCCGGCGGCGTACGAGCCCGCAGGAGGCAGGGAGATCGTCGGTGGAGTCTGGCAGCCGGCTAGAGGCAGGCCAAATAGCCCGAGAGTTGTCAGGAGGCTAAGCGTCAGGTGGGAAAGACGGCCTATCGGCCTGAGAATATGGCTCATCGCGCCTTCGGCGCCGGAGAGCCTGTTTGAACGGCCTATCGGCCTGAGGATGTGGCTCATCGCGCCTTCGGCGCCGGAGAGCCTGTTTGAACGGCCTATCGGCCTGAGGATGTGGCTCATCGTGCCCTCGTGAAGGTCATGCCGCTTGCCGCCGACTCGTAGAGGTTGCTGCGATAGGGCTTGGTGGGCGGTGGGGCGGTCACCGACTTACCGAGCGATTCCACGGTGGCGTTGTAGGCGCGGACCGTCCAGGTGTAGGAGATGCCGGGGATCAGCGATCCTCCGTTCATGTCCCAGTCGGGGAAGGTGGGGAAGGCGATCGAGGTCTGGGAGGTGTAGCCCTTCCACTTGAGAGTGGCCGATGCGTGCGTGCCCTCGAAGACTTCCACGGCGTAACTCTGGGCGTCGGGCACCGGATTCCAGGAGAACGTGGGAGTCCCCCCCTCCTCGGCACCGTTGGCGGGACCGTTTACGGCCGGGGGCGACAGGAGCTTGAAGGGGATCGCGCCCAGCGAGTTGGTGGTGATGGAGACCTTGCTGGTGAGCTTGCCGGAGGCGTCCGTGGCACGGCCCTCGATGGCATACTTGATGCCCTGGACGAAGGGGACGGGGATGCTCTTGTTGGACTGGGTGCTGCGCGCGACCGGCACGGAGCCCATCAGGCCGAAGTCCATGATGACGTCGGTCTGCACCTGGTTGAAGGCCGCGGCATTGGAGTAGCTGACGCTCAGGGCCTGGATCGGCACGTGCTTCGCCTCGATGGGCTGCAAGGTTAGCGGGGCGAGGTCGGGCTTGTCGAAGAAGGGGATGTCCACGAAGCGGTAGCCGAAGGAGTCGAAAGAGAAATCGGCGGCGCTCTGGCCGGCCTCGGGGGTGATGGGACCGCCCAGGACCGTGCCGCCGGCGAGCACTCCGGAGTGGACCGTGCCCGGCAGAAGCTCGCGGATGGGCATCGAGAAGAGGCCGTTGTTGGTCATGGCGGAGACCAGTCCCGCGAAGACCACGCCCCCCTTCCCGGTGATCTGGGCGTTGTCGTAGCGGACGCTGCCCTGCAGGGTGACGTGCTTGGCCGAGGGCAGGCCGGTGCTGGGGAAGAGCGGAGGCAGGAAGTAGGTCTGCCCGGCCTGCAGGGGACTGCTGGTCACGTACGAGAGCGAGGTGTAGCCGGCGCGGGCGATCGCGATCCCCTGCCCCCCGATGTTCCCGTAGAGCTTGAACGAGCCGTCAGCCTCCGTCTTGGCGGTGGCCAGCAGGCCGGCGGTCACCGTGGCATTGCCCAGGGGCAGCCCGGTCACGGAGTCGACGACCTTGCCCGTGAAGGGGCTTCCCACGAACGGCATCAGCCCCGGCAGGGTGGGCGAGATCAAGAGGAGCTCGCAGCCGGAAAGCGGCAGGATCAGGGCAAAGGCCAGGGCCAAGCGGCCGGTAACGCGCGTCATGGCTCCATTCTACCCATTACCACCAGCCGATACGCTTCATCTCCATGTAAGCGACGAAGCCCGCGGTGATCCGCTCCTTGACGTTGAGGGGCTTGGCGCGGGTCCCACGGCTGGCCCAGTCCCGCTCGAACATGCCGTTGAGCTGCTCGAGAAGGGGGCCCCCGGTCACTTCCACTCCCGTCTCGCGGAAGTTGTTGAAGGCCTGGAAGGTGTAGTTGGTCGAGCCGAGCATGGCCTTCTCGCCGTCGAACATGGCCAGCTTCATGTGCAGCTCCTGCATCTCCAGCTGGGAGTCGTACCACTTGAGGTCGAGCCCCTCTCTTAGCATGTGCTTGGCGGCGTAGAGGTTCGGGATGCCGTAAAGCTCGGTGAACCGCAGCCAGGGCATGTACTTCTCGTCGGAGGCATGGCGGTCCAGGAGCACGCGGACCTGGACTCCCCGGCGCTTGGCCTCGCCCAGGGCACGGACCACGTCCAGGTCGCTCCACTCGAACATCGCGATGTCGATCCGCGTGCGGGCCTTGGCGATGTTGGCGAGCAGGAGGTCCTTGGTGTTGCGCTGGTGGATGCCGGTCTGGGTGAGCCGGATCATGCTGGCGGGCGGCTGGGGCAGGACGGGCTGGATGCGGACGGGGCTGTCGTGGTCCGGCGCGATGGGGGCGCCCCACTCCTCGCTCATCATGCGGGAGAGTTCGGCGGCAGCCGGTCCCTCGATCCGGGCCATGAGGTCGTGGTTCATGGTGGCGAAGTCGAAGAGGTTCATCGAGCCGACCCAGGCCACGCGGCGGTCGACCACGATCAGCTTGTTGTGGTCGATCTGGAAGCGGTTGGCCAGCAGGCCCTTGTTCTGAGGCATGAACTTGATCGGGAAGAACTTGAAGGGGACCTGGTCCAGCTTCAGGTGGCTCATCACCTCGCGGACCTGCGTCTGGGTGGGGCCTGCGATGCCGGCATGCCCGTCGAGCATGATCTGCACCTTGACCCCGTCACGCTGCCGCTCGGCCAGGATCCCGGCGATCTGCTTGCCGATGTCCCCGCCCAGCAGGAAGTAGTCGATCTGGATGCTCTCCTGGGCTTCCCTCAAGGAGTCGAGGATGGCGGGGTAGATCTGCTCGGCGTCGATGTAGAGCTGCGCCTGGTTGGGCTGAGGCTCGAGGCTGAGGGGGGTGACCGCGGGGGGCTGGGGCTTGATCGCCTCGACCTCCGAGGGGGGCTCGGCGGCCCGGAAGGCCTCGGCCTGGCGCATGGCCTCGCGCAGGAGTTCGGAAGCTGAGACCGTGCCGTTGCCGTCGATGTCGAGCTGGCGGAAGCTCTCGGCGTCGAGGCCGGACTCGGCAGGGGTGAGGTGGCGATCGCGGTTGGTGTCGAGCTCGGAGAGGCTCTCCAGGCTGGCGCTGCTGGATAGAGAGCGCCATTCTTCTTGGTTCATCGCCGAGAGGCTGCGGCCCGTGGTCTGAGGGGCTGCGCCGCAGCCGGTCAGCATGGAAAGGGCAAGCGTGAGGACGAGTAGCTTTTGAATGCGCATGCGAATTCCTCCACTGGGCGGCATACAGCCTGATAACGGAGTTATTGCCCGGAGCTCATTGAGGCTTGCCCAAGAGGGAGTTAAGTTTCGGTGATCCCTGCTGGGGAGGAGGCGCAGGGAGGGCGTGAGGACAAGGGGTTTGTTAACTGAATTTATAACTGACCATAATTCAGTTTTAATATTAAGTCCTTAGGATGGCAGTTGTTCCCCTTTCCATCACGAGGAGGCTGTTTTGATTCGTCGGTTGACGTTGAGCTTGATGACCGTTTCGTTGCTCGCCGGCTGTGGCATGAGCCCGGCGGCCTGGGAATCCGGAAGCGCGGAGGGTTCGGTGGCCTCTCAAGGGCTCTTCGATCGCTTCACGGCCGACGAGCGGGCCCTTTGCCAAGCCGCCGAGCAGGGCGACCTCGTCACGCTGCGCGCACTCATCGCCAAGGGCACGGACGTCGACGCGGTGAACCCCGACTCCTACGCGTTCACTCCCTTGCTGCATGCCATCAAGTCCGATCGCCCCGAGGCCGTCCGCCTCCTGCTCCAGGCCGGAGCAAACGTCAATTACACCCGCAAGAAGTACCGCGACAACAAGACTCCTCTGCTGATGGCCGTCGGCTACAGCAAGTCCGGCTACCTCCAGAACAAGCCCAGCACCCACCTCGAGGTGGTCAAGGCCCTCCTGGAGGCCAAGCCGGACCTGGAGGCCAAGCTGGTCGACGTCGCCTGGACGGCGCTCTTCCAGGCGGTCCAGGACGGCAAGCTGGACATCGCGGACCTGCTCTTGAAGCAAGGCGCGAACGTCAACGCCCAGACCCGGATCGGCTACACCCCGATCATGATCGCCGCCCACGGCGGGATGGTCCGTGGGGTCGAGCTCTTGCTTCCGTACAAGCCGAACCTCGACTTGCGGAACGTCGACGGCGTGAGCACCCTCGAGATGGTACGCTCCTTCCCTGCGTCGAACCCCAACCCCGCGGATCGTCCGCTGCTTCAGAACCGGGAGTACTATCGCTTCCTGGTGAGGCAGGTCTTCCGCAAGGCCGGAGTTCCTCGCGTTTGAGCGTGAGGCCGCCCCACAGTCTGACGAGCAAGCCGGTTCCAGGTCCCATTGGGACCTGGAACCGGCTTGCTCGCATTATGCTAGACTACACGCAAACCCGAGGCATGAAAGGGAGGGGAGATGGCGGTTCGGCGGCGGGCACGCGGAGACGATCAGAAGCGGGAGCGCCGGCAGGCGATCTTGGATGCGGCCTGGGAGCTCTATCAGACGGTTCCCTTCCAGGCGATCACCATGGCCCAGCTGGCCGAGCGCCTGGGGCTATCGAAAGGGACCCTCTACCTCTACTTCAAGACCAAGGAAGAGCTCTTCATGGCCATCCAGATGGAGAAGCTGGAGGAGTGGCTGAGCGAGGTGGAGAGCGAGTTGCTCGCGTGGGAGGGGACCGCGGATACGGCGGGGGTCCTCCAGGTCATCCGGGCTTCCGTGCCGCGGCGGATCTCGGTCGTCAGTCTCCTGGCCATCCTGCATAGCATCCTGGAGCATAACGTCGAGTTCGATTCGGTGCTGGAGTTCAAGCGCCGTCTGGCCGTTCGGATGGGAACCCTCGGGGCCCGCCTGGAAGCCTGCTTGCCCTACCTGCATCCCGGCGAAGGCGCGCGCTTCGTGCTTCACGCTCAGGCCTTGATGATCGGCCTGCTTCAGCATGCGGAGCCGGCGCCGGTGGTCCGCCAGGTGCTCCAGGCCCCGGGAGTCGAGGTCATGAGCGTCGATTACCTCACCGAGGTGATGGTCTCCATGGAGTTACTCTTGCACGGGCTCGAATCCCGGCGCCCCGGCGTCTAATAGCAGCCGGGGCGTCAGCGGGGCTCAGGGCTTCTCGATCCGGCCGCGGGAGTCCATGATGCCGTCGAGCTTCAGGACGCCGCCCGTGATCGTGACGAGTGCCGTCACCGTTTCCTTCTTGCCTACGTTGAACTTGTCGTAGAGGTAAACGTCGGGAGCCTTGAAGCCCGTATCCCGCCGTTCCAGCAGCTCGATGCGCTGGTTCTGGGCGACGAGCACGAGCGCCATCGGCGCGCGGCGCGGGTCGCCGGTGAGTCCGGCCTTCGACGCGATGCTCAGGGTCCCCCGGAACTTGAGGCGTCCGTTCCTCGGCAGCGACTTCCCTGCCGTCTGGGCCTGACGGATGGCCGAGACCTCCTCGGCCGACGCGTTGGCGTAGTCATCGGCCGAGATCCGCGAGAAGAGCCCCTGAGCCCCTACCGACGTCTGCCCGGCACTCACCAAGCCGGAGGGCGCCGTCCCGCAGCCCGCGAGCAGTCCCACCGCCACCACGCCGATCATTGCACGCTTGAACATCCTCGCCTCCTCTTCGATAAATGACTATCGGTCAGCTAATGGGTTATCGCGCGGAAGCGGAGCGGGATTCTTATGTTCAGGTTAAGTTACCTCTAAGCTGCGTTTAATCCGCTCAAGCTTGGAGACCCGGAGCGGGATAAGCGTTTCATGATCATGCGTCCACGAGCGATCCGACTCCTATCCCTGGTTCTGGCGGCCGGCCTCCTGGTGGGCTGCGGCGCCGGCTTGCCGGGCTTCGGTCCGCCAGCGCGCGCAGATGGCCCCGCGGTGGGCCATGCCGATCTTCCGAGCGTCCTCCTGGACATCGCCAAGCACCGGATCGCCCGGACGCCGGAGGGCGTGCAGGTGCGCCAGCTGCCGGAGATGAAGCGCGAGAAGATGGCCACGGTGCTCTCCTACCGCGCCATGGACAACGACCTCGCGGGCGATCTGCCCAGGCATCTCAACGATCTCGAGGCCGCCGGATCTTCATCCTACGCCAACCTCGTGGTCTTCTCGGACGCCGACGGCCCCGCGGACACCCGTCTTCACTACGTCGTGCAGGACTCGCAGCGTTCGATGGCCAGCCCCTGGCTCTTCGCCGGGACCCCACTCGGCCTGAACGGCTCGGAGCTCAATTCCGCCGCTCCCGAGACCCTGGAGCGGTTCGTGGGCTGGGGCTTCCGGGAGTACCCGGGCCGCTTCAAGGTGCTCGACGTCTCGAGCCATGGTTCGGGTTACCAGGGCATGTGCATCGACTTCTCCTCCAACTACGAGCAGATGCCGCTTCATTCGTTCGGGACCGCCGTCAAGCAAGGGCTCAAGGGCCGGCAGCTCGACGTCCTGAACCTCCTGGCCTGCCTGATGTCCACGGTGGAGGTGGCGTACGAGTTTCGCGACGCCGCCAAGATGATGGTGGCGAGCGAGGACCTGATCATGGGCGGCCGGGTGCTGCCATACTCGGAGACGTTCGGCAAGCTCAGCGCCCGCACGGATTGGCAGAAGGCCGATGCCCGCGACGTCGCTCGCCAATTGGTGGAGGATGCGCAGCCGGACGAACCGTCCTCCGGGGCCTACACCATGGCGGCCATCGATCTCTCGCAAATCGCAGGGGTCAAGCGCCAGATGAACGTGCTCTCGAACGTGCTTCTGGAGCGCTTCGTGGCCAACCGCCGCGAGATCCTGTCGGCCTACGACGGCGTTCCGGTGCTGCGCAAGGACAAGGGTCAGAGCAGCCACCGGGACCTGATTCGCTTCGCCGAGAACCTCCAGGCCAAGGTCAAGGACGCCGCGATCCGCGAGGCTGCCGCCGACCTGGTCGCTTCCGCCGAGCGCTCCATCGTGGTCGCCAGGCGAAAGAAAATGGAGCGCGGCGTGGCCAACGGCCTCTCGGTTTACCTTCCCGACCCCTACGAGGAGTTCAATGCAGCCTACCGCGAGACGCGGCTGGCCAAGGAGACCTCATGGGACGAATTCCTGCTCGCCGTGAAAGCGAGCCGGTAGCCGGTCTCGATACGACGGCAAGCCACGAAACGGCACGCTAACATCCATTTGACAGTCCAACGAAACTCCCTTCGGGGTGTAGACAAGCGCTCGGTTGTTTATTAAAATTGTATTAGTGAAGTTTTAAAACCTCATCAAGCGGGACAGCGACCCGCGTTCTACATGGCTCGCCGATGAGCGAGCGTGTTTCATATAAGGAGAACCCTCATGTCGAAGATGATCCTCGCGGCCCTCGTGGCCGTCCTCACGTATAGTTTGACGGGTTGCGGGCAGGCGCTGCCCTCGGCCACCTCGACCGGTAACAAGTCCTTCAGCGCCCGCAGCACGGCCCAGCAGGAGTTGCTGGTCAAGTTCAAGTCCCAGATCGCTCCCAGCTCGATCAGCACCTTCCACGCCCAGTATGGCCTGCGGACCCTGCGGGTGATCCCCGGTCTGAACGTCCACGTCATGGCCGTGACCGGCAGCCGCTCCTTCTCGCAGGTGCTCGCTCAGGTGAGCAAGTCCCCGATGGTCGAGTACGCCGAGGCCAACCACGGCATCAACCTCAACGACGACCAGCCTCGCATCTAACCCACGGAACCGCATTCCCGTATCCCTCGTCTGCTTAGCAGGGAGCGGGAAAGCCCGGACCTTCGAAGGCGACGACCCCCCGCTCCTGAAACGCCGAAACGCTACGGCCAGAGGCAGGACATGGTGGGGGTCGTCGCCTTCAAGCCAAGCAGGGCGCTGTTTCAATGCCGGGTGTTCGGGTATACTGGAAACGACCATGGGGCGATCCCCCCATCTCGGCTCGACGCTGGGTTCGTTCGCCGAGCACCTGGCAAAGGCGCCCGGAGCAGCCCACTGGAGGAGATCCCCTTGAGGAACGCTCGCCAACGCAAGACCCGCCTGATTGCGCTCGCCGCGCTGATCGGCGCTGCTTGCTGGACTCTCGTCCAGGCGCCCGTGGGAGCCTACAAGCCCCGGGTGTTGCGGATGGGCTTCGTGCCGTCCGAGAATCTTCAGCACATCATGCGCAACGCGCAGCCCATCGTCAGCTCGATGAGCCGCGAGCTCAAGATGGAGGTCGTGCCCTTCGTGGCCACGGACTACACGGGCGTGATCGAGGCCATGCGAGCCAAGAAGCTCGATGTGGCCTTCTTCGCACCGGGGGCCTACGTGCTCGCCGAGCGCCAGGCCAATGCCAAGGCCATCCTCAAGGCGGTTCGCGGGGGGGACGGGTTCTTCTACTCGGCCATCATCACGCGCTCCGACTCGCCCATCAAGAGCCTCCGGGACCTCAAGGGCAAGACCTTCGCCTTCGTCGACCCGGTCTCGGTCTCGGGAGCCATCTATCCCAAGGCCCTCTTGCTGGAGGAAGGGCTGCGCCCCGAGCGCGACTTCTCCCAGGTGATCTACGCCGGCGGCCATGACGCCACGGTGCTCGCCGTCCTTCACGGCAAGGTGGACGCCGGCGCGACCTTCGCCAACTCCACCAACGGCAAGCAGGGCTCATGGCATGGGTTCCTGCCCCCGGAGCAGCAATCCAAGATCCGGGTCTTGGCTTACACCAAGCCCGCTCCCAGTGACAACATCGCGGTGGCCGAGGGTCTCGATCCTGCGATCGTCGCCAAGGTCAAATCCGCCCTCCTCAAGATGAGCAGTACGCCCGAGGGTCGCAAGAACCTCATGGACATCTACCACATCGAGGGCTTCGCCCCCACCTCTCCCGCCGAGTATGCGCCCATCCGGGACGCCTTCAACCGCGTGGGACATCGCCTGCCCTAACCAAGG
>JAKFCW010000020.1:0-6859 GCA_036676455.1 Candidatus Sericytochromatia bacterium
GAAGCCGCCGTTGCCGTAGCCGAGGTCGGTGGGGCAGAGGATCTCGTCCATGCCGTCCGGCTCGTCGCCGTTGGTGTCGCGGACCTGGGCGCCGTGGCCCGAGTAGTGGAAGTAGAGGAAGTCGCCGGGCTGGCCGGAGGCGACGAGCGCCTGGAGGCCCTGGAGCATCGCCTGGCGGGTGGCCGACTTGTCGGTGAGGGTCACGATGTCCGAAGCCTTGAAGCCCTCGGCGGTGAGCATCTGCGCCTTGACGTCGTTGATGTCGTTGACGCAGCCGCGAAGGTCGCTACCGGGCTGCACGTACTTGTTGATGCCGACCAGGAAAGCGCGCTTGGTGCCGGTGGCGCTGGCCATGCCGCTGAAGGGCGACGCGTCGCGGTTCATCGCGGTGTTGCCGGCGGTGACGCCGCAACCAGCGAGGACGGAACCAGCCAGGACCATGGTCAAAACCCGAGCGATGTTCTTCACGCGTTCTCTCCCCCTCAAAGTGGTTTGTTAAACCCTTACCGTCGAAACAACCTTCTCTTAACCTTGTTGCCTCAGCATAAGGCTCGCACGGGAGAGGATCAAGCCCTAAGGGCGAGATTTAATCGACCTTTATTGGGTTCAACGGGTCTTTAACGAAGGGGAAATTCTTTTAATCTGGATTTTACATTCGAGGCCTGCAGGAAACCCCCCGACTCGCGACCCAGGCGGCGGATGCCGTGGCGGGACTTGATGCGGGGGGTGCCGAGGCCGTTTGCCGGCGATCGCGGGGGCGGATCGCGGCCCGGGGCGTTAGAAGGAGAAGATGTCCGAGGGTTCGGCGGAGGCGTCCACCCACTCCAGGATCTCCTCGGCGGAGGGAGACTCCATGGCCACCTGGTCTGGGACGGGGTCGGCGGCCGGCTGGAACTGGGTCACGCTCAGGGCAATGAGCAGGCCTGCGGCGATCGCCCCCCCAGGCACCCAAGCCCAGGCGCGTTTCCGGGCGGCACGGGGGCGCTGGCTGGCGAGCGCGTCCAGCTCGGGAGCAAGGCGGCTCAAAAGCTCCGCAGGAGCCGCGACCCGGGGCAGGGCCTCCAGGGACGAGACCGCCGCCAAAAGGCTCGCATGGTCCTGCTTGCAGCTCTCGCAATCGGCCAGGTGGCTGGATAGCTCGTCCTGCGAGGCTTGCGGCAAGGTGCCGTCGAGGGAATCCTGAATCAACTGGCGGGCGGCCTGACAGCTCATCCTCCGCCTCCTTTCTCCAGTAGCTTGCGCAGGCTCGTCCGCCCGCGATGAATCCACGTCTTGACCGTGCCCAGCGGCGCTTCGAGGGCCTCGGCGATCTGCTCGTAGCTGAGATCCTCGATGTGCCGCAGGACCAGGGCTTCGCGCAGGGGGGACGGCACCTGGGCGAGCGCGTCCATGATGCCCGTGTCCGAGGCCAATCGCAAAAGGGCGGGATCTTCGGCGCCCGAGCCGTCGTCCTCGAGGGAATCCGGCTTCTCGCGGCGCGCGTGATCCAGGAAGCAGTTGCGGGCGATCGCCAGCAGCCACGGCCCCAGGGCCGCCCCCTCCCTGAACCCCTTCAGGCCCTTGAAGGCCTTGAGGAAGGTGTCTTGGGCCAGATCCAGCGCCAGGTCCCGATCGTTGGTCATCCGGTAGAGGAAGCCGTAGACCCGGTCCTGGTGCAGGCGCACCAGCTCGTCCATGGCCTTGCGATTCCCGTGCTGGGCGGCGTGCACCCAGAGCGCCTCGCGCTCGGCGCTCGGCGTGCTCTCGGAGCCGCGATTCTGGTTTTCTGAGCCGCGATTCTGGCCTTCTGAGCCGCGGGCGCTCCAGTTCAGCGCGGTGATCAAAGGCGGTCCTTCCTGAGCGTCAGCGCTAGCGCTGGCGCTTCTTCTCGCCCCTCTGGGGTTTGAGCTGCTCGAACTGCTTCAGCTGTTCGGGGGTCAGCACGGCGCGCATGTCGAACCAGGTGTTCATGCGGGCTTCCGCGACCTGGTTCTGGATGGCGCTCACTTCGCGCTGCTTGGCGATCGCCTGCTCACGCGTGGAGCCGGCCGAGCGCACCAGCTCGTGGAGCTCGCGGCGCTTTGCCATCAGCTGCTGGTGCTGGGGCTTCATCCGCTCCTGGCCCTGCTGGCGCAGGGTCTTGATCTTCTCGCGTTGCTCGGCGCTGAGGTTCAGCTTGTCGAACATGCGGTCCATCTTGCCGTGCGGAGCCGCGCTCATGTCATGCGCGGCCCGGCCCCGGTGAGCGTCCGGCTGGGCGAGCGCCGGCGCCGCCGCCAGTGCCGAGAGGCTCATCGCGCCCGCCAAGAGCGCTCCCAGAAACTTTTGCTTCCTCTTCATCTCCGTCATCTCCTTCGCGGCCGAGGGGCTCCCCTCCGGGGTCGCACCCCGTTTCAGCCGTCTACTGGGAATACGGATCGGCGGGTGAAAAAGTTTCAGTCCCGTCTCGCCAGGTGGAGGATGGCGACGTCACCGCCCACCAGGACGCCCGTGATCACCCCGTCCTGGAGCTTGAGGCGCGAGCCCATGTAAGAGAACTGCTGGGTGATGCGATCGATCGGCCAGCCTTCCGGCAGCAGGCTGTTGAGCGATAGCGACGCGCCGCGGTTGATCAGCCCCATGATCCAGCCCGAGGGCGTCTCCCGGAAGACCGTCTCCAGGCCCGGCACCGGCCGGGTGATGGGGCGGACTCCCCAGTCATGCAGCATGCTCGAGACGAAGCTCTCGATGGATTGCTTGCGCGCCGGATCGTCGAGGTAGTAGCCCGGGGAGTCGACCAGGGGGCCGATCAGCGTCCCGATGAACGCGCTGCGGCCGTCGCCGACCGGCACCGAGTACCCGACCGGCGCCTGGTGGTAGTTGAGCAGCTCCTGGGCGTCGGCGGGCAGGTGGCAATAGGTGATCATGCGCGAGCACCAGACCTTGCCGCCGTGCCGCGAGTCGTTGAGCCAGACCCCGGCCCGGGTGGCATGCTTGACCATGCCCATCACCGGCTGCAGCTTCGAGATCGTGAAGCGCGACATGGGGTGCTTGATCCGGTCGCGCTCGCGGACCTGGAACATGAAGAGGTCCTTGAAGGTTCCGGCCACCACCGAGAGTGCCCGGGGATGCCAGGTCCGCTTGGGCTTGCCCGGGAAGAGCAGAGGCGAGTCGAACGGCGTGCCCATGGTCACGAGGTTTCCGCCCTCTCGGACGTAGGCCTCGAGCTTCTCGCGCAGCGCGGCGGGCACGGTGCCCAGCGAGCTGAAGAAGAGCACCCGGCACTGCTTCAGCTCCGAGAGGCTGGCTTTGGAGAGCTCCAGCACCCGCGGGGAGTAGCCCGCCTCGACCATGGAGCCGTAGAGACCCGACGCCGCCGGGAAGAGGGCGACCGAGTGATCGATGGCCTCGTCAAGGTTCTCGCGGGCCGTCTTGATCGGATCGGAGATGTAGGCCAGCAGGTCGTGGGTGGCGTCCTGGTAGTGGAGGATGCCCACGGGGCTCTCCACTTCCGCGGAGGAGGCCAGCAAGGGGCCCCAGTCGCGCCGGAACTGCCCGAGGGCCTCGACCACTTCCATGCGCTCGGAGCGCTTGCCCTCGTGCGAGAAGGGGCTCAGGAAGCGGTAGATCGAGGAGTCGGGGTCCTCGCCGTCGTGCAGCGGATACATGATGTTGGCCTGCGAGCCGCGCAGGTAGGAGGCCATCATCTTCTGAAGCGTCGAGACCACCGGGACGGTGACGCCCTCGTCCAGCCAGCCGCCGCCGATCTCAGGCCCGATCAGGGGGCCGCCCGACAGCATGGAGGCGAAGAACTTGGGGACGTAGTCGATGGCGTAGGGCTGATCCAGCGGTGTGCGCACCCGGATGAACTTCGGGTACATGTCGAAGCCGACCGGGGCGACCGTGTTCTTCTTGAGGACGTGGTTGGGCCACGCGGGCATCCAGACGTCATTCAGGAAGAAGTAGGTGTCGATTCCCAGCTGCTGCCAGTTGAGCTTGAGGGTCGCGAGGTAGTCGACGATCAGGTCCTCGGTGAAGCGCGCGAGGTCGTCGAGAGCGGGCCGCGGCAGCTCGGAGACGGTGGGCGGCTGGACGTCGTCGAAACGGGTGAAGTTGGCTTGCCAGGCGGCGTTCAGGGCGTCGACGCTCTCATGGTGCTCGGAGAGCCAGCTTTGCAGCTGCTTCACGGTCTGGGGGTTGGTGTCGATGAGGGTGGGGCCCGCGCCGTACTGCGGCATGCCGCATTCGTTGTCCAGCTGCAGGGCGATGATCTCGCCGGCTTCGACCATGGGCTGGAGCAGGGGCGCCAGGGCAGCGAACCACTTGCGGGTCAACGCGTGGAAGGTGGGGTGGCCGAGCGCGATCTCGCCGGGGGTTTCGGGATCGGCGGCGGGGCGGATCAGGATCTCGGGATGCTTCTCGCGGACCCAGTGGGGGATGCCGAAGCCGGGGTACTCGGCGTAGATGTAGGGGCCGGGCTTGACGATCAGGGGGATGCCCAGCCGGCGCACCAGGTAGAGGAAGCCGCGCAGGTCGCGCTCGGGGCGGGTCGTGCCGTCGAAGTCGAAGCTGCCCTCCTCGGCCTCGTGCCAGATCCACGGGATGTAGCAGGAAAGGACGTTGACTCCGGCGTCCTTGAGGGCTTGAAGCGTGCCTTCCCAGTGCTCGCGCTTGAGGCGGAAGTACTGGAACTCTCCTCCGAAAAGCACGTCGGGACGGCCATCGACGAGAATCTGGGTTTCGGTGAACTGGATGGACACTGGCGCGGGACTCCTCTCGGCTCGACTCTCTTCATTATAGTCGGCGTTTTGGCTCGCCGCTTGCGACGGCGCTCACATGAGCGCTAAGCTCGCCCTCAAAGGCCCGTGATCCCGGCATTTGGGCTGCTTGATTTCGTTGACAAGATCTCCATGGAGTGCTTAAATGCAGGGATGTTAGCACTCTCGTTTGGTGAGTGCTAAAACGGTTTTCGGTACGGGTTGCGTGGGTTCCCCGGCAGGGGCAAACGGAGGGAGCGGTGGACGGTCGCGTCTATTTCAGCCTCACCCCCCGGCAGCAGCAGATCTTGCTTGCGGTCATCCAGGACTATGTCTCCACGGGCGAACCCGTGGGGTCGCGGACCCTGTCCAAGAAGTACGATCTGGGGCTCAGTCCGGCCACGATCCGCAACGAGCTTGCCGATCTCGAGGAGGAGGGCCTGCTGCGGCAGCCGCATACGTCGGCGGGCCGGGTGCCTTCGGACACGGGGTATCGCGTCTTCGTCGATCATCTCATGGAGCGGCGCTCGGGCCTGCCGCCCGAGCAGGAGCGGCTGATCCAGGAGCACCGGCACCTGAGCCGGGACCTGCCGGATCTGATGCAGCAGACCGCCAAGCTGACGGCGGTCCTGTCGGGCTGTACGGCGATCGTCCGGGCTCCTCGGCAGTCCGCCAGCCGGATCAAGTACCTGCAGCTGCTCGCCGTGAGCGAGTCCGAGGCCCTCTTGGTGATGATCACGGATCGCGGCGCGGTGACCAACCAGCTCGTGTCCCTGCCGGCGCCCTTGTCTCCCGACGAGTTGACGGTGATCACGAACTTCCTCAACGACCACCTCGTCAACCAGCCGCTCGACCGCCTGACCCAGTACGCGGTCACGAAGATCTCGCGGGAGATGGCCCGCTACGAGCGGGTGCTCGACGATCTCTACCAGCGGGTTTCCGCCACCCAGGAGTCCGGAGAGCGGCTCTACACCAGTCACACGTCCTTCCTGGCCCAGCAGCCGGAGTTCTCGGAAGCGGGCAAGGTGGGGCAGTTGCTGAGCCTGCTGGAGCAGGAAAAGGCCCTGATCGAGCTGCTGGACACGTTCTCGGCGCCGGTCGCCGAGGTCCCGGAGGGGGCGGTCCGGGTGTCGATCGGCACGGAGAACCCCTTGCCGGATCTGCATGGCTGCTCGCTCGTGACGGGCACGTACCGGCTGGGCGATCAGGTCGTGGGGGAGATCGGCATCCTGGGACCCACTCGCATGGAATACGCGACGGCCGTTCGGACCGTCGAGGTGATGACGGAGCGGCTCAGCCGCGCGCTCAACGAGCTCTTCGGGCTCGACTAGGCGCCTAGTCCGCAGCTCGAGACGCCGCGCTCGAGTGACGCTATTTGTAGGAGGAAAGGTTTTGGCAGCAGAAGACGATCTCAACGAAACCCGCGCCACCGGTACGGAAGGGACGGCGTCCAGCACCGTGACCGAGGGGCAGGCCGAAGCTGACGCGTTTCAGCAGGAGCTCGCATTGCGTGAGCAGGCCTACGGCGAGCTGGAAGGTCAGTTCAAGCGTCTGGCTGCGGACTTCGAGAACTTCCGCCGCCGGGCCACCGCCGAGCGCGAGGACCTGATCAAGTTCGCGGGCTCGCGCGTGCTGGAGAACCTCTTGCCGGTCGTCGACAACTTCGAGCGCGCGCTGGCGGCCATGGGCAAGGCCACGGACATCGAGCAGGTCCAGGCCGGCATCGAGATGATCTACCGCCAGATGCAAGACTTCCTCGCCAAGTCCGGGGTGGCCCCCATGGAGGCCCAGGGCAAGCCGTTCGATCCGAACTTGCACGAGGCGATCGCCCAGATGGAGAACGCCGACCTGCCGGACGAGACCGTCATGGCCGAGGTCCAGAAGGGCTATCTCTACAACGGCAAGGTCCTGCGCCATGCCATGGTCCAGGTGAGCCGCAACCCCAACGGAGCCCCCGCGGCTCAGGCGGCAGCGGGCGCCGGCGGCTCGAGCAACGACATAGCAGTCAATTCAACCAACACTCAAAATCCGGCGGGTGAGACCGCCGCTAACAAGGAGGAGCACAATGGGTAAGGTCATCGGGATCGACCTGGGCACCACCAACTCGGTCGTCGCGGTGATGGAGGGGGGTAAGCCCACCGTCA